>JBBIVJ010000013.1:0-104240 GCA_037439785.1 Verrucomicrobiales bacterium | reverse complement strand
ACGCCACGCTGGTGCTCAACCAGGTGGAAAAGCACGACGTCACAACCCCCACCACCTGCCCCGGTTACCCGTACTACCCCTGTGGGACCATCTCCGGCACCCTGACCCAGGCGCCGTTTTACACGGAGAAAAGCTTTGCGGGACTGGACGGAGACGACGGCAGAGCCGTACCAGACACGATGGGGGCCATCGGACCGAATCATTTTCTGACCACAACTACGAATGGTAAAATTGCCGTGTTCGACCGGACCAAGGGGACCCACATAAGCGAGCAGTTGCTCAGCAGCTTCTTGGGCGTTCCGAGTGCAATGGACCCGCGCGTCTGGTATGCCCACGACAGCCAGCGGTGGGTGGTCTCGGCCATGTACTCCGATGGGGATACCGTCGTGGTCAAAGTCAGTTTGAGCAGCAGCGCCAGTCTGGACGCGGCCAACTGGCTGCTTCCGCCGTACACGAACACATTCTCCTTGAGCCAGAACGAGGGACCGGACTTCCCGACTCTCGGCATAGACGCCAATGGCATTTACCTGTCCACGCAAATCAAGGCCTCGAATGCCCCGGCTGGGTATCGCATCTTGGCGTTCAAGAAGCCTGACGTGTACACCAACCCGAGCTATCAACCGCCGCCTCCTTTGGTCATCACGCCGCAGGAACTGGACACATGGTGCATTCAACCGGCGTACAATTTTGATGCCTCCCCGGTCGGGGGGTATGCCTGGTTTGTGGCCAAAGGGCCGGCCAGCGGCAACTTGGGCGGTCAGATTTACTTCCGCCGGCTGCAGTGGAACGGCGCCAATCCCGAGTGGGTGGGCGGCTGGCAGGCTATAGCCGGCTCGTACCGCGACTACTACGACATCCCACAGAAGACGGGGACCAACAGCGTCCTGCTGGCGCCACACAAAGATGGAACAGCTTTGGAACTCGGAAACTTGGGAAGTCTCCTGATGACCGCGGTGATCCGAAATGGGTACCTTTGGACGTGCCACCACGTGGGCTTGGACAGTACGGATGGTGACTACGACGGTTTCACTGCCGACCGCTCCGCCATCCAGTGGTTCAAGCTCCAGGTGGGCAGCGGCGGATTGACCTACGCGGCCCACGGCCGGATTTACGACCCCGCCGCCAGCAACCCCTATTGGTACCACTACCCCTCGCTGAACGTGAATGCGGCCGGCGACCTGGTCGCGGGCTTTTCCGGGTCCCGGGCCACCGAGTACATCGGCGCGTTCTTCCGGGGCCGCAAGGCCAACGGGACTTGGATGACTCGCCTCGGCTTGGTCCAGGCCGGCCGTGGCGCCTGGACCGGCGGAGAACGCTGGGGTGACTATTCGGCCACCAGCATGGACCCGACTGATGACTCGTTCTGGACCATTCAGGAATACGCGGATCCCGCCCCAATCAGTAATCGGTGGGGCGCATGGATCACACAGCCAAGGGTGAACAACCCATGAATCAAAGCCAAACGTCCGTACTTTGGAGGCACCTCATGAAAGCCGGTGGTATTAAATTCCTGAGCTTGGCCTTGGTCGCGAAAGTGTGGGCTCAAGGCCAGATTTCAGTTTCAAACTTTGTTCCGGTGGCGAACCTCGACGCCCCCATTTTTGATACGGACTGTACAAGCCGGTTGGAAGGTGCTGCATACTTGGTTCAAGCCTACGTGGGATTCACGGTTGACAGTCTGAGTCCTTTGGGTGCGGCGCGGCCGTTTCGAACGGGCAGGGCGGCTGGCTACTTCGCGAGTTATGTATTGACCATTCCAGGAACCTCGTCAGAAACGCTCGCATACTTGCAGCTACGTGCATGGGAGGCGGATGCCGGCCCCACCTTTGAGGAAGCTGTCTCGGCCGGGGGCAAATACGGCGTCTCGAACATTGTGCCCATGCGAACGGTCATGCCGCCCGGCACTCCGAACGATCCGGTCGGCCTCCAGAGCTTCTGCCTGGTGCCGGAACCGGCGACGGGGGCGTTGCTGGCGCTGGGCGGGGCAGCGCTGCTGGCGCTGGCTCCGCGGCGGCGCCAGCAGCCTTGCCGGCGCTCCACGTAAAAGGGGCGCGCCTCGGTTTCCTGCCTTGGCCGCGTTGGCCGGAGCGCCGACTTCCGGTTTGCCGAATGGCGGATTTACCAACCCGCGACCTCCGCGTCCCCCCGCCCCGCCGAAGGGGAATTCGGCGCTCCCACCCGTGGAACAAACTGAGGTACCCCGCGCGGCAAGCTGGCACCTCGTGCCGGCTTGCCGGGCGGGCGGCGGTCTGAGAGAACCGCCGCATGAAGTCTCCCCCTGTCCTCTGGCTGGTGGTTGGCCTCGTCGCCGGCTGCGCCCGGACCGCCGCGGCCGAGCGGGTGATCTTCGACTTCGCCGCGCCCTTCGACGCCGGCCGGCTGACCCTCCAGGACGCCCGCGTGACGCCGGCGGCCGGGGCGGGGGCGTTGCGCGTGGAGACCGGTCACCGCGCGCCCTGGCCGGGAGTCACCCTGCCCGTGCCGGGGGGCGCGCTGGACCTTTCCGCGTATGCGGCGGTCGAACTGCGCGCCCGCAACGCCGGCCCGCGGCCCCTCACGCTGCACCTGCGGGTGGACAACCCCGGTGCCGACGGCGTGAAGAATTGCCGCACCGGCAGCACGCGGCTCGCACCGGGCGCGACGGGCACGATTCGGGTGGACCTCAAACGCACCAGCGACGACCGCCTGGGCGGGCGGCTCTTCGGCCTGCGCGGTTACCCCGTGAAGGCCGGCGGCGAAGATACGGTGGACCCGGCGCGGCTGAACCAGTTTGTGGTCTTCCTGAACCGGCCCGGTGAAGACCACGTCTTCGAGCTGCTCGACTTGCGCGCCGCGGGCACCTACACCCCGCCCACCGCCTGGACCCGCGACGCGGACCCGTATTTCCCCCTGGTGGACACCTTCGGCCAGTACCGGCACAAGACCTGGCCGGGCAAGACCTCGAGCGCGGCGGAGCTGGCCGCGCGACGGGAGCAGGAGGCGGCCGAGCTGCCGGCGGCGGAGGAGGCCTTCACCCGCGCGGCCGGGTGGAATCGTTTCGGCGGCTGGGCGGCGGGTCCGCAGCTCGAGGCCACCGGCTTTTTCCGCGTGCAGAAACACGCCGGGCGTTGGTGGCTGGTGGACCCGGAGGGCCGGCTGTTCTGGTCGCACGGCATCACCTGCGTGCGGATGCTCGATGCCACGCCCATCGAGGAGCGCGAGGCGTGGTTCGAGGACCCGCCGTGGCGGCAGCCCGAGTTCGCCGAGTTCCTCCTCCCCGCGGCCTACGCGCTCAAGGGCCATTATGCCGGCCGATCGCCGCGGTGCTTTTCCTTCGCCGGGGCCAACCTCCGGCGCAAGTACGGTCCGGACTGGAAGAGCGTTTACCCGCCGGTCATCCACCTGCGCCTGCGTGCCTGGGGCCTGAACACCATCGGCAACTGGTCGGACGCGAGCGTCACCCGCCTGCGGCGCACGCCATACACCGACGCCATCAGCTCCGACGGGGCGAAGCTGATCGAGGGCAGCGAGGGTTACTGGGGCAAGTTTCCGGACGTGTTCGACCCCTCTTTTGCCGCGGCGCTGCGGCGCTCGGCGGCGGCCAAGGTGGGCCAGAGCGCTGGCGATCCGTGGTGCCTGGGGTATTTCTCGGACAACGAGCTGTCGTGGGGCGACGAGTTCTCCCTGGCGCTGGCGGCACTGACCTCACCGCCGGAACAGGCGGCCAAACGGGCCTTCCTGGACGACCTGCGCGCGAAGTACGACGACATCGCCCGGCTCAACGCCGCCTGGGGCACGGCGCACGCCTCCTGGGAGGCCTTGCAGGCGAGCACGAGCCGCCCGGACCCGAACCGGGCGGGCGAGGACCTGCGGGCCTTCTACACACGGACGGCCGAGACCTACTTCCGCACCGTGCGCGAGGTGTTGCGCGAGGTGGCGCCCCGGCAGCTTTACCTGGGCTGCCGGTTTGCCTGGGTGAATGCCCGGGCCGCGGCCGCCGCGGCGAAGTATTGCGACGTGGTCAGCTACAACCGCTACGAGCGCAGCATCGCCGCCTTCCGCAACCCCGACGGCGCGGACGTGCCGTTGATCATCGGCGAATTTCATTTCGGCGCGCTGGACCGCGGGCTGTTCCACACCGGTCTGGTGCCGGTGGCGAACCAGGCCGAGCGCGCCGCCGCCTACCGCAGCTACGTCGAGGGGGCGCTGCGGCACCCGCAGTGCGTGGGCACGCACTGGTTCCAATACCAGGACGAGCCCACCACCGGCCGCGTGTACGACGAGGAAAACTACCAGATTGGCTTCGTGGACGTGGCGGACACGCCCTATGCCGAAACCGTGGCGGTCAGCCGGGCGGTGGGCGAAGCCTTGTACCGCCTGCGCGCCGGCCCCTGAACCGCACCCCCGCCCAGCATGAACGACCCACCCCCGCCCCCGCCCTGGCTGGAGACCGCCGATGGCGCCCGCGTACCCTTGCGGGGCAACTGTGCCGTGGACCGGTCGCCACAGAACGACCAGCCGCTGGCGGACCATCGCGTCTCGCGCCGCCTCGCCATCCTCCACGCCCAAGGGCGCAGGGGAATACTGGCGGGTGGACCAAGGCAGCGGCAACGGCACCGCCCTCTACGGCCGCCGGTTCAGCCGGCCGATGCGCCTGGCGGACGGCGACCGCATCGGGGTGGGACCGTTCGAGCTGGTCTTTCGCCAGCCGGCGTCCCGGCCTCGGCGACACCGCCCACGGAACTGACCGAGGCGACGAGCGTGGACTTGTTGCCCAGCCGGGCGTGGTTGCTGGTGGGCGACATCGTCGGCTCGAACCGCCTGAACCAGTCCCTACCCGCCGAGGAGCTGGCGGTGCTCCTTGGCGGCTGGTTCCGCCGGTACCGGAAAGTGATCGAAGCCGACGACGGCCGGGCGTGCCTGCTCAGCGAACCTGCCTGCCGGGAGCCGGGTCGGCACGTGGTGGCGGAACCGGTGGGTGAACACGAGTTGCCGGGCTTCGCCGACCGCCACGTGTTTTACCGCCCCAGAGGACGTGGAGGGCTCCGATGAAGCGACTCGGTCACCTGCTGGGGGTGTGGGTTCTGGGCGCATCGGCAGCGGCGAGCTTTGCCGCCGAGCCGGTCGAGGCCGAGACGCTGGAGCGCTGGGCGGCGCCGTTTCGCGGCTGGCATTACTGGCCGGAGCACGTCATCCCCGCGCAGCCGCGCATCCCGGGCCACGAGAACTTCGCGAATCCGGACGTGCCCTGCGTGTACCAGCTGCCCGGCCAGCCGGACCGGTGGTTCATGAGCTTCATCGCCTTCAACGGGCTGGGCTACAACTCGTTCGTGGCCGAGAGCACGAACCTCGTGGACTGGACCCGCCCGCGGCTGGCGATGGGCTTCGGTCCGCCGGGCGAATTCGACCATGGCGGCTGCGTGATCGGGGCGTACCTGTTCGAGTCGTACGACCTGAAAGCGCCGCGCGTGCTCAAGCGCCACGCGGGCCGCTTCTGGACCCTGTACGGCGCCTATCCGCGCCAGGGTGGCTACGAGTTGCGGCCCGGCTACGAGGGGGTGGCTAGCAGCGAGGACGGCCTGAGCTGGTGGCGGGCGAAGGAGGCGCCGATCCTCTCGGTGCACGACCCCGACTGCGGGGACTGGGAGCGGGACTGCATCTACCAGCCCTGGCTGGTCGAGCATCGCGGCCGGTTCTTCAACTTCTACAACGCCGCCCGCGGCAGCCGGGAGCAGACCGGCCTGGCCTTCTCGACCGACCTGCTGAACTGGATGCGGTACCCGGCCAATCCGATCGTGCGCAACCGGCCCGGCGGATACGATGCGGAGTTTGCGTCCGACCCCAAGGTGTTCCGCGACGGCGACCACTGGACGATGCTCTACTTCGGGGTGGGCCGGGGCGGGGCGCACATCATGGCGGCATTTTCGCGGGACCTGGTGCACTGGCAGGCGCACCCCGAGCCCCTGTACAAAGCCGGCGGCCATCCGAGCAGTCTGGACCGGCAGTACGCGCACAAGGTCGCGCTGGTGTACCGGCCGGAGACCGACACCTTCTACCTGTTCTACTGTGCGGTGGGCGAGCGGGGACGGGGCATCGGCCTGCTCACCAGCCGGCCGTTGCCGCCCGAGCCACCCTGAATGCCGCTCACTCGCAGGGTGGTAGCGCCGGTTTCCCCAACTGCGGGATCGCCGACTTCCCCGTCGGCGTGGTGAGGGAACGCGGAGGGACCACGGGTTGGGAAACTCGCGATATGGCAGAACGGAAGTCGGCGCTCCGGCCTACGCGGCCACGGCCAGAAACGGAGATGCACCCTCGGTAGGGCGCCGCTGCGTCGGGGTCGTGCGTGCCCCTCGGCGGCCGCGCCGCAGCGCGGCCCTACACAGTGAAGATACCGGCCGACCTGGTCGGGACCCGGCGCCGGATTGCCGCTCCCGGCCGGGACGTTATGCTGCCGGCATGGACAAAGACCAGGTGGCCGCCGTGCTGGCGGAGATCGGCGTCTTGCTCGAACTCAAGGGCGAAAACCCGTTCAAGTGCCGCGCCTATGCCAACGCCGCCCGCATCCTGGAAGGCCTCGCCGAGCCGCTGGAAAAACTCGTCGCCGAAAAACGTCTCGGCACCCTCAAGGGCATTGGTGAGGCGCTCCAGGAAAAGATCACCACCCTGGTCACCACCGGCCGGCTGCCCTACTACGAGGAGTTGAAAGCCTCGATCCCCCCCGGCCTGGTCGAGCTGCTCCAAATCCCGGGCCTGGGACCCAAGCGCATCAAGCTCCTGTACGACCGCCTGGGCGTGGACTCGGTGGACCAGCTTGAAGCTGCCGGCCGCGCGGGCCAGGTGGCGGCGCTCGAGGGCTTCGGCGAAAAGACCCAGGCCAAACTCCTCGAGGGCATCGCCCACCGCCGCCAGTACGCCGAGCGGCACCTGCTCAGCGACGCGCTCGCGGCGGCCGAGCCGATCCTCGAGGCGTTGCGCGCCCACCCGGCCGTGACCCGTTGCAGCCTGGCCGGCAGCCTCCGCCGGTGGCGCGAAACCATCGGCGACGTGGACTTCGTGGTCTCCATGCGCGCGCCCGAGCCGGTGCTGGACTTTTTCGCCCGCCAGCCCGGCGTCGAACGCGTCCTGGCCCGCGGCGGCACCAAGGCCAGCGTGGTCCTGACCGGCGGCCTGCAGGCCGACCTGCGCGCGGTCAGCGACGCCGAATTCCCCTTTGCCCTGGCCTACTTCACCGGCAGCAAGGCCCACAACATCGTCCTGCGCCAGCGCGCCATC
Organism: Verrucomicrobiales bacterium; assembly: GCA_037439785.1. Classification (GTDB taxonomy): domain Bacteria; phylum Verrucomicrobiota; class Verrucomicrobiia; order Limisphaerales; family J093; genus DSVZ01. Next base: position 96,989 of record JBBIVJ010000013.1, on the reverse strand, counting down.
GCCCGCGGCCTCCGCCTCAACGAATACGGCCTGTTCCGCTCGACCGAGGAGACCCGTGACCCCACCCTGCGCGTCCCCTGCGCGGACGAGGCGGAACTCTACGCCCGGCTCGGTCTGGCCTACATCCCCCCCGAGCTGCGCGAAGACCTGGGCGAAATCGCCGCCGCCGAGGCCGGCCCCCTCCCCCGGCTCATCGAGTGGACCGACCTCAAGGGCTCCCTGCACAACCACTCGGACTGGAGCGACGGCCGGAACAGCCTCGCCGACATCGCCCGCCATGCCGAGGAGCTGGGCCTGCAATACTGGGCCATCACCGACCACTCTCGCGCCTCCTTCCAGGCCAACGGCCTGGACCCCGCCCGACTGCGGCGCCAAATCCGGGCCGTGCGCGAGGTCAACGCCCGCCTGGCTGACGCCGGCGGCTCCTTCCACCTGCTCACCGGCACCGAGGTGGACATCTTGCGGGAGGGCCTGGACCTACCTGACGACCTGTTGGCCGAACTGGACGTGGTGGTGGCCAGCCTCCACGTCCCCGCCAGTTCCGAGGCCGAAAACACCCGGCGCCTGATCCGCGCCGCCGAAAACCCGCACGTCCACCTGCTCGGCCATCCCACCGGCCGGTTGCTCCTGCGCCGCGAGCCGGCCCCGGTGAATCTCCCCGCGGTGGTGGACGCCTGCGCCGCCACCGGCACCTGGATCGAACTGAACTGCAACCCGTACCGCTTCGACCTGGACTGGCGGCACTGGCCCTACGCGCGGAGCAAGGGCGTCAAGTGCGTCATCAACCCCGACGCCCACCGCTTCGAACACACCGGCTTCCTGCGCCTGGGCGCGGGCGTGGCCCGCAAGGGCGGCCTGACCGCCGCCGACGTCATCAACACCCTCCCCTTGCCCGAACTGCGCCACGCCCTCGCCGCCAAACGCTCCCGCCTGCGGGCCTAGCCGGCAAGGCCACGCCGCAGATCAAACCTCTCCGCGGCCAGGGTCCGGCGAGGTTTTGCCTCCGGCGGCGGCGGCGCGGCGGGCCGCAGGCCGGGGCGCCGGCCGTCACCATGGTTTCACTGGCCAGACGGAAAGCTTTCCCTTAAAAATCCGCCGGTTTATGGGCGAAACCAAGAAACCACACGTCACCCGCGAACTGGTCGTGGCCAACAAACTGGGCATTCATGCCCGGCCAGCCTCGATGTTCGTGCGCGTGGCGAGCCGGTTCGCCTCGGACATCCAGGTCGAGAAAGACGGCGAGACCGTCAACGGCAAGAGCATCATGAACCTGATGATGCTCGCCGCCGGGCCCGGCTCGCGCATCCGCATCCACGCCGAAGGGCCGGACGCCGCACAGGCGGTGGCCGAAATCGAGCGCCTGGTGAAGTCGAAGTTTGACGAGGACTGACCGCCCCGCCGCCCATGAGTGCCCCCCAGCCCGACATCCGCGCCGTGGCCCGCCTGGCGCGCCTGGAACTGACCAAGGAGGAAGCCGCGCGGTACGGCGCCCAACTGGCCGACCTGCTCCGCTACGTCGAGCAGCTCCGGGAGGTGGACGTCACCGGCGTCGAACCCACCGCCCACGCCCTGCCCCGCGTCAACGTCACCCGCCCTGACGTCGTGGAACCCTCGCTCCCGCTCGAGGAGGTCCTGCGCAATGCCCCTGCCCGCAGCCAGGACCTGTTCCGCGTGCCGAAAATCATCGAGTAAGGCCGCCGCCGCATGTTGTCCCCGCTCACCCTCGCGGAACTGACCGCCCGGCTGGCCGCCGGGGAGTGTTCGGCGGTCGAAATCACCCGCGCCTGCCTCGACCACATCCGCCGCCACGACGGCGCGCTCCACGCCTTCCTGCATGTGGACGAGGCGGACGCCCTGGCCCAGGCCGCCGCGGCTGACGCCGCCCGGCGGGCGGGCGTCACCCCCGCCGAAAAGCCGCTGCTGGGCCTGCCGGTGGCGACCAAGGACAACATCGCCGTGCGCGGCCAGCCATTGACCTGCGCCTCGCGCATCCTGGAAGGGTTCATTTCGCCCTACGACGCCACGGTCATTACCCGCCTGCGCGCCGCCGGGGCGGTGGTGCTGGGGCGGTTGAACCTGGACGAGTTCGCCATGGGCAGCTCGACCGAGAACTCGGCCTTCGGTCCCACGCGCAACCCCTGGGACCTCACCCGCATCCCCGGCGGCTCCTCTGGCGGCTCGGCCGCGGCGGTGGCGGCGGGGGAGGTGCCGGCGGCGCTGGGCTCGGACACCGGCGGGTCGGTACGCCAGCCCGCCGCCCACTGCGGGGTGGTCGGCCTCAAACCCACCTACGGCCGCGTCTCCCGCTACGGGCTGGTGGCCTACGCCTCCTCCCTGGACCAGATCGGTTGCCTGACCCGCACCGTGCGGGACGCCGCCCTGCTGCTGGGCGTCCTGGCCGGGCACGACCCGCGCGACGCCACCAGCGTGCCGGAGCCGGTGCCGGATTACCTGGCCGCCCTGGACGCGCCGTTGCAGGGCCTGCGCCTGGGCCTGCCGCGTGAGTACCGCATCCCCGGCCTGCATCCGGAGGTGGCCGCAGCTTTCGAGGCGGCGGTGGCCACGTTGCGCGGGCTGGGCGCGGAAACGGTGGACATCTCCCTGCCCCACACCCCCCAGGCGCTGGCCGCCTACTACATCATCGCCCCGGCCGAGGCCAGCACCAACCTGGCGCGCTTCGACGGCATCCGCTACGGCCTGCGGGTGGAGGGGGCGGACCCCCTCGAGATGTACGAGCGAACGCGCGGCCGGGGCTTCGGGCCGGAGGTCAAGCGCCGCATCTTGATGGGCACCTTTGTACTCAGTGCCGGCTACTACGACGCCTACTACCTGCGCGCCCAGAAGGTGCGCACCCTGATCCGCCGGGACTTTCTCCGCGCCTTCGAACAGGTGGACGCCATCCTCACCCCCACCACGCCCGGACCGGCCTTCCGGCTGGGGGAAAAGCTCGACGACCCGCTCCAGATGTACCTCGAGGACATCTTCACCCTGTCCTGCAACCTCGCCGGTCTCTGCGGCCTGAGTGTGCCGTGCGGCTTCACCCGCAGCCCGCGTCTGCCCGTGGGTCTGCAGTTGCTGGGCCGGCCCTTCGGCGAAGCCACGCTGCTGCGCCTGGCCCACGCCTACGAACAGGCCACCCCCTGGTACCGCGAAACGCCCCCGCCGCCGCCCCCGGCGGCTCCCTGACCGCGCCCTCCGCCCCCGTCCCCGCCGCCACCGGCGGTCCCCCGCCGGGATCACTCGACCCGACACAACCGTCGCAGCTCCGCCACGCGATGCCGGAGGTCCGCCGGCGTAACCCGCACCGTGCCCCGCACCCCGAAGCCCTCGCAGCAGAACGACGCCACCACGCTCCCCTGCACCAGCGCCGCCCGCAGGTGATCGCACACCCGCCCTCCCACGCGCGCCAGGTAGCCCACCAGCCCACCGGCAAACGAGTCCCCCGCCCCGGTGGGGTCCACCACCCGCCCCAGCGGATAGGCCGGGCAGAGGAACAGGCCGTCCGGACCGGAGAGCAGCGCCCCGTGCTCGCCCTTTTTGATGATGACCACCGGCGGCCCCAGCCGGTGAATGCGCCGCGCCGCGCGCAGCAGGTTGTCCTCGCCGCTCAACTGCCGCGCCTCGCTGTCGTTGAGCACCAGCGCGTCCACCCGCCGCAGCAGGCGTAGCAGCTCGGGCAGGGCGGTGTTCAGCCACAGGTCCATGGTGTCGGCCACCACCCACCGCGGCCGGCGCATCTGGTCCAGCACGTGGTGTTGGAGGGCGGGGGCGATGTTGGCCAGCAGCACGTAGGGCGTGTCGCGGTAGCGGGGGGGCAGCACCGGCTGGAAATGCGCGAACACCCCCAGCTCGGTCCGCAGCGTGCGCCGGCGGTTCATGTCCGCCTCGTACTCCCCCGCCCAGTGGAAAGTAGCGCCGTCCGCGATCTGCAAGCCCTCCAGGTCAATGCCGCGCTGCCGGAACAACGTCAGGTACCGGCGCGGAAAATCCCGCCCCACCACGCCGACCAGCCGGGCGGGGGCGAAAAAACTGGCGGCCAGCGCCGCGTGGCTGGCCGAGCCGCCCAACAACCGGGGGGCCTCCGCGCGGGGGGTTTTGATGGAGTCCAGGGCCGTGGAACCGACAACAAGAACACTCATGCTGGTTTGGGTACCGGGAATGACCGGGAACTGGCGGCGGGCGGCACCGCGGCCGGTATCCACCGGCACCGTGCACAGGCCCCCCGCCCGTTCAGGCTAGGCGGCGGCGAAACGCCCGACAAGCCTCCGCCACGTCCGGCGCGTTCAGGATGGCGGAGACCACGCAAATTCGCCGCGCGCCGGCGGCAAGCACCTCGTCCAAATTGTCCAGGGTGAGGCCGCCGATGGCGAACCACGGCAACTCGAGGTGCGTGGCGGCCCAGCGGACGTACTCGAGGCCCACCCCGGGACGGCCCGGCTTGGTGGGCGTGGGATGCACCGGCCCGATGGCCACGTACGCGGCCCCGGCCGCCACCGCCCGCTGTGCCTGCGTCGGCGCGTGCGTGCTCAACCCCACCCGCAACCGCTCCGGCGCCGCCGCCACCGCCGGCAGTTGCGCCACCCGCCTCCAGCCCGCGTCGAAAAAATCCTCCTGCCCCAGGTGACAGAGCGGCGCGCCGACGCGCCGGGCGACTTCGGGATGGTCGTTGATAACCAGCCCCACACCGGCGGCCTCGAGCACGGGCAGCAGCCGCTCCGCCAGCCGTTCCACCTGCTCGGGGCGCCAGTCCTTGGCGCGCAACTGCACCAGGTCCGCCCCGCCCCCGGCCAGTTGGCGGGCCAGTTCGATCGGGTCGCGCCCGCGCAGGTAGGCGGTGTCCACAAAGGCATAAAGGCGGCAGTCGGCCAACGGTCGCATGGCGGCCCCACTGTGAGCCGCCGCGGCGCGCCCGGCAACCGGAGCCGGCAGAGGTCCGGCCGGCGGGGGATTTGACCACGCCCCGGCGCGCGGCCATTGTCCGCGGGACGATGCCGCAGAGGGTGCACCGCATTTTCTACGACGACGCCTGCGCGTTTTGCACGCGACAGATGCGGCGGCTGCGCCGGCTGGACTGGTGGGGCCGCTTCCGGCTCGTGCCCCGGTCCGCCGCGGAAGCGCGGGCGGCGGGATTGTCCCCGCAGGATCTGGCCACGGCGATTCATTGCGTGACGGCCGACGGCCGGGTCCTGCGCGGGGCGGCGTGCCTGCGGTTTGTGGGCTGTCGTGTGCCGGTGCTGGCGCCGCTGGCGGTGCTGCTCTGGCTGCCGGGCATTTTGCCCCTGGCCGAGCGGCTCTATGCCGGCCTCAGCCGCCGGCGGTATCGCTGGGGGCGGCCGCGGGCGGCGCGGGTCTGCGCGACAGCGGCCGGCGCTGGCCCTTGCCCACCCCGCGAGGAGGGCTGAGCGGGCGGATGGCGCCCGAGCCGGCCGTGCGTTTGCCGGTTTTCAGATGGCCGGCAGCGGGCTAGCTTGCGGCCGGCCCATGCTGCTGGTCATAGACAACTACGATTCGTTCACCTTCAACCTGGTCCAGTACCTGGGGGAAATGGGGGTGGAGATGGCGATCCATCGCAACGATCAGATCACGCTCGAACAAATCGAGGCCCTGGCCCCCCGGCGCATCCTGATCTCTCCCGGCCCGTGCTCGCCGCGGGAATCGGGCCTGTCCAACGACATCATCCGGACCTGGGCGGGGCGGGTGCCGGTCCTGGGGGTCTGCCTGGGGCACCAGTGTATCGGCCACGTGTACGGCGCGGAGGTGGGGGTGAATTACCGGATGATGCACGGCAAGACCTCGCCCATCCACCACAACGGCCGCGACCTGTTCGCGGGGTTGCCGGACCCTTTTGCCGCCACGCGTTACCACTCGCTGGTCATCCGCCGTGAGTCCCTGCCGGATTGCCTGGAGGTTACCGCGTGGACCGACGAGGGCGAGATCATGGGGGTGCGGCACAAGACGCTGCCCGTCTGGGGCGTGCAGTTCCACCCGGAGAGCATCCTCACCGAGCACGGCCGCGAACTGCTGGCGAACTTCCTGAAGCTGGAGCGTTGAAGCACGCAAAGGCGGGCAGGCGTGCGCAGCGGTCCTCGCCGCTCAGGCCAGGCCCAGCTCCCCCGCCACGCCCTGGAGGGCGGTGATGACCTCCCGGAGGTGTTCATCCAGCGGCAGCCCCAGCAGGGCCGCGCCCTGCTCGATATCCTCCCGCTTCACGGCCGCGGCGAAGGATTTTTGCTTCATCTTCTTGCGAACGCTCGCCGGCGTCATCCCCTGCAGCCGCTCCGGCCGCACGTAGGCCACGGCGACGATGAAGCCGCACAGTTCGTCCACCGCGAACAGCGCCTTGCGCAGCGGCCGGTCCAGGGGGTACTCGGCCCGGTTCCACTCGGCGTGCGCGAGGATGGCACCGACCACCTCCTCCGCCACGCCGCGTTCCCGGAGAATGCGGGCGCCCACGCGCGTGTGTTCGGGGGGCTCGGGCCAGCGCTCGTAGTCGAAGTCATGCAGCAGCCCGGTCTGGCCCCAAAGTTCGGGGTCACCGCCAAACCGGGGCGCGTAGTGGCGCAGGGCGGCTTCCACCGCCAGGGCGTGTTTGCGCAGGGATTCCGAGCGGGTGTACTCGGTGAGCAGTTGCCAGGCTTCGTCGCGGGTCATGAGCGGGCGGGGGGAGCAGCGGCCGGGGAACCGCCCGTCCGCTGGGGCGGGGTGACCGGGGCGGAAGCCGACGGCGGTTCGGCGGACGGGACGCCGCAGCGTCCGCAACCACAACCGGAGCCCTTGAAATGCGGCAGCCCCCGCTTGAGGAAGGCCAGCCACCCCAGCACCACCACCAGCAGCCAGAGCGCGTCCATCGGTGTATTCGTGTTGCGGCGACACCTTGCCGTTTCCGACCGGCCAACTCAACTCCTACCCTGCGATGCTACCGGGCCGGCAAACCGCTGCGCCCCGCGCGGGCCAGGGCCGCCACGCCGCGCCGACGAGGGGGGACGGGCCACACCTGCCGGCCCCGCGCGGGGCTTACCCGATCAGGGCCGCCGTGCGCGCGACCAGGTCGGGATGCCGCATCAGGGCTTCCCCCACCAGGATGGCGTGGGCCCCGGCCCGGTGCAGGCGGTCTACATCCGCGCGGGAGTGGATGCCGCTTTCGGCGACGAGCAGGGCGCTCGCGCCGTGGGGGTGGGCGCGGAGCCGGGCGGCGAGCCGTGCGGTGGTGGCAAGGTCCACGATGAAGGTCTTGAGGTCGCGGTTGTTCACCCCGATGAGCGGGGCCCGGAGGGCCAGGGCGCGGTCCAGCTCGGCCTCGTCATGCACCTCGACCAGCACCGCCAGACCGGCGGCGGAGGCGAGGGTGTGGAGGCTGTGCAGTTGGGCGTCATCGAGGATGGCGGTGATGAGCAGGATGGCGTCCGCCCCCGCCTCGATCGCCTCGCGAATCTGCCGGGCGTCCAGGATGAAGTCCTTGCGCAGCAGGGGCAGCCCCACCACGGCGCGGATGGCCCGCAAGTCGTGCAGCGAGCCCTGAAAGAATTTCTCGTCGGTCAGCACCGACAGGCAGGTGGCGCCCGCCGCCTCGTAGGGGCGCGCGATGGCGACGGGATCGAAGTCGGGGCGGATCACCCCGGCGCTGGGCGAGGCCTTTTTGACCTCGGCAATGAGGGCCACCGGCCCCCGGCGCGGGCGGCGCAGGGCGCCGAGGAAATCGCGCACCCCGCCCCGCGCGGCCACGGCACGCCGCAGGGATTCGACGGTGACCGGTTCGTCGGGCAGGGCGGCCACTTCCCGGCGCTTTTCGGCCACGATGGTGGCAAGGATGTCGCTCATGCGCTCAGCGGGGGGAGAGGGGTCAGGCCGGGGTGTTTTTCCGCGGTTGGCCCGGGCCAACGCGCTGCGGTTGGCAGGGGGCGGGCATGGTCAGTCTTCCTCCTCCTGGAGGCCGGCCTTGCGCTTGGTGGGACAGCCGGCGCGCAGCCAGGCATGGACGAAGGCATCCAGATCGCCGTCCAGCACGGCGTCGGTGTTGCCGGTCTGCCAGCCGGTGCGCAGGTCCTTGACCATGCGGTAGGGCTGAAGCACATAGCTGCGAATCTGGTTGCCCCAGCCGATGCTGCCCTTCTCGCCGTAGAACCGTTCCAGCTCGGCCTTTTTCTGGTCTTCGCGCAGGGCGTAGAGCTTGGCCAGGAGCAGTTTCATGGCGTTGGCGCGGTTCTGGTGCTGGGACCGCTGGCTCTGGCTGGCGGCCACCAGGCCGGTGGGCAGGTGGGTGATGCGCACGGCCGTTTCCACCTTGTTGACGTTCTGCCCGCCCTTGCCGCCGGAGCGATAAGTGTCAATCTGCAGCTCGTTGGGGGGGATGACGATTTCGACGCTGTCCTCGATCTCGGCGATCGCATCCACGCTGGCGAAGCTGGTGTGGCGACGTTTGTTGGCATCAAAGGGCGAGATGCGGACCAGGCGGTGGACGCCGCGTTCGGCCTTGGCAAAGCCGTAGGCGTTGTCGCCACGGATGACCATCGTGGCGCTCTTGAGGCCCGCACCCTCACCGGGCAGGGCATCCGTGATTTCCACCTCCCAGCCGCGGGACTCGGCCCAGCGCTGGTACATCCGCAACAGCATGGCCGCCCAGTCACACGCCTCGGTACCGCCGGCGCCGGCGTTGATGCTGAGGATGCAGTTGTTGCGATCGTGCGGGCCGTTGAGCAGCAGGCTCAGCTCCTGCGCGTCCAGCCGCTGCGCAAACGCCCCGGCATCCCGCTCCAACTCGGCCAGGTGGGCAGCCTGGGCGGACTCGGGTTCTGCCCGGGCCAGTTCGAGGAAGACGCGCAGGTCGTCGAGCTGTTTCTCGGCGCTGGTCAGCGGCTCCAGCTTGCGGCGGAGGGCGTTGGCCTCGTCAATCAGGCGTTGCGCGTTCTCCCGATGGTTCCAGAACGTCTCCCGCCCCATCTCGGCCTCGATCTCGGCCAGGCGTTTTTCGAGGGCGGGGACGTCAAAGAAACCTCCGCAACTGGACCAGCTTGTCGTGGGCGGCATCCAATCGGCTCTGCACGTTGTCGAACATCGGCCCGACAGCCTAGCCCTCCCCTGCCCTTGCGACCAGTCCAGAAACCGGCCGCCCACGTCTCATCGCCCGCCGAGGCCCCGCCCGACCGGGAGGGCGGCGGAATCCGGAAGCGGGTGCAATAGTTGAAAGGCCGAAAGGGTGAAAACGCCAAACGGGCAGGGCCGGCGCACCAGCAACCTCCCCGCCGCGTGACTGCGGCAGCCTCTTCCCCTGAGGGTCGCCGCCGGTGCAAGCCGAGCCGGCGGAGAGGCGGCAGGTTGCCCGTTCCAGCCCCGCCGCCGCGTCTTGGGCTGGCCGCTCGCGGCCCGGCCCCGGTGCACGCACCTCTCGCCGATTGGCAATCGGCGCACCCGCAGGCTGCCAGCCAGTGCTGACCTGCCGCCCTCCGGCATCCCCCCGGCCTCTTCTTGCCAGCGGTCGGCGGGGCCGACAGGCTGACGGCATGGAATCCCATGAGCTGCTGCGGGCCGTTTACGATGCCGGCAACGCCAGGCAAATCGCCAGGGACCTGGGCCTGTCAGTGTCGCTGATTTACAAGTGGGCCGAGCGGGCCGACGGCACCGGCAGCGGCGCAGCAAACCCGCTGGACCGCATCGAACAACTGGTGGGCAGCACCCGGGACGACCGGATCGTGCAGTGGATTTGCCAGCGCGCCGGCGGTTTTTTCATCCGCAACCCCCGGGCGATCTGGCCGCACCCGCCCGATCTGATCCCGGCCACCAACCAGGTCGTCCAGGAGTTTGCCGACCTGTTGGCGGTGGTGGCCTCGGCGGCGGCGGACAACCAGATCAGCCCGTCCGAGGCGCGCAGCATTCGCGCCCGCTGGGAAGACCTCAAAACGGCCACTGAAACCTTTGTGCGCTGTTGCGAGGAGGGCAACTTCGACGCCCTGCGCGCCGCGGCCGCGCAACGGAAGCCCGCCCGCTGAAGGTGCCGCCGAGCCGGGGCGGAGCCCTGGCAACGATCTGCGATCCGTTGGAGCCCCGCAGGTCGTCCCCGAGACCCCTGACGAGGTGGCGGCCGCGAGGGCGCAAGAGGCGCAGTACCTTCCCGGCGAGCTCGACATTATCTGCGCGACCGCCGCTCCGGGCCGGATGACCGGCAACCCTCCTGCCACGTCGGCCTGGTGTCCCGCAACCGGCTTTGTGGTTCAACGTCACCAGGCGGCGGTGTATCCTCGGGCAAGCATGAACCCGGATGCGCGTTTGGGTCGCGGGGCCCGGTTCGCCCGGCTGGTCTTCAGCCTGGGACTGGGGCTGGCAGGCGTGTTCCCGCCGGCGTCGGCCGCCGAGGAAAGCTGGATCCCTTTCGGCGCTTCCTGGCGCTGGGTCAAGGGCACCAACACCCCCTCCACACCGGCCACGGCCTGGCGGCTGCCGCCCTTCAATGACTCGACCTGGGCCACGGGACCGATGCCCTTTTCCTACGGCGCCACTGGCGCCACCAACGGCACCCGGCTGACGGACATGCGCAACGGCTACACCACCCTGTTCCTGCGCCGCACGTTCGTGGTCGCCGACCCCGGCCAGGTGGGGGCGTTGCGGCTGCGCCAGGTGATTGACGACGGATTCATCGTCTGGATCAACGGCCGGGAAGTTCAGCGCTTCAACGTCAACGATGGCGAACAGCCGTTCAACGCGGGCACGCCCGTGGCCATCGGCTCGACCCCGGTCGAGGTCAGCACCAACTTCGTCCCCGCCGCCGGCCTGTTGCGCGCCGGCACCAACCTCGTCGCCGTCCAAGCCTTCAACCGCAACCTCACCAGCAGCGACTTTCACCTGGACCTCGAACTGGCCGCCACCCTCGTGCCCCCGGGACCGCCCACCGTGCTGGCGGTGGACCCCGCGCCCGGCGCGACCGTCGGCGGGCTGTCCACCCTCACCGTCACCTTCAGCAAACCGGTCACCGGCGTGGACGCCGCCGACCTGTTGCTCAACGGCGTGCCGGCGGTGGGACTCTCCGCCGCGGAAGCCGCAACCCGCTTTACGTTCGCCGTGACGCCCCCCGCGCCCGGCCCGGTCCAGGTGACCTGGGGGGCGGAGCATCAGATTCAAAGCCTCGCCGGCGAGCCGTTCGACGCCTCCGCGCCCGGCGCCACGTGGGCCTACACGGTCGCCCCGCCCCAGGTCGCCGAAGTCCAGCCGCCGCGCGGAGCAACACTCGATGCGCTGGGCGAAATCACGGTCCGGTTCACCACCCCCGTGCTGGGCGTGCGGGCCGAAGACCTGCTGGTCAACGGCCTGCCCGCCGCCGCCCTGGAAGGAGAGGCGGACACCTGGACCTTCCGCCAGGCACCGCCCGAGCCCGGCCCGGTGACGGTGTCCTTCAACGCCAACCACGAAATCCACGACCTGGGCGGAAACCGCTTCGCCGAGGGCGACGCCGGCGCTTCCTGGCTCTACACGCTGCGCGACACCGCGCCGCCCACGCTGCGTCAACTGGCTCCCGCGGCCGGTGTCCGCGTGGGTCGGCTGGGAAGTGTGACCGTGCTCTTCAGCGAACCGGTCCGGGGCGTGGACGCCGCGGACCTGCTCGTGAACCACCGCCCGGCCCGGTCGGTGAGCGGCACCGGCGCAGGCCCCTACGAGTTCGTTTTCGAGGCCCTGGCGCCGGGGACGGTGCAGTTCGCCTGGACCCCCGGCCACGACATCCGCGACCTGGCCGAGCCGGCCAATGCCTTTGCCGGCGAGGGCTGGACGCTCACCCTGGACCCCCCCGCCGGCGGCGCGACCGTGCGCCTGAACGAAGTGGTGGCCGCCAATCGCAACGGTCTGCGGGACGAAGAGGACGAGCCGCAGGACTGGATCGAGCTGTACAATCCCGGCCCCGCGACGGTGGACCTGCGGGGCTGGTCGCTGACGGACGACCCCGCGCAACCGGGGCGGTGGGTGTTTCCGGGTCGCACCCTCGCGCCGGGGCAATACCTCGTGGTCTTCGCCTCCGGCAAGGACCGCCGCCCGGCCGGCGCCACGGCCCCGCTGCACACTTCCTTCCGCCTCGACGCCGCCGGCGAGTACCTCGGCCTGTTTCCGCCGGACCAGCCGCCCCGGCCCGCGGATGAGCTGGCGCCGGCATTCCCGGAACAGCGCCCGGATGTCGCCTACGGCCGCGATGCCGCCGGGGCCTGGCGCTACTTTGCCTCCCCCACGCCCGGCGCGACCAACCGCGGCACCAGCCTGGCCGAGCCGGTTCCGGAACCGCATTTCAGCGTGGAGCGCGGCTGGTTCGATGAGCCCTTCACGCTGCGGCTCACCACCGCCTTCCCGGGCACCACCCTCCGCTACACGCGCGACGGCCGCGAGCCCACCGCGGACCGCGGCGAGCCCTACACCGGCCCCCTGCGGATCGAGCGCACCACCATCCTGCGCGCGGCCGCCTTTGCCCCCGGCCATCTGCCCTCGCGGGTGGTGACCCACACCTACCTGTTCCTGGACCAGGTGATCCACCAACCGGCCGACCCGCCGGGTTTCCCCGCCACCTGGGGCACCTACGCGAGCTTCCCCGGCAACATCGTGCCCGCCGATTACGAGATGGACCTGGACCCCCTGCGCGCCGACCCGAACAACCCCGCCTCGCCGGTGGACCCGGTGAAACTCCAGCGCCTGCGGGACGGCCTGCTCGAACTGCCCCTCCTTTCCCTGGTGCTGGACCCGGCAGACCTGTTTGGCCCCACCGGCCTGTACGACGCCGCGAACATCGTCAACAAGGCCTTCCCCCTCCAGCCCTGCTCGGTCGAGATGTTCCTGCCGGACGGCCGCACGGCCTTTGCCACCACCGCCGGCCTCGAGGGTCACGGCAACGCCAGCCGCGAGCCCCGCAAGAATCCCAAGCACGGCTTCAAGTTGAACTTCCGCGGAGACTTCGGCCCCGGCCGGCTCGAGTTCCCGCTGTTTCCCGAATCGCCGCTGCGGCGGTTCGACGACCTGATCCTCCGGCCGGACTTCAACACCAGTTGGCGGCACTGGTCGGACTCCCCCAACAACGGCAACGGCGCCTACCAGCGCAGCCGCGCCACGCGCACCCGCGACGCCTGGATCAAACACACCTTTCGCGACATGGGCCGGCCCGCCAGCCACAACCGCTACGTCCATCTCTTCCTCAACGGCCTGTACTGGGGCACCTACGACCTGAGCGAGCAGCCCACCGCCCACTTCGCCGCCGCCTGGTACGGCGGCCGCGACGAGGACTACGACGCCTACGACCAGGGCCAGCTCCGCGCCGGCACCGCCGCCGCCTACAACGCCCTGCTTGCTCTGACCAACCTGGCCGACCACGCCGCCTACGAGCAGATGAAGCGGCTGCTGGACGTGCCGCACCACCTGGACTACACGCTGCTCCACTTCTTCGCCGGCCACCAGGACTGGGGCCTGAACAAGAACTGGCATGCCATCCGCCCTCGCACTCCCGACGGCACCTTCAAGTACTTCCCCTGGGACGGGGAGTGCGTCCTGTTGAACGAGGATGTCAATCGCGTGGCCAGCAGCGATGTGCCCAGCGGCCTCCACACCCGCCTGCTGGCCAACGCCCAGTACCGGCTGGACTTCGCCGACCGCGCGCACCGGCACCTGGTCGCCCCCGGCAGGGCCCTGACCCCCTCGGCCTGCATCGCCCGCTGGCTGTACTGGTCCAACCTGCTGGACCGGCCCATCGTGGCCGAGTCCTGCCGCTGGGGCGATTACCGGCGGGACGTCCACCCCTACAGCGACGGCACCTACGCCCTCTACACTCGCGAATCCCACTGGCTGCCCGAGCACCAGCGGATGGTCGGCTCGTACTTCGTGAACCGCACGACCCGCGTGCTGGCCCAGCTTCGCGACGCGGGCTTGTACCCGCCGGTGGATGCCCCCGAATTCCGCCTGGAAGCCCCCGACGGCCCCCTCACCGCCGGCGGCCCGGTACCGCCGGGCACCCGCCTGCACCTGCGCCGGCCCGGCCCCACCGGCGTGATCTACTACACCACCAACGGCACCGACCCCCGCGTGCTGTATGCCGGCACCCTCTCGGCCCACGCCCGCGCCTACTCCGGCCCGCTGACCTTGACCGCCACGCTCACCCTCAAGGCCCGCGTCCAGGCCGGCGACACCTGGAGCGCCCTGCACGAAGCCACCTTCACCGTGGCCGGCCTGGGGCCCGCCCTGGCTTTCACCGAAATCAACTACCACCCGCCCGGCGGCGAGGCCTTCGAGTTCGTGGAACTCCAAAACCTCGGCCCCGCCCCGGTGGACCTGGACGGCTTCAGCTTCGCCGGCATCGAGTTCGTCTTTCCCCCCGGCAGCCGCCTGCCCGCCGGCGCGGTCTGGGTGCTGGCCAACCGCGCCGACCCCGCCGCTTTTGCCGCCCGCTACCCCGGCGTGCCGGTGGCCGGCTGGTTCGGCAGCAACCTCGCCAACGGCGGCGAACGCCTCGCCCTGCGCGACCGCGCCGGCCACACTGTCCTGGCCGTCCACTACGACGACGAGGCCGGCTGGCCCGCAGCCCCCGACGGCACCGGCCCCACCCTCGAAATCCCCGACCCGCGCGCGGACCCGCACGCGCCGGCCCACTGGCAGGCCAGTCCGATCGTGTACGGCACGCCGGGACGGCCCCCCGCCCCGCCGGCGGAACCCGGCCCGGTCGGGCTCAGCGAAGTCATGGCCGACAACGCCGGCAGCGTGCCCGATGGCGACGCGCGGCCCGACTGGATCGAGTTGCACAACCACGGCCCCGCCGAGGCCGACCTGGGCGGCTGGAGCCTCAGCGACACCAGCGACCCGCGGCGCTTTGTCTTCCCGCCCGGCACCCGCCTGCCGGCCGGCGCTTTCCTGGTGGTGTGGTGCGACTCGCGCACTCAGGCCCCCGGTCTTCACACCGGCTTTGCCCTCGACCGCCAGGGCGAGTCGGTCTTCCTCTACAATGCCGCCACCCAGCGCGTGGACGCCCTGAGCTTCGGCCTCCAGCTTCCTGACCTGACCCTGGGCCGCGTGGGGGGGCTCTGGCAACTGTGCCATCCCTCACCGGGCGCCCCCAACGTGCCCGTCCCGGTGGGCTCTCCGGCCGCGCTGCGCCTGAACGAGTGGCTGGCCGAACCGTTGCCCGGCGAGTCTCCCTGGCTGGAACTGTACAACAGCGGCAACCTGCCGGTGAGCCTCGAGGGGGTGCACCTCGAATCCGGCCCGGCCCACGCCCGGCTGCGCAGCCGATCCTTCCTCGCCGCTGGCGGCCACGTGCGCCTGTGGCTGGACACCGAGGCGGGTCCCGATCACCTCGAACTGGCGTGGCCGGCCGGCGGCGGCCGGTTGGCCTTGCGCGACGCCGCGACCCGGCTGCTGGATGAAATCGCGCTGCAGCCGCAGCCCGCCGGAGTGGCCGCCGGTCGCCTGCCCGACGGCGAGGCCACGGTGCAGGCGTTCCCGGTCAGCGCCAGCCCCGGCGCACCCAATTACCTGCCGGCATGGACCGGGCCGGTGCTGAACGAAATCCTGGTCCGCGACGCCGCGGGGGACGCCGGGTGGGTGGAAGTGTTCAACCCCGGCCGCGAGGATGCCGACTTGTCCGGACTGGGCCTGGGCGTCAGCACCACGGCGTCGGCCCCCGCCGCAGCGGGGTGGCGTTTTCCTGCCGGCACGCGTCTGGCGGCTGGTCGGTTCCTGCTGGTGCATTGCAACCCTGCGCAGGCGCCCTCCCTGGCGCCGGCGGACCCCTTGCACAGCGGACTGGCCCTCGAGCCGGTCGGCGGCATGGTGGTCTTGTTCGACGCGAGCGGTCGGAGCGTGGACCGCGTGGCCTTCGGTTTCCAGATACCCGGCCAGTCCATCGGGCTCGACGGGGATCAAGCCTGGCAGTTGCTGGCCTTCCCCACCCCCCGCGCCGCCAATGCCCCGCCGGCGGTGCTGGCCGCGCCCCACGACCTGCGCTTCAACGAATGGATGGCCCGCCCGCCCGAGGGGTCGGACTGGTTCGAGCTGTTCAACCCCGCCGACCGCCCCGTGGCCCTGGGCGGGCTGTGGCTGACCGATTCCCCCGCCCTCACCCGGCGCGCCCGCCACCAGGTGCCGCCGTTGAGTTTCATCGGCCCCCGCCGTTGGGTGGTCTGGCAGGCCGTGGGCACGGAAACCGCGGCACCCGGCGCCGTGCCGTTTGCTCTGGAGGGGGACGGGGAATCGCTGCGGCTGTACGACGCGCGCTTCCGGTTGGTGGACGCGGTGGACTTCGACCGCCAGGAACGGGGGGTGTCGGAAGGACGCCTGCCCGATGGCGGGGAGACCGTGAGCCGTTTCCCGGACCATCCCACGCCGGGCGCCGCCAACGTCCGCCCTGACACGGACAGCGATGGGGATGGCCTGCCGGACCTCTGGGAGCAGGCGCACGGCCTGGATCCCCGCCAGCCGGACGCTGGAGCGGACCCGGACGGCGACGGCACCGACAACCGTGCCGAATTCCTGGCGGGCACGGACCCGCAAAATGCCGGCAGTGTCCTGGCCCTGACTCTGGAGCGGACGGCAGACGGTGACCTGAGCTTGGAGTTTCTCGCCCGCCCCGGCCGCACCTACCGTCTGGAAGCCACCGAGGCGCTGCCCGCCGACGTGTGGTTGCCGCTGCACACGGAACCGGCGACCGCGGAAGAGCGGCGGGTGTCGCGCAAGGTCCCTGCCACGGCCGCGACCCGCTTTTATCGGCTGGTGGTGCTGCCCTGAGGGGTGGGGAACCGCCGCCGTGGCGGCCGCCAGCGGCTTACTCCGGGGCTTCTTTCAGGCTCACATTGTGGCAATGGCCGCCCCGATGGAGATGGAGGACCACCTCGGTGTCGGCGGGAAGGCGGCGCAGCATGGCACGGACGTCCCGGAGGGTGGTGACGGGATGGTGGTTGATGGCCGTGAGCAGGTCGCCGCGCTGGACGCCGGCCGCGGCCGCCGGGCTGCCGGGCTCGACCGCCGTCACCACCAGCCCCTCGGTGTCGGTGAGGTCCAGCTCGCGCGCCAGCTCGGGGGTCAGGACGCGCAAGGTCATGCCGCGGGTCGTGGTTTCCGCGGGCGAGGTCGGCGCCGGGCGGGGGGCGGGAGTGACCTGGGTCGTCTCCGGCCACGGTTCGGGGCGCACCTCGACTTGCAGGGGCTGGCCGTCGCGGATGACGTCCAGGACGAGGGTGGAGCCGGTCTTGCGGGTGCGCACGGCGTGGCGGAGTTGCTGGGCGGTGGCCACGGGACGGCCTTCCACGGCGGTGATCACGTCGCCGACGCGGAGGCGGGATTGGGCGGCCGGGCCGTCGGGGACCAGCCCCTGCACCACCACACCGTCGCGCAGGTCGGGGTACTGGCGGCGGAGGGCGGGGGTGTCGGCCAGGGCGGCGATTCGGACGCCCAGCCAGGCGCGGGTGAACCGACCTTCGGCGGCGATTTTTTCCGCCACTTCGCGGGCGAGGTTGCTGGGGATGGCGAAGCCAATGCCGGTGCGCAGGCCGCGGATGAGGGTGTTGATGCCGATGACCTCCCCCTCGATGTTCACCAGCGGCCCGCCGCTGTTGCCGGGATTGATCTGGGCGTCGGTCTGGATGAAGTCCTGGTCCATGACGGGATCGGGCAGCAGGTGGGAACGGCCCTTGGCGCTGACGTGGCCGAAGGTGACGCTGTAATCCAGCTCGAAGGGGGCGCCGATGGCTATGGCCCATTCGCCCACCCGCACGCGGTCGGAATCGGCAAACCGGGCCGCCGGCAGGCCGCGCGCATCCACCTTCAGCACGGCCAGGTCGGACAGGGGGTCCACCCCGCGCACCTCGGCCTCGAACTGGCGGCCGTCGTGGAGGCGGACCCGGACCCTTTCCGCGTCTTCGACGACGTGGCCGTTGGTGAGGATGAAGCCGTCCTCGCGGAAAATGACGCCGGAGCCCTGGCCGGTGACCGTACGGGGATGGCCGGGGGGGAGTTCGGAGCCTCCGCGCGGCTCCTCGAGCCGGCGGCGGAACTCGCGCGGCAGCCAGTCCCAGAACGAAGGGCCCTCGCCTTCCGCGCCCGCTTCGCCCCCCTCAAGGCTTCGGGTCACGGACAGGACCACGACCGAGGGCGACACTTCGTCGGCGACGGCCACGAAGGCCTGGTTGAGGCGGCGCGCCAGGTCGCGGGGGTCCGCCTCGCGGGTCGGTTCTGCGCCGAGGGGGGAACTGCCCAGGCCCAGCGCCAGGCCGAGGGCCGGGGCGATGCGGCGGAGAAGGTGCGGAGTCATGCCGTATTGCTGCGGGTCTGTGTGTTGTGCCAGCGGCCGGCCGGGCGAATCTTACTGCCCGCGCGTTGACGCGCCCCGGCCCGGCCGATAACGTGCCATCAAACAAGCGGGCTGCAACGGATGCTTTCGACCCTTGAACAACTGCTGGTGTTGCAGGAACGCGACCGCCAGTTGGCGCGGCTGCGCGAGGATCTGGATGCCCTGGCCCCCCAGCGGGCCGCGGCGCGTGCCCGGCTCGAGGCGGCGCAGAAGGCGGCCGAGGCGGTCCGGCAGCGGGGGCTGCACCAGGAGGCCGACCGCAAGAAGCTGGAGCTGGAGGTCGAGGCCCGGAAGCAGCTCATCGAAAAGTATTCGCTCCAGCAGTTCCAAACCAAGCGCAACGAGGAATACCGCGCCCTGGCCCACGAGATCGAAACCTGCCGGGCGGATATTGCCCGACTCGAGGACCAGCAACTCGAAATCATGGAGCAACAGGACCAGACCGCCCGGGAACAGGCCCGCGCCCGCCAGATGCTCGACGAGGTGCGGCGCGACACCGAGCGGTTGCTGGCCGAGATGGCCACGCGGGAACAGAATCTGCAACGGCAATTCGAGGTATGTTCCGCCGGCCGGGCCGCCCTGGCCGCCTCCGTGGACGCCGCCCTGTTGTCCCGCTACGAGCGGCTGCGCCGCAACAAAGGGCCCAAGGTGGTGGTGGGCGTTGAGCGCGGCGCCTGCGGCGGCTGCCACGTGGGCCTGCCGGCCCAGGTCGTGTTGTCGGCCCGGATCGGCGAGGAACTGGCGCAATGCCCGAACTGCGGGCGCATCCTTTACTACACGCCGGACATGGACCTGGTGCGGGCCGACTGACCGCCATCCCCTTTTCGCCCGCGCGTCCGTAGCTCAATTGGACAGAGCATCTGACTTCGGATCAGAGGGTTGCAGGTTCAAATCCTGCCGGACGCGCCAGGCATTCCCTCGCCTGTTCCCACTTCCAGCTCCCGCAGCCGTGCCTCGCCGCCCACGGCGAGCACTGTATTGGCTCGAGGCTGGCCGCTCAGCCTGAGACAGCCAGCCAACGGGTCGGACAACGGCTCAGCGCGGGAGGGGGCTCGGGACGCCGAGCGGATGTCGCCCCGACCACCTGACTGGCGGGAAGGCGGGGCTCAAAGTTGGGACAGCTCGCCCGGTTCGCTGGATTCGACCGCCGGGACCTCCCCGACCGGGACCTCGGCTTCGGACTCGGCCGGCAACTCGACCAGCGGCTTGACGCGGATGTTCCGGTGCCGGGAGTAGCCGGTGCCGGCCGGGATGATGTGGCCCATGATGACGTTTTCCTTGAAGCCGCGCAGGTGGTCCACCTTGCCCATGGTGGCGGCCTCGGTGAGCACGCGGGTGGTGTCCTGGAAGGAGGCGGCGCTGAGGAAACTTTCGGTTTCGAGCGAGGCCTTGGTGATGCCCAGCAGCACGGGCTGTGCCTCGGCGGGCTTGCCGCCCTTCTCCTCCACGCGTTTGTTCTCCTCCTCGAAGACCAGCTTGTCCACCTGCTCGCCCCACAGGAAGGTGGTATCGCCCGGCTCGGTGATCCGGACCTTGCGGAGCATCTGGCGGATGATGATCTCGATGTGTTTGTCGTTGATGGTGACGCCCTGGAGGCGGTACACCTCCTGGATTTCGCTGACCAGGCGCGCCTGCAGTTCCTGCGGGCCGCTGACCTCGAGGATTTCGTGCGGCACGACCGAGCCCTCGGTGAGTTGCTGGCCCTTGTCCACGCGGTCGCCCTTGAAGACGATGACGTGCTTGCCGATGGGGATGAGGTGCTCTTCCTGCTGGCCGGTCTGGGGGTCGGTGATGGTGATGCAGCGTTTGCCCCGCACGGTGGCGCCGAAGTCCACGATGCCAGCGATCCTGGCGATCTCCGCCGCGTCCTTGGGCCGGCGCGCCTCGAACAACTCCGCCACCCGCGGCAGACCGGTGATGTCCTTGGTCTTGACCGTGTGCCGGGGGGTCTTGGCGAGCATGGTGCCGGGCAGAATCTTGTCGCGCTCCTTGACGGTGATGTGGGCGGCGGCGGGGATGGGATAGCTGGCGGTGGTGGTGCCGGCCTTTTCGTCCTCGACCAGAATCTGGGGGTGGAGGTCTTCCTTGTGCTCGATGACCACCATGGACTCCTGGCCGGTGGTCTCGTCGGTCACAGACTTCATCGTGACGTTTTCGATGATGTCGTGGAACCGGATGCGGCCGGCCTTTTCCGAGATGATGGGCACGTTGTAGGGGTCCCACTGGACAAAGGTCTCGCCCTTCTTGACCTGGTCGCCGTCGCGGACGGAAATAATGGCGCCGATGACCACGGGGTGGTTTTCCAGTTCCCGGCCGTTGGCGTCCACGATGAACACCGTGCCGTTCTTGTTGAGCACGATGAAGCTGCCATCCTGCAACTCGACGGTGCGGAGGTCGTTGTAGCGCACCTGCCCGTCAAACTTGGCCCGAATCTGCGGCAGCTTGTACACCTGGGAGGCGGTGCCGCCGATGTGGAAGGTGCGCATGGTCAACTGGGTGCCCGGCTCGCCGATGGATTGGGCGGCGATGATGCCGACGGCCTCGCCCAGTTTGGCCAGGGTGCCGGTGGCCAGGTTCAGGCCGTAGCAGTGGATGCAGACACCGTGCCTGGATTCGCAGGTGAGGACCGAGCGGATCTTGATGCGTTCGACGCCGGTGTTTTCGATCTCCCGCGCCCGGGCCTCGTCAATGTACTCGTTGGCACGGATCAGCAGGCGGGTGGCATCGCGCGGGTCGGGCACGTCGTCGGCGGTGAAGCGGCCGAGGATGCGTTCGCTGAGTTTGACGATTTCGTCGTCGCCCTGCTCGATGGCCCGGACCCAGATGCCGTTGGTGGTGCCGCAGTCCTCTTCGCGGATGATGACGTCCTGGGCCACGTCCACCAGTTTGCGGGTCATGTAGCCGGAATCGGCGGTCTTGAGGGCGGTGTCGGCCAGGCCCTTGCGGGCGCCGTGGGTGGAGATGAAGTACTCGTGGACCGAGAGCCCCTCGCGGAAGCTGGCCAGGATGGGCTTTTCGATGATCGAGCCGTCCGGCTTGGCCATGAGGCCGCGCAGGCCGGCCAGTTGGCGGACCTGGGCTTTGTTGCCGCGGGCGCCCGAGTCCACCATGAGGAACAGGGGGTTGTATTCGCGCTTGCCCTGGTTGGCCTCGAGGGTCTGGATCATGACGTTGGAAATCTGGTCGGTGCACTGGGTCCAGATGTCCACGATCTTGTTGTAGCGTTCGCCGGAGGTGATGATGCCGCGGCGGTGCTGTTTTTCGACCTCGGCGATCTGCTGGAAGGCGCGGCGGATCTGCTCGTCCTTCTCCTTGGGGATGATCATGTCTTCGATGCCGATGGAGACGCCGGCGCGGGTGGCCTCGCGGAAGCCGACCTCCTTGAGTCGGTCCAGGCTCTGGATGGTCTGTTCGTGGCCGCAGTGCTTGTAGCAGCTCCAGATGATGTCCCCCAGCTGGGTCTTGCCGGCGACCTTGTTGAAAAAGCCCAGCTCCGGCGGCCAGATTTCACTGAAGATGACCCGGCCGAGGGTGGTCTCGATGACCTTGCGCTGGGGGTCGCCGAAGACGGTCTTGCGGCCGCGGTCGGGGTTGGCCAGGAGGATGCGGTCATGGGTGGCCACGTCGCCCTCGGCGTGGGCGAAGAGGACCTCGCTCTTGCTGCCGAACAGGCGCAAGCGCTGGCGGGGCTTGCGGGGCTTGCGGGGCTCGGCGGTCAGGTAGTAGCAGCCCAGGGTGATGTCCTGGGTGGGCGTCATAATGGGGCGGCCGGAGGAGGGGCTGAAGAGGTTCAGGGGCGCCATCATGAGGAGGCGGGCCTCCAACTGGGCTTCGACGGACAGGGGCACGTGCACGGCCATCTGGTCACCGTCGAAGTCGGCATTGTAGGCGGTACAGACCAGGGGGTGGATGCGGATGGCCTCGCCCTCGATGAGCACCGGCTCGAAGGCCTGGACGGACAGGCGGTGGAGGGTGGGAGCGCGGTTGAGGAGGACGGGGTGGCCCCGGGTCACCTCTTCGAGCACGTCCCAGACCTCGGTGGTCTGGCGTTCGATAAGCTTCTTGGCGGAGCGGACGGTGTGCACCTGGCCCTTTTCCTTGAGGCGCCGGATGATGAACGGCTCGAAGAGGACCAGGGCCATCTTTTTGGGCAGGCCGCACTGGTGGACCTTGAGTTCGGGGCCGATCACGATGACGGAGCGGCCGGAGTAGTCCACGCGCTTGCCCAGGAGATTCTGGCGGAAGCGACCCGACTTGCCCTTGAGCATGTCGGATAGGGACTTGAGGGCGCGGTTGCCGGCCCCGGTCACGGCGCGGCCGTGGCGGCCGTTGTCGAACAGGGCATCCACCGCCTCCTGGAGCATGCGCTTTTCGTTGCGGATGATGACCTCGGGGGTTTTGAGCTGGAGGAGGTTTTTCAACCGGTTGTTGCGGTTGATGACGCGGCGGTACAGGTCGTTGAGGTCCGAGGTGGCAAACCGGCCGCCCTCCAGGGGGACCAGGGGCCGGAGGTCCGGCGGGATGACCGGCAGGACGGTCAGGATCATCCATTCCGGGCGGGCACGGGAGCTGAGGAAGCCCTGGAAGAGCTTGATGCGCTTGGCGAGCTTTTTGCGGTTCTGCTTGCTCTTGGTGGCCTGCATGGCCTTCTGGAGATCTTCAATGTGCTGCTGCAGGTCAATGCGGGAGAGGGCATCGCGGACGGCCTCCGCCCCCATTTTGGCCACGAAGGCATCGGCGCCGTAGGTTTCGCGGGCCTCGCGGTATTCGGTCTCGCTGAGCAACTGGTGCTTCTGGAGGGGGGTGTTGCCCGGGTCAATGACCATGTAGTCCTCGTAGTAAATGACCCGTTCGAGGGCCCGTGCGGTCATGTCCAGCATCAGGCCGATGCGCGAGGGCATGCACTTGAAGAACCAGATGTGGGAGACGGGCACGGCCAGATCAATGTGCCCCATGCGCTCGCGGCGGACGCGGGAGAGGGTGACCTCGACGCCGCAGCGGTCACAGACCACGCCGCGGTGTTTGATGCGCTTGTACTTGCCGCAGGAGCATTCCCAGTCCTTGACCGGGCCAAAGATGCGTTCGCAGAACAGGCCGCCCTTTTCGGGCTTGAAGGTCCGGTAGTTGATGGTCTCGGGGTTTTTGACCTCCCCCTTGGACCAGGAGCGGATGGTTTCGGGCGAGGCGATGCTGATCGCCACGTGGTCCACCTGGTTGACCTTGTCCAGGCCCAGCAGTTCGCGGGTGGTTTCTTTGGTGTTCATGCGCGTATCGGACAGGCGGCGGTGCAGGAGGAAAGGTCAGCCCAACAGCCCCAGTTGGCTGGCGGCGCTGGCGGCCGTGGTGGGCGGCTGTTCGATGGGATGGGCGTAGCCCACTTTCACATCCAGGCCCAGGGACTGCATTTCCTTGACCAGGACGTTGAAGGACTCGGGGATGCCGGCCTCGAGGGCGTTGTCGCCCTTGACGATGCTCTCGTAGATGCGGGTGCGGCCCTGGACATCGTCGGACTTGACGGTGAGCAGTTCCTGGAGGGTGTAGGCCGCGCCGTAGGCCTCCATGGCCCACACTTCCATTTCTCCGAAGCGCTGGCCGCCGTACTGGGCCTTGCCGCCCAGGGGCTGCTGGGTGACCAGCGAGTACGGACCGACGGCCCGGGCGTGAATCTTGTCCGCCACCAGGTGGCCGAGCTTCATCATGTAGATGTAGCCGACCACCACTTCCTGGTCGAAGGGCTCGCCGGTACGTCCGTCGTACAGGACGGTCTTGCCATGTTCGTTGACCAGCGGGGTCTCCTTGCGGGCCTCCTGGTGCTTGCCCGCCTCGCGGAGGTAGCGGCGGATGTCCTCCTCCTTGATACCATCAAAGACCGGCGTGCAGAACTTGAGGCCGAGCACCTGGGCGGCCCAGCCGAGGTGGGTTTCCAGCACCTGCCCCACGTTCATGCGGGAGGGCACGCCCAAGGGGTTGAGCACAATGTCCACCGGGGTTCCGTCGGCCAGGAAGGGCATGTCCTCCTCAGGCACGATCTTGGCCACGACACCCTTGTTGCCGTGGCGGCCGGCCATCTTGTCGCCCACGGAGAGCTTGCGTTTGGAAGCGATGTACACCTTGACCGACTTGATGATGCCGGTGTCGGTTTCCTCGCCGGACTCGACGCGCTCCCTCTCCTCGTCGAACTGCATCTGGAGGTCGTCGAACTTCTTGCGGAAGCCGCCGATGATTTCGTTGATCTTGTTGCGGATGGGCGAAGGATCAATCTCGATGCGGTCGTACACCTGGGCCAGTTTCTTGAGGAGGGTCTTGGTGATCTTGCGGTTGGCGGGGATGATGATTTCCCCGGACTCGCTGTTGACCACGTCCAGCGGGATTTTCTCGCCCAGGAGGATGTTGCTCAGCGCCTCGGTCAACTGGTCGCGGAGTTCCTCGTTCTTGCGCTTGTATTCCTCCTCGACCTGCTTGGCGTGCTTGCGGGCATCGCTGCTGGCGGGGGCCTTTTCCTTGTCGGCGTCGGTGTCCTTCTTGGAGGAAATCTTCTTGTCCATGACGATGCCGTAGGTGCCGGAGGGGACCTTCAGCGAGGTGTCTTTCACGTCGGCCGCCTTCTCGCCGAAGATGGCGCGGAGCAGGCGCTCCTCCGGCGCCAGTTCGGTCTCGGACTTGGGGGTGATCTTGCCCACGAGGATGTCCCCGGGCTTGACCTCGGCGCCCACGCGGATAACGCCGTCCGGGCCGAGGTTTTTGAGGGCTTCTTCGCCCAGGTTGGGGATGTCGCGGGTGATTTCCTCGGGGCCGAGCTTGGTGTCTCGGGCGCTGACCTCGAATTCCTCGATGTGAATGGAGGTGAAGACGTCGTCCTTCACGATCCGCTCGCTGATCATGATGGCGTCCTCGAAGTTGTAGCCGTTCCACGGCATGAAGGCGACCAGCACGTTGCGCCCCAGGGCGAGTTCACCGTGGTGGGTGCACGGCCCGTCGGCGATGACCTGGTCCTTGCGCACGGTGTCGCCCTTTTTCACGACCGCCCGTTGATTGATGCAGGTGGCCGCGTTGGAGCGCATGAATTTGCGGATGGAATAGAGGTACACACCGGCGTCGGGGTCGTGTTTGATCTTCTTTTTGCCCTCGGGAAGCTTGCCGTCGGGGGTGATGATGATCTGGTTGGCGGTGACCAAGGCCACCTTGCCGGAGTCCTTGGCCTGGACGACCGCGCAGGAGTCGTGGGCCACGCGCTCCTCAAGGCCGGTGGCCACCAGCGGTGGCTCGGTGACCAGCAACGGCACCGCCTGCCGCTGCATGTTCGAGCCCATGAGGGCACGGTTGGCGTCGTCGTGCTCGAGGAAGGGAATCAAGCCGGCCGCCACGGACACCAACTGCTTGGGGGAAACGTCCATGTACTCCACCCGGTCGGGCTCGACGTCCAGAAAGTTTCCCCTGTAACGGCAGGTGACCTTCTCGGTCTGGAAATGCCCCTTCTCGTCAAGGGGGGCATTGGCCTGGGCAATGTAGAACTGCTCCTCCCGGTCGGCGGTCAAATAGTCGATGTCGTTGGTGACGCGACCGTGAACCACCTTGCGGTAAGGGGTCTCGATGAAACCGAAATAGTTGACCCGGGCAAAGGTCGCCAGGGAGGCGATCAGACCGATGTTGGGGCCTTCCGGGGTTTCGATCGGGCAAATGCGGCCGTAGTGCGAGGGGTGGACGTCGCGGACCTCGAAGCCGGCGCGGTCCCGGGACAAGCCGCCCGGTCCCAGGGCGGAGAGCCGCCGCTTGTGCGTCAGCTCGGCCAGGGGGTTGATCTGGTCCATGAACTGGCTGAGCTGGCTGCGCCCAAAGAAGTCGCGCACCACCGCGGAAAGCGCCTTGGGATTGATGAGCTTCTGCGGGGTCATGGTGTCCACGCTCTGATCAAAGAGGGTCATGCGCTCTTTGACCAGCCGCTCGGTCCGGGCCAGGCCCACGCGACACTGGTTGGCCAGCAGCTCGCCCACGGTGCGGACGCGCCGGCTGCCCAGGTGGTCAATGTCGTCCACCGAGCCGTCGCCGCGCTTGAGCCGGATGAGGTACTTGGTGGCCTCCACCAGGTCCCGCTTGGTGAGGATGCGGGAGTCTGCCTTGTCCCCAAGGTTGAGTTTCTGGTTGATCTTGTACCGTCCCACCCGGCCGAGGTCGTAACGCTTGGGGTCGAAAAACAGCCGTTTGATCAGGGCACGGGCATTGGTGGCCGTCGGCGGATCGCCCGGCCGAAGGCGGCGGTAAATCTCCTTGAGGGCGTCATCTTCGTTGCGGGCGGGGTCTTTTTTGAGGCACTTGATGATCAGCCCGTCGTCCGCGGAGGTGTTCACGACGCGGATTTTGGTCTCCCCAGTTTCGGCAATCTGTCGGATGACGGACCTGGACAGGGGCTCAAAGGCGCGGGCGATTACCATGCCATTTTCCTTGTCCTCGATATCCTTGACGAGAACAAGGTTGGAGAGGTCTTTGTCGGCCTCGGCCTGTTTGAGGGTCACTTCCCGGATTTCGTAAAACAGCTTGATGATATCCTCGTCGAGTCCGCGGTGTTTTTCGATGTCCTTGCCCTTGGTTTCGCCATCCAAGAAGGCCAGCGCCCGGAAGAAGGTGGTGGTGAGAAATTTGCGCCGCCGCTTCTTGCGGTCGAGGTACACGTAAAGCAGGTCGTTGGTGTCGAACTGGGCCTCGTACCAGGAGCCGCGGTCCGGGATGATCCGGAAGGAGTGGAGCAGTTTGCCGTTGGCGTGGGGGGTGGCCTCGAAGGCGATGCCCGGGGAGCGATGCAACTGGCTGACGATGACGCGCTCGGCACCGTTGATGACGAAGGTGCCCTGCGGGGTCATCAGGGGCAGTTCGCCCATGAACACCTCCTCCTCCTTGGAGCTGTTTTCTTCACGGAGCCGGAATTTGACGTGGAGAGGAGCCCCGAAGGTCAATCCTTCGCACAGGCACTCCAGCCAGTCGATTTTGGGCTCGCCGATTTCGTAGCTGACGAACTCCAGGCGCGTCTTGCCGTCGTAGCTTTCGATCGGGAAAACCTCGGTGAAGACCGCTTGCAGGCCGATGTTTTTGCGCTTGGAGGGCGGGACATCCGCTTGCAGGAATTCCTTGTACGAATCGCTCTGGATTTCGATGAGGTTCGGGGGCGGGATGACCTCGCGGATCCGGCCGAAGTAGATGCGTTCAGTTCCTTTTGCAGGCATAGGCTTCACGAATGGATCACAGGTTGACGAACGGTTCGCTCCGGATTCAACGACACAAAAAGACCGTCCCCCCTCGGGGCTGGCCCCGGTGACAACGTATCTGGACGTGTGTGAGACGTCGTCTTGATGGTGATGAACGACCGCAGGGCCGACCGGGGAAAAGCCCCGCGGCTTTTCCCCGGTGCGGCCTTGAACTTACTTGAGTTCGGCCTTGGCGCCGGCGTCCTCGAGCTTCTTTTTGGCCGCCTCGGCGTCCGCCTTGCTGGCCCCTTCCAGCACCGGTTTGGGCGCCTCTTCGACCAGTTTCTTGGCGTCGGCCAGACCCAGGCCGGCCTTGATTTCTCGCACGGCTTTGATGACGGCAATCTTCTTGTCCGCCGGCACCGAGGCCAGGATCACATCGAAGGTGGTCTGGGCCTCTTCGGTGGGCGCGGCGGCGGCTGGCGCACCCGTGGCCGGCGCACCCGCGGCGGCGACCGCCACCGGAGCGGCGGCGGTGACGCCCCAGGCTTCTTCGAGTTTCTTCACGAGCTCCGCGGTCTCCACGACCGTCAGTTTGCTCAGTTGTTCCACCAATGCTGCGATGTCTGCCATGCTTGTCCTTTCCGTCTCGTCGCCTCCCGGGGCTCCGGGAGCTTTCAGTCCGCGGCCCGCGGACCCGACGATTTACTGTGGGTTGTGTTTGGTCTTCGCCCCCGACCAGTCAGGGGTGAAAGCGTTGCGGTTCACGCGCCTTTTTCGACGCGGGCCTGAAGCACCCGCGCCAGTTGGGTGGCCGGGGTGTTCAGGAGCCGGACCAGTTGCGCCGCCGGGGCCTGCAAGAGACCCAGCAGGCGGCCGCGCAGCACCTCGAGTGGGGGCAGTTCGGCCAGGGCGAGCAAGGCACCGCGGTCCAGGTGCTGGTTGCCCAGGCAGCCAAACTGGATGCGCGGTTTGTCGAACTCGGCCTGGTAGGTCTTGAGCACCTTGGCGGCGGCGGTGACATCCCTTTGGCCGGTGACCACCGCCAACTGCCCGGTCAGGAGGCTGCCCAAATCCGCCAGACCCGCCTCTTTGGCCGCATGGCGGAAGAGGGTGTTTTTGACCACGTGGACCTCCGCCGCCACTTTGGCAAGGCGGTTCCGCAGTTCCCGGAATTGCGCCACGTTCAGGCCCTTGTACTCCACCACGATGAAGTAGGGGGAGGCATCCAGGCGCTGGCGGTATTCGAGGGTGAGGAATTGTTTCTCGGCGCGCATGGGGCAAATCAGTTGGCGCTGGTGAGGGAGCGGAGGTCGAGGGGGATGCCGGGATTCATGGTGCTGGTAAGGACGGCATTGCGCAAATAGGTCCCCCGGAGGCTGGCCGGCTTGGCACGCAGCACGGCGTCCACCACCGCACGCGCGTTTTCCAGGATTTGCTGGGGGGTAAAGGAGAGCTTGCCAGTCGGCACGTGGACGTTGCCGGCCTTGTCCACCTTGAACTCGACGCGGCCGGCCTTGACCTCGCGCACGGCCTTGGCGGTGTCTTCGGTGACCGTTCCGGTCTTGGGGTTGGGCATGAGTCCCCGCGGGCCCAGCACCTTGCCGAGCTTGCGAACTTCGGTCATGGCCTCGGGCGTGGCAATGGCAACGTCAAAGTCCGTCCATCCTGCCTGGCATTTTTGAATGAGGTCCTCGAAGCCCACATGCTCGGCCCCGGCGGCGCGGGCGGCCTCGGCCGCCTCCCCGGGCTTGGCGAAGACCAGGACCCGGACCGCCTTGCCGCTGCCGTGGGGCAAGGGCACGGTGCCGCGGACCATCTGGTCGGATTGCTTCGGGTCCACGCCAAGGTGGAAGGCCAGTTCGACGGTTTCGTTGAAACGCGCCCGGGGGAAGGACGCCAACAGGTCCACCGCCTGTGCGAGCGGGTAGGTCTTGTTGGGGTCCAGCAGCGCCAGGGCTTTCTGGTAGCGTTTGCTGGGTTTCTTGGGCATAGGCTGGGCGGTGGTAGCGAGCCGGAGCTCTTCCGCGGTTGGGTTCAGGCCACGACCTCGATGCCCATGCTGCGTGCCGTGCCGGCAATGATCCGCAGCGCGGCTTCCTCGGAGGTGGCATTCAAGTCGGTCTGCTTGATTTTGACGATGTCCAGCAGTTGTTTGCGGGTCACTTTGCCCACCTTGTCCTTGTTGGGGACCTTGGAACCGCTGGCGATGCCGGCCGCCTTTTTCAGCAGCGCCGAGGCCGGCGGGGATTTGGTGATGAAGGAGAACGATTTGTCCTGATAGACCGTGATCACCACGGGGACGATCATCCCCGCTTGATCCTTGGTCCGGGCGTTGAACTCTTTGCAGAAGGCCATGATGTTGACGCCGTGCTGGCCCAAAGCCGGACCCACAGGCGGGGCGGGATTGGCCTGACCTGCCGGAATTTGGAGTTTGATCTGCCCAACTGCCTTCTTTGCCATGTTACCTCGCGGGTTGACTGCTGGTCTTGCGGGGGTCGGTCCCCTCAAACTTTTTCAAGCTGCCAGTACTCCAGCTCGACGGGCGTGCTCCGGCCAAAGATGTTGACGGTTACCTTCACCTTGCCGCGTTCGGGGTCCACTTCCTCGATTACACCATTGAAGTTCAGGAACGGCCCGTCGTTGATCTTGACCGTCTCGCCCACCTCGAAGCTGACCTTCGGACGCTCGGATTCCTCGGATTCGGAGATTTGAGCCTTGATGTGGTCAATCTCTTCCTGGCTGGTGGGGGTGGGGCGGTCTCCCCCCACAAAACCGATGATGCCCGGGGTTTCCCGGATAAAGTACCACGGCTTTTCGATCAGCCGCTGGTTTTCGTCCAGCAGCACCATGTGGATGAAGACGTACCCCGGATAAAGCTTGCGCGTGGTCACCGTTTTTTTGCCGCCCCGGACCTCGGCCACTTTTTCAATGGGGACCAGCACCTCGTGGATGTAGTCGCCCATCTCCTCCGCCTTGAGGCGTTTTTCAATACTTTCCTTGACCTTCATTTCCTGGCCGGAAAGGGTGTGGAGGACGAACCATTGGCTGCGCATGGCGGGGTGGGTCGGTGCCCGGGAAGTCAAAGTTTGGGCAAGATGCCGCGGATGATCTTCAGGAGGATGAAATCGGACAGGACCGTGAAGATCGCCAGCATGGCAATGGTGATCATGACCACCAGCGTGGACCCCTTCAGTTCGTCCAACGAGGGCCACGTGCATTTGCGCAGCTCCTCCCGCGTCTCGGCAATGTAGGTCCCCAAACGCAGCAGGTACCCCTTGCGCCAGAGGTAAAGGAACACGCCCCCGACGACCAGGACCCACAAGACCAGTGTTATGTAGTCACGCACAATTGTTCAGGCTTGGCGGAGGGGGAGGGATTCGAACCCCCGGTGGGAAAACCCACAGCGGTTTTCAAGACCGCCGCATTCGACCACTCTGCCACCCCTCCCTGAAAGGGCCTGGCAGGGCGGGAGGGACTCGAACCCCCAACCAACGGTTTTGGAGACCGCTACTCTGCCAATTGAGCTACCGCCCTGTAAGCCACAGGCATTGATGCTTGAATGGTAAGGGGTTTCCACCCTGGAGCAAGTGCTTTATTCGAGCACCTCGGAGACCCGGCCGGCGCCGATGGTCCGCCCGCCCTCCCGAATGGCGAAGCGCTGCCCCTTCTCCATCGCGATCGGTGCGATCACCTTCACCCCGACCGAGACGTTGTCGCCCGGCATCACCATTTCCACCCCTTCGGGCAGGGTGATGGTGCCGGTGACGTCGGTGGTGCGGAAGTAGAACTGGGGACGGTAATTGGTGAAGAACGGCGTGTGACGTCCGCCTTCCTCCTTGGACAGGACGTACACTTCCGCCTTGAATCGCGTGTGCGGTGTGATGGACCCGGGTTTGGCAAGTACCATCCCCCGCTCCACCTCGTCCTTTTTGATGCCGCGCAGCAACACCCCCACGTTGTCGCCGGCCTGGGCCTTGTCGAGGAGCTTGCGGAACATCTCAATGTCGGTCACCACGGTTTTCCGGGTTTCCCGCAGACCCACGATTTCCACTTCGGACATCCGATCCAAGACGCCACGCTCAACACGCCCGGTCACGACCGTGCCGCGACCTTCGATGTTGAACACGTCTTCGATGCTCATCAGGAAGGGCTTGTCCACCTCCCGCATCGGCAACGGGATGAACTCATCCACGGCTTCCAACAGTTTCTGGATGGATTCTTCTCCCTGGGGATCACCTGCCAATGCGGCCTTGGCACTTCCCCGGATAATGGGGGTTTTGTCGCCGGGGAATTCGTACTTGTTGAGCAGGTCCCGAAGTTCCATCTCCACCAGGTCCAGCAGTTCGGGGTCATCCACCAGGTCCACCTTGTTCAGGTAAACCAGGATCGCCGGTACACCGACCTGGCGGGCCAGCAGCACGTGTTCCTTGGTTTGGGGCATGGGGCCCTCGGAGGCATCTACCACCAAGATGGCGCCGTCCATCTGCGCGGCGCCAGTGATCATGTTCTTGATGAAGTCGGCGTGGCCGGGGCAGTCCACGTGGGCGTAATGCCGCTTGTCACTTTGGTATTCCACGTGGGAAATGGCAATGGTCAAGGTCTTGGTTTCGTCACGCACCGTGCCACCCTTGGTGATGTCCGCGTAAGAGATGGGCGTGGCCAGACCTTTGCGTGCCTGCGTGGCCACGATGGCAGCCGTCAGGGTGGATTTGCCGTGGTCAATGTGGCCAATCGTGCCGACATTGACGTGGGGCTTGGTACGTTGGAATTGCTCTTTGGCCATTGTGTATCCTGCGGGTTGTGGGGTGTGCTTTGTCGGTGGAGCCCATGACCAGGTTTGAACTGGTGACCTCGTCCTTACCAAGGACGCGCTCTGCCGACTGAGCTACATGGGCAAATGTCTCGCTTCAAACAACTTTGCTTCCGGTGAGTGTAAAAATTACCCCCCGTTTTGAGGGTTCCCGGACCTGCCGAATCAACGGCAAGGCGGGAAGCCTAAGAACCGAACTTCGGAAGTCAACGTTTTTTCGCAGTCTTTTACATGGGGCGCTTTCCGTCTCTTAAACTCACCCGTTGAAAGGGATGCACAAAGATACCGCCCTGTTTTTTTGTCCTTGCCACGTAATTATTTCCCTGACACTTGGCGAGCTGGCAAGCTGTACGCTGTCTCAACCCAGTGCCGCCACCAGCTCCTCAGGCGTCCAGCTCCGACGCTGCAAGCCGAGTTCCTCTGCCGCCGCGCCGTGTCGCCAAACCGCATAGCGCAAGGTGGTGGTGGGGTCTGCCGCCAGCTCGGGTCGTGCAAGCAATCCGGTCAGGTACCCTGCCAGAACATCCCCCACCCCTCCTTGGGCCATGGTTTGGTCGCCTGAACTGTTCACCCCAATCAGCCCGACATTGCGCCCGACCAGGGTCTGGAATCCCTTCAACACCACCCAACACCCCCATTGCCCGGCGAGTGCTCTGAGCGTTCCCACCCGGTCACTTTGGACAGCAGCGGCAGTCAGCCCCAGCATCCGCGCCGCTTCACCGGGGTGAGGGGTAATAACCCGTAAACCGTTACCACTGGCTTCCCCCGCCGGTAACCAGTCCAAGGCACTGGCATCAGCCACAACAGGTTGCAGGGCCGTCCGCCAAAGCCCGCACGCGGCCTGGCGCAAATCTTCCGGAACGCTCCCCGACGCCAGACCGGGACCGATCAAGCAAGCGGTCACAGAGGGCAACTTGGCAAGTGCCGCCGACCACCCGTCCACCATGACCGCCTGAAGCTGCCCGGCCACAGGGCCGTAAACTTCCGGCAAGGTGCCCAAGGTAATCAGCCCCGGCCGTGCCCGTTGGGCCGCCTGCGCAGCCAGCACCGCCGCTCCGTGGTACCCCCGTGACCCGGCCAGGATCAGCACATGACCTCGTTGTCCCTTGTGGGCTGCCACGCCAGGTTCCGGAGGAGAATCCTCGAAGTCGTCAGGCAAGACCCATTCGATCTCCTCCGCGGCAGGCGCAGAGACCAACCCGATGTCCGGCTCCACAATCAACCGCCCCGTGTACGCCCAGGCGGCGGGCCGAAGCAGGCCGGCCTTGGCAGCCCCCAACGTCACGGTGATCCGGGCACGTATTGCCGCCCCCATGACCTCGCCCGTGTCGGCATTCAAACCTGATGGTACGTCCACGGCGAGGACCCGACGCCGCGAAGCGTTAATCTGTTCCACGAACGCCACCCAGTCCGCCCCGAGGGGACGGTTCAAGCCAATCCCAAACAATCCGTCCACGATCCATGCCGGCTTTCGCGCCAGGGCGGAGACCAATTTCTGCCGAGCGACGGCGGGCTCCTCAACTTCGATCAATTCCCATTCGCGTGCATGGAGGTGAGGCACCACGGCCCGGACGTCATCCCCATTGTGTCCCTTGCCGGCGAGCAGCAGGAGGAAATCTCCAGGACGTGTCATCTCCATCAGCCTGGCTGCCAACAAATTGCCCACACGACTGATCACCTCGGATTCGAGGTGACCGCTCTGCCAGGTGGCGGATTCCCAGGCACGCATCTGGGCGATACTCAACACCGGAGCGGGCATGGCGGGCATTTTGAACCAGTCCCCACCGCCGGGCAAGCCGGTCGCGTCCCGTGACAAAAGAGAACTGGCGGCCCCGTTTCCGGGACCGCCAGGCGACGATTTCCAGGTGGGTCAACAACCTGACTGCTCAGGCTGCTGAGAGTAGGCCTCAGAGGACCTTTTGCGCCTGCGTTGATCGCAGGTGCGGCGGGGTTCAGCCGATTTCCGTCGCAGAAACCCGACGCTGGTATGGCCCAATCTAAAGCAATAACGATGCCAACCGTTCAACCCGTCATTTCCGTGCCCCGTACAGGCATCCCGGAGGTTTTCGAACCCCCCGAACTGGCCAAACTGTCTCGCTGAGACGCCTGCCGCTGCCGCATTTTGTCCACCGTGGCCCTCCCTTTCCCGGCGGGACCGGGCGACATCCCCTGTTTCGGTCTTGGACGAAGCCTTGAACTGTCTAGGCTTGGGGCAACCGGATGCAGAATTTTTCCAGCGTGCTCGACGCGGTCTTGCCGGTTTTCACCCTCATCGGCGCGGGCCTGATTCTTCGCCGACTCCAGTGGTTAACCGCGACGGCGGACGCCAGCCTGCTGCGGTTGACCATCAACGTCCTGATCCCCTGCCTGATTTTTGACTCCCTGCTGGGCAATACGGCTGTCCGCCAGGTTGGCAACGTCCTCATCCCCCCCTTGATGGGTTTCTTCACGGTCGGCCTGGGGGCAGGGTTGGGCATCCTGGCCGCCAGACTGGTCCCGGAGCAACAAGGCATGACACGACGCACTTTTGCCTTCACCGTCGCGGTTTACAACTACGGCTACATTCCGCTCCCGCTGGCCCAGAGCCTGTTCGATCGCGAGACCGTGGCGGTCTTGTTCGTGCACAACCTGGGTGTGGAGGTGGCCCTGTGGACCTTGGGGGCGATGTTGCTGTCCGCCAGCCGCGCCGGAACATGGTGGCAACGTCTGGCCACCCCGCCGGTGCTGGCCATTCCACTTACCTTGGTGATCAACGCGTTGTTTGCCGACGGGGTGCCGGCCTTCCTGCACCGCTCCGCCCATTTGCTGGGGCAGTGTGCCATCCCGATGGGCATGGTGTTGATCGGGGCGACCATCGCAGACCATCTCGGCGAACTGGCCGTGGCGCGGGGTGGACGGGTGATGGGACTGGCCGTGGTCTTGCGCCTGGGGGTATTGCCGGGGGTGTTCCTGCTGGTCGCGGCACTGTTGCCCGTATCGCCGGAGCTGCAGCGGGTCATGCTTCTGCAGGCCGCCATGCCGGCTGCGGTCTTTCCCATCGTGATGACCCGACATTACGGAGGCGATCCGGCCACTGCCCTGCGGGTGGTTGTTGCCACAACGGCCTGCTCGTTGATTACGATGCCGCTATGGATTCAGCTCGGGCTCGCCTGGCTGGAGCGTTGAGCCCTCGTTGAACCCAGTCCGGCCAGCCACGTGAGCCGCTGCGCGCTCACTCCAATCTGGATCGAATCCCGTCAACGTGTCGTGGCGACCGGACTGGGGCGGGGAGCCTGTCGGCTCAATTCGATCAAATCCCCCAACAAACGCTTGGCCTCCTTGAGGGTGATGTCCAGGCTGACTCCTGCGTCGGCTTCCTCTTCCGCCCCTTCTTCGGAAGCCGTGGCCGCGGCCGCCATGGCCTCGGCGTCTGGGTTGGTGGAGGCGGTTTCGGCTCCCGGACTTCCCAACGGCGGTGGCAGACCCGGTTCCTCGGCAAGCTTG
The DNA here is from genome assembly GCA_037439785.1 of Verrucomicrobiales bacterium. Classification (GTDB taxonomy): domain Bacteria; phylum Verrucomicrobiota; class Verrucomicrobiia; order Limisphaerales; family J093; genus DSVZ01. Next base: position 61,228 of record JBBIVJ010000013.1, on the reverse strand, counting down.
AGGGTGATTTCGTACACCTTTTCCTGGCCCTTGGCGCGGGCCAGTTGATCCTGTTTTCGAGCCTTGCTGCGCGCCTCCTGCTCCTCTTTTTCCTTGAGGCGGGTGTTCAGGTTCAAGGACAGGCTCCGGTCGGCCTGCACCTGGCGGTAGGCCTCGATGTCTTCCATCACGTAAGCCCAGTCGGGGTCGGTGGCGCGCCGGATTTCGCTGCGCCGGCGCAGTTCGGGCAGATGCGCAGCCACGCGGTCCACCCGCTCGAACTGGGCCACCGGGATGGAGTCCCACGGCAGGGCGTAGGGTTGGTTGGCCTCGCCCACCTCCATTTCGTTGTTCACCAAGGGCAGCACGATGTCCGGGCTCATCCCCCGGAGCTGGGTCGAGGCACCGTTGGCCCGATAGAACTTGCGGATGGTGACCTTCAGCGCACCGGGGTTGAAGGTGTCCGGGAACCGCCGGGTCAGGCGGCTGAGCTCGTAGATGGTTTGCACCGTGCCCTTGCCGTGGGTGGATTTGTCCCCCACCACCAGCGCGCGGTCGTAATCCTGTAGGGCGGCGGCCAGGATTTCGGAGGCCGAGGCGCTGAACCGGCTGGTCAGCACCACCAGCGGGCCGTCATAGGCCACCTCGCTGTCGGTGTCCCGTTCCACGATGACCTCCCCCACCGCATCACGCACCTGCACCACCGGTCCTTCCCGGATGAACAGTCCCGTCAACTTGATGGCTTCTTCGAGCGAGCCGCCCCCGTTGCGCCGCAGGTCCAGGATCAGCCCCGACGCACCCTCGGCCACCAGCTTCCGGATCAGCCGGCGGACATCCTCGGTGGTGCTGCGCGGCTGAGAGGGGGCGAGGGTCTTGCTGCCCACATCGAAGCTGGAATAAAACGACGGCAGGTCAATCACCCCCACCCGCAGGGCAGGGCTGCCGGTCTCGGGCAGTTCAACCAACCGCGCCTTGGCCGCTTGGTCCTCCAGCTTGATCTCGTCGCGCACCAGCGTAACGGTGCGGCGTTCCGCGGAATCCGCCGCGTCGGCCGGGATGATGGTCAGGGTCACCTTCGTGTCTTTCGGCCCCCGGATCATCTCGACCACCTTGTTCAACTTCATGTCCACCACGTCCACCGGTTCCCCGCCTTCCTGCTGCACGGCGATGATCCGGTCCTTGGGCTTGAGCTTCTTGCTCCGCGCCGCCGGCCCGCCCGGGGTCAGGCTCTCGATCGTGCAATAGCCGTCCTCCGAGCGCAGCAACGCCCCGATGCCAAAGAGCGACAGCTTCATGCTGATGGCGAAGTTATCGAGCTGCGCCTTGCCCATGTAATCCGAATGCGGGTCGTAGGCGTTGGCCAGCGCGCTGAGGTAAAACTGGTGGATGTCCTCGCGGTCAAACTCCCCCAGCGTCCGCAACATGCGCTTGTACCGCAGGGCCAGTTTGCGGGTGATTTCCTCGGGTTTGACTTTGTTGAGCAGCTCCAGCAGGTACTCGTGGCGCAAATGCTGTCGCCACAAAGCCCGCGCCGCCTCCAGGTTCTCCGGCCACGGCGCGTCTTTGCGGTAGGGCGTGTACCGCTCGGCGGTGGAGAAATCGAACTTCCCGGCCTGGAGCATCTCGGCCACCAGCGTCGCCCGCTGGTCCACCCGCTGCAGGTAACGGGCAAATACTTCGTACGCCGGCCGCGTGTCCCCCTGCCGGAGCGTCAACTCGCTCAACCGCGTGCGATACTTCTCGAATTCCCGGATGTCCTCCTGGGTGAAATGGAACCGCTGCGGGTCCAGCAGGTCCAGGTACCGCTGGAAAAACCGGTCCGCATACTCCGCGTCCAGCGGATGCCGGGAATAATGCATGTTTTCCAGCACCCGCGCGGTCAACCGCGTCACATCCGCGTCGTAGGCCCCCGCCAGCAAGGGCACGGTCTGGTCGTATTTGGCGGTGTAGGTGATCAGGTCCTGCAGCGGGTCCCCGCTCGGCTCGACGTGCGCCACCTTGGGCGGCGGAGCCTGACCGGCCTCCGGCGGCGGCTGGGCGGGCGCCACATCGGCCCGCAGCCCCATCCACAAAACCAGGCCCAACCCCGACAGCCCGACACGACACAGGCCACGGGGTCCAACGGGGGAATTTGGAACGTTCAACATGTTCGCTCCGCACCAGCACGGCGGAGCGCGTCCAAGATAAACGCCTTGCCCCAACAGGCAAGCCGGAGCTGGAAACGACTGCCGGGACGGGCGCATCACAGTTTCTGGCCGGAGCCAGGTTTGCGGTAGCGCAGACTTCCCGTCTGCTGTCTCGCGGGTTTCCCAATCCGCAGACTCCGGGCATTCGCCCGCCCCGCCGATTGGGGAATCGGCGCTACAGCAGGTTGGGTAACCAGCGCTGCGGCTTCCCCAAGAGCTGCACCCAGCCGGGACTGCCCTTGGCCGGCTTTGCAGCCAGCGCCCGATTTCACCCGCACCCGTCGCCGGACGTCGCTAAGGAATGTCCTGCCAAAATCAAAACCTACCGGGCGCTGGAGGCCATTGAGGTTGGGATGGATCAGTGCCGACTTCAGCCCGGCCCGCGCGGTCCCCAAAGCCAGGTTTTTCCCGCCCACGGCCCTGAAGCCCACCCCAACGCCAGACTACGGACAAGTGGTTGATCCCATGTCCGACCGGCACCATGGGACATGGTGCAACAGGCTGCGGGGCGCGCCCCAGACGGCGAACCAACGCTCAGGGCATTCCGCCCGCTTGGAGCCACCCCCCGACCATCCGCCCCCCGACTGGGTGCCTGCATGAAAAAATTCGGAGGCGCTGCCAACTGTCTCAGCGCCGGAGGCCACGACCGAAGTTCAGATTTTGATCGTTAAAAGCCGCAATTCATTCAGCTTCAAATCATTCAGCCGAAGCTTGGCCCACTCCTTGCCCTCCCGGCACCGCCACGTGCAGCCACCGCTTCGAACCGCCCTCGGTACCCAATCTTGGCCCCCCAAATCCGCCGCCCCTGTCACGCGGAGCCTTGGCCTTTGGGCCAGCGACCTCTCCGACGGGACAAACACCCTCCCAATTTGTCTTTGGGCACTTTTCAAGGGCACGCACAAGCAAACTCGGCTTGTCTTGAACCGGCCAGTTTCCAGCCCAAAGTGCCGTCGGCCCAAAACCCCTGTAAAAGGGGCAGCCTGAAAAGAAAACCGTTGACAAACACGCCCTGATTCAGCCTGTTGCTGCCATGCAACCGGGGGACAAGGCTTTGTCTTTGAACATCGGACTTTGTCCCAATATCACTGTTAGGCCGCTTCGCACCATGACAACAAAACGAAAAATTCTGGCCGCAGCGGCCGCAGTCGGGACAGCAATTGTCGTCTATTACGCTTTGTCGTTCCTGCTGGTTTACTTGGTGTTGGATGTGTTCGGCATCAGTTTTCCCACTGCCAGTGCATGGGGCCTTCTCCTTTTCTTTGCCGTGAAGTTGGTGCCTTTGATCTGCGCGACACTGATGGGCTGTTCGTAGCGCACAGGTTGCGGAGGCAGCGTCACACCGGCGTATGACTGCATCGAGCGATCATCGGCCTAACCATGCGCTGCAGCGAACCCGGCGGGGGCGTCGCGGTAGCAATCGTGGCGTCCCGTGCACCGGGACGCTGAGCTTGGGCCGTTCGGTGACTCCACGCGCAAAACCAATATGCACGTAATGAAATGGAGTGTTATCGCGCTTGTCCTGTTCCAAGGCGGCTGGCTCACGTTCGATGGCAGTCGAGCTTTGGTTATCGGAGATTACGTCACGCCGACCTCCGGCCCGCGCGCTGGCCAGCTTGGCCCCTGGTCACGCATTGTGTCTGCGGTTGGATTTGAGCCGCGCAGCACGTTCATCAAGTGCATCCACCTTTTCCTGGGCATAGCGTGGTTCATCGGCTTGGCCGCTTTCGTTATGCGTCCGCCGTCGGGCTGGTGGGTTGTTCTTTGCTGCGGAGTTGCGACCCTTTGGTATTTGCCGGTTGGCACGTTCCTGAGCATCATCGTGGTGGCGTTGCTGCTGACGCCGCAGCTTAGGAGTTTGTTGTGAAAAGGATTTCGCCCCTTGCCACCGCTGCGGAAGCCCGGACGCCTACGCCCCGGGTGCTCGTCAAGGCGAGGAGCATCACGCTGCGGGAATTCAAGCTGAACGGCGTTGCGTTTGGGGAGGTGGTGCGCAAACCACCGGCAGCAGGCCACCGTCAGGACGTCAAACGAACTGGAACCAATTTCGTCGTGCTTGACGCGGCCCGGGCCGAGGCAAACCCGAAGATTACGCTCCCTCTCAGAACCGTGACCGTGGCTGAGGCCGCGGAGCGTCTGGCGCAGCCGGCGGGCCTTCGCGTGGAGGCTACAGACGACGCGTTTGTATTTCAGTCGAGGACAGATCAGCCATAACAGCCCCCGGCCTTCACCAGACGCTGCAGCGCCCGCCGCCGCCCCCGAAGGGGCCCACAAAGAACTGCTTCCCATGAGCACCGCGCACCGCCTTTTCACCACCAGCTTTGCCCGCGTGTACCCGTTTTACGTGGCCAAGGCCGAACGGAAGGGACGCACGAGGGCTGAGGTGGATGCCATCATCTGCTGGCTGACCGGGTACAGCCCGACCCAGTTGGCCGAGCAGTTGGAGGCGCAAACGGACTGCGCAACCTTTTTCAGCCGGGCGCCCCAACCGAACCCCGCCCGCACGCTGATCAAGGGAGTGGTGTGCGGCGTTCGGGTCGAGGAGGTGGCCGACCCGCTGATGCGCGAAATCCGCTACCTGGACAAGCTGGTGGACGAACTGGCCCGGGGCCGGCCGATGGCGAAGATTCTCCGCGCCTGAGCCGGCGCGGGCGGGGCATTCCGCTGCGCCGTGCTCGGGCGGGCTGAAGTTTTCGCCCTCAATCCCTCCATTTACCCGGCCAGCCGCCGCCGTGATTCCGCCGGGGCGGGCACTCAGATGGCGAAGTCCTCGAACTCCGGCTTCCACTGTTCGCGCGGAGGTTCGAGCAGACCGGCGCCCACGGTATGGTTGGTGCCCTCCTCGATGAGGATGAACGAGCCGGTCAGCCGGTTGACGCGGTAACTGTCGAAGACCAGCGGGCGGGCGGTGCGCAGCCGGATGCGGCCGATGTCGTTCAACCCGAGCTGGCCCGGGGGGGCTGGTTCGGGTTCGAGGGTTGCGAAGTTGATTTTGTGGTCCAGCGCGGTGACCACCGCCTGGGAGGTGGCGGTGGTGTGTTTGAGGTGGTATTTGCGTCCCGGCGTCAGGGGACGCGGATGCATCCAGACCACGCGCGCCTCCAGCTCGGTGCTGCAGCCGGGCAGGTGGTCAGTGCCCACCAGCATGTCGCCGCGGCTGCAATCCACCGGGTCGGCCAGCCGCAGGGTCACGCTTTGGGGGCAAAAGGCCTCCGGCAGCAGGCCATTGTAGGTCCAGATCTCGCTCACGGTGGTGCGGAGGCCGGCGGGCAGCACGACCACCTTCTGACCGGGGCGAACGATGCCGCCGGCGATCTGGCCGCTGGAGCCGCGGAAGTCGTGCAGGGTGGGATCGTGCGGGCGTTCGGGGCGGTTGACCCACTGCACGGGGAAGCGGAACTGGGCGAGGTTGTAATCGCTGGCGATGTGCACACTCTCCAGGTGCCCCAGGAGGGTGGGCCCTTCGTACCAGGGAGTGTGGTGGGAGGGCTCGACCACGTTGTCACCATGCAGGGCGCTGATCGGGATGAACTTCACGTCCTGGAGCACGTCCAGCCTTGGCAGGAAGGCCTCGATCTCGCTGCGGATTTCGAGGAAGCGGGTCTCGCTCCAGTCCACCAGGTCCATTTTGTTCACCGCCACGACCAGGTGCGGAATGCCCAGCAACGCGGCGATGAAGGTGTGCCGGCGGCTTTGCTCGACCACGCCCTTGCGCGCGTCCACCAGGACCACGGACAGATTGGCGGTCGAGGCACCGGTGGCCATGTTGCGCGTGTACTGCACGTGGCCGGGGGTATCGGCAATGATGAACCGGCGCCGCGGCGTGGCGAAGTACCGGTAGGCCACGTCAATGGTGATGCCCTGCTCGCGCTCGGCGCGGAGGCCGTCGGTGAGGTTGGCCAGGTTGACCTGGCCACCGCCGGCAAGGTCGGCCGACCGCTCGAGCGCCACCAGTTGATCCTCCATCAACGCCTTCGAGTCATAGAGCAGGCGACCGATGAGGGTGGACTTGCCGTCGTCCACCGAGCCGCAGGTGTTGAAGCGGAGCAGTTCGACCGGGGGTGCAGCCGTCATGGGGTCAGTATTCGACAACACGGTAAAAGCGGTGCGGGCCGGCGGCGGCATCCTCGACGCGGCAGCCGCCGGCGACGGCCACATTGGTGGCGATCGGCGACCAGGTCCGCAGGTCCGTGGAAGCTTCCAGCACGCACGTCCGGCCCAGGTGGCCGTGGAGGCGGAGGCGGGTGCCGGCGGGGGAATGCTGCTCGATGTGCACCAGCGGCAGGGCGGCGTCCGGCAGGAGGTAGTTGGCCACCACGTATCGGGCCACCCGGGCGCCGCTGAGCTTGCCCTCGCGGTTGGCAAACTGAAAATGGATGCCGCCGTAGATACGGCTCATACCCACTTCGTCCGCGCAGGCAGCCAGGCTGTGGTAGGTGCGGGTGACGCCGGGCACCGAGTCCGACATGGCGGTGAAGGTGATGGCATCGGTGCCGTAAAACCAGGCCAACACCTCGGCGCTGGCCTTGCTGAAGGTGCTGTGGCCGCTGGTGTATTCGGGGAAGTTGGGCGCGACCAGGTAGTGATCCCAAGCGGGGTCCGGCTCGGTCAGCGGGTTGCCGTCCTCGTCGGCCCGCTGGATGGCGGTGACCGGGCGCCAGAAGTTGTAGCGGTACTTGGCCTCCCAGCAGACGATCGCGGCATCGGCCTGGGCCAGGCTCAGCAGTGCAAACAGGCGGGTCGTCTCCGGCAGGTTCAGTTGCGCCTGCGCCGCTATGGTGGCGGCGATTTCGTGCCAGTGCCCGGGCGGCATGGCGGTGTAGCTGAAGTCCGACCAGAACACGGCGATGAGGCCCTGCTCCTCGGTGCGGATCGGGCTGTTGCGGGCGCCCAGGCGTTTGACCTCGTTGAAATCGCGGGCGTACTCCTCGCTGTCGAGCGCCGGCGGGGGCGGCGGCACGAAGGGGTCGAGTTCGGGGAGGGCAAACAGCTTCACGTACCGCCAATGCGGGTCCAGCGGCGGCCGGTAAAACGGCGGGGTGCGCCGCCACTGCCCCGGCTCATTGCTGGGAATGTACGGCACCTGGGTGTTCGAGCCGTCGGCGCTGCGTTCGGCGAGGAGACCGCGGGCGGCGGTCAGCCCCACGGCGAGGCCGTCCTCGGTGGCAGGGCCGGGCGGAAACGCCCGCGCCTGGAGGGCGTACAGCTCCTCGGTGCGGGCATCAAAGGAGGGGTAGAGCACGTGCATGATTTCGCGGCCGGCGGCCGCCACGGCCGCGAGGTCGGAAGCCCCGGCGGGCGGCGTGGGCTGGGGCCGATACGGCTGAAAGCCGCCGTGCAGGGCATTGACGGCGTCGTAAAGGGCCAGGTGCAGGATGGCCAGGTTGCGGGTGGAAAGGGTGGGCGCGGTGTTGCTGGCCCGGATGGCCTGCATCATGAGCGCGTTCCACTCGAGCACCGCATTGGCGCGCGCCATCGCGCCGGCCAAGAGGCCGGCCAGCCCCAAGCCGAGCCAGAGGATTTTCATGGTTTGGTTGGCAAGGTCTGATGCGCAGCTTCAGGCGCCCCCGCGTAGCCGGCAAGGACAAAACCTCGGGCGCCGCCGCGCCGCCTCAAAAATACCCGGCCTTTTTTCGGTCCTCCATCGCGGCCTCGCTGGTTTTGTCGTCGGCCCGGGAACCCCGTTCGGTCACGCGGGCGGCGGCGATTTCGGCGACGATGTCGTCCAGGCTGTCGGCCCGGCTTTCGACCAGACCGGTGCTGATGATGTCGCCGATGGTGCGGACGCGGACCACCAGTTCACGGACCTCCTCGTGGGGTTTGGGCGGGAGCAGGTCGGTGACCGGCAGCCACTGGCCGCCGCGGCGGACGCACCGGCGGGGGTGGCTGAAATAAATGCGCGGCACCTCCAACCGTTCGCGGCGGATGTACTCCCACACGTCCAGCTCGGTCCAGTTGGACAGGGGGAAGACGCGCATGTGCTCGCCGGGGTTGACGCGGGCGTTGTAAAGGTTCCACAGCTCGGGCCGCTGGTTCTTGGGGTCCCACTGGCCAAAGGCGTCGCGGAAGCTGAAGAACCGCTCCTTGGCGCGGGCCTTTTCCTCGTCGCGCCGCGCCCCGCCGATGCAGGCATCGAAGCGGAACTCCTCGATGGCGGCCAGGAGGGTGGGGATTTGCAGCCGGTTGCGGCTGACCTCGCCGGGGGTGGGCACGGCGATGCCGGCGGCGATGGCGTCCTCGACCTTGCGGATGATCAGCCGGGCCCCCAGTTCGGCGGCGCGGCGGTCGCGGAACTCGTTCAATTCCGGGAAGTGATGGCCGGTGTCAATGTTCAGCAGCGGCATTGGGATTTCCGAGGGCCGAAACGCCTTTTCCGCCAGGCGCAGCAGGCAGATCGAGTCCTTGCCGCCGGAAAACAGCAGGCAGGGGCGCTCGAACTCGGCCGCGACTTCCCGCAGCACGTGGAGGGCCTCGGCTTCGAGCAGTTGGAGGTGATCGAGGTGGTAGGAGGGCATGTCGGGAACGGGTCTGGTGCTGGGGGTCCGGGGTCTCGGATTTGGGGTCTGGGGCGGCTGGAGAGTTGAGCTTGAGGGGTTGGGCAAATCAGAGGCGGTCGTCCAGGGATCGCAGCAATCCGCTGATGAGCCGGCCGGTTTGCAAGACCAAATCCAGCAGCGCCTGATGTTCCGCTGCGGTGATGAAGCAGTTATCCGGCAATACATAACTCATGGACCGGACTTCGCCACAGGAACGCCGGGCGTAGTTGTACGCCTGGCGCTTCTCTGCCGGATGGAGGCTTTTCCAACCTTCTGCCACGTTGTTCATCACGGACACCGCTGCCCGCCGAAGCTGATCACACAAGCCAAAATCCTTCGCGAGTGGAGGCTGCCGGCAGAGTTCGCACACCCGATGGGTCAGGCTCCGGGCGGATTTCCAGGCCTCTGATTTTTCAAATGCATCACCCATTTCCACGGGCAGGGCCAAGCTGCCATCCCCAGACCCCAAATCTTAGACGCCAGACCCCAACTGCTCCCACGCCACGTGCAGGCCGCACTCCCGTTTCTCGTCGGCCTTGGCGGGGTCGAAGTAGTCCCACTCGTTGGGCAGGCCGTGCTGGCGCAGGTAGGCCTCCAGGTCCGCGTCGCTCCAGTAAAACAGGGGGCTGACCTTGAGCGTGCCGAAGTTCGGATCGGGCGCGAGGATGTCCAGGCCGGCCCGGTGCGGATTCTGCACCTTGCGCAGGGCGGTGAACCAGACGGTGGGGGCCAGCTCGCGCATGCCGCGCTCGAAGGGCTCCAGCTTCATCACAGCGCTGAAGGCCTTCCGCCGTTCCCCGTTCTCGGGGCCCGGGGCGGGCGGGCCGCCGTGGAGGGCGTCGTAATGGGCCGCGCTCAGCCGCGGGTGGTAGGGGCGCAGGTTCAGCTTCAACAGCGCCCGGAGCTGCTCGGCGTGGCGGTAGGTGGCGGGGCGGTTGTAACCGTGGTCCACCCACAGCACCGGGATGTCCGGCTGCTGGCGCGTGACCAGGTGCAGCAGCACGGCCTCGTAGGGGCGGAAGTTGGTCGAAACCACGGCCCGACCACCCGCGCGGCCCAGGGCCCAGCGGATGATTTCCGGAGCGGAAAGGTCGCGCAGTTGGACATTCCAGGTGGCCAATTCCTCGGCAGTCATGGCGAAAATCTCCACAGGGGGCGGGAAACGGGTCAAGGCACGGCTCAGGCCGGCGCTTCGTTCCCCAGCACGCGGGCGGCCCAGTCTCCGAACCGTTCCCCGGGCTGGCGTTCATCCCGGAACCGTTCGAGGAGCGGGCGCAACTCGGCCTCGATCTCGGCGTCCTTGACTGTCTCCTTCCAGACGCGGTTCAGGCGGGTACCGGCGACACTGCCGCCCACCCAGACCTGGTAACGTCCCGGCGCCTTGCCCACAAAGGCCAGTTCCGCGGTGTAGGGCCGGGAGCAGCCGTTGGGGCAACCGGTCATGCGCACCACGATTTCTTCCCCCGGCAGCCCCACCGCGGCGAGCAGGTTTTCCAGCCGGTCTATCAGCCCCGGCAGATAACGTTCGGCCTCGGCCAGCGCCAGGCCGCAGGTGGGCAGGGCCACGCAGGCCATGGCCGCGGCGTGCAGGGGCGTGGCCTGCTGGCGCGTGTTGATGCCGTGCGCCTGCAACAGCGCGTCCAGCTCCGGCTCGGCCGCCGGCGGCACCTTGGCCAAGATCACGTTCTGGTTGCCGCTCAGCCGGAATTCCAGCTCGGGAAACCGCTCGGCGATCCGACGCAAGGCCGATTTCATCCGCTTTTGGGGCGTGTCCAGGATGCGGCCGTTCTCGACGTGCAGACCGAAAAAGCGCGTGCCGTCCACCGCCCCGTGCCAGCCGAGCAGGTCGTGGGTGTGGAGGAAATGGAACGGCCGGGCGGGCGCGAGCGTGCAGCCGACGCGGCGCTCGATTTCGGCGCGGGTCCAGTCCACCCCGCGTTCCTGGACCACGTACTTGAGGCGGGCGTGCTTGCGGTCGGTCCGGTCCCCATAGTCGCGGTGGAGGGTCAGCACCGCGCGAGCCACGTCCAGCAGCTTGTCCGGCGGCAAAAAGCCGAGGACATCTGCCAGGCGCGGATAGGTGGCCTGGTTGCCGTGACTGCGCCCCAGGCCGCCGCCCACCGCCAGGTTGTAGCCGACCCGGTGCTCGTCCTCGATGATGGCGATGAAGCCCAGGTCGTCGGTGAAGATGTCCAGGTCATTCACCGGCGGAATGACAAAGCCGGTCTTGAACTTGCGCGGCAGGTAACTCGGACCGTAGAGCGGGTCCACGAAGTGCCTGTTCTCGGCGGCGTCCAGATCGAGCTGGACCCCGTCAATCCAGATCGCGTGGTAGGCGCCGGTGCGGGGCTTGAGCGCGTCGGCCACCCGCAGGCAATCGGCAAAGACCTCTTCGCGCGCGCGGGTGTAGGCCGGGGTGGGCGGGGCGAGCACGTTGCGGTTGACGTCGCCGCATGCCGCCAGGGTGGAAAGCAGGGACTCGTGGATGCCCCGGATCAAGGGACGCAGCCCGCCCTTGAGCACACCGTGGAACTGGATGCTCTGGCGCGTGGTCACCCGCAGGCTGTGGTTGCCGTAGCGGTCGGCCAGGTCGTCGAACACCCGCCACTGCGCCGGGGTCATCACCCCGCCCGGGATGCGCCCGCGGACCATGAGAATGTATTTCTTGCCCGCCTTCCGCAGGTCGCGGTCATCCTGCTGGTACACGCCGTGGAACTTCAGAAACTCGTAGTCGTCGTGGCTGAAGTGGTCCTGGGATTCATCTGCCAGGGTGGCGGCAATGGTGCCGGCCAGGGTCGGGCACCCGGACTTGAGCCCTTCGTTGCGGGTCAACTGGCCTTGCTGTTCAATCATTACAATGTCGCGCAAGATTTGAATGAATGTCGGGAGCTTCGCTTCCTTTGTCAAGCGCTTTGCAGCAAAGGTTGAATTCTATAGCCATAAACTGGCTTGACAATCAGCAAGTTAAGACGAGAGTGCCCCTGTTAACTTCGACGTTCCACCATGAAAAAAATCACCCTCACCCTCGCAGCGATGGGTCTCAGTGTGTCCGTCGCCGCCGAAAATGCAGTCATCCTCGAATCTTTTGAGGATTCCATTGATTCGGCCAGCCTCATGAACTGGGGCGGTCGCCCAGTACTCGATCCACCAGGGGTGACCCTCGAGCAGTACACGCGCTGGGGCGCAGACGACACCTTCGTCACCCACGGCGAAAAATCCCTCAAGGTCACGCTCAGCGGTCAGGAATGGTGGAGCGCTGACTTCCGGATCACCCTGTCCGAAGCGGCCGCTCAATTGGTCCGCGAAGCCGCGCAGTCCACGGATGTCGCCCGTTACATCCTGCGCTGGGACCTCATTTTCCCGCCGGCGGGGACCACGGCCTGGATGAACTCGCAAATCCAGGGCTTTGGCGGGGTTTACGACCAAGTGGACTCGAACAACGGCAAGCGGACGATGTCCATCGCTCTGGACCTGATCAACCCCCTGCCCGAGGAAGGCCCGCTGGAGCTGATCTTCGCGCAGAACTTTGACGCCACAGACGATCCTTTCGTGAGCCTGGATTTGTACGTGGACAACATCCGCCTCGTGGACACCTACGCCGCCGGGGCCCAGCCCAAGGTTTACGTGCTTCAGTCCTTTGAAGACCCCGCGGACCCCACCGGTGGCGCGGCCAACTTCACCGACTGGGGCGGCGGCCAGCGCACCACCTACGAGCAGTACACCGCCACCGACCCGGATGACCTCCGCGTCAGCGACGGCACGCACGCCCTGCAGGTCAATTACAGCGGCGCCGGGGCCTGGGGCTCGGACTTCACCATCCCCTTCGCCAACACCAAGCTGGCTGAAGTGTTGAAACTGGACCTGCCGGTCGAGGAGCGTCCGCCCCGCGAAGAACTCGCCCGCTACACCCTCCGCTGGGAAACCACCTTCCCCGAGCGCGGCCCTGACTGGACAGCGGACTGGCAAACCACCAGCTACCACACCCTGGCCGACGGCTTCCCCTGGAGCCAGACCGGTGCCTTCAACACCCGCCGCACCTACTCGATTACCCTGGACCAGCTCACCTGGGCCGACTGGAGCGATCCCAAGCCCGTCATCATGTTCATCGCCAACGGCGCCTGGGGCGAAAGCGGCCACATGCTCTGGTTCGACAACTTCCGCCTTATTGACACCGGCGAGGTCAGCCAGCCCGCGCCGCGCCCGGACATCACGGCGTTCACCTATGATGCCCAGAGCCGCCAGATCACCCTAACCTGGCAATCGGCGGCGGGGAAGACCTACGCCATCGAATCCACCGAAAACCTCGGTTCCTGGCCCAACGTGGTGGCCGCGAACATCGCCGGTCAGGCCGGAACCACCACCTTCACCACCATCGTGCCGGCCAACGCCCGCAGCTTCTTCCGCGTCCGGCTCGCGAACTAGTCCGCCTTCCCGCTCCCTCGCCCGGCCGCCCTCGCGGCCGGGCTTTTTTGGCCAATCCCGTGCCTTCACACGGCTGCTTGCCCCGGCGTTTTCTGCTCCGCCCGCGATCGCAGTTGACAAACGCCCCCCGCCCCGGTTTGTGGGGGGACGCATGTTTTTCAGCCGCTTCCTTCCCGGGTTGATCCTGTGCAGCCTGCTGGGGGCGCAGGCCGCGGAACCCGCCTGGCAAACCGGGCCGGGCTACCGCGCCCGACCGGTCCAGCCCCGTCCCGGCGCCCGCCCGGTGGGCTTCACCCTCCTGCCGCCCGCACAAACGGGGATCACCTTCACCAACCTCCTCGCCCAGTCCCGCTACATCACCAACCAGATTTACCTCAACGGCGCCGGCGTCGCGGCCGGCGACGTGGACGGCGACGGCCGGTGTGACCTGTTTTTCGCCGGGCTGGACCGGCCCAACGCCCTGTACCGCAACCTCGGCCACTGGCGCTTCGAGGACATCACCGAACGCGCCGGCGTCGCCCTGCCCCAGAACAGTTGCACCGGCGCCGTCCTGGCCGATCTGGACGGCGACGGCGACCTGGACCTGGTGATCAACACGGTTGGCGAAGGGACCTTCCTGCTCTTCAACGACGGACAGGGCCGCTTCGAACTGCGCCAGCCCGGCTCCCCCCTCAACTACCTCCGCGCCGGCATGACGGCCACCCTCGCCGACGCGGACGGCGATGGCGACCTCGACCTGTACGTCTGCAATTACCGCACCACCACCATCCGCGACATGCCCAACACCCGGATGCGGCTGCGGGAAACTGAAGACGGCCGCATCGAAGTCGTCGCCGTCAACGATCGCCCCACCACCGAGGCCGACCTGGTGGGCCGCTTCACCGCCACCCGCGAGGGCCGCATCCTCGAACATGGCGAGCCCGACGCCTTCTACCTCAACGACGGCCGCGGCCAGTTCACCCTCGTCCCCTTCACCGGCGGCGCCTTTCTGGATGAAGACGGCCGCCCGCTGGCCGCCCCCCTCTACGACTGGGGCCTGACCGCCGCCTTCCGCGACCTCAACGACGACGGTGCCCCCGACCTTTACGTGTGCAACGACTTCGAGTCCCCCGACCGCATCTGGCTCAACGACGGCGCCGGCCGGTTCCGCGCCCTGCCCCGCCTGGCCCTGCGCAAGACCAGCATCTTTTCGATGGGCGTGGACTTCGCCGACGTGAACCGTGACGGCCACCTGGACTTTTTCGTCTCGGACATGCTCAGCCGCGACCACGCCAAGCGGATGCTGGAAAACGGCGAAATCCTGCCCGTGCACCTGCCCCCGGGCGCCGTGACCCTGCGCCCCCAGTACTCCTACAATACGCTGCAGATCAACCGCGGCGACCACACCTTCGCCGAGCTGGCCCAGTTCGCCCGCGTCGAGGCCTCCGAGTGGACCTGGTCGCCCAACTTCCTGGACGTGGACCTGGACGGCTACGAAGACCTGCTGATCACCACCGGCCACGAGCTGCAGATGATGAACACCGACATCATCGAGCAGGCCGAGGTGATGAAGGCCCGCAAGGCCATGACCGGCCACGAACTGCAGCGGCTGCGCACCCTCTTTCCCCGCTACGCCATCCCCAACGTCGCCTTCCGCAACCGCGGCGACCTCACCTTTGAGGACCTCAGCGCCGCTTGGGGATTCGACTTCGCCGATGTCGGCAACGCCGTCGCCCTCGCCGACCTGGACCACGACGGCGACCTGGACGTGGTGGTCAACAACCTCAACGGCGTGGCCGAGCTGTGCCGCAACGAGGCCACCGCTCCCCGCCTGCTGATCCGCCTGCGCGGCCGGCCACCCAACACCCGCGGCATCGGCGCCCGGATCACCGTGCGCGGCGGCCCGGTGCCGGTGCAGCAGCAGGAAATCGTCTGCGGCGGCCATTACCTTTCCGGGCACGAGCCGGCCCGGATGTTCGCCGCAGGCACGGCCACGAACCTGACCATCGAGGTCGTCTGGCGCAGCGGCCGGCGCAGCGTGGTCACCGCCGCCGCCCCCAACCACCTATACGAAGTGGTCGAGCCGGAGAACGCCCCGCCCCCGCCGGCGGCGCCACCCGCCCCGGCCGAGCCGCTGTTCACCGACCGCAGCGAGCTGTTGAACCACCACCACGTCGAGGAGCCTTTCGACGACTTCCAACGCCAGCCCCTGCTGCCCCGCAAACTCAGCCAGCTCGGCCCCGGCGTGACCTGGGCGGATGTGGACGGCGACGGCTGGGAGGACCTGCTCATCGCCGGCGGCCGCAGCGGCACGCTGGGCGCCTTCCGCAACCTGGGCGGCCAGGGCTTTGCTCCCCTCACCAACGCCCCGCTCCACAAACTCAACGCCCGCGACCAGACCACCCTCCTGGCCTTCGGCCCCGCTCTCCTGGCGGGCTCCAGCAACTACGAGGACGGCCTGACCAACGGCGGCGCCCTCCGCGTGCTGGACCTGCGCTCCGGCACCAGCGGCGAGGCCGTGCTCGGCCGGCGCTCCAGCACCGGCCCCCTGGCAGCGGCGGACGTGGACGGCGACGGCGACCTGGACCTTTTTGTGGGAGGCCGCGTGGTGCCGGGCCGTTATCCCGAGCCGGCCGACTCGGTCCTGTTGCGCAAGGATGGCGCGCGCCTGGTGCCCGCCCAGCGATGGGACAAGCTCGGCCTGGTCAGCGGCGCCACCTTCAGCGACGTGGACGGCGACGGGGTGCCGGACCTGCTCCTGGCCTGCGACTGGGGCCCGCTGCGCCTGTTCCGCAACGTGGGCGGCCAGCTTCAACCCTGGGACCCCCCGGTGCGGGATGCCCTTGCCGCCGCTGCACCGCCCCGTCCCCTGAGCGCCCTCACCGGCTGGTGGACCGGCGTCGCCACCGGCGACCTGGACGGCGACGGCCGGCCGGACGTGGTGGCGGGCAACTGGGGCCTCAACAGCCGTTACCGCCCCGGCCCGGAGCAGCCGGTGCGCGCGTATTTCGGCGACCTGGATGACAACGGCGTCTTCGACTTCATCGAGACCTACGTGGACCCGGCCACTCGGAAGGAGGTGCCGGTGCGCGGCCTGCGGCCGGTGCGGGAGGCCGTCCCGCTGGTGCAGGCGCGCATCCCCAGCTTCGAGGCCTACGGCCGGGCCACGGTCCGGGACATCTACGGCCCGGACCTGGACACCCTGGCGGTGGCCGGTGTGGTGGAGTGCCGCTCGGTGACGCTGCTGAATCGGGGCGAAGGCTTCGAGCTGCGCCCCCTGCCGGTCGAGGCCCAATGGGCCCCGGCCTTCGGCGTGGGGGTGGCGGACTTCAACGGCGACGGCCACGAGGACGTCGTGTTGAGCCAGAACTTCTTCGCCGTGAATCCGGACGAGTGGCGCCAGGACGCCGGCCGCGGCCTGCTCCTGCTCGGCGACGGTCGGGGCCAACTGCGGCCGGTCGCCGGACAGGAGAGCGGCCTCCGCATCTGCGGTGAACAGCGGGGCTGTGCGGTGGCCGATTTCGACGGCGACGGCCGCCCGGACCTGGCCGTGGGCCAGAACGCCGCGGCCACGGTGCTGTTGCAGAACCGGGGGGCTCGGCCGGGTCTGCGGGTACGCCTGGCGGGACCGCCGGACAATCCACACGGCGTCGGCGCGTCAGTGCGCCTGCAGGCCGGCGGCGTCTGGGGGCCGCTGCGTGAAGTGCAGGCCGGTTCCGGCTACTGGTCGGTCCACAGCCCGGTGCTGGTGCTGGGGTCGCCGAGTCCGCCGGAGCGGGTGCGCGTCCGCTGGCCGGGGGGCAAGGTCCAGGAATGGCCGTTGCCACCGGAGGCCTGCGAGGTGCGGCTGGGGCCGGACGGGCAGTTCGAACGGTTGCGCTGAAGCGGGTGGACCGACCACCGGTCCGGGCGAACGGTCGCCCTCCCGTGCTGACCCCGCAGTCATCGCCGCCGACGCCGCGTTGCACGGGCGCGCTTACCCGGCCAGGGAGACGTCCGGCCCTCGGCTGCCGACTGGTCACGCTCGGGGGTCGTGGCAGGGGAAATACCCGCGCCCGGATCAGGGATGGTGCAACTGCGCCCGGTAGGCGGTGGGCGACATCCCGACGATTCTCTTGAAGACGCGGTTGAAGTGGGTCAGGGACTGGAAGCCGACGGCGAAGGCGATCTCGCTGATGCGCAGGTTGGGGTTGAGGGCGAGGTTTTTGGCCTTTTCGATGCGCACGCGGGAGACGTACTCGGTAAAGTTCAGGCCGGTGGCACGTTTGAAGACCTTGCAGAAGTAAAAGGTGCTGGCGTGCACGGCCCGGGCCACCTCGCCGAGGGAGAGGTCCTCGGCCTGGTGTTCCTCGATGTAGGCCTTGGCCCGGGTGACCATCGGCGGCTCGGGGTGCTCCTGTCGCACCACCAACTGGTTGCTCACCACCGCCAGATGCTGCGCAAAGACCGAGAGCAGCCGCACCACCGCTTCGTGTTCGGTGGGCGAAAGCACCCGCGTGTGGAAGTAGGCCTTTTCCAGCTCTTCGGGGGGGGCGGCAGGACCCAGCGCGGCCAGTTGCCGGGCCACGCGCGCAAACTGGGCGGCGGTGGGCTTGCGCCGGAATACCTGGCCGGTTTGGAGAAACCCCACCAGTTTCTCTCCCAACCGCACGGGGACGGCGGTCTCGGTCAGGCCGGACGAACAGGTGACCGTTTGGGGGGCGTCGGTGGCGGTCTCGGACAGGCGCTGCTGGGTCTGCAGGCAGGCAGCGCAGGTGCTGCTTTTCTGGGCCATCAGGGCGCAGTAGGCATTTTCATTGCGCTGGCCGTGGTAGGGTAGTTGCCAGCTCTCGATGGGCCGCAGCGTCAGGGGCAAACCGGTCAGGTCGTTGAAGGCCCGGCAGTAATCCTGGTACAGCTTCGAGGCGGCCAGGGCTTCAATCAGGTTGCTCCCCTCCTCACGGTGATTGCTCCCGACCAAAGCCCGCGCGACCGGGGTCGGCGAGGGGGTTTTGCCCTTCTTCTGGGCATCTTCCGGAGCGGCTACTGACGCGTTTTGCCCGGTCACGGGCAAATAATGGTCGAGGCGTGGCCCGCAGGCAAGTCCTCCGGCTTAGAACACCTCCGTGCGCAAGCCGGTGCCCTTGTGCACCGCCTGGGCGATACGGGAGAGGGTTTTCAAGGGCAGATGCCCGCAATCCGGATGCATGGTCGGCCGCATGGCCGAGTGGACCTGCACCAGCGTGATCTGCGCCCCGGCATCGCGCAGTTCCCGCAGCCGCTGGACATAGGCCGCGATCTCCGCCTCGTCTGGCTCCTGGCCGGCGAAGCGGGGAAACAGGCTCTGGATCACAATCGGGCGCTGACGCCCCACCGCCAGGATGTTCGCCAGCACGTGCTCCAGCGGCACGGTCGGGCGGTCAATCCGCTCAATGTACGCCCGCGTCCCCCCGTCCAGCTTCAGCCACACCTCATCCTGTGGGGTGAAGGTGCGCAGGCCTTCCTGCACTTCCGGCCGGTCCAGGGCGGTGGCATTGGACACCAACACCACCTTGAAGAACGGCAACTCCCCCAGCGCCCGCAGGTGAAACACCGCCTGCACCACCTCGTGGAACTGCGCGCAGAGCGTCGGCTCCCCGTCCCCGCTCAAGGTCACATGCCGCAGGCGGAGCAGTTCCTCGGGCAGGTGCTGAAAGGCGGGCACCCGGCGCAACTGACCCTCCTCGACCGCCCGGACCGTCTGCCGCAATTCGCGGATCATCACCGGCACCTCCAGCACCGTTTCCCGCGGCGGGACCTGACGGTTGACCTCGCAGTACACGCAGTCGAAGTTGCACCGCTTGTCCGGGTTGAGATTGATGCCCACCGACAGGCCGTGCGCCCGCGGCGACACCACCACGTACACGAAGCGGTTCTCCAGAAAATCCCGCGGGTAACCAAACGCCGTCTCCCACGGCGCCGATCCGGCCGCGGCCTCCGGCGCCACGGCCAGCGGACCGCCGCCGGCCGACGCGGAGGCCGCCCCCGGCGAGGCACCCGCCTCGGGAAATGGCGCCGTTGGATTCACAAGCTGGTCCCCAGTGTCGGGCCGGCCCCCCCGCCCGGCTTGCCCTTATTTGTGAAGGAATTGACATTCCTTGCCTTGCGCCGGGTCTGCCTCCTGCGCGGCCGGCGGCCACTCCCGGCCCGCGGTGCCTGCCGCAACGGGTCGCCGCCGCCTGCATTACCGGGCGGGGAGACCCCGGCGCGCGGGCACCGGTCAGGCTGGCCGGCGGCGCCGGCGACCCACCGCCACACTTGCCAGCAGCACCGCCGAGGAGGTCAACACAATCACCGCCCCGCTGGGCAGGTCGGTCGCCGCGGCAATCAGGAAACCGCCCAGGCCGCTTGCCGCACCCAGGACCGAAGCCACCACCAGCGTGCGCACACAACCCCGGGTCAGTTGAAACGCCGCCGCCGCCGGGTTGCTGATCAGGCTGTAGATCATCAGCCCGCCCACGGTCTGGAAGTTCACCGTGAGCGTGGCCGCGGCCAGCACCAGGAACCCCGCCCACACGGCCCGCGCCCGGATACCGGCCGCCTCGGCCAGTTCCCGCGAAAACAGGATCGCCTGCAGCTCCTTGAAGCACGTCCCCACATACGCCACCAACGCCAGCGCCACCATCCCCATCGCCCCCACGTCCGGCCAGCGGCAAAAAGCCAGGCTGCCCCACAGCAACGCCCGCACATCGTGATCGCTTTTGCCGAGCACCCCGTGCAGCCCCAAACCCAGAAACGCCAGGCCCATCGTGGCCGAGAACAGAAAGCTCAGCACCGTGTTGTCCTCGAGCCGGGCGCGCCGCGGATCGGCCAGCCCCAGGCCCAACGCCGTGACCACCGCCCCTGCCAGGGCGGGTCCGAGCAGTTGAGAACCTTCCAGCCCGGCCAGCCCGCCAAACACCGCCCCCGCCAGCGCCGCGTGCGCCACGCATACGCCCAGAAACGGGATGCGCATCCCCACAATGAACGTCCCCAGCAACCCGCTGGACGCCCCCGCCAACGTGCCGCCCACCATCACCGGCACCCAAAACACCAGGTCAGGCATCGGCACCTCCCGGCACCACCGCGTGGCGCCCGCGCTCATGTACCACCCGCAAACCCGGACCGTAAAGCCGGCGCGCCCAGGCCGTGGCCAACACCTCCTCGGGCGGTCCCGCGGCCACAACGCGCCCCGCGTCGAGCCAGACCACCCGGCGGCAGGCCGGCGGCAGCACTTCCGGCTCGTGGCAGACCACCACCGCTGCCAGGCCGCTCAGTCGGTGCATCCGTTCCAGCGTCGCCACCAACTCCTCCCGCCAGCCCAGATCGAGGTTGGCGGTCGGCTCATCCAGCAACAGCAGTTCCGGCTCCTGGGCCATGACCCGCGCCAGCAGCACCTTGCGCTGCTCGCCGCCCGACAGTTCATGAAAGGCGCGGCCGGCCAGCGCGCCCAGGCCCAGTCGTCCTAGCCACGCCTCCACCATCGCCCCGTCCGCGCACGTGAATCGGCGCCCCAGACCGGCCCGGGCCGTGCGGCCGATGGTCACCACTTCGCGCACGGTGAGAGGCAACTCGCTGCGTCCCGGCAGCAGTTGCGGCAGATACCCCACCCGCCGCCGCAACGCCGCCAGGGCCCCGCCGCGCAGGCAGGTCACCTCCTCGCCCAGCACGCGCAGGCAGTCCGCCTCCACTCGCTCACTCCCCAGACACACCCGCAACAAGGTGGTCTTGCCCGCGCCGTTGGGACCCATCAGACCCAGCACCTCCCCCGCCCCAAGTCGGAACGCTTCGAGGTCGAGCAGCACCCGCCCGCCGACTTCGACGCGCACCCCGCGCAAGTCCAGCACGGGCGGCACGCTCATGGCAAAAGCCGCGCCCGCAACGCCCGCACATTGTCCGCGAGCATCCGGTCAAACGCGGCGACCTCTTCCGGCCGGGCGGGGAAATTGTCGAACACCACCACGGGCACCCCGAGGCGGCCGGCCAGCGCCTCCGCGGCACGGGTCCCCTCCGGACGGTTGGCGATGACGCCGCGGACGGCCCCCGACCGGCCCGCGCGCCATGCTTCCTCGATGGCCCGCAGCCCCGCAGTGTCCGCGGCCCGGAAGGTGCCTTCCACCCGCAACCCCAGCCACTCGCAGAAAGCCCGCTGGTGCTGGGCCGCCAGCACCGGCTGGCCGGCCAAACCGGCCTGCGCCACCTGCTGGGTCAGATCGCGCGCCAGGTCATCCAGCCGCGCAGCAATCGCCGCCAACCGCGCCTCGGCTTGCGCGCCGTTCAACCGCCCCAGCGCCACCAGCCGCCCGGCAGTTTGGCGGCAGGCGGACAGGTAACCGGCCGGCAACGCCAGCCCATCCGGTAGGCTCACTTCCACCACCGCCGGCCCGGTGCCGGCGGACCCCGCGAACCGCTCGTCCAGTGACTTCTGGAAGTCAAAGCGCAGCAGCAGCCGGCACTGCCGCAGCGCCCGCGCCTGGCCCGGGCGCAGATCAAAATGGCCGGGACAGGTCCCCGGCTCGGCCAGGCGCAGCACAGGTGTCGCTTCGCCCAGCAAATCCCTGACCACCGCCTCAAGGTAGGAGGTGGTGGTGGCCACTTGGGCCGGCGCCATGGCGGACGTTCCGGGACGGCACGCCACCCCCCACAGGACCAGCACCCACAGCCCCACCCCCCACCCCCAACCGGCACGGGAACGGTCGCGGCCGGGACGTTGACGCGGGGCGGTGTTCACGGGCTTTTGTGCTGCACGCCCTCGCGATCGGCGAAGCGGACAATCACACCGTCATCGCCGGTGCGCCGATACCACGTGCGCCCGCTCAGCGGCGCACGGGAGCTCTGGCTTTTCGCGCTGTCCGGGCGCGGTCCCGGGCTCCAGACCACCCAGCGCACCGGACTGGTCGCGGGGTCCCCGTGATACTCTCCCTCCTCGCTGTCCCGCTCGGGGAACTCGCGCGGCACCCAGAGCTCGTAGCGGCCCACGGGGTCGCCGTTGAGCAGTTGCGGTCCCGGCGCCGCGTACTTGTACGTATGCCCCCGATGGAAGGGGTCCAGCAGCCGTGCCTCGAGGCCCGCCTCGAGGCCCCGCGGCAGGTAGCGCGCCTCCGCCAGCTCGACCGGCAACGGGCACCAGTGCGAGGCCAGGTCGGAGTTGCAATTGACCCGCACCGGCGGCACCCGACCGGCGTGGTCGTCACTGTACATCTGCAGGGCCAGGCCGATGCCGTACAGCGCGGCATGGGCCTGGACCACACGCGCGCGCTCCCGTGCCCGGGCCAGCGCCGGCAACAACATTCCTGCCAGCAGGCCCACCACGGCCATTACCACCAACAACTCGACCAGCGTGAAGCCGGGTCGCCGTCGCGCCGCCCCGGCGATAAATGGGGTCCCGCCTTCCTTCATATCCCCTCCCCCGCCGCCCGCACCGCCTCGACGCAAAACAAGTCGGGACTGTCCTCGCACCGGACCAGACGGAATCCCGCCCCGGCCAACCGGGACGCCCATTCGGCCGGCACCGGCAATTCATCCTGCCCCACCGCGCCGCCGACCTGGCGGTGAAAGGCGTTGACCTGCTCGCGGCCCGCCAGGTGCAGGATCAACAGTCGCCCGCCCGGTTTGAGCGCCGCCGCCAGATGCCGCAGCGCGGCTGCCGGGTCGCGGAAGTGTGGAAAGCTCTGGAAACAGAAGGCCAGATCGAAGGCGCCTTCCGCCGGCGGCGCCTCGCAGATGTCCGCCTCGCGAAACTCCGCGGCGATGCCCTTGGCGCGGGCGCGCGCCAGCATGGCCGGCGAAAAGTCCACGGCGGTGACCCGCCCCGGCCGTACCCAGTCCACCAGCAGGTCGGTGATCTGGCCGGTGCCGCAACCAACCTCCAGCACATCCCACCCGGTCCGGAAGCCCAGTTCCGGCTGCAGCGCCTGCAGGCGCCCGCGGACCTGCTGCCGCGGCGCGTCGTCTTCATCCCAACCCGCGGCATGGTGCTCGAAAAACGCTCGGCGCAGGTCTGGGCCGGCAAGGGAGTGTTGGACTGACATGGCCGGGTGTATGGGAGGCGGGCAATTCACCGCGTAATCCGATTCAACCGAAAATACCGTTGCGTGCCGGGCTCGATCAACGCCTGCACCGTCCAGCGGCCCTCCCGGAGTTGCGGCGCGGCCGGCCACGCCAGCCAGCGGCCGGCCGGCAACTCGTCCGTGAACTCGAGCTGGAACCCGCCGGCCGCTGCCGGCCAGGAAAGCACGCTGATCTGGAGGCGGGGCGGTTCCTCCGTCTCGATTTCCTGCACGAACAACTCGTAGCCAGACGTGCCATCGGTCCCCGACCCGGACTCCTGGTTGAGGATGCCGATGGCATCGAACCATCCCGTGGGCGGCGGTCCCCAGCTCCGCAAGGCCGTCCGCACCGGCAGGAACCGCCCCGCGCCATCGGTGACCCGGCACCGCCGCGTGCTCCAGTCCACCTGCCCCCAGCCGGCGGCGTCGGTGAGCCTGACCCGCTGCAGGCGCACCCGCATGCCCTGATACCGCTCGCCGCCGGTCTGCCGCGCGGGATCAAAGATGTCCTCGAGCGTCGCGGGGTCGCCATCGTCCGGGCGGACCACATCCGCCAGAGTGATGGGCTCGGGCGCGGGCAGACCGAAATCCGCCCACACCAGGCGGAGGGTGAAGTCCGCGTCGGGGCCCGCATCGTGGGCTTCGTTGATGTTGCGTTTGCCGCCGTAAAAGAGGCTGCGGCGGGCGGTGACTTCCACCAGGTCCCCCTTGCGGAAGCGATGGTGGTTCGCCGGGTCGCGGCTCAGCCGCTGGATTTCGGCCGTCCACGCCGCGTCACTGTAGCTCCTGGCGCTGTCGCGAATCCAGGGGAGGTTGCCGTAATTTTGCCCCATCCAGCAGGCCGTGCCGCCGCGGTCCTGCGGGTCCACGGCCTGCAGAAACACCTGCCACTGGCCGCCCATCTGCCCCGCGCCGGCACCGTCATTCCACGGCACGAAGCGGGGCGTGGCGTCCAGAAACTCCTCGGGGTCGTTCAGGAGCACCCCCCGCAGGGTAAAGGGCAGCGTGCCTTCCCAGGCGCTGGTGCCCCGGGCGGTGACGGCTTGCAGCCGGGCGTGGGTTTCGACCTCCTGCGCCCGCAGGCCGCCCGCGGCCAGGGCGGCGAGGGCCAGGGTGAACGGCAGGAGGGCCGGGGAAATGCGTGTTATTTGCACGAAGAAAAGTATGAAGAGTTTGCCCGGCCGGTCAAGCCGGAATTCGGGGAGGGCACACCGGCGCCGCGCCGACGGCTCAGGGCAGCGGGATGCGCGGAATGGTGGCGTGGATGCGGGCCAGGTCGCGGTCGCGGCCGTTGACGCCGGGCACGCCCTGGACCCAACCCTTGAGCCGGTCGGCGTAGAGGGTGTTGCGCTCCCGCCATTGCCAGGCTTCGGCATGGCCGTCGGCGAAGGTGAGCACCGCCCCTG
The DNA here is from genome assembly GCA_037439785.1 of Verrucomicrobiales bacterium. Taxonomy (GTDB): domain Bacteria; phylum Verrucomicrobiota; class Verrucomicrobiia; order Limisphaerales; family J093; genus DSVZ01. The sequence goes on along the minus strand of JBBIVJ010000013.1, from coordinate 36,677 downwards.
CCTGGTGGCGGGTGGCGGGGTGGTCAATCCAGTTCCAGACACCGGGCTGGGTGATGAGAAAGCGGGCGTTTTCGATGCTGCCCTCGTGTTCGTCAATGAACACCAGCGCCCGCGACGGCGGCGGGTCCACCACCTGGGTGAGCCGATGCCAGCACTCCCGCAAGGCGGGGTCGGGCTGGTCGTTCATGTAGTTGCTCATGGCCACGCTGCGGGTGCGGGGCAGCCGCCCCTCGTCGCGGACGGTCGAGCGATCGGCGGGGCATTTGTAGATGTGGACGGACCGGTTGTAGGGGAACAGCAGCCCCCGCTCGATGTTGGTGGGGGAGGTGTCGGTCCAGGCGTTGCCGGTGACCCAGGTCTGGTCGGTGGCCGACCAGGCGGCACGGCCGGTGCCGGAGCGGGTGGCGTTGGGGGGGAGGCGGTCCTGGTGGTCGTCCACGTACATCAACCAGCACAACTGGAGCTGACGGTAGTTGCCCAGGCAGGCCAGGCGGTGGGCCTTGCCCCTGGCGCGGGCCAGGGCCGGCAGCAGCAGCCCGGCCAGCAGGGCGATAATCGCAATCACCACCAGCAGCTCGATGAGGGTGAAGGCCGCCCCCGGCCCCGGCGTGCGGCGCGGGCCATGATTTCCCCGAGCGTGCGGCGGGGCGGGCATGTTCAACGGGCCGACGGGCCGGGGGACAGGTTTCGTTCCCACGTTGCAGAGGCCGGCAGGTGGACGGCGGAGTCGAGCCGCAAAGCTTGCATGGCCGGAGGGTGGGGTCTTGGACGGGGGTGCGCAATCCCCGACCCGGACCTTGGGACTGGAAAAACGCGCCCCAACTGGCACACTCCAGTTGTGCAAACATCCGGTGCCTCCACCGCCGGGCTCCCGGCCGCCGAACCGGCTGCTGAACGGTCCGCCGCCCAGACCGTCGAGACCGCCCGCCAGGCGGCGTTGGCGGAGGATGCCATTCTCGACACGGCGCCCGAGGCTGATTTCGACGACCTGGTGCGGCTGGCCACGCAGATCGCCGGGGTGCCGGCCGGGGCCATCAGCCTGAAGGATGGCGATCGCGTCTGGTTCAAGGCGCGGGTCGGGATCGAGCCTGCTGAAATGCCCCCGGACCACACCCTCTGCGCGGCGGCAATCGAGGGGGTTTGTCCGCTGATCCTTCCCGATCTGCAGCAGGACCCTGCCTGGGCCGGCCATCCGGCGGCCGCGTGGGCGGGCTGGCGGTTTTACGCGGGGGTGCCGCTGCGGACCGGCGACGGGCTGGCGGTGGGGGTTTTGTGCCTCATGGACCGCCAGCCCCGGACCTTGCGCGGCGACCAGATCGAAGCCCTCCAGGTGCTCGCCCGCCAGGTGGTCACCCATCTGGAACTGCGCCGGAACCTGCGCCGCCTCGGACAGTGCGTGGCCAACCACACCCGCAGCGAGGCCGCGTTGCAACTGGCCGAAACCCGCTTTCGCAGCCTCTTCGAGCACGTCGGCCAGGGCATTTTTCAAACCACCGCCGACGGGCACTACCTGGCCGCCAACACCGCCCTGGCGCGGATTTACGGCTACGACAGCCCGGAGGAATTGCGCGCCGCGGTGCAGGACATCCGCGGCCAGCTCTACGTCGAACCCGGCCGGCGCGACGAGTTCATCCGCCTGATGCGCGAGCAGGGCGCGGTGCGGCACTTCGAGTCCCAGGTGCGACGCAAGGACGGCTCGGTCATCTGGATCAGTGAAAACGCCCACGCGGTGTACGACGCCGCGGGCCAGTTCCTGTACTACGAGGGCACGCTGGAGGACATCACCGAGCGCAAGGCCGCCGAGGAGGCCCTGCGCAACTCCGAGCTGCTCTACCACTCGCTGGTCGAGTCCCTCCCGCAAAACATCTTCCGCAAGGACCGCGAAGGCCGGTTCACCTTCGTCAACCAGGTCTTCTGCCAGACCATCAAACACCCCCGTGAGCACATCCTGGGGCGCACCGACGCGGATTTCTTCCCGCCGGAAAAGGCCGCCGCCTACCGGGCGGACGACCTGCGGGTGATGAACACCGGGCGGCCGCTGGAGAAGATCGAAGAGCACGTCAAGCCCGACGGCACCACCCTGTACGTGCACGTGATCAAAACCCCCCTCAAGGACGCCGCCGGCCGCGTCATCGGCGTCCAGGGCATTTTCTGGGACGAGACCGAGCGCTACCGCATGGAGGCCGACCTGGCCTACGAGCGCGACCTGCTGCGCGCCCTGCTGGATACCGTCCCCGACGCGATCTACTTCAAGGACCTCCACTCCCGCTTCATTCGCGCCAGCCGCGCCCTGGCGGAGAAATTCGGCGTGGCCGATCCCCAGGAACTCCGGGGCAAAACCGATTTCCACTTTTTCACCAGTGAACACGCCCTTCCCGCCTACGAGGATGAACAACGAATCATCCGCACTGGCGAGCCCGTGCTCAACAAGACGGAGCGGGAATCCTGGCCCGATGGCCGTGAGACCTGGGTGCGCACCTCCAAAATCCCCTACCGCAACCGCAGCGGCCGCATCATCGGCACCCTCGGCATTTCCAAGGACATCACCGACCTCATCCGGGCCGAGCGAAACCTGGAAAAGGCGCGGGATGACGCCCTCCAGGCCGCCCGGCTCAAGGAGGCCATCCTGGCCAACATGAGCCACCAGCTGCGCACCCCCCTGCACTCGATCCTCGGCACGGCCGACCTGTTGCTGCGCTCCCCCCTGACCGCCGAACAGCACCCCCTGGCCCGCCAGATCCGCGACGGCGCCGAGACGCTGCTCGGCGTCATCGAAAACCTCCTGGACCAGGCGCGGCTCGCCGCGGGTCAGGTCCGGCTGGAACACCTCGCCTTTGATCTGCACGAGCAGGCCGAGGGGACCGTCGAACTGCTCGCCCTCACCGCCGGCACCAAGGAGCTGGAACTGGCCTGCTGGATTCACCCCGACGTCCCCCGCACGGTGTGGGGCGACCCCACCCGCCTGCGCCAGGTGCTGCTGAAGCTCCTGGGCAACGCCATCAAATTCACCCCCCGCGGCGAGGTGATCCTGCGCCTGGGCCCCGCCCTCAGCCCCGCCGCCGACAAGGTCCGGGTGCGCTTCGAAGTTCAGGACACCGGCATCGGCATCGAACCCGAACGCCGGGCCCGCATCTTCGAGCCCTTCCAGCAGGCGGACGACTCGACCCCCCGCCACTACGGTGGCAGCGGCCTGGGCCTGACCATCGCCCGGGACCTGGTTCGGCTCATGCACGGCGAGCTGCAGGTGGACACGCGCCCAGGTGAAGGCTCGACCTTCGCCTTCGAGGCCGAGTTCGGTGCGGCCTCGTCCGAACCCTCCGCCAACGCCGCGCCGCCTGCGCCCGATCTCCGTGGCCGGCGCGTCCTGGTCGCGGATGACCACGCCCCCAGCCGCCGCATCCTGCTCCAGACCTTGCGGGGACGCGGGGTGGTCGCCAGCGAAGCAGACACCGGCGACGAGGCGCTGCGACAGCTGCGCGAGGCCGCTGCGGCCGGGACCCCCTACGAAGCCGTGCTGCTGGACGCCACCCTCGGGTCCTCCGACGGCCTCGCACTGGCCGCCGCCATCCGCAGCGACCCCTCCCTGGGCACCCCCCGCCTGATTCTGCTCACCCCCCTCGGCCAGTGGCTGAATGCCGGCCAGATGCGCCTGCACGGGGTGGACTTCTGCCTGATCAAACCCACCCGCACCTCCCGCCTGCTCGCCGCCCTCGCCGGCGCCACCGCCGAGGACCTGCCGGCGCCACCGGACGAAACGGCCCTGCCCTTGCCGGAGGCCGGCCCCCCCATGCAGGTGGTGGTGGCGGAGGACCACCCCTTCAACCAGCGCCTGATCGTCGAGCAGTTGAAACGTCTCGGTCACACGGTGCACACCGCCGCCAACGGCCAACAACTGCTGGAACTCCTCGAACAAGCGCCCGCCGACGTGGTCCTGCTGGACTGCGACATGCCCGAGCTGGACGGTTACGAAACGGCGCGGCGCTGGCGCCAGCGGGAAGCCGTCCTCCGGGAGTCGGCGCCGGACCAGCCGCCGCCTCCCCTTTATCTCATCGCCCTCACCGCCCGGGCACAGCCCGGTGAGCGGGAACGCTGCCTCGCCGCCGGGATGAACGACCACCTCACCAAGCCGCTGCGGCTGGAGGACCTGGCGGCCGCCCTGCGTCGGGCCGCCGCCTCCCGCGAACGCCCGACCAGCGGGGAGGTGGAGCCGCCACCGGCGCCCCATCTCGATCGGACCATCTTGCACGCGGTGGAGGATGACCCTGCGCTGCGGGGCGAGCTGATCGCGCTGTTCGAGCGGGAGGGCCGGGAGCGGCTCGAACGCCTCTCCGCGGCGGTCCGGCGCGGGGACCTGCCGACCCTCCGCGCGGGCGCGCACTCCCTCAAGGGCAGTGCCCTGAACCTGGGTGCCCTGCGCCTGGCCCAGTTGGCGGAGGCCCTCGAGACCGCCCCCCCGACGGTGCTCCATCCCGACATCGGCCGGGAGCGGATTCGGACGTTGGAGGAGGAGTTCCAGCGTGTGTGCCAAAGCCTGCACGCCCCGCCGCCCCCCGGAGCGGCCTGAAGCGGGCACTGTCGCTGTGGCTCCGGGCCGCGAACGCGGGGAGCGGCGGGGGCTTCCTTGACGCTGCGTTTCCCCGCCGCTAAGCTGCCTTGCACTTTGGGGCCTTTACCATGAACCCTCCGCAAAGTTTCCTGATTCCCATGGTCGTGGAGCAGACCGGCCGCGGCGAGCGCGGCTATGACATCTACTCCCGGCTGCTGGTGGACCGCATCGTCTTCCTGGGCACGCCCGTGGACGACATGGTGGCCAACGTGATCATCGCCCAACTGCTCTTCCTGCAGATGAGCGATCCCAAGAAGGACATTCACCTGTACATCAACAGTCCCGGCGGCAGCGTCTCCGCCGGCCTGGCCATCTACGACACCATGCAGTTCCTGACCTGCGACGTGAACACCTACTGCGTGGGCATGGCCGCCAGCATGGGAGCCTTCCTGCTGGCCGCCGGCACCCGCGGCAAACGCTACGCCCTGCCCAACTCGGACATCATGATCCACCAGGTCAGCGGCGGCGCCCAGGGCACGGTCAGCGACGTCGAGCGCTCGGTCGAACACATGTTCAAGCTCAAGCGCCGGCTCAACCGCCTGCTGGCCCTCCACACCGGCAAGACCGAGGCCGAAATCGAGCGCGACTCCGACCGCGATTACTGGATGAGCGCCCAGGAAGCCAAGGCCTACGGCCTGGTGGACGAGGTGGTCAAATCCCGCAAGGAAATCCCCGCCCTCGCCGAGGAGGCGGGCCGACCCGCCCAGGGTTGAATGCCGTCTGGTGGCGGTCTCCCCCGCATGGCGCGCCCGACCCACATGACCCTGTGCAGCTTCTGCGGCAAGTCGCACGCAGAGGTCAAAAAACTCATCCAGGGCCCGGGCGTGTTCATCTGTGACACCTGCGTGCGGCTGTGTCTGACCGTCCTCGACAAGGAGGCCCGGTCCGAGGGCACACGCCCCCTCAAACCGCCGACCCTGCTGCGGCCGGCCGATCTCAAGGCCCTGCTCGACGAGTACTGCGTGGGGCAGGAGGCGGCCAAACGCACCCTGGCGGTGGCCGTGCACAACCACTACAAGCGCGTCCACGCCGAACTGGGCCTCACCCCCGCCACCCCCGCGGCCGCCGATCACGCGGGGGTGGAACTGGAAAAGAGCAACATCCTCCTCATCGGCCCCACCGGTTCGGGCAAAACCCTGCTGGCCCGCACGCTGGCCCGTGCCCTGGAGGTTCCCTTTGCCCTCGCGGACGCCACCACCCTCACCGAGGCCGGCTACGTGGGCGAGGATGTCGAAAACATCATCCTGCGCCTGCTCCAAAACGCCGACTACGACGTCAAACGGGCGCAGATGGGCATCGTGTACATTGACGAAATCGACAAGATCGCCCGGAAGACCGAGAACGTGTCCATCACCCGCGACGTCTCGGGTGAGGGTGTGCAACAGGGACTGCTCAAGATTCTGGAAGGCACGATCTGCAACGTGCCGCCGCAGGGCGGCCGCAAACATCCCCACCAGGAATACGTGCGGGTGGACACCACCCCCATCCTCTTCATCTGCGGCGGGGCCTTCGTCGGCCTGGATAAAATCATCCACCGCCGGTTGGGCAACCGGGTGATGGGATTTGCCGCCGTCGAGCAGGCCAGCCGCGCCGCGGCGCTGGAGCCCGGCCGGATTCTCCACCACGTCGAGCCCGAGGACCTGGTCAGCTACGGCTTCATCCCCGAGTTCATCGGCCGCCTGCCGGTGGTGACGGTGCTCGATGAACTGACCTCCGATCAACTGGTCCGCATCCTCACCGAGCCGAAAAACGCCCTGACCCGCCAGTACGCCAAGCTGCTGGCCATGGAAGGGGTCGAACTGGAGTTCACCCCCGACGCACTGCGCGAACTGGCCGAGCAGGCCCACCTCAAGGGCACCGGCGCCCGGGGGTTGCGTGCCTGCCTCGAGCGGTTGATGCGGGACGTGATGTTCGACGCGCCCGGCCTGGGCGAGGCCGCCGCGCTCACCATCACACGCGCCGTGGTGCGCGGGGAAGCCCCGCCGCTGTTGCGCCGCAAACCGCCGGCCGCCGCCGCGGCTTGAACCGCCCCGGCCCGCAACGCGTCCGGCCTCCCCCGCCGGGATCTCAGCGATCACACGCTGATGCCGCCGGCCACCTGGGCCAGCGTCAGGTCGGCCACGAGGCGTTCCCCCAGGGCGCGGGCGCGGTGCGCCAGCGTCCGCGCCACTGCCAGAAGCAAGGGGGCGGCGAGCGCCGGTTCTTCCCGCACGATCCGGGCAAAGGCGGCCGCGGGCAGGCGCAGCAGGCGGGCGTCAGTGTTGGCCACCACGTCCGTGGCCCGCTCCCCTTCGATCAACAGCGCCAGTTCGCCGAAAGAATCCCCGGCTGCGAGGGTGAAGAGGGTTCGTTCCTGACCGGCGGTGATTTCCCGCGCCCGGACCTCCCCGGCCAGAACCGAGTACATGGCATCGCCCGGGTCGCCCTTGCGGAAAAGGACACTGAACTGGCGCGCGTCCACCGGTTCGAGGTAGTTCAGGAGCGTGGCCAGTTGGGCGTGGTCCAGTTCGGCGAAAATTTTGATCCGGCGCAGTTGCTCCGGCGTGCGCCCCGAGGCCGGGGGGGCCGGAGTACGCGGCCCGAGCAGGGCCTTCAGCTCCGGCCAGTCGGCCGCCCGCCGCCAGGCGCCGGCGTCGTCGCGGTAAACCCAGGTGTCGGCGGTCAGACGCCCCTGCCGGGCGTCGCTCACCAGGGCGGGCAGTTCGGCGGGACCACGGACCTGGTGGTCAGGTCCCCAAACGTAATAGGCCGGCGTGCGTTGCGTTTCCATAATGGTCCGTGTGGTGGGCAAGGTACCGGCGGAGGCGCGGGGGTCCAAGAATATTTGCGCCGCGTCCCACCCCCGGCCGATCCGGCCGGTGACGTCGGCCGGCCGGCCCCGGGACGGCCGGACGCCTGCCGTGGCGGCCTGCGTCCGCCGCGCCGGCCCGCTGGTACCCTTCAAACCTGGGACGCCGGCCTGTATCCGATTCAGCTCCATCCACGGTGGAGGTCTTCGCCGGGTCTGTTGACGATAAAAAAGGGGCCGGTACTCGGCCGGCCCCGGTGAAACGGCGTGGGAGGAACACGCCCTTAGAATTTCTTGCTCGCCTGGATGTACCAGAAGCGGCCGCGCAGGTCGTGGGTGTCGCGGTCGTAGTTGTCGGCAAAGGCCCCCTGGACCAGCGGCGGGGCTTCGTCGGACACGTTGATGACCCCGGCGGTGATCCTGGCGTCCCAGGGCAGCTTGTAGCTGGCCTGCAGGTCGAAGGTCAGCCAGTCTTCCACCTCGCGCTCGAAGCCGGAGGCGTAGTCGTCCCGGTAGGAGCCGATGTAGTTGCCGGTGAATCCGAACTCGAAGTCGCCCCGGCTCCAGAACAGGCTGCCGGTCAACTTGAGCCGCGGCAGGCTGCCCAGACCGAAGGACTGGCTTGGGTCCACGAAGTCACCCAGGCGGTCCTGCATGCCTTCACCCGGGATGTTTTCCTGCTCGAAGGTGAAGAAATAGGTGCCGGCCACGGTGGTGGTGAAGGTGCCCCAGTTGTCGGTGGCATACTGATGGGTGAGCGACCAATCCACCCCCTCAAGCAGGCGTTTGCTCAGGTTGAGCGTGGGCGCGTACAGGGTGGTGTACTCCTCGGTGGCCGGATCGAACGCCACCAGGTTGGCGAAGGGTGCGTTGGGATTGAGCGGCCCGCCGCCCTCGAAGTTCCGGTCCAGGATGAACTGGTCCACGCTGCCCGGGATGTTTTCCTGCTCGATGCGGAAGTAGTCTGCGGTCAGGGTCACGGTCTTGATCCAGGGCGGGGTGTACACGATGCCGGCACTGTAGCTCTTGGCCTCGGTGGGCTCCAGGTCCGGGTTGCCGGAATAGAAGGTGCGAATCTGGTCGAAGTAGGTCGAGTACTTGGCAATGCCCTCGGCGTCGTTGTTGGCCAGGGCTTCGCGATACTTGGCGAATTTGACCGGATTGCGCAGTTCGGGGTAGCTCTCCTGAGCCTGGAGGTACAGGTCGCCAAAGCCCGGGGCGGTGAAGGACTCGGAGTAGGAGCCGCGGATGACGAGCGACTCGTCAATCGGCTTCCACTTGAAGCCGACCTTGGGCTTGTAGGTGTCACCGAAGTCCGAGTAGCTCTCGTACCGGCCGGAGTGGTTCACCTCGAACTGATGCAGCCCGGGGATGTCCATGTCGGCCCCGAAGATGGGGATGTTGACCTCGTAGAAGCCGCTGTACACGTCGCGGCTGCCCGAGAAGGGCTTGGAGCCATTGAAGCCGACCACATCGTTGAAGATCAACGTCGCGTCCGGAGTGTAGTCGGTGGCTTCGTTGCGCCAGGCGCCGCCGGCGGCAATGCCCACCGGACCGCCCGGCAGGTTGAACAGCTCGCCGTTGCGGATGACCGCATCCCACTGCGTCAGCTTGTCCAGGGTGAAGGTGTAGTGGTCCAGCCGGATGGCATCCAGCACCGCCTGGCTGTTGGCGCGGTTGCCGAAGGGGTTGAACGCCGTGGCCGGGTCGGTCGAATTCAGGGCCTGTTCCAGCCCGGTGCGGCTGATGTCGTTACCCTGAATGTTGACGCCCTTCTGCTGGGTGTAGAGGAAGGCGGTTTCCCAGCTCCAGCTGGTGTCGGCCACGTTGCCCTTGAAGCCGCCGACGTACCGGAAGATGTCATACTCGTTCGAGTCGGTGCGCGGGCCCAGCTCCTCCGGGCGGTAGCGCACGCGGTTCAGCGGCACGCCGAAGACGTTGTAGGGGTTGTTGGCCGGCACCACCAGACCGTTGGGGCTGGTCGGGGTGGACAGGCCCACGAACACTGCCGGGGTCGGCGCCAGCTGGTTGTAGCTCCAGCTCCGGGTGTAGAAGCCGTCGGTGAAGAACTTCAGGTTCTCCCCGTACAGGGCGTGCTCCGCGCTGCCGAAGATGCTCCAACGCTCCGAGTCCCGAATGGCCGGCGTAAAGATCGGGAACGGATACCGGTGCTGGAAGCTGACGTCGTTGCTGAACGGCACAAAGTCCGCCGGGCTGGTGGGGGTGGTGCCGGGCGGGCCGTTGTACACCAGGCCGTTGGCCAGGCCGGGGAACAGGTCCGTACCGGTGGTGCTCTGGATTCGGCCGGGGTTGCTGGTCGGGCTGGTGTTGCGGATGTAGCCGTCCTGGGTGGTCAGGTCAGGCCGGGAGCGCTCGCGGTCCGCGCTGTAGAGCGAGTTGGCCTTGTAGTAACTGCCGCCGAAGACCACCGAGGTGTTCTCGTTGGCCGTGCCGGCGAGGAAGGAATAGACCTGCTCGCCGGCGTCCCGCTCGGTGGTGTTGCCGTAGCGGGCGGAGAATTCCGCCCCCTGGAAGTCCCGGCGCAGGATGATGTTGACCACGCCGGCGACGGCGTCCGCGCCGTAGATCGAGGAGCCGCCGTCCTTGAGGATTTCGATCCGCTCGATGGCGCCCAGCGGGATGGCGTTGAGGTCCTGGTTGGCGGTGCGGCGGCCGTTGATCAGCAGCAGGGTGCCCCCGGGGATGCCGCGCAGGGAAATTTCCGTGCGCCCATCGCCGCCGTTGCCGCGGGACATGCCGAAGTTACCGGCGCCGACCGTTGAGGGCAGGCGCTTGGCCAGGTTCTCGAACTCGGCCACACCCACCTTGCTCAGGCTCTCGGCGGTCAACACGTCCACCGGGGCGATGGCCACGGTCTCCGCCGTGGGGATGTTCGAGCCGGTGACGATGGTCTTTTCCATTCGCTCCGGCTCGGCTGCCGGGGCCTGGGCCAGGGCGGGGACGGCCACAACCGGCACCCCCAGCAGGGCGGTGCAGGCCAGGGGCAGGTTGAGGGATTTGGGAGGTTGAGGGTTTCGTTTCATAAGGTTGGTCTGTTCGGTTATGGTAGCGCTTTAGGCGTACAACGGACTGAACTTGGCCGCATCTAACCGAGCAGGTTAGGGCAGACAAGCAAAAAATCGCTTTTTCTCCCGGCTCCGCCCCAACCGGCACGGCCCCATTCCCGAACGTCTGCCGGGAAGTCAGTCTCCCTGCCTCCACCGCGTGATGGCGAGGGCGGTCCCTGAAACCTGCCATGCCGGCGGTCCGAGCCTCGACGCCTCCGGTCCGCCCCGTAGCCCGGGCCAGGACCGGTCGCCACAGGCTCGACGGCGCCACGCCGGCCGATAATCTGCGCACGGCGCATGAACGACACCGACCAGCTCCGCGAGGTCCCGCCCCCATCCCCCTGGTGGCAGGAAGCCGGGACCGGTGGAGGCGTACCGTGAGCAGATCCGGGAAGCTCTGACGCGGGGCGACGCCACCGAGCACACCCACCGGCAGGCGCTGCAGACGCTGCAGGAGGCGCTGGAACCGGAAACTGCGGCCGTGAACGAACCGCAGCGCTGCGTGCGGCGCCCCGGACTACGTCATTGCGCGCCGGCGTGACCGGCTCACCCTCGGCCACGTGGAAGCCAAGGATGTAGGGACCAATCTCGCAGAGGTGGAGACCAGCGAACAACTCCAACGCTACGGCGGCGCGCTGCCCAATCTTCTGCTGACGGACTACCTCGAGTTTCGCAGGTTCGTGGACGGGCAGAAGCGCGACACCTTCCGGCTGGCGGTGCGGCAAGCCGACGGCCGCGTCGAGGCAGTTTCGCCCGCCGAGCAGGCACGCGCGTTGAACCTGTTACAGAACTTTCTGACACGCCCCCGCGTGCCGGTGGCCACGGCCGATGACCTGGCGCGACGCCTGGCCGCGCTGGCACATGCCATTCGGGATGTGCTGGGCAGGGCGTTTGAGACTGGCCAGGCCTCGCCGCTCCTCCGGGACTGGCGGGACGCCTTTGCCCGGACCCTGCTGCCAGAACTTGCGCCCCAGGCGGAGGCGGCCCGCGAGGCGGCGGCGGTGGCGGCATTTGCCGACATGTTCGCCCAGATGCTGGCCTACGGCTTGTTCAGCGCCCGGGTGGCCTGCGGGACCGTCCCGTTTAGCCGCGACACTGCCCGTAGGCTCATCCCCCGCACCAACCCCTTTCTGCGGACGTTCTTCGAGCAGATCAGCGGGGCCGCCCTCGATGAGGAACCCTTCGCAGGGCTGGTCGAGGACCTGATCCAAACCCTCGCCCACGCGGACCTGGCGCGGATTCTGGAAGATTTCGGCCGGCGCGGCCCGGGCATGACCCGGTGGTGGACTTCTACGAGACGTTCCTGCAGGCCTACGACCCGAAGCTGCGCGAAGTGCGTGGCGTGTATTACACGCCCGAACCGGTCGTCCAGTATCTGGTGCAAAGCGTGGACTGGCTGCTGCGGGATCGTTTCGGCCTGAAGGACGGCCTGGCGGGCCGGAGCAAAATACCCCTCCCAGCCCGCGAGGGGGGAGGGAGCGGGACGGGGGAATCGCACCGCGTACTCATCCTCGATCCGGCGGCAGGCACCGCCACGTTCCTGTACGCGGTCCTGGACCACATCCGGGCGCGATTCAAGCGGCAGGGTAACGCCGGCCAGTGGGCCAGCTACGTGCATGAGCATCTGCTGACCCGCCTCTACGGCTTTGAACTGCTGATGGCCCCCTACGCGGTGGCCCACTTCAAACTGGGACTGGCCCTGGCTGCGAAGGACGAGGAACCGCTGTTCCGCCCCCAGTGGAGCTACGAACCGCGGCCGGGGGAACGCCTGAACATTTACCTCACCAACACCCTCGAGGAGGCCGAGCGTCGCGTCGAGATGCTCGGGCCGCTGCGCGCCCTGAGCAACGAAGCCAACGCCGCCGCCGACCTCAAGGCGCACCGACCGGTGCTGGTGGTGCGGGGCAACCCGCCGTACTCCGGCCACAGCGCCAACCAGGGGGCCTGGATCGGCCGGTTGGTGCGCGAGTATTATTTTTGCGACGGCCGGCCCTTGGGGGAGCGCAACCCCAAATGGCTGCAGGATGACTACGTGAAATTCATCCGGTGGGGACAGTGGCGCATCGAGCAGACCGGCCAGGGCATCCTGGGCTTCATCACCAACCACGGTTACCTCGACAACCCCACCTTTCGCGGGATGCGCCAGCACTTGCTGCGCAGTTTTGACGAGATTTACCTGCTCGACCTGCACGGCAATGCCAAGAAGCGGGAAACCGTCCCCGACACGGGCGAGCCGGACAAAAATGTCTTCGACATCCAGCAGGGCGTGGCGATCGGGATTTTTGTCAAATGGCCCCCCGAACGCCGCGCCCGGAAAAAGGGGCGGCCGGAAGCGGGGGTGCACCACGCCGATCTGTGGGGGGCCCAACGCCAGGTGAAATACGACTGGCTGGCGCGGCATCATATCCGCAACACCCGCTGGACGGTGTTCGACCCCGGCCCGCCCCACTACCGGTTCATCCCCCCAAGCACCCGCCGTCGCCGCGAATACGAGCGCGGGTGGAAAATCACCGAGATGATGCCGGTGCACAGCCTGGGTATCACGGCCGGTCGCGACCACTTCACCAAGGCCTTTACCCCTGATGAACTACGCCGACGGCTGGTGCGGTTTGTGATGCTCGCCCCCGAGGCCGCCCGGGAGGAGTTCCTGCTCGGCCCGGATTCGGGAGACTGGAAGGCCGGGTGGGCGCGGCAGGACGTCCGGTTCGTCCCAGAGGGCCACGGCCGACCGGCGCGGCGCGAGGTCGGGCCGGAAGCTGTGCAGGCGTACGCCTATGCCGTCTTCCACAGCCCCTCCTGGTACCAGCGCTACCACGAGTTTCTGCGCGCGGATTTCCCCCGCCTACCGCTCACCCGCAACCTGACGCTCTTCCGCACCCTGGCGGAACTGGGCAGCCGGCTGCTGGACCTCCACACCCGTGGAGAGGGCCGGTCGCGCGGCCCGAGTTTCCCGATCAAGGGGAGCGACCGGGTCGAGGAGGTGCGTTGCCAACCGCCCCGGCGCGGGGCGGCGGGCCGGGTCTGGATCAACGCCACCCAGTACGTTGATGGTCTCCCCGGGGAGGCCTGGACCTTTCCCATCGGCGGTTATCTGCCGGCGCAACGCTGGCTCAAGGACCGCCGCGGACGCCCCTTGAGCCACGAGGATCTCGCCACGTACCAGCACCTGGTTTGGGCCCTCACCGAAACCCCGCGGCTGATGGGGGAGATTGATGCGTGCCTGGACGCCCACGGGGGCTGGCCGCTGGAAGGTTGACCCGGCCGCGAGTCAAGGCGTGTTCCTTGACCCAAGCAGACAACGAAGTGCGGCTGGCCCCGGTGCCTGGCCACCTCCTCCCACCGAAAACACGCCCCGGCAGGGCGGCGGAACGCACGGTTGACGAGCCGGCGGACCGCACCAAGATGCTTACCGAGCAAACCCGCACCCAATCTCCACCATGAACCTCAAACCCGACTTCGGACCGTCCCGAACCGCCGTAACGGGCTTCACCCTGATCGAGCGGCTGGTGGTCATCGCCATCATCGCCCTCCTGGCCGGCATGTTGTTGCCCGCCCTGTCCCGCGCCAAGGCCAAGGCCACGGGCATCCTGTGCATGAACAACACCTAGCAGTTGATGCTCGCCAACCACAGGTACCAGGGCGACAACCTGGACCGCTTCCCCGGCGCCTACCACGGCGGCGAGGCACGGGACCCGCGTCCGAACGACCCCAACTGGTCCCGCGTCGCCCCCGGGGTGGCCGGCTGGATTGACTGGCAGGTAAATCCCGGAACGTTTGGCGATGCGGACACCAACATCCAGTTCCTGGTGGATGCCCGCTTCTCGAAGCTGGCCACCTATTTCGCCAACACCAAGAACGTCTTCAAGTGCCCTTCGGACCAGCACCTCGCCCCTGCCCAGCGGGCGCAGGGCTGGACCGAGCGGGTCCGCAGTGTCTCTGGCAACATCGGTATCGGCGAGGGCAATGCCGAGAGCGGGCCCAGGGACCCGATTTACCTGCACGCCGGGTGGGCCTCGGACCTGACCATCCCCGGCCCCTCGGCCAGTTGGGTGTACGCGGACGAACACCCCGACAGTATCAACGACGCCGGCTGCTTCGCACCCCAGGGCCGGGAAATCGTGGACATCCCCGCCACCTGCCACAATGGCGCGGCCGGTTTTGCCTTCGCCGATGCACACTCCGAAATCCACAAGTGGGTGGGCCCCTCGATGAAGAGCCGGCAGGCCATCGCGGTCAGTTTCATGGATGCCGCCCGCATCCCCACCCAGGTGGGCGACAAGGACTGGGAACGGTACCGCTACCACACTCCGCGGGTGCGGGATTCGCTGTAAGGGCGGATTCGCACACGGCCCAGCCCCGCTCCCGCTGGGGGCAAGGCGGCGGCGGGAATATCCCCTCAGCGCTGGGCCAGCACGGTGCGCTCGTAGCGCCGAATTTCAGCCAGCCAGGCAAGATCGCCGGGGACATCGTGCCGGGCGCAGAACATCTCCCAGACCGCGCCGGCGGGCAGAAGCTTGAAGTCCTCGAACAAGGCCAGGCGGCAGGTGTAGTCACAGGCCAGCTCGGCTGCCTGGAGCCGTTCCGCCGGCACCAGCAAGGCCAGCATCAGCGCCTTGAGCAGGCTGCGCGTGCCGATGACCCACGCGGCCACGCGGTTGATGCTGGCGTCAAAATAATCCAGGCCGAGGTGGACGCGGTCGAGGTAGCCGCCCCAGACCACCTCCTGGGCCAGGGCCAGCAGCTCATCGCTGAGTGTCACCACATGGTCGCTGTCCCAGCGCACGCCGCGGCTCACATGCAAGGCCAGACGGGGCAAGTAGCACAGCACGGCGGAGAGCTTGTCGGCCACGCTTTCGGTGGGGTGGTAATGCCCGGTGTCCAGGGTCAGCAACAGCCCGCGGCGCACGGCGTAGCCCAGGTAGAACTCGTGCGAACCGGGGGTGTAGCTTTCGGCCCCGAGGCCAAAGAGCTTGGGCTCGACGGCGTCGAGGTTGTGCCGGGGGTCGAGCGTTTGCCGGTAAATCGCGTCCAGGGATTCCAGCAGACGTTCGCGGGGATGGCGGCGGTCGGCGGGCGTGTCCTTCATGCCGTCGGGAATCCACAGATTGGTCAGGCAGGGCGTGCCCAGCTCCCGGCCGAAGGCGGCCCCAATTTCCCGGCACCGGCGGCCATGCTCGATCCAGAACCGCCGCACGGCCACCTCGGGTGAGGTCAGGGTGAAGCCGTGGCGGACCATGGGATGGGCGAAGAACGTGGGGTTGAAATCCAGTCCCAGTCCCCGCGCCCTGGCCCAGGCAATCCAGCCCTGGAAATGCTCCGGCCCCAGGGCATCACGGTCCACGTGCCGACCGCCGGTTTCGGCATAACTGGCGTGGAGATTGAACCGGTGCCGACCGGGGATCAGTCGCAGGGCCTGCTCAAAATCCGCCCGCAACTCGTCGGCCGTGCGGGCCTTGCCGGGGTACTGACCGGTCACCGCCAGGCCGCCCCCGGGTGCTCCGGCGGGATGCTCGAAGCCCCCCACGTCATCGCCCTGCCAGCAGGGAATCGAGACCGACACCCGGCCCAGGGTTTGCAGGACA
Source organism: Verrucomicrobiales bacterium (assembly GCA_037439785.1). GTDB lineage: Bacteria > Verrucomicrobiota > Verrucomicrobiia > Limisphaerales > J093 > DSVZ01. The sequence goes on along the minus strand of JBBIVJ010000013.1, from coordinate 20,633 downwards.
CTTTCCGTGTCCACGCTCAGGCTCCCGTAACGGTCCCGCGCGGCGGCGTAGTCGGATTCGAGCGTTTGGCGACTTAAGGTCATGGCGGTCCCCCACAATCACATGCTCACCCGTCAGGGGTCGGGTCGCACCGGCCGGCAGCTTGGCAACCCGCCTCGGGGCGTCAATGCCGACCCGTAAAAATTTTGTGGCGACCGTGTGGCGAATGCCCCGCCCGCAAGGCAACGGCACTTGGCCTGAACGGTTTGCAGCCACAAAAAAGTGGACGCAGGAAAGTCGAAAAAGTCTGTTGCACCCCGGCAGAACCGTGGTACGATGCCAGCGTGATGAGAGGGTTGTAGTGTTTGTGACCCTGCCCGACGGGCGGTTCAACGGGTAGCAGTCCCCGGAGTTCAGCTCGTCGGGTTTTTTGTACCCATTTCTAGTCGGGGTCCGGGTCAGCAACCTCTGAGGAGAAGTGGAACAACTCCTGCCCGCCCGCGCCAGCCTCGACAAGCCTTGCCGCCCCATGCCCTCAGCTTCCGCACCCCACCCCACCACCCCCGCCAGCGCCCGGCGACTGACCCCGCGACCGCCACGCTCCGTGCCTTTCGGGCGGACGGTGGGGGCAACCTTGCTGGCTGCCGGTTGGGTCTTGCCGGTTCAGCCGGCCGCCGCCGTGGAGCCAATGATGCACGAGCGCTGGATTTACATCGGCACGTACACCGGCCCCCAAAGCCGGGGCATCTACGCCTTTCGCCTGGGCCGGGGCGGCGCGGTCCCGGAGGCGCTGGGCTGTGTGGCTGAAACCACGCATCCCTCATTTCTCGCCTGCCATCCGTCGGGGCGGTTCGTGTACGCCGTCAGCGAGGTGGGAAGCAACGGCCCCGAACCCGGTGGACGCGTGACGGCCTGGGCGCGGGAGGCTGCGACCGGCCGGCTGCGCCCGCTCGGCGACACCCCTTCCGGCGGCAACGGCCCCTGCCATCTGACGGTGGACCTCTCCGGCCGGCACGTGCTGGTGGCCCACTACGGCAGCGGCAGCGTGGCCGTGCTGCCGATTCGGTCGGATGGCTCGTTGGGGGCTCCCACCTGCGTGGTGCAACACACCGGGTCCAGCGTCCATCCCGCTCGCCAACGTCAGCCGCATGCTCATTCGGTCAACCTGGCGCCGGACAACCGCCACGCCCTGGTGGCCGACCTGGGCACCGACCGCGTTGTGGTGTACCGCTTCGACGCCGCGCAGGGGCGCCTGGAGCCGGCCGCTCCCCCCGCCCTGGTGCTCCCTCCCGGTTCAGGCCCGCGCCACCTGGCGTTTCACCACACCGGCCAGTGGGTCTTTGTCCTGAACGAACTCTCCAGCCAACTCGCCGTGGCCGGCTATGACGCCCGGAGCGGCCGCCTTGACCTGCGGCAACTGGTTTCCACGCTTCCCACCGGCTTCCACGGCGAGAACACGACGGCCGAAGTGGGCGTACACCCCAACGGCCGCTGGGTGTACGCCTCCAACCGCGGCCACGACAGCGTGGCCGTGTTTGCCTTCACCGCCGTGCCCGGGCCGCGGCTGGAGCCGGTGCAGCATCAGCCGACCGGCGGGCGCACGCCCCGCCATTTCGCGCTCGATCCCGCCGGCCGGTGGTTGTGGGCTGCCAACCAGGCCTCCGATTCGGTGGTCATCTTTCGGCTCGATTCGGACACCGGTCGTCTGACCAGCAGGGGTGAGGTGCTTCAAGTGCCCTCGCCAGTCTGCGTGCGATTCTGGGAAGCCCCTTTGGAAAAGTCCCCCTGAGGGGCCGGCCTGCCGGGTCCTTGGTTTTCCGCCCCTCCACGTCCGAGGTCCCGCGCCACGGTTGGCGCGTCATTCCTCGCGGTAGCGCTGGACGATGGGCAGGCGGCGGCCGATGCCAAAGGCCTTGCTGGTCACCTTCAACCCCGGCGCCGCCTGCCGGCGTTTGTACTCGCTCTGGTCAATCAACCGCACCACCCGCCGGACCGTCCCCGCCTCGAACCCTGCCGCGATGAGGTCCTCGACCGCGCGGCCTTCGACCACGTAGGCCTCGAGGATGGCGTCCAGCACCTCGTAGGGCGGAAGCGAATCCTGGTCGGTCTGGTTGGGGCGCAACTCGGCGGAGGGCGGCTTGGTGAGGCTGGCGGCGGGGATGATTTCCCGCTCGCGGTTGATCCAGCGGGCCAGGCGATACACCCACTGTTTGGGCAGGTCATTGATCACGGCCAGCCCGCCGCACATGTCGCCGTACAAGGTGCAGTAGCCCACCGCCAGTTCGCTCTTGTTGCCGGTGGTCAGCAGCATGGCGCCGAACTTGTTGGACAGGGCCATGAGCAACACCCCGCGCAAGCGCGCCTGAAGGTTTTCCTCGGTGATGTCCTCCGGTCGCCCGGCAAACACCCCCTGCAGCTCCCGCCGGGCCGCCTCGAACACCCCCCCGATCGGGATGACGTCGCAGCGGATGCCCAGATTGGCCGCCAGTTGGCGGGCATCCTCCAGACTGCCCCGGCTCGAGTAGGGTGAGGGCAGGGAGACCCCCCACACCTGCTGCGGCCCCAGGGCGTGCACGGCCAGGCAGGCGGTCAGGGCCGAGTCAATCCCGCCGCTCAACCCCAGCACTGCCGAAGTGAATCCACACTTGTGCAGGTAATCCCGCAGCCCCAGCACCAGCGCCGCGTGCAACTTTTCCTCGTCGGGCGGCTCCGGTGTCGCCGGGGCGGGCGGCCCCTCAGTGTCGGCCATCACCAGGTCCTCGGTGAACCGCGCCCCGCTGGCCAGCACCCGTCCGGCGGCGTCGAGGACCAGGCTGGCGCCGTCGAAGATCAGCTCCTCGTTGCCGCCGACCAGATTGCAGTAGGCCAGCGGCCGGCCCAGCTTGGCCGCCAGGCTGGACAGCATCGCGTGCCGCACCCGGTTCTTGCCCAGATGCCAGGGAGAGGCCGACACGTTGAGCAGGAGGTCCGCCCCGGCGGCGACCAGTTCCGCGGCGGGGTTGCGACGGTAACGGCGGTCCGGCCAGAAATCCTCGTCGTTCCAGAGGTCCTCGCACACCGTCAGGCCCAGCCGCCGCCCCTGGAAGGGCACCGGCTCGTTCTGTGTTGCCGGCTCGAAGTAGCGATCCTCGTCGAAGACGTCATAGGTGGGCAGCAGCATCTTGGCGCGCGTGGCCACCACCCGGCCCCGGTACAGCAGCGCCACCGCATTGAGCAACTCACGGCCCGGCCGCGTGGGGTTCTCCTCGACGTATCCCACCACCAGCCCGGTCTCGCCGGTTTGGGCCGCCAGCCGCTGCACCACCTCGCGGTTGCGGCGCACAAAGCCCCGCCGCCACAGCAGGTCCCGCGGCGGGTAGCCGGTCGTGGCCAGTTCGGGCACCAGCACCAACGCCGCCCCCGCCGCCGCCCCCCGCTCGTAGGCCCGCCGGATGGCCGCCTCGTTCCCGGCCAGGTCACCCACGGTGGTGTTGATCTGGGCCAGCGCCAGCTTCATGGCCGTGGCGGGGTGGCGGCCGGCCGCCGCGGCCCCAGCGTCACCCAATCCACCTCCCCCAGACCACCATACGGTGTGCGCACCACCGCCCCGGTGGCCACCCCATGCCGTGCAAACCAGCCTCGCGGCATTTCGAGCACGAACTGCACCTGCTCCGAGGCCGACTCCACCGGCCGCTCGTTCAACGGCTCCAGGTCGTGCAATTCCAGAATCCGCCCCTCCGGGTCCAGGTAGGCGGCGGTCAACGGCACGGTGGTGTTGCGCATGTAAAAGGCCGCGCGAAACGGCCGGCCGAACACGAACAACATCCCCTCCATCTCCCCCAGGTTGGTGCGGTACATCATCCCCGTGGCCAGCTCGACCGACCGGCGGGCCACCTCGGCCGTGATCTCCTGCCCGCCCAGCCACAGCTTCAATGTCGGCAACCGCGGCTGCGCGTGGTCCAGATGCGGCACCCGCCCGCGCGCCCCCGCCTCGTCAGCCGTCGCGGTCGGGCCGTCCCGGCGGCAGCCCGCAGCCAGGGCCACCAGCACCGCCAGCAGGCACGGAACACACGCCCTTCGCATCGCGCCCAGATAGCCCGAAGCCGCCCCGCTTGTCCAACGGAACATGGCCCGGCCACACGCCGCGCGGCTCAATCCTTGACCCGCACCCGAAACGCCAGCACCGGCCGTTCGCCCCCTTGCCCCTCGGCGCGCCACACCAACCAGCCATCGCGTGTGGTCGCCCCGGCGGGCACCTCCAACCAGCCGCGCAGCGTCTGCCGGCCTCCCGGCTCGACTGTATAATCCGGCGCGGGCACCTCCACCTGCCAGCCCGCCGGCGCGCGCTCGACCCGCACCCGACCCCGCACCGCCGCCGGACCGAAGTTGTACACGTGCACCGCCAACTCCAACCCCTCTCCCGCCCGCACGGCCCGGGCATACCCCTCCGACCACGGCCGGTCCTGGACGCGGACGGTGGCGGTTCGGGGCAGACTCAATTGCAGCACCACCGACGCGGCTTCCCCGGTCCGGCGCGGTTCCGGCGCGGGCGGCGGTTCCAGCGGCAGGTGCAACGCCCTTCCCGCGGGCAAAAAGATGAACACCGGCGCGGAAGTCAGCTCCTCCGGCCACGCCGCCGGCAGGGCACGGCCCAGGTAATCGGTAACCGCCTCCACCTCGAGCGCCTCCTTCGGTTTCCAGGCCACGCGACACTCGCCCCGCCCGGCCCAGTCCACCTCCCGCTCCGCCCACGCCACCAGCACGTCCCGCTCCCGGCCGTCGGGCCACGCGCGGAAAGCGTACACGTGCACGTCGCCGGCCGGCCGCCAGCGGCCGAGCACCCGCGCTCCCGCCAGGCAACGACCCACCGCGGCCAGCGCCACGTAGGCGGGGCGCGGCGTGGCATCCCGGCGCAACAACCCAAACTGGATGCCGTTGGGCTCGACGTAGTGGCCGAGGATGAAATGGAAATGCCGCCGCGCGCCGGCGAACAGGCTCGCGGCGAAGGCCTGGGCCATCCACTCCGCTTTCAGCCGCTCCAGGCGGGGGTCCTGGTCGAACCAGGGGGCCTGCTGCAAATGGGGCGTGCCCCGGTCCGCCTCGGTCACCCACAGCGGCCGGCCGGTCGCCGCGGCGCGCGCCGGTGCCCAGAGTTCATGGTAGGCGTGGGGCCAGTCGTAGCTGTGGATGTGGTAGGTGTCGAAGTACGGCCAGGTCTCGTTGGCCAGCACCCCGACGGTGTGTTCCGGGGTGGGGACCGCCGCGGTCACGTTCCAGCCCACGAGCACCTCCGGATCACCCGCCTTGAACCCCAGCCACGCCGCCTTCTGCCACGCGCACATCTCGTCCACCGTGTGCCCGCCAAAGACGGCGATGTTGGCCTCGTTCCACGGCTCCCACGCCGCCACCCGGCCCCGGAACCGCACGGCCAGCGCGCGGGCCAGTTCGAAAACGTGCCGCAAGTCCGGAGCAAACCGCCCGCCCGCCTCCGGCGTCTCCCGCGCCCAGGGCGGGGTGTCGTGAAACACCTGCAGCACCTTCAAGCCGGCGGCCTGCTGCACGGCAGCGGCCGTGTCATAAGTGGTCTCGCCGGTCACCAGCGGGCCGGGCACGGGCTGGAGGTCGCGCCAGCGGAGCCGGTCGCGCACCCAGTTCACGCCGGCCAGGGCGGCCAGGTTGGCGAAGCGCTCCTGGCCCGCGCGATCGCGGGACGCAAACCACGCCGCCGCCACGTCCAGCCCCACCGGTGAATCCCCCGGCACCGGTGCCGCCAGCCGACGCAGCACCGCCGCGGTGGTCCAGGCCGTTGCGGGCTGTCGTGGCGTGTCGAATTCAATCCGGTACCACCCCACGCCGAGCGGGCCAAGCTCCAGCGGCGCGCCGGCTGTCCGCTCGGCCGGCTCGAGCCGGCCCTGCCGCACTTCCCGCCCGCGGTCATCCTTTACCCGCCAGCGGTCCGCCTCCGCCGGCAAATCCTCCGGCAGTCGGACCCGGACCGTTTCACCTTTGAGATGGATGTTGCCCGGACGTTCCGGCAGGGGCGTGGGGATGCGGCGGGTGGGCGGAGGTCCGGGGGCCTCATCCGGTTCGGGCCGCAGCCGCCGGTCGATCGCCGCCGGGTCGCCCGTGATGATGCCGTCCACCCCCAGGGCCACCAGGGCGGCCGCCTCGGCCGGGTCGTTGATAGTGTACACCCACACCCGCAGACCGGCCGCGTGCGCCGTCGCCACGGCGGCCGCAGTGACCTGGCGATTCCAGACCACCACCTGCGCCCCCAGCTCCCGGACTTCGGCCACGTATTCGAGCGACAGGACTTTTTCCTCCTCGGAAAGCCGGCGCCCTCCGCGGATGGAGGGAGGTCCCAACGCCCCCAGCACCAGTTCCGGAGCCAACCGGCGCGCGGCCCGTACAAAGTCCCAGTCAAACGACTGCACCACCACCTGCTCGAGCCAGCCGTGCGCGCGCAACAGCCGGACCAGCGTCCCGGCATCGCCGGCCTTGCGCTCGATGAGCGTCACGCCGCCCGCCTGGATGGTCTCGAGCGCCTCGCGCAGCGTGGGCAGGCGCGTGCCTGCAAAAACCGGAGCAAACCACCCGCCGGCGTCCAGCTCAGCCAGCCGCGCCGCGGACAGTTCGCGCACCGCCAGCTCCCGTCCGCCCCAGCGGGCCACGGCGTCGGTGGTGCGGTCCAGCCTCCGGTCATGCACCACCACCGGCACACCGTCCGCGGTGTGGTGGTAATCCAGTTCGACCAGATCGGCGCGGGCCGCCAACGCCAGCCGGAAGGCCGGCAGCGTGTTCTCCGGCGCCCGCGCACTGTAGCCGCGGTGCGCCATCACCCGCGGTCCCTCAGCCTCCACCCAGGCGCGCGCGGTCAGGGGCCGGGGTGCTTCGGCCAGCACGCCGCACAGCGCCCCAACCAGCCCCCAGCCGCCGCTCCCGATCCTCCACCCGGTTCGCATCACAAGCCTCCTTCAGTCCAGTTGTCGAATGATGACGTCGCCCTCCCGCACCCGCGCCGTGCACGCCAGCCGAAACCGCGCCGCGTCGCGCCCCATCGCCCGCAGCAGCGCGCGCTCGGCTGGCGTGGGGGGCGTGAGGTGTTCCTGGCCGGCCTCGACCGCGACCACGCAGGTCCCGCAGGCGGTGTTGAAACAGCCGGCCACCATTTCCACCCCCGCGCGCTCGCCCGCGTCCAGCAGGCTTTCGCCCGCAACCATCTCGGCGGACAACTCGACCGGCAGGATCGTGACGCGGGGCATGGGCCGCACCGGGCGGGGGCTCAGTCTTCCTCGAGTTCGAGAACCTGCCACTCGTGCACGCCGGCGGCCCAGTCCGGTTGCAGGGCGACCACCAGCCGCAGCGCCGTGGTGGTCACCGGCTCGAACCGCACCTCGCACCAGCGATCCAGCACCACCGGGTAGTCGCCCTGGGCGGCGACCGGTTTCCACGCCCCGTCCTCCAGGTATTCCACCTGCCAGCGCACCGGCAGGCGGCAGGCCCCGCGGCCGGTGTCGTCGAACCAGTACACCCGCGCACCGGTCACCGTCAGCGGCTGCGGCCAGGTGTACTGGGCCCATTCGACGGTGCCCCGATGCGGCCACCAGTGGCAGAGCGCGGCCGGTTGCTCGCCGCTGCGTGCCGGCTCGACGCCGTCGTGAATGCCTTCCGGCCGGGAGTTGTTGTTGGCAAAGGAAACCGTGACGCGGGCGCGCGTTTCCGGGCCGCCCACGCGCGGCAACGGCGGGCCGGTGGGCAACCAGACCTTCATCGGCCCCGGCGCGCGGTTGTCCCAGGCATGGTAGGGAATGGCGCGGAAGCTGACCGGGCGGGCCGGAGGCAGGGGTTGGTACAGGCGGCGGTGCCACTCCAGCTCGGGGGCCACGCGCGCCAGGCCTTCCAGGACCACGCCGCCGCCGAGCAGGTCGGCGTCGCGCTGTTCGGCCAGCGGTTCCTCGGGCGAGAAGTACAGGGCGGCGAGCGGCTCGGGCTGGTCCACCTGTTCGAGGCAATAGACCAGCGGGCCGCGTTGGAGGGCGAACAGGCCGCGGTTGGCCTTCACGTTCGGGTGGGCCACCACCCGCTCCACCGGCAGGGCCAGGTCCAGCTCGACGCGGTCGCCGGTCTGCCAGGCGCGCTCGAGCACCAGGTAGCCGCGCTCGACGGGGGAACCGGCCCACCGCTCGCCGTTCACCGTCACCTTCACCGCGCGGCACCAACCGGGCTGCCGCAGCCGCAGGGCAAACGGCCCGCCGCCGGCCCGGGCGAACTCGAACCGCACCCGGCCCTCCCACGGATAATCGGTCTGGACCCGCAGGTGAACTTCCTGGCCGGCGACCGCCGCACGGACCGCGCCCTGGATATAGAGGTTCACGTACAGTGCGTTCGAGCCGGTGGCATAGGCGTAGCCGCCCAGCGAGGCCAGGGTGCGGGCCACGTTGGGCGGGCAGCAGGCGCAACTGAACCAGGCCGAGCGATGGTGCCGGCCGCTGCTTTCCAGCGGGTTCACGTAGAAAAACCGCCTGCCGTCGCGGGAGACACCCGCCAGCACGCCGTTGTAGAGCGCCCGTTCGACCACGTCCGCGAAGCGCGCATCCGCGTGCAACAGCGCCAGCCGGTGCGCCCACTGGGCCAGGGCGATGGTGGCACAGGTCTCCTGGTAGGCGGTGAGGTTGGGCAGGTCGTAGTCCTCGGTGAAACCCTCGTTGTGGGCGCTGGGGCCGATGCCGCCGGTGAGGTACTGGTTGCGCTCGGTGGTGTTGCGCCAGACCCGGTGCAGCATCCGCAGCAGCCGGGGGTCTTCGGTCTCCCGCACGATGTCGGTCACCCCGGACATGAGGTAGGCGGCGCGCACGGCGTGGCCCTTGATGTTCTGGTGGTCGAAGATGGGCACGTCATCCTGCCAGTAGGTGCCGTCGTAGCGCTCGGGCGGGGTGCGGTGTTCGGTGGCGAAGAACTTCCGGCCGCGGTTTTCCACGAAAAAGCGGGCCAGATCGAAGTAGCGGCGCTCGCCGGTGACGCGCCAGAGCTTGACCAGTGCCAGCTCGATCTCCGGGTGCCCCGGGTAGCCCAGCCGTTTGGGGGGCGGGCCGAAGACCGAGTCAATGTTATCAGCGAACCGTCGGGCGATGGTCAGGAAGTTGGTCTTGCCCGTGGCCTGATAATGCGCGACAGCGGCCTCGAAGAGATGACCGGCGCAGTACAGTTCGTGGTTGTCGCGCAGGTTTACCCAGCGGCGGCCCGGCTCCTTCACCGTGTAGTAGCTGTTGAGGTAGCCGTCGGGCTGCTGTGCCGCGGCGAGCAGGGCGATGATCTGGTCCAGCCGCCGCTCCAGCTCGGGGTCGGGGTTCGTGGCCAGGGTGTAGGCGGCGGCCTCGAGGGCCTTGTACACGTCCGAGTCCATGAAGACCAGGCCGTCGAAGCGGTTGGTCTCGCCCAGGGCGGCGCGGCGGAGGTTGGCAAGGTTGCCGGCCTTTTCGAGGTTGTCGAGGTTGACCGGGATCGAGGCCAGGCGGTTGGTCTCCCGGCGTGGGGCCCAGAAGGCGTCGGTGATCTCGACCTGCGTGAAGGGCACGGCTTCGAGTTTGACCAGCGGCGGCGGCGCGGCAGCCAGCGGCAGGGCGGACACCAGGAAGAACAACAGGTACAACTGGGCGGCTTGCATGGAGCCATTGTGCGCCCGCCGCCTGCCCGGGCAAGTCCGGTGCGCCACAATAAGCCTGATGTGGGATGCCCTGAGCCGCCGCGGTCACGCAAGGGACCTGCCAGTCCGTCGGTTTATGCCGGGGCGGGCGGGCCGGCGATGTAGCGCAGGTTTCCAGCCTGCCGTATCGCCGATTGCCAATCGGCGAAGGGTACTCGGGTCGGGGCCGGCCGGCCTTCCGCCTGGCGGTTCAATGGCCGGGCTGGCCGTAGTAGGCGGCGGGGCCGTGCTTGCGGTGAAAATGCTTGTTCAGCAGCGCATCAGGCATCGGCGGCGTGCGCGGGTTGATCTGGTAGGTGTCGAAGGCCAGGCGGGCGATGAATTCAAGGGCCTCGGCGTGGTGCACCGCCTCGGCCGGGGTGCGGCCCCAGGCAAAGGGTCCGTGATGCAGGACCAGCACGCCCGGCAGCCGCAGCGGGTCCAGTCGCGCGAAGCGGCGGACGATGGACTCGCCGGTGTTGGCTTCGTACTCGTCCCAGATTTCGGCCGGGCTCAGGTCGCGGGTGCAGGGCACGGGGCCGTCGAAGAAATCCGCATGGGTGGTGCCCAGCGGGGGGATTTCGCGTCCGGCCTGGGCCCAGGCGGTGGCGCAGGGGCTGTGGGTGTGGGCGATGCCGCCCACCTGGGGCCAGGCGCGGTAGAGCACGCGGTGGGTGGGCGTGTCCGAGCTGGGCCGCAGGGCGCCTTCGATCACTTCGCCGCTGGTCAGGGACACCACCACCAGGTGCTCCGGGCGCAGCTCGGCGTAGCCGACACCGGAAGGTTTGATCACCAGGGCCTCGCGCTCGCGGTCCACGCCGCTGACGTTGCCGAAGGTTTGGAGGACCAGGCCGGTGCGCACCAGATCGAGGTTGGCCTGGCAGACCGCTTCTTTGAGTGCCTCAAGCATGGCCCGGCAGCATGGCGCCGGGTGGCGGGCTTGGGCAAGCGGTTAGTCCTGCGGCCCTGGGCAAGACCGGGGACATCGTGACCCCCGGTGGTGAAGATCAAAGTCCTGAGCGCCCGCCGCAGCCGCGCGCCCCATTTGCCATCCTCTGGGCGCGCCCGGCATCCCTGGTGAACTCCGTCGCCCGGACACCTGCTGCCAAGGGCTTCACCATGACCAGCCCGGCCAGTCTCACTTCATGGCCGAACGCAGCCGCCGCCCTCAACACCACCACCCGCTTGCCCTTTCCCCGCCCCGGGGTCACGAGGTATCCGGATTCCCGCATCTCCAACGCCGCGGCTTGCGCGGATGAAACGGCTTTCTCGCGCGCGCAGTTCCACCTTCCATGTAACCGCGGGAAGATGGCCGGCGTCCGGTCCCTGGTCCGGCTCATGAGCTCATCGGGAAACGATCGCGGCCAGGGGGCAAAGTGCCGTCGGGGGGACTGGCTTTGGCGGGGGGGCGTGGGCGTGCTGGTTGGTGTGTTGGCTTGGTGTTCACCTGCCGGGGACCTCTTCGGCAAACCGCAAACGCCCGCGCCCTCCTCGCCCGTGGACCACCTGGTCCTGGCCGACCTGGCCTCCCACGGTTGGCGGCCGGCCGAGCCCTGCTCGGACGCGGTGTTCGTGCGGCGCGTGTTCCTCGATGTCCTCGGCCTGCTACCCACCGCGAGCGAGGTGCGGGAGTTTCTGGACGACCCCGCGCCGGACAAGCGCGTCCGGCTCATCGAGTCCCTCCTGGCCCGGCCGGAATTCGCGGACTACTGGGCGATGCACTGGAGCGACCTGCTCCGCGTGAAGGCCGAGTTCCCCATCAACCTCTGGCCCAACGCCGCCCAGGCGTACCATCGCTGGATTCGCGAGCGCCTTCGCACCCGCCAACCACTGGACCGGTTCGTGCACGAACTGCTCACCGCCAGCGGCAGCAACTTCCGCGACGGCCCCGCCAATTTCTACCGCGCCGTGCAAAACCGCGAGCCAGCCGGCCTCGCCCGCGCCGTGGCGCTGACCTTCCTGGCCAGCCGCGCGGAGCATTGGCCGGAGGCCCGGCTGGCCGGTCTGGCGGCCTTCTTTTCCCAGGTCGGCTACAAACCGACCGGGGAATGGAAGGAGGAGATTGTCTTCCACGACCCGACCAAGGCCACCAACGGCCTGTGGCAAAGCGCGGTCTTCCCGGACGGCACCCCCGCGCACCTCGAGCCCGGCCAGGACCCCCGTCGGGTCTTTGCCGACTGGCTGGTCAGCCCCACCAACACCTGGTTCGCCCGGGCGCTAGCCAACCGCATCTGGGCCTGGGTCTGGGGCCGCGGCATCGTGCACGAGCCGGACGACTTCCGCCCGGACAACCCGCCGGCGAACCCGGCGCTGCTGGACTACCTGGCCGGCGAGCTGGTGCGCGCGCAGTTCGACCTCCCCCACCTGCTCCGGGTCATCCTCAATTCCCAGACCTACCAGCGCGCCAGTGTGCCGGCCACGGACGATCCCCGCGCCGCGGCCCATTTCGCCCACTACCCCCTGCGCCGGCTGGAAGCCGAGGTGCTCGTGGACGCCCTGAACCAGATCACCGGCACCGCCGAAACCTACATCAGCCCCATCCCCGAGCCGTTCACCGTCATCCCGCCCGACGTGCGGGCCGTGGCCCTGCCCGATGGCAGCCTGACCAGCCCGTTCCTGGAACTGTTCGGCCGCCCCCCGCGTGACACCGGCCTGTGGGCCGAGCGCAACCGCCAACCCTCCCCTGCCCAGTGCCTCCATCTGCTCAACTCCACCCACATCCAGCGCAAGCTCGAACAAGGACCTCGCCTGCGGGAACTGATCACCGCCCGCCGCCCGCCGGCCGAAACGCTGACCGAACTTTACCTGACCCTACTCTCGCGCCCGCCCAGCGACGAGGAGCGTCAAGCCGTGGCCGAGTACGCGCGCACCCACAACTCCCGCGACACCTTCCTCGACGTCGCCTGGGCCCTGATCAACAGCCCCGAGTTTCTTTACCGCCATTGAAAACCGCCGGCGCACCGACCCTCTTGACCCCGTTGCCATGAACCTGCCCCTTCCCCATCTCGATCGCTCCTGGGCGCGCGACGCCGAACGTCTCCTGAGCCGTCTGGGCCTGCCCGGCCTGAGTCGCCGCGAGGCCCTCCGCCGCTGCCTGTTCGGCGCCGCGGGGTTGTTACTGGTCAACGGTTGGGGCCTGCGCGCCCGCGCGGCTACCCGCCCGGCCCGCGCCCGCGCCGTCATCCAGATCTGGATGTGGGGCGGCCCCTGCCACCTGGACACGTTCGACCCCAAACCCGACGCCGGCTACGACTTCTGCGGCCCCCTGGCCCGCGCGCTGCCCACCAACGTGGACGGCATCCAGGTGGGCGAACTGCTGCCCGAGCTGGCCCGGCAGGCGGACAAGTACGCCATCCTCCGCGGCATGACCCACGGCCACAACGGCCACGAGACCGCCTCCTACATCGTGCAGACCGGCCACGCCCCGGGGGGACGCGAGGTCTTTCCCGCCGCGGGCGCGGTCACCGCCCTGTTCAAGGGCTACGGCGCGGGCTACCGCGGCCTGATCCCGCCCTACATCGTGCTCACCGAGCCGCAGGGGCGGTTTTCCGAAGCGGGATTCCTCGGCTGCCGCTACAAGCCGTTTGCCACCGGGGGCGACCCCGCCCGCACGCCGTTTCAAGTCGAGGGCATCGCGGCCCCCGGCATCGGCACCGAGCGCCAGCAGAGCCGGCGCGCCCTGCTTCAGCGCCTCAACACCCTGGGCCGTGCCCTGCCCGGCGATGCCACCCTCCAGGCCCACTACGCCGCGGAAGAACAGGCCTACGACCTGATCCTGGGCGACGCCGGCAAGGTCTTTGACCTGTCGCAGGAACCCGACGCACTCCGGGACCGATACGGGCGCAACACGTTTGGCCAGTCCTGCCTGCTGGCGCGCCGGCTGGTCGAGCGCGGCGTGCCCTATGTGACCCTCAACTACAAGGGCTGGGACACCCACAAACAGCACTTCCAAACCATGCGCCGCAAACTGCCCGAGATGGACCGCGGCTTCGCCACCCTGCTGGCCGACCTGGCCGACCGCGGCCTGCTCGACTCGACCATCGTCTGGTGGAGCGGCGAGTTCGGCCGCACCCCTCGCGTCCAGTGGGCCCCCCCCTGGAACGGCGGCCGCAACCACTTCAGTCGCGTCTTCTCTGCCGTGGTGGCCGGCGGCGGCTTCAAGGGCGGCCGGGTGAGCGGCGCCTCGGACCGGACCGGCGAGGAACTGCGCGAGCGCCCTATCTACCCGGCCGACCTGTTGGCCAGCATCTACGAACTGCTCGGCATTGATCCCGCCGCCCGGTTGCCGCACCCCGAAGGCCGGGGCGTCACGGTGCTGCCTGCCGCCAGCGACTCCACCCCTCGCGGCGGCCTGCTGCGCGAAATCATGTGACGGCCATGAACTCCCCGGACCGGTCGCCCGCCTCATGCCCACCCCGCAAGGGGAAGTTTGCCCGGCGGCGCGGCGCGGCGGCCCTCGCCCTGGCACTGATGGGGCCGGGCTGGTTGCCCGCCGCGGCCCAGCAGGTGCGCGAGCCGGCGCCCGCCTATGTTTACCCGGCCGGCGGCCGCGCAGGCACCACCTTCGTGGTGCAGGTGGGCGGACAGGCCTTCGCGGGCGCCACCAACCTCTACCTGAGCGGCGGCGGGTTCGAGGCCACCCTGCTGGATTACTCCCGGCCGCTCACCCCGCGCGAGTTCAACCAGCTTCGCAACGAACTCGAGCAGTTGCAGGAGAAGCGCCGCACCGCCGCCACCCATTGGACCGAGGCCGACGCCAGCCGGGTTGCGGAAATCCGCCGCCAGCTCGCCACCCGCGCCCCCAATCGCCAGGCCAACCCCGCCCTCGCCGAAACGCTCACCTTCCGCGTCCGGCTCGCCCCCGACGCCGCGCCCGGTTCGCGCGAACTGCGCCTGGTCACCGACACCGGCCTCACCCCGCCCCTGCGCTTCCTCGTCGGCACCCTGCCGGAGGTGAAAGAACCCGAACCGGCCACGCCGGCAACCTCGTCGGAGGCCAACCCGCGCGCGGCCCTTCGCTCGGGCCGGTCCGGGCCGGCAACCACTCCCGCCAAGGAGCCGCTCGCGGTGGACCTGCCCGTGGTGGTCAACGGCCGCCTCTTTCCCGGCGAAGTGGACCGCTTCCGGTTCCAAGCGCGACGCGGTCAGCGTCTGGTGTTCATGGTCCAGGCGCGCGCGCTCATCCCCTTCCTGGCCGACGCCGTGCCCGGCTGGTTCCAGGCCGTTCTGACCCTGCGCGACGCCCGGGACCGGGAGGTCGCCTACTGCGATGACTACCGCCTCCAGCCCGATCCGGTGATCCTCTACGAAGTCCCCGCCGACGGCACCTACACCCTCGAACTGCGCGACGCCCTGTACCGCGGCCGCGAGGACTTCGTGTATCACCTCACGCTGGGCGAACTGCCCTTCGTCACTGGCGTCGAGCCCTTGGGCGGGCCGGTCCACCGCCCCTGGACCGCCCGGATGAGCGGTTGGAACCTGCCCGCAACCGAACTGACCGTGCACCGGTCCGAGCCGGGGATTTTTCGCGCGGAACCGCCTGCCGGCTCCTCCTGGCTGAACGAAGTCTGGCTGGCGACCGATGCACTGCCGGTACGGGTCGAGACCTCCCCCAACGACCTTGCAGCCACCGCCCCGCTCCTGGACCTGCCGGTCGTGATCAACGGCCGGATTGACCCCGCCGGTGAAGTGGACTGGTTCGCGCTGCGTGGTCAGGCCGGGGAAACCGTGGTCGCGGAGGTCCGCGCCCGCCGGCTGGGCTCGCCATTGGATGCCCGCCTGGTGCTCACCGATGCGGCGGGCCGGGAGCTGGCCGCCAACGACGATCAGCCCGATCCTGGTCGAGGTCTGGACACGCACCACGCGGATGCCTACCTGCGCGTCACCCTGCCGGCGGACGGCGTTTACCGCGTGCGCCTCGAAGACGCCCAGGGCAAGGGCGGGCCCGAGTTCGGCTACCGCCTGCGCCTCGGCCCGCCGCAGCCGGACTTCGAACTGCGGGTGGTGCCTTCGGCCCTCCACGGCCGCGCCGGCGCCACGGTGCCGCTCACGGTCTGGGCGCTGCGTCGCGATGGCTTCGCCGGGGACATCCACCTGGCCCTGGCCGATGCGCCGCCGGGGTTCAGCCTCGGTGGCGCGTGGGTGCCCGCCGGCCTGGAGAAGGTGCGCGTGACCTTGACCCTGCCGCCCGACCCCTCGCCGGAGCCGCGGCCGCTGCGGATGGTCGGCCGGGCGCGGGTGGATGGCCGTGAGTTGGAACGCCCGGCCGTACCCGCCGACGAGCGGATGCAGGCGTTTTTCTACCACCACCTGGTCCCTGCGCAGGAATGGCTGGCCAGCGTGCTCGAATCGCCTCGGCCCGCGCCCCGCGTGCGGCTATTGAGCGCCACCCCGGTGCGGATTCCGGCCGGCGGCACGGGCACGGTTGCGCTGGGGGTGCCCTTTGCCCGCTGGGCGGGACAGTTCCGGTTCGAGTTGGAAGAGGCACCGGAAGGGTTGGCGCTGGCCGACACCACCCCGGGCCGCCATGGACTGGAAATCCGGCTGCAGGCCGACCCCGAACGCCTCCAACCGGGTCAAAAGGGCAACCTGATCCTGGCCGCCCGAGCGTCGCGCCCCGCCACCTCGACCAACCGTCCCGCCGCGGTCGGGGCCAGGCAGCGTGCCCCCGCCTTCGTCCTGCCGGCCATCCCCTTCGAGATCACCGAGCGGCCGCGCTGAGGCCCGGGCGCCAGGCCGATTGGGAAGTCGGTGACACGGCCGGCCGAGAAACCTGCCGCCACGACCTCGGTAATTGATGGAGTGGTGCCGCCCGCCTTTGTGCCGGCGCCCGCCCGGAGGCGGGAGACGGTTCAGCAACAAAAAAGCCCGCCGGGGCGCGGCCGGCGGGCGTGGGGTGGGTTCCCCACTAAAGGTCACTTGCCCATGAGGTGCTCGAGCACGAGCTGGTCCAGCGCGGCGTAGTTGCGGTCCTTGATCAGGCGCTGGGCCTCGGCCTCGGGGAAGGTGCGGGCCTTTTCCACCAGCCGCAGGAAGGTGCGGCGGCTGTTTTCGAGGTGGAGGGTCCAGTGTTCGACCTTGGTGGTGCGGAAGGGGTGGACGTCGAAGGCGACATATTCGCCGCGGCGGCCGTAGCCGTTGCGTTCGAGGGCACGGACCTGGTTGAAGGCCACGCGGAGGTTGGCCGAGCCGAAGGGTTTGTCCTGGTCGAACTTCAGGCCGTTCTGGTCGTTGAGGTGGAGGGACCAGAGCTTTCCGAAGGCGCAGGCGAAATCAATTTCGTCGGCCGGGTCCAGGCCGGCGAGCAGGGCGTGGGCGGTTTCGATGAGGCAGCCGACGCGCTTGGGGTCGTCGGTCAAATTGGCCAGGGCCAGGGCGTGGCCGATGGTGGGGATGTAGGCCAGGTCCATCGGCTCGTTGGGCTTGGGTTCGATGGCGATGCGGATTTTGGGGTCGTGGGCGAGCATCCGGTTGATGGCCTCGACCAGGTAGTCCACGCACTTGCGGGCGTTTTTGCTTTCGCGGATGTAGGACCCTTCGCGGGCCAGCCACAGGACGATGAGGTCGCAACCCAGGTAGTTGGCCACGTCAATGCAGCGGAGTGAGCGCTCGATGGCGTACTGGCGGCACTTGGGGTCGTTGCTGGTGTAGGCGCCGTCCACGGTGCGGGGGTCGAACCAGAGCCGGGGGGCGACGATCTCGGCAGCGATGCCGGCGTCGGCGAGTTTCTTCTTGAGCGCGCGGGCCTCGGCCCGGATCTGGTCGGCGCTCTTGTTGTCAATGTCCGGCACGGCATCGTCGTCATGGAACATCATGGCGTCGAAGCCGAGCTTTTTGAGCTGCTCGAGCTTCCAGTCGAAGGACTGGACGGGGCGCGTGGGAGGGCCGTAGGGGTCCTGGCCCTCGCTAAGGTTCCACGGGCCGAAGCAGAATTTGTACGTGTGCGGTTTGGGCATAGGTCTTCGGCCGAGAGCCTAGGAAGGCGGCGGGGCTTGGGAAGCAAAAAGCACGGCCGCGGGCGGCACGCTCAGGCCAGCCGCTCGGGATTGAGGCCCTGGAGGTCGCGGGGCACGAAGCGGCCGTCCTTGCGGATCAATTCGCCGTCGAACCACACCTCGCCGCCGCCGTACTCGGGGCGTTGGATCAGGACCAGGTCCCAGTGCACGGCCGAGCGGTTGCCGTTGCCGCAACCGACGTAGGCCTGGCCGGGGGTGAAGTGCAACGAGCCGGCGATCTTTTCGTCGAAGAGCGTATCGCCCATCGGCTCGCGGATGTGGGGGTTGAAGCCCAGGGAGAACTCGCCGATGTAGCGGGCGCCGCGGTCGGTATCCAGGATTTCGTTCAGCCGCCGTTCCGGGGAGCCGGTGGCCTGGTGGATGCGCCCGTTGCGGAGCTCGAGGCAGATGTTGTCGAACCGCGTGCCGACGTACACGGCAGGGGTGTTGAAGCGGATGACGCCGTTGGCAGAGCGGAGGGTGGGGCAGGAAAAGACCTCGCCGTCGGGCAGGTTGCGCAGGCCGCTGCAGGGGGTGGCGCCGATGCCGCGGATGCTGAAGGTCAGGTCCGTGCCCGGCCCCTTGAGGTGCACGCGGTCGGCGCGCTTCATGCGGCGCACCAGCGGGGCCATGGCCCGGGCCATGCGGCGGTAATCCAGGGTGCAGACGCGGAAGAAGAAATCCTCGAACGCCTCGGTGCTCATGCCGGCGGCCTGGGCCAGCGAGGGCGTGGGCCAGCGCAGGACCACCCAGCGAGTGTGGTTGAGGCGCCGGTCCAGCACCGGCCGCAGGGTGCGGGTGAACAGGGCCAGCCGGTCCGAGGGCACGTCCGCCGCCTCGTTGACGTTGAGGGCGCCCCGCACGGCGATGTAAGCCCGCACCCGCTTCATGCGGTGCAGCTCGATGTCCCGCACCAGCGTCGCGTGCCGGGCGTCGGTGCCCCGCATCAACTCCCGCGTGAGCCGGTTGCGGCGCACTTCGACCAGCGGGATGCCGCCGGCCTCGCGCACCGCCCGGATCAGGGCCACGCCGAATTCATCCGGGCATTCAATGAGGTCCAGCATCACCGGATCGCCCCGGCGCACGGCGGTCGAGTACTCGACCATCAAACGGGCCAGTTGGGGGTAACGTGGGTCCATCATGGCGCCCGCAGCGTAGGCGGGGCGGTCCCGGGGGTCGAGGTTTTAGCCGGCGCCCCGTTCAGCCGCACCCGCCGCCCGCACCGACCGGCTCCACCAACCGGTACCAGTTGTCGCGCTGGCAGGGCTCGTAGCCGAGGTCGCGGATGAGCCGGTGCATGTCCGCCACCGTCATCCGAAAGGTGGCGCCGGCCCGGGAGACCACGTTTTCCTCGATCATGATGCTCCCCAGGTCATTGGCCCCGAACCGGAGCGCCACCTGCCCGATCTCCGGTCCCTGGGTGACCCAGGAGCTCTGCACATTCTCGAAGTTGTCCAAAAAAATCCGGGCCAGGGCCTGGGTGCGCAGGTACTCGTGCGCGCCGACCGGCGGCAGCCGCAACCGCGTGTTTTCCGGCTGAAAGGTCCAACCGATGAAGGCGGTGAAACAGCCCGGGCCGTCGCCCGGCGCATAGGGCGAGCCGGTGGCCGGGTCCGTCCCGACGCCGGCCGCCCGGCGGCGGGCCAGCGAGCGGTCCTGTTGCTGGCGCAGGCGGTCGAGGTGTTCGAGGCGGTCCTCGAGCGTCTCGACATGGCCGAACATCATGGTCGCGGTCGAGTACAGGCCCAGGCGATGGGCCGTGTCCATGACCTCCAGCCAGTCGTCACTCATCGCCTTGAGCGGCGAAATGCGCCGGCGCACGCGGTCCACCAGGATTTCCCCGCCGCCGCCGGGGATGCTGCCCAGCCCGGCGGCGCGGAAGTCGGCCAGGATTTGCTCCAACGGCTCCTGGAAAACCTCGCGGAAGTGGATGAACTCGCTGGGGCTGAAGCCGTGCAGGTTCACCTGGGGAAACTTCGCCTTCACGTGGTCCAGCAGGTCCAGGTACCACTGCTTGGTCAGTTTGGGGTGGTGGCCGCCCTGGAGGAGAATCTGCGTGCCGCCCCGGGCGAGGGTTTCCTCGATCTTCTGGTCCAGTTCGGCCAGGGAAAGGACGTAGGCGTCGGCATCTTTTTCAGTACGGTAGAACGCGCAGAACTTGCAATACACGTTGCAGACGTTGGTGTAATTGATGTTGCGGTCCACATTGTAGGTCACCACCGCGTTGCCGCGGCCCGCGTAGGCGGCGGCCTTGGCGCGCTGGCGACGCCGGTCGGCCAGCGCGCCCAGTTCCTCGAGGGGGAGACCGGCCAGCCGGAGCGTTTCTTCGCGGCTGACCCGCTGACCGTCCCAGACCTTCTGCAACAGGTCGTCAAGCGACGCGTCAAACACCATGCCGGCAAGCTTAGCCGCCAGCAGAGGCTTGGCAACGTGGCGAAGGCCGAAGGGCGAAGGTTGGGAATTGGGAACTCAGGAAGGCAGGAACGGTGATGCGCGATGCCGTCCCGGTAGCCGCCGCGGACACGTCGCGGACCGCCTGCCGACCGGACCAAATCCCAGGGTCGAAGTCCGAAGGGGCCGGTGCCTCTCCCGAAGCGCCAGAGAACGGGCGCCTGTCTGCGTGGCAGTGTCCTGGAGTGCGGCAGTCCTCTGCCGCTTTCAACCCGGCGGATAACCAGACACCAGCGGCGCGACGCGGCGCAGGCTTCCCGGCCTGCCGTATCGCCGGCTTCCGGCCGGCAGGCAGAAGGCTGAATGGGCAGTCAACGCTGCGGGGGTTTGCAGGCGAGACGCCTGCACCACACCGGCAGGCCAGTGGCCTGCACTCCCAGGGGGGACTGTGGTGCAGCCGTCCCGGCTGCGGGGGTTTGCAGGCAAGACACCTGCACCACACCAGCAGGCCAGTGGCCTGCACTCCCAGGGGGACTGTGGTGCAGCCGTCCCGGCTGCGGGAGTTTGCAGGCGAGGACGTCTGCACCACACCAGCAGGCCAGTGGCCT
>JBBIVJ010000012.1:0-104243 GCA_037439785.1 Verrucomicrobiales bacterium | reverse complement strand
ACCCTGGTCGAACCGCCACGTCAGGTCAGCGTCCAGGCTTCGGCGACAGGTTATCAACCCGCCGCCGCGGCGTTCACCATCAACGACGACGATCTGCCCGCGTTCTCGTTGACCCTGGCCACGGACACCATCAGCGAAGCCGCGGGGTCGGCCGCCACGACCGCCACCCTCTCGCGTGGTCTGGCCAGCCTGCGTTCCCTGAGCGTGTCCCTGCACAATTCGAACCCCGCGGCCTTGACGGTTCCCGGGCGCGTCCTCATCCCGGCGGGTCAGGCGCAGGTCAGCGTCCCGTTGACGCCCGTGAACAACGCCATGGTGGACGGCTCGCGCCAGGCCGTGCTCCAGGCCTTTGCCGAAGCCACCACCTCGGGGATCATTGTGGCCCAGAGCGAGCCGCGCACGCTCGCGATCACTGACGATGATGGCCCGGCCTTGAGTAGTGTGGCGCCGGGCCGCGACCTGCTTGCCGAGGGATTGCCGCAAGCCACCACCGTCACCGTCTCCCGCAACGTGGCCAACGGCCCCGCGATCACGGTCGCCCTGACCAGCAGCGATCCCACCGAAGCCACCGTGCCCCCCCGCCTCACCCTCGCGGCGAACCAGACCAGCAACACCGTCTCGCTCACCACCTTCGACGACCGCATGCCTGACGGCAATCAGCGCGTCGTGATCACCGCCTCCGCTGCCGGCTACACCAGCGGCCAGGCCACCGTGACGGTGACCGATGGGAACCGGCCCGACCTGATGGTCACCGGGCTCACCCTCCCCGCCACGGCCGAGACTGAGTCGTTCATCAACGTCGGATACCGCGTCCTCAACCAGGGGCTGGCCCCCGCCGACACCAACTGGGTCACCCGCGTGTCGCTCTCCTCCGACCCCGCCCCCGGCGACGACCAGCTCCTGATCGAGACCGTCTTCAATGGCACGCTTCCCGTTGGCCAGTACTTCGGCCAGACGCGCCAGATCCGGCTCCCGCAAGTGCCGGGCGATTACTGGATCGTGGCCACCACCGACACCGCCAACCAAATCGCCGAAGCCCTCGAGGACAACAATACCGGCCTCTCGAGCCAGCCCCTGCGCGTGATCGAGGCCTATCAGCCGAGCGTCAACGCCGACGTGGACGCGGCTCCGGCCGGCACCCCGGTCACCTTGCGTGGTACCGCGCTGAAAACCGCCTCGGGTGGTCCCGCCCCGTTTGTGCTCGTCAATATCCACCTCGCCGTGCGCGGCACCAAACGGATCATCTCCGCCATCACGGACGATCAAGGCCGCTTCACCGCAACCTTCCGGCCCTTGCCCGGCGAAGCGGGGCTCTACGAAATCGGCGCGGCACACCCCGGACGCACCTCCGCGCCGATCCAAGACAGTTTCACCCTCCACGGAATGCGCGCCGGGACGGTCGAACCTCTCCGGCTCAACGAGCCCGGCAGCCTGGCCGGGCGGGTGTTGCTCGAGAATCTGGGCGACGTGCCGCTGACCGGCTTGACGGTGACCGTGGTCAGCAACCTCCCCAACGTCCAGGTGACCACCTCGTTGCCCGAAGGCAATCGCCTGCCCGGGATGGGCGCCATCCCGCTCGGCTTCGCCCTGGCGGCTGGCGCCGGGTCAGCCGGCCAGGGCACGATCGTGTTGCGCGTCACCACCACCGAGGGGGCCCGCCTCGATCTCTCCCTGCCCCTCACGGTGGCGTCGGCGCAACCCCGCCTGGTCGTGCGCCCACCGAACTGCAAGCCGGCATGAAGGTCGGCGGTCAGGCGCTGGTCAGCTTTGACGTCATCAACGAGGGCGGCGCGGTTTCCGGTCCCGTCCAGGTGGCGCTGCCGGCCCTGCCCTGGTTGCGTGTGGCTTCCCCCAATCCCCTGCCGGCGATCACCCCGGGTGCGACCAACCGCGTCACGCTCCAACTCACGCCCGCCGCCGACCTGTCGCTCGGCAATTACGAAGGCCATCTCGTCGTGTCCACCCCGGGGAGCACGGTCAACGTCCCCTTCACGTTCCGCGCCCTGTCCGAGGCGAAGGGGGATCTGCGCCTCACCGCCGTGGACGAATACACCTACTAAGCCGAAGGGGCGCCCAAGGTGTCCGGCGCGGCCGTCACCCTGCGCGACGCCGTGAGCGAGGAAAGCGTCGGCCAGGGCGTCACCGATGCCCGGGGCGAATGGGTGGTCCGCCAGCTCCCCGAGGGCTTCTACCAGATCGAGGTCAAAGCGGATCAACACCGCGGCTACCGCGACATCGGCCTCGTGACCGCCGGGTTCGAAACGAACGTCGTGACCTTCCTGCCTCGCGAAGCCGTCCGCTACATCTGGACCGTGGTTCCCACGGAAATCGAGGACCGCACCCGGATCACCATCGAGACCGTGTTTGAAGCGTTTGTGCCGATGCCGGTCGTCACGGTGGACCCCGCGCTCCTGGATCTTTCCGAGTACACCGCCGACGTCACACAGGTCGAGCTGCGCATCACGAACCACGGACTGGTGGCCGCCCAGAAGGCCCGGCTCAACTTCGGCACCCACCCGGACTGGTCCTTCCAGCCGCTCATCGAAGCGCTGGGCGATCTGCCGGCCCGCAGCACGCTGACCGTGCCGCTCCTGATCCGGCGCACCCGAAACAACCCGGGTGGTCTCGCCGCGCTCGCGGGTCCCGCCCTCCACTCCGGCGGCGGCGGTTGCAGTGTCGGGGCCAACCTGAACTGGCAACTGCTCTGCGGCGACAACAATGTCGGCGGCAACGCCCCCATCGCGATTGTCAACGCTGGCGGAAGTGGCTGCGGCGGCGGCGGTGGTGGCAGCTGGGGTGGCGGCGCAAGCGGTGGTAGCGGCGGCGGCGGCGGTGGCGGCGGCGGCGGGAGTTCGGGCAGCAGCGCTTCGATCCGCTCCTGCGATCCCTGCCTGCTCGCCATCCTCAACTGCCTGGTTGATCTGGTCATCCCCGACGCGTTGGATTGCCTGAAGGACCTCTACGGTTGCGCCAGTCACCCGCCCGAGGACCTGTCCGCCGGCGCCGCCTGGGACTGCACCAAGGCCGGCTTGACCTGCGCCGAAGCCCTGGGCGCCGAACTCAGCGGCCTGAACAAGGCCATTGACGCGGTCGAATGCGTCATCGGCCTTGCCCAAAGTTGCGGCCCCACCGCCGGCGGCGGCGCGGACATTGTCCGGTTTCTGGGCGAAGGCGACAGTGGCGGGGTCTGCGCCCACGTGCGCTTGCGCCTCGAGCAGGAACTCGTGAGCACCCGCGACGCGTTCACCGCCGCCCTCATCATCGAGAACGCACTCCCCGACCCCCTCGAGCAGGTCGCGGTCGAGGTATTGATCCGCCGCCGCAACGGGGATGACGCGTCCACCCTCTTCGCCGTGCATCCGCCCCAGTTGTCCGGCCTCAGCGCCGTGGACGGGACCGGCACACTGGCGGGCGGCGCCACCGGCAAGGGGAACTGGCTCCTGATCCCCACCACGGAAGCCGCCACCGCCGGCCCGGAGGAATTCCTCATCAGCGGCCGCCTGCGCTATCGCCAGGTCGGGCTGCAACTCAATGTCCCGCTCGCTCCGGCCGCGATCACGGTGTTCCCCAGCCCCGCTCTTGCGGGGAAATACTTCCACCAACGCAACGTCTTCGCCGACGATCCCTTCACCCACTGGCAGCGGGAGAGCTTCGACCGCAACGCGGTCTATCAGGGCGCGCTCGGCAAGACCTACGCCTTCTACAGCGTGGCCACCGACGCCGCCGGCAACCGCGAATCCGAACCGCCGGCCCCCGACGCCCGCACCAGGGTCACCCGCGTCAACCGCAGTCCGGTGCTCGACCCCATCCCCGATCAGGTCCTCCGCGAAGGAGAAACCCTCGAGGTCCAGCCGCTCGCCCGCGATCCCGACGGCGATGCCCTCGTCTTCAGCCTCAACACCAACCGGCCGCCCGGTATCGTGATCCACCCCTTCACCGGCCGCATCACCTGGGTTACCGGCCCGGCCAGCGGCCCCGCCACCCATCGCCTCACCGTCGAAGTGCTGGACCACGGCGCCCCCCGACTCGGCGCCTCCCGCACCGTCACCGTCACCGTGGCGGATTCCAACTCCGCGCCCGCTCTGGATCCCCTCCCCGATCGGACGGTCCCCGAAGGCCGCCTCCTGGTCACCACCAACCGCGCCTTCGACGCCGACCTGCCCCGACAGAACCTCCGCTTCTCGCTCGGGCCGGGCGCACCGGTCGGGGCGGTGTTGGACCCGGTCTCGGGGGTGTTCGCCTGGGAACCGACCCCCTTCCAAGGCGGCCTGACCTACCGCGTCGAAATCCGCGTCACCGACGACGGCACGCCACCCCTCTCGACGAGCCGGACCTTCAACATCACCGTGCGCGACACGCGCAGTGACTTCCGCCTCAGCCTGGGCTCGACGCACGTCGTCGCGGGCCACTTTGGCTCGGTCCCGCTGATCCTGGATTCCGGCGCCGACCTCCTCCGGCTCGAATTCGAACTCGAAAGCGACGATTCGCACCTCGCCGACCTTGACCTGGCGCCCGCGACCGGGGAAATCGCGGCCGTCGCCCTCCAACCCCCAGGGCGGAAACCGCTTCCGCGCCCACCTCGAATTCGATCCGGCCCGGCTCCGCAGCGGAGAACGAACCATTGGACATCTGCACTTCTGGACCGCCCCTGCCGGTCGTTCCTCCATCGCCCGCCTGGGGGTGGCCGGGGTGGCGGGGTATCGCCTCGGCGGCGAGGCCCTGCTCAACGCCGCAGGTCTGGGCGGGCGCGTCTTCGTAATCGAGGTCGAACCCCTGCTCGATGCCTCACGCCACACCCCGCGCCAGCTCCGCCTGACCGTTTACGGCTTTCCCCAAACGGTCTACCAACTCCAGACCACCCTCAGCCTCGAGGGAACCCCGCTCTGGACCGATGTCCAGGCCGTGGTCCTGACCGGGAACGCCGGGGTCCTGGACCTGCCCCTGGGGACCGCCAACGCTCGTTACTTCCGGCTGCGCTGATCCGCGCAGGCGCTCCGTCCCCGACCCGACCCGGCCCCCGTTCGCAGGCAGCGGCAACCCCTCCGCCGCCCCTTTCAGCCAGGCCAGCCCTCCTGAAAGAGTGTGATTAAGCATCCCACCCAAGGTGATCGCGATCGCCCCCTTAACCACAGCCGGTACCCTCTTGCGACCCGGTCGCAGCGGCCTTCACTGAGAATGTCTTGGTGCTGGTGGGCATCGGCCTGTGGGCAGTGCGGAGGGTGTTCAACCGGGACATCCCGATGATCCCGGACACGGTGCTGTTCAGCGCCACGCTGGTCGTCGCGGCCATTGGGCGATGGACGTCCTTTACCGCTGGCTGGACCCGCGCATCCGGGCGAGCGTGTAATCTCCGCGAGCGATGAATCTGCTCGAGCTGGAAGACCTGACGATCGAGTTTCGCCGCGACGGCGCGCCGCCGCTGCGGGTGGTGGACGGGGTGTCGCTGAGAATCGAGGCCGGCCGGAGTCTGGCCCTGGTGGGCGAAAGTGGCAGCGGCAAGAGCCTGACCGCCCTGGCCATCGCCCGGCTCCTGCCCGGCCCCCCGGCGGTCATCGCCGGGGGCGACATCCGGCTGGAGGGCCGCCGCGTGCTGGGCCTGTCCCCGGACGAACTGCGTCGCGTCCGGGGCGGGGTGGTCAGCTACGTCTTCCAGGAAGCCGGCGCGGCGTTGAACCCCGTGATGCGCATCGGCGCGCAGATCAAGGAATGCCTGCGCCTGCACCGGCCGGAGGCGGCGACGGACGCGGAGGTGCTGCGGCTGCTGCGGCTGGTGCAGATTCCCGCGCCCGAGGTCCGCGCCCGCTGTTACCCGCACGAACTGTCCGGCGGCATGCAGCAGCGGGTGATGATTGCCCTGGCCCTGGCGCCGAACCCG
The DNA here is from genome assembly GCA_037439785.1 of Verrucomicrobiales bacterium. GTDB lineage: Bacteria > Verrucomicrobiota > Verrucomicrobiia > Limisphaerales > J093 > DSVZ01. Next base: position 98,368 of record JBBIVJ010000012.1, on the reverse strand, counting down.
AAACTGCTGGTGGCCGACGAGCCCACCACCGCGCTGGACGTGACCATCCAGGCGCAGATCATCGAACTGCTGGCCGAACTGCGCCGCACCCTGGGCATGAGCATCCTCCTCATCACCCACAACCTCGGCCTGGTGGGCGACCTGGCCGATCGCGTGGCGGTGATGTATGCCGGCCAGATCGTGGAAACCGGGCCGGCCCGCGAAGTGTTGCGGGCTCCCGCCCACCCTTACACGCGGGCCCTGCTGGACGCGGTCCCCCACCTGGGCGCCGGCCAGGAGCGGCTGCGCGCCATCCCTGGCGTGGTGCCCACGCCGGGCGCGTGGCCGGGTGGTTGCCGGTTTCATCCGCGGTGCCCGGAGCGGCGCGAGGATTGCGCGAGCGCGCACCCCGTGCTGCTGGAGGCGCCCGGTGGTCGCCAGGTCCGCTGCCCTTATGCCCGGCTGGAACCGCCGCAAAACCAACCGGCCCTGCCGGAGGTCGCACGATGAAGGCGGGTTTCCTGGCTGGCACGACGGCAGCAGAGCTGACACATTGCCGTCATGAACGACCTCCTGTTTCGCGTCGAGCCCTGCGCCGAGACCGGCGGGTTTGTGGCCCGCTGGGACGATCCGGCCGGCGGCGGCATCACCACCCAGGGTGAGACGCTGGCGGAACTGCACGCGATGGTCGCCGACGCCGTGAGGGCCTACTTCGGCCCGGACGCGTGCCCGCAGCGGGTACGTCTGCACTTTGTCGAAGACCCCGTGGTGCCGCTGGCGTGAAGCTGCCCCGCGACGTCCGCGGCCCCGAGGCCGTGCGGGTGCTGAAGCGGCTGGGCTTTGTCGAGCTTCGGCAAACCGGCTCGCACGTGGTGCTGCAGCGGGCTACCCGGACGGTGGTGGTTCCGCAGCACCGCACCTTGAAGCCCGGTACGTTGAAGGGGGTGATCGAGCAGGCCGGCTTGACCGTGGAAGCGTTCCTGGCCGCCCGCTGACCGACATGAACCTGCTCGAAGTCCAGGACCTTTCCGTCCATTTCCCGGCGCAAACGCGCTGGTTCGGCCCGCCGCGACAGTGGGTCCGCGCGGTGACCGAGGTGAGCTTCACCCTGGCGCCGGGCGAAACCGTCGGCCTGGTGGGCGAGAGCGGCTGCGGCAAAACCACCCTGGGCCGCGCCGTGCTGCGGCTGACCTCCGTGACCCGCGGCCGCATCCTGCTCGAGGGCGAGGACATCACCTCCCTGCGCAGGGCCGCCCTGCGCGCGCGGCGGCGCCGGCTGCAGATGGTGTTTCAAAACCCCTACGACGCCCTGGACCCGCGCATGACCGTCGAGGCCGCCATCGGCGAGGCGCTGGAGATTCACCGGCTGGCGCCGCATGCCCGCGCCCGCCGGGAGCGGGTGGCGCAACTGCTGCGGGACGTGGGGTTGGACCCCAGCCATGCCGCGCGTTACCCGCACGAGCTGAGTGGCGGTCAGCGGCAACGCGTGGGCATCGCCCGGGCCCTGGCGGTCGAGCCCCGGCTCATCGTCTGCGACGAGCCGGTCAGCGCGCTGGACGTCTCGATCCAGGCGCAGATCGTGAATCTCCTCCTGGACCTCCAGCGCGCGCGCGGGCTGAGCTACCTGTTCATCGGACACGACCTGGCGGTGGTCGAGCACGTCAGCCAGCGCATCCTGGTCATGTATCTGGGCCGGATCGTCGAGGCCGGGCCGGCGCCGGTGGTTTGCCGCGCGCCCCGCCATCCCTACACCCAGACCCTCATTTCTGCCCAGCCGGTGGTGGACCCGGACCGCAAGCGCGCGCGCATCCTCCTGCCCGGGGAGGTGCCCTCACCGCTGAATCCCCCTCCCGGCTGCCCGTTTCATCCCCGTTGTCCCGTCGCGGAGGCGCGCTGCCGCGTCGAGCGGCCGGAATTGCGGCCGGTTGGGCCGGGGCACGCCGTCGCCTGCCACCTGGCCGGCGGGGGCTGACTAGTCGCGGCGACCGCGGGGTGTCCGCCGGCGCCGGTGCGTCCCCCTTCGCCCCGGGAGTCCGCCGCTCAGACCCGCAGGAAAATCTGGCGGCGGTAGAGGAAGCGGCAGAAGACGAAGGCGGTCAGCAGGGTCAGCACGGCCAGGAGCAGGTCGCCGGCTCCTTCGGTGAGGTGGGCGTTGAGCCAGGCACGGACGCTGCCGCCGGCCAGGCGGGCGGCGACGTCGGAGAAGTCCACGAGCTGGTGGGCCAGATAGACGGTGATGGGGTTCATGCCGATCCAGACGAACGGTTGAGCCCAGCGCTGCCAGCCACGGATTTCGATGAGGTAATAAAACGCCGCCAGCATCCAGGCGCTGTAGCCGGCAGCCACCAGCACATAGGAGGAGGTCCAGATTTTCTTGATCACCGGAAAGTGCAGGTGCCACAGCCAGCCCAGGGCCACGGCCGCCGCGCCGGTGGCCAGCAGCCAGGCGGTTTTGCGGAGCGGGGCGGGGGCGGGGGCGCGCAGGAGCAGGCCGGCAAAGACCCCCAGCAGGCAGGTGGCCACCGCGGGCAGGGTGCTCAACAGCCCTTCCGGGTCCCAGGTGCCGTCCCACTTGTAGCCCGGCAGCCAGCGCTGGTCCACGTAGTTGGCCAGGTTGACGCCCTTGAGGTACACGCCGCGAATCCGGTGCGTCGAGTCCAGCCGCAGTTGGGCCACGTTGGTGGTGCCCGTCTCGCGGCTGATGCTCAGCGTCCCGCCCGGCTCGGGGCGCACGTCCGGGAAGGGCACCCACGCCATCAGCACCCAGTAGCCCAGCAGCAGCCCGGCGCAGACCCCGGCCAGCGCCCGCGGGCGCAGCAGGCAGAACAACACCCCCGCCACCAGGTAGCACAGGGCGATGCGCTGCAGCACCCCCAGCCACCGCACCTCCGCCCACTCCCTGGACAACCCGCCGTAATAAAACACGCCCAGCAGGTACAACAGCACCCCCCGCCGGAGCACCCGCCACAGCGCCGCCCCCCGCCCCTGCTCGGCCTGCAGCCGGCTCAGGGAAAAGACCAGCGACACCCCCACAATGAAGAGGAACAACGGGAAGATCAGGTCGTAGAAGGCAAACCCCTTCCAGTCCTTGTGCTCGAACTGCCCGGCCAGGAAACGCGTGACCGGGTTGTCCCGGAATCGGTGCAGGCTCGAGAGGATGACGTCCGCGCCGAGGATCCAGAACATGTCCAGCCCCCGCAGCGCATCCAGCGAGAGCAGCCGTGCGGGGCGGGCGGCAGGCGCGGGCAGGGAACGTTCGGGTTGCGGCATGGCCGGGATGGTGGGCGGCCGCCGGCGGGGATTCAACCGGCAAATCCGGTTCAGAAAGCCATTGCCGTGCCCCGAGGTCTGTTCAAGCATGGGCGCGGCACCCGAGCGCAGACATGTTTGGCCGCAAGCGCAACCGCGAGGAACACCGCTACTACCTGCTGCCCGGCATGGGCAAGAGCAACCGGCGTCACCGCCGCCGCCTGCACCTGGCGGCCATCGCCTTTGGCGCCGTCGTGGCCCTGCTCTTCGGCGGCCTGATCTACCTGCTCAACCGCTAGGTGCTCCGCTGAAGCGGCGCCCCCGGCGGACCGCTCCCGTGGCGTGGGCGCGGGCTCAGCCGCCCAGGCCCTGGTACAGCCGCGCCAGCCGGCGGGCATGTTCATCGTAGGCGGCCTCGAACAAGGCGGCGGCCCGCTCCGCGCCGATGAGGGCCGCGGCGGTGAGCACCCGGGGCGGCTGGCCGGCGGCCGTGAGCCGCGCCGCCACCTCGGCCTTGAGCGCGTTGATCAACAGGCAGCCCCCCACCGTCGAGCCCGGCGCCACCGGATAATCCAGGCCGGGCACCCGCACCATCGCGTCGCCCACCGGCGCGCCGGTGTCCAGCACCAGGTCGGCGAAGTCGGGCAGTTTCCGGCCGTCGGCCCGCTGGCAGCGGCTGGCCTCGGCGTGGCGGCGGGAGACGATGGCCACGACCTTGACGCCACGGCGCTGAAAGCCTTCCGCCATCTCGACCGGCACCACGTTGCAGCCGCTGGAGGAGATCACCAGCGCGCAGTCCGCCGGCCGGATGTCGAAGTTGCGCAGGATGCGTTCGGCCAGGCCGGAGACGTTTTCCAGGAACATGGCCTGCCGCTGGCCGTTGGGGCCCACCACCAGGTTGTGGAAGCTGAGCGACAGCTCGACGATCGGGTTGAACCCGGGGAAGGAGCCGTAGCGGGGCCACATCTCCTCGACCTGGACGCGGCTGTGGCCCGAACCAAACAGGTGCACCATCCGGCCGGTCAGGATCGTGGCGGCAAACCAGTCGGCCGCCTGCGCGATGACGGGCAGTTGGGCGGCGACTGTCTCGAGCAGGCCCTGACACTGGCGAAGGAAATCCGCAGCCGGTGACGACATGACCCCCGCACCCTACCCGCCCGGTCCCCGCGCGCCAAGTGCGCCGCCCCCCGCCGGACGGCCCGGACGAACGCCGCGCATGGAGCCCGCGCCGCTGGCCGGGCCACCGCCCGTGGCGGGGCCGTCACGCCGGGGCAAAATTCCGGCAACTCGCCCGCCGGGGACTTGTCGGCGTGTCCCGCACCGGAGACAAGGAGGCCGGTCTGATTGACCCGTCACAACCCATGGCCAAACTGTTCATCAGCCTCAGCGGGGAAGGACGCGGCCACGCCACCCGGATGAGGGCCCTGGTCGAGGCTCTGGCCCCCGAACATACGGTTCACGTGTTCGCGCCCGGCGACGCCCACGCCTTCCTGGCGCCGCTGTTTGCCGACACCCCGGTCCGGCTGCACCAGCTGCCCGGGCTGCGCTTTGGTTACGATGCCTGCGACCGGATCAGCTACCTGCAGACCGCGCGTCGGCTGCTGGCCTATCTGCGCGCGTTGCCGGGGACAATCGAGTGCCTGAGCACGCGGCTGCGCCGGGAGCAGCCCGACCTGGTGATCACGGACTTCGAGCCGGCTCTGCCGCGGGCGGCCCGCCGCTGCGGCCGGCCCTTCCTGAGCGTGGACCACCAGCATTTCCTGCGGACCAGCGACCTGCGGCAACTGCCCCCGCTTCTCCGCTGGCGGGCGGCGTACATGGGGGCGGTGGTGGGGGCCTATTACCGGGGACAGGTCGAGACGGTCGTCTCCTCGTTTTATTTCCCGCCGCTGCGGCGTGGCGTCCGGAAGGTGACCCAGGTGGGGGTGTTCCTGCGCCGGGCCGTGCGCCAGACCCGGCCGCGTACCGGCTGCCATCTGGTCGCGTACTGGCGGCGCGCCGTACCGGAAGCGGTGCTCGCAGCACTGGAACGGACCGGCCTGGAGACGCGGGTGTACGGCCTGGGGACCCGGCCGGCGCGGGGGCGGGTGAGTTTTCACCCCATCAGCGAGACGCGGTTTCTTGAAGACTTGGCCTCGAGCACCGCCCTGATTGGCACGGCCGGCAATCAGTTGGTGGGTGAGGCGCTGTATCTGGGCAAACCGGTGTTTGCCCTGGCCGAGACCGGCAACTTCGAGCAGGCCATCAATGCCCATTTCCTGCGCACCTCCGGTGCCGGCGAGGCCCTGCCCATGGAGGATTTCACCGAGGCGCGGCTTCACCACTTCCTGGCCCGCCTGGACGGCTACCGGAGCCGCATCCGGCCGGAACGTCTGGACGGCCTGCCGGTGGTGCTGGAGATCGTGCGACGCCATCTGCCGGCGGCCTCGGTCTCCCGCCTCCCGGCCCCGGCGCACCCCTGGGTGGCGGAACCCGTGGCAGCATGAACCTGCCCGCCCTGGTCTCCCTGCCCCTGACCTGGCTGCGTCTCCGCCAGGGCGAGGTGGACCGCCCCCGCCTGCTGACCTTCATCGTCACCTTCACCTGCAACGCCCGCTGCGTGATGTGTGACAGTTGGCGGAAGCCCTCCCCGGACGAGCTCACGATCGAGGAGATCGAACGCATCTTCCAGCAACTGCCCCCGCTGGACGCGGTGCGCCTGACCGGCGGCGAACCCTTCGTCCGGCCGGACCTGACGGCCATCGCCGCGCGGGTGCATCGCCACCTGCGGCCGGCCTTCCTGCACGTGACGACCAACGGTTTCCTGACCGACCGCATCGTGAAGTTTTGCGCGGAGCGGCCGCGTGCACTGCCCTTGCGGTTGCTGGTGTCGTTGGATGGCATGGAGGCCCGGCACAACGCCATACGCGGGCGGGAGACGGCCTGGCAGACCGCCACCGCCACCCTGCGCGCCCTGGCGCCGCGGCGTCGGGAGTGGAACCTCCACCTGAGCGTCAACCAGACCATCCTCGATGCCGAGGGGGCCGGGCAATTCCGCGCTCTGCGGGCGTTCCTGGCCCCCCTGGACATCCGCCCGCAGGCCGTGCTCGGCTACGACCTGAGTGCCACCTACAGTACCGAGAGCGAACTCGACGTGGCGCCGAAGACCGCCGGCGAGTTCAACCCCTTTGGCCGGTTCCAACCCGCGGAACTCCGGCAACTGCTGGACCTGCTCGAGGCGGACACCCGCGACCTGCCCCTGCCCGAGCGCGTGGCCAAACAGTTTTACTACCGCGGCCTGCGCCGCCGCCTGCTCGAGGGCCGCGCCGAGCCCCGCCCGCCCTGCGTCGCCCTGCGCGCCCACCTCCGGCTCTACCCCAACGGCGACGTGCCCACCTGCCAGTTCAACTCCCGTCGCGTGGGCAACCTGCGTCGGCAAACCTTTGCCGAGGTCTGGCGGGGAACCCGCGCGCGCACGCAGCGCGACTGGGTCCGCGCCTGCCCCGGTTGCTGGGCCGAATGCGAGGTCCTCCCCAACGCCCTTTACTCCGGCGACCTGTTCGCCCCACGGTTGCGGCGCCTCCCGGCCACCGCTGCGCCGCCGCCAGAGCCCATCACGTCGCCCATCTGACCGGCGCGGCCGGCGGTGCGCACCCGCTGTCCCGCCGGCTGAAATGGAGGCCGTGCAAAAAAACGGCGCGCGGCGTCGCGCGTCGCCGGTTTCCCCCCGGCTGCCCGGTCGGCGGGGGGAGATCACTCGGGGGGAAGGGAGGGCGGCGGGTTGGCGTGCAGACCGGAAGCCGTCAAGCCCTCCGTGAGCGGCGCCGCCGGGCGCACCTGGGTTATTTCCTCCAGGTGCGTCATGAGGCGGCGGCTGAAAAGCTTGCGCCCCTCGATCCGCCAGGTCAGCCGGCGGGTGAACCACAGCCCCTCGGCGGTGCGGTCCCGCGCCAAGCGCACCTCCACCGCCTTGAGCGCGCCGACCAGACCGCCGGCCACGTTCACCGGTTCGGTCAGGTGAAACTCCGCCCGGCGGACCACCTCGTCGGCCGCGTCAATCCACAGCCGGCCGGCCATGCGGTTGATGAACCGCTCGATGAGGCTGTTGGCGGGCAGGCGGTCGCTGGCCGGGGCGAAATCCACCACCCAGGCCGGCCGGCCGGCGAGGGCTTCGCGCCCGGCCAGGGTGAAGCGGAAGCGCGCGAGCAAGTGGGGGCTCACCGGCACATCGCGGCGCTCGTAGGCTCGCCGGCGGGCGTCGCCCTCCTCGGCCCAGCGGTCCGGTTCGGGGTGGGCGGGGGAATGCTCGAAGCGCTGGTGTTCGCGTTTCTTGAGCTCGCCCTCGGCATTGAGGGTGTCGGTGGTGCGGGTGCGCACGTAGGCGTAACGGGCTTTGAACCGTGCCTCCTGCTCGCGGTCGCGCTGCGCCTGTTGCACCGCGCGCTGCAGCAGCCGATCCAGGTCCGGCGGCGGCGGGGCGTCGTTGGCCAGGGCGGCCCCCGCCAGCAGGGTCGCCGTGATCAGGCCCGCCGCGGCGGCCCGCCCGCCGCGGAGCCGGAGCCGGCCGGGTGGTGATGCCGTCTTCATCGGGCGCGGGCGGCATGGTAGGCGGCGCCAAAGGCCCCGGCAAATTCGCCCAGTTCGGCCGGGACCACCCGCACGCGGTGGCCGGCCGGCCGCCATTCCATCCGGTCCAGTTCCGCCGCCAGCGGCTCGAACAGGGCCTTCCCCGCCCGCGTGATGCCGCCGCCGATCACCACCACCTCCGGGTCCAGCACGTTGATGAGCGAGGCCACGCCCGCGGCCAGCGCCCGCACGGACCGAAGCCAGACCGCGCGCGCAAAGGCGTCGCCCCCCGCCACCGCCCGGAGGAGGTCGTGCGTGGTGACAAAGTGGCCCCCGGTGCGCTCGCCCAGCGAGGCGTTGCCGATGGCCCACTCCAGGCTCCCCGGTGTGCCGCAGATGTCCGGGGGACCTTCCAGGTCGAGGGTGATGTGTCCCAGGTGTCCGGCCCGACCCAGGGCGCCCCGCAGCAGCCGGCCGTCCACCATTGCCGCCCCGCCCACGCCGGTGCCGAGGGTCAACAGGACAACATGTCGCGCGCCGCGGGCGGCCCCGCACCAGACCTCGCCCAGCAGGGCGGCGTGGCCGTCATTCAACACCGGCACCGGGCGGGGTGCGCCGAGGTGGGCGGTCCAGTCCAGGCCCTCGAGACCGGCCAGCCGTCCGGGCATGTGGGCAATACGACGGCCATCGGCGGCCACCAGACCCGGCGCGGCCAGGCCGATGCGGTCCGCGGGGGAACCGAGTTCCGCGGCCACACTTTCCGCCAGGGCGCGTACGGCCCGGGCAAACTGGCCGGCGGAGTCCGGATCGAAGGTTTCGATCTGGCGGACCAGCGGCCTGCCGCGGCGGGTCACCGCCACGACCTTCACGCTGGTGCCGCCCAGATCCAGGCCCAGCAAGTAGTTCATGGAAGGGGCAGCAGTGGGCTGGAGGCCCGCAGGGTCGTCCGCCGCCCGCCGGCCGGAAGGTCCGCGCACGGGGGTCGGGGCCATGCGGCTGGAGGAACGGCGTCGCCATGCACGACGCGATTATCGGTCCGGCGACGCCGGGCGAAAGGGGAAACCGGGTCGTCCGCGGCGGCAGGGGCTCTGAAAACTCGGCCGGGAGAGCGCGGCCGGAGAACTCCGCTCAGCCGCGGGAGGGTCGGCAAGCCGCCCGCTGCCCGCCGCTCGCCGGCCGCCGGCCGCCGGAGTCAGGACGTGGGCGGGCGGCCTTCGGACACACTCCAGCCGCCGTCCACCGTCAGGACCTGGCCGGTGATGAAACGTGCGGCGTCGGACAACAAAAACACCGCGGCGGCATCCAGGTCCTCGGGGCGGGCGATGCGGCCGCCGTCCAGCGGTTGTTTGTGGCGGATGTAGTCCAGGATGGCGGTATCGGCCTGGGCGCGTTGCGACATGGGCGTGGCCACCAGGCCGGGGGCCAGCACGTTGAAGCGGATGTTCTGCGGCGCGTAGCGGGCGGCGGCGGCACGCGTCAATCCGATCAGGGCGGCCTTGGCCGTGGCGTAGGCGTGGGTGCAGAAAAATTCCGGGGAGGGGGACCGGGCCAGCACCGAGCCGCAGTTGAGGACCACGCCGCCACCGCCGCGCGCCAGCCAATACCGCACCGCCGCCCGGTTCGAGTACATCACCGAGGTCAGGTTCAGCCGCAGGGTGTGTTCCCAGCCGGCATCGGTCAGCTCGTGCAGGGCGCCGTCGCCCTGCCGCCGCCCGCTGCCGCCCGCCACGTGATACAGGGCGTGGAAGCCGCCGAACCGCCGTTCCGCCTCGGCGATGGCCCGCTCGGCCGTGGCCGGTTCGGTGGCGTCGGCCACCAGCGCGTGCACCCGGCCGGGGGCCTCGAGGTTCAGCACCCGCGCCCCGCCTTCCTCGAGCCCCACCGTCACCACGCGCGCCCCCGCGGCCAGGCAGGCGCGCACGGCGGACAGGCCCAAACCGCCGGTGCCGCCGATGACCACCAGGACCTTGCCGGTCAGACGTTCAGGCATGGTCGGAGCCTAACGCCCGCCGCCGCCGCGCGCCAGCCCCGCCGCGCGCCGCCACCGCCGGCGCGGACGGCCAGGGTTTGGCAGCGGGGGCCGGCCCGGCTTAAATCGGGCGCATGGCAGACGTGGCCTGGTCCCCGGCGGACGAGCAGTTCATGCGGCTGGCGTTGCGCCTGGCGCGGCGGGCCCGCGGGTTCACCTCCCCCAATCCGCTGGTCGGCGCGGTGCTGGTCCGCGGCGACCGCCTCCTGGGCCGGGGCTGGCATCGCCGCGCGGGGGAACCGCACGCGGAGATTGAGGCTTTGCGCGACGCCGCCCGCCGCGGGCAGACGGGGCGCGGCGCCACGCTGTACGTGACCCTGGAGCCGTGCTCGACCCACGGCCGCACCCCGCCCTGCACGGAGGCGCTGCTGGCGGCGGGGCTGCGCCGGGTGGTGGTGGCGGAAGCGGACCCCAACCCCCGCCACGCCGGCCGGGGCCTGGAGCTCCTGCGCGCGGCCGGGCTGCCGGTCGAGGTGGGGCTGCTGGGCGCGGAGGCGGCGCGGCTCAACGAGGCCTTCCACCACTGGATCGTGCGGCGCACCCCGTGGGTTACCGTGAAGGCGGCCATGACCCTGGATGGCAAGATCGCGACGCCGGCGGGCGAGTCGCGCTGGATCACCGGCGAAGCGGCCCGGGCGCTGGCGCAGGAACTGCGGCGGGACGCGGACGCCGTGCTGGCCGGGGTCAACACCGTGCTGGCCGACGACCCTTCGCTGACGGTGCGCGGCCCGGCGCGGGGGGACGCTCCGCTGCGGGTGCTCAAGCCGGTGCGGCGGCTGGTGCTGGACTCGCGCGCCCGCACCCCGCTCACGGCCCGGCTGGTGCGCGATGAATGGGCCGCCCTGACCACCGTGCTGGTCACGCGCGCCGCCCCCGCCCGCAAGGTCGAGGCCCTGGCCCGCCACGTGCGCGTGCTGGTCGTGCCCGGGCGCGGGGGGCGGCCGGACCTGCGCTGGGTGATGCAGCGGCTGGGGGCGGAGGAGGTCACCCATTTGCTGGTCGAGGGGGGCGGGGAGGTTCAAGCCGCGTTTTTCGAGGCGGGCCTGGTGCAGCGGGTGGCGTTCTTTTACGCGCCGCTGGTGCTGGGGGGGCGGGCCGCCCGCAAGGCGGTGGCCGGGAGCGGCTTCGCCTCCCGGGCGCGCCTCCCGCGGCTGCGCGCGATGGAATGGCGGCGGGTGGGCGGGGACCTGTTCCTGACGGCGCGGGTGGAGGCGGCTTGAAGCGGCCGGGCGGGCGTTCGACAATGGGCCGCCATGTTCACCGGCATTGTGGAAGAAACCGGCGTCGTCGAGCGGGTGCACCCCACCGGGCGGGCCATCGAGCTGACCGTGCGCCCGCGGCTCTGCGGCCGGGGACTGAAGGTGGGCGACAGCCTCGCGGTCAATGGGTGCTGCCTGACGGTGGTGCGGCTGGGCGGGCGGGGGGCGCGGTGGACGGTGCAGTTTGACCTGCTGCGGGAGACGTGGGAGCGGACCAACCTGCAGTTCGTGCGGCCGGGGTCGCGGGTCAACCTCGAACGCGCCCTGCGGGCGGACGGCCGCCTGGGGGGACATTTCGTGACCGGCCACATTGACGGCCTGGGACGCATCCGGCGCTGGGAGCGCGCGGGGCAGGACTGGGTGCTGGACGTGGCGGCCCCGCCGGAGGTGATGCGCTACGTGGTGTTCAAGGGCTCGATCGCGGTGGACGGCATCAGCCTGACAGTGGCGCAGGTGCTGCGGGGCGGGGTGCGCATCTGGATCATTCCCCACACCTGGGAGGTCACGGCCCTGCAGGAGCGCCAGGTGGGCGACGCGGTGAACCTCGAGGCCGACCTGCTGGGCAAGTACGTGGCGCATCTGCTCCGGCGCCTGAAGCTGCCACGGCGATGAATGCGCGTTGCCTCCCGGGCGGCCTGCTGGTGGCGATCGAGGGTATTGACGGCGCCGGCAAGAGCGTGCAGGCGCGGGCGGTGGCCGCCGCCCTCGAGGGCCGCGGTCTGGCGGTGGTGCTCACGCACGAGCCCACCCGCGGGCCGTGGGGCCGGTTGCTGCGCGAATCGGCCACCCGCGGGCGGCTGGCCCCGGCCGAGGAGCTGGAGGCTTTTCTGCGCGATCGCGCCCAGCACGTCGAGGAGCTGATCCGCCCCAGCCTGGCCGCCGGCAAGGTGGTCATCACCGACCGCTACTATTTCTCGACCGTGGCCTACCAGGGCGCCCGCGGGTTCGACCCCGCCGAGCTGCTGCGGCGCAACGAGGCCCTGGCCCCGGAGCCGGACCTGCTGGTGTTGCTGGATCTGGACCCGGCGAGCAGCCACGACCGCATCGGCCGCCGGGATGGCCGGACCAACGCCTTCGAGTCCCTCGCCGAACTGGAGCGCGTCCGGCAGATTTTCCTTTCCCTGCGCAAGCCCTACCTGTTGCGCCTGGATGCCGGCCGGCCGGCCGGGGTGTTGACGGCGGACATCCTGGCCGCGGTGGACCGCGTGTTGGCGGCGCGGGGGTGGGGGCCGGACGCGCCGCCGGGGCAGGGGCCGGCTAGCGGCCCGGCAGCCGGTGACGGCTCAGGCGCTTGAGTTCGCGCTCGGTCTCGCGGCGCTTGAGGTCTTCGCGCTTGTCGTACTCGTGTTTGCTCTGGGCGAGGGCCAGGGCGACCTTGACGCGGCGGTTTTTCCAGTACAAGGCCAGCGGGATCAGGGCGCGGCCCTTGACGGCGACGGCGGCTTCGAGCTTGCGGATTTCCGCGCGGTGCAGGAGCAGCTTGCGGGGGGCTTTGGGGGCGTGGTTGAGGCGGTTGCCCTGGGGGTATTCGTCAATGTGGGCGTTGTACAGCCAGGCCTCCCCGTTTTCGATCCGGGCGAAGGCATCCGCAATCTGGCCCCGGCCGGCGCGCAGGGATTTGACCTCGGTGCCGCGCAGGACCAGGCCGGCCTCGACCGTTTCCAGGATGTGGAAATCGCGGCGCGCTTTCGGGTTGGTGAGGATGTCGGCCATCGGAAATCCCCTTTCCGCCGCCGGGGCACCCGGCGGGCGGGCGCGCGCAGGCCGGCGGCCTCAATGGCTGCGGCGACGCGGTCCCGTGGGGGCCGGCTCCCCCTCGGGCAGCAGTTCGCAGGTGATCTTGTCCTCGACGATTTCCCGCAGGGCGATGTCCGCCGCGCCCAGGTGTTCGGTGTGCTCGACCAGCGGGCGGCTGCCCACACCGCCGGCGGAGTTCAACTGGCGCACCCGCTTGGACACCAGGTTCACCAGGAGGTTGGGGTTGCCGATCTTTTCGGCAGCTTGGCGACAAAGTTCAGCGTTCATCGGTCTCGAACCACGTTCCTCGAAGCGGGGATTGTAGCCGGCGCGCGGCGCCAGGCAACCGGGGAGTGGCCCGAGGCCAGAAGAGGCCGGAGCGGAGCCGAACCGGTGGCCGGGACGCCGGGTTGCGAGCAAGAGAGCCGGCCAGTTTGGATTTGGCGGCGGCGGGAAAATCGGGTATGTCAAGCACGGGCCGTGGGCGACTCCGCGCGGAGTTGCCGCGGCCGGTCCGCCGCCCACCGGCCTGTCCTGCCATGGAAACACACAAAGGTCTTGAACAAGCCCAGGCGTTCATCCACTGCCAGTTGCGTCCGGCACAACGCCCGCCGCATCGCCCGCGACTGGCGGTGACGCTGTCCCGCCAAACCGGCTCGGGCGGCTGGCAGGTGGCCCAACACCTGGCCCGCCTGCTGGACCGGCGGGTGCCCGATCCGGAGTTGAAGTGGACGGTCTTCGACCGGGAGCTGGTGGAAAAGGTCCTGGCCGACCACCACCTGCCCCAGAAGCTGGCTGCGTACATGCCGGAGGACCGGGTGTCGTTGATCCAGGACATGATGACCGAGTTGCTCGGCCTGCATCCGCCCTCCTGGACCCTGCACCACGCCATCGTCGAGACGATCCTCAAGCTGGCCGAACTCGGCCATGTGATCCTCATCGGGCGCGGCGCCCACGTGGTCACCGCCCGCCTGCCGCATGTCTTCCACGTCCGGTTGGTGGGCTCGCTCGAACGGCGCATTGAACGGGTCCGGGCCGCCCGCGGGCTGGACGCCGCGCAGGCGCGTGCCCTCATCGAGAAGGAGGACCGGGGCCGGGCGCGTTACCTGCGGGAGCACTTCAAGGCCGAGATTGACGAGCCGTTGCTGTATGACCTGGTGATCAACACCGACCGCCTGGAAACCGAGCAGGTGGCGGCCCTGATTGCCGAGGCGGCGGTCCACCGGGTGGATCATGGGCGTGGCGCGGGTGCCGGCCCCGGCTGACCGCCGCATCGCGGGTCAGGGTGCCGGGCCGCGCGGGAGCCGTCGGGGCTTCAGTGCGGGGGAGGTGGGGGACGTTTCAGCGTCGCAGCCAGGTGGTCAGGTCGAGGTTGAAGATCAGTTGCAGCCCGGCCAGCAACACCAGCAGGTAGATCACGTTCACAAAGGAGGCCTCGGAAATCCGGCGGTTCAGCCACACCCCCAGCCAGACCCCCACCGGTATCCACGGCAGGAGCGCGGCGCTGGTCCGCAGGGTGCGGGCGTTGATGATGGCCTCGGGCGGGAGCCAGTCCCAGGGGATCAAGGCGCGGTCCACGCAGAAGAACGGCAGCTTGATCCAGTTGATCCAGGTGAACACCAGCACGGTGGTGCCGACAAAGATTTCCTTGGGCAGCCGCTGGGGGATCAGGAACATGCTCACCACCGGGCCGGCCCCGTGGGCAAACGTCGAGGTGATTCCGGCCCCCAGGCCGAAAACCCAGCCCCAGCCGGCCCCGGGCCGGAAGACGCCTTCGGCGCGGAACACGCGTTCCTTCACCCGTTGGAACACCACGAACAAAACCGCCAGCAGCCCGATGGCCAGGTTCAACTCCCGCGCCGAAAACCGCCCGATCAGGCGCACCCCGATCAACACCCCCCCCACCACGCCGGGCAGCAGGTGGCGCAGGTTTTCCCGCCGCCACCTGCCCCGGTAGTGATATAGCGAGAACAGGTCGCCGGCACACAGCAGCGGCAAGAGGATGCCAATGGCGTCCCTGGCCCCGAAGGCCAGCACGCACAGCGGGGTGGTCAGCAACCCCAGGCCGCCGCCAAAGCCGGCCTTGGACACGCCGATGCACACGGCGGCCAGGAGGGCGATGAACACTTGTCCCGGCGTCACGCCGCCCGTTTAAGGCCGCACCGGCGGGAAGTCGAGCCGCCAATCCACGGCCCCGGCGCGACCCCTCAGCGTCCGGCCGGCCGGGTGTAGATGGTGACCGGGTTCTTGAAGCCCGCCACCTTCACCAGGTCCACCACGCGGATGAAATGGCCGGTGGCCGATTCGGTGTCTGCCCGCACGCCGACCACCATGTCCGGATTCTGCGCGGCGCGGGCGGCCAGTTCACGCTGGAGCTGGTCGAGGGTGACCGGCGTCTGGCCCAGGTAGTAGTAGGGAGGTTCCTTGGCCACGGTGATGACCAGGTTGTCGGGGCGCCCGCCCTCGCGCGGGGCGCGGGCCTCGGGCAGGACCAGCCGCAGGGCGGGGTGCTGCTTGAAGGTGGTGGTGGCCACCAGGAAAATCAGCAGCACCACCAGGATGTCAATCAACGACACGATGATGACCGAGGGGGGCTGGCGGCGGCGACGTTCCAGAAAGCGCATGGCAGGCCGGGGCGGTCAGGCCGGGGGATTCGAGGTCTGTTCCGCGGGCTGCGGGGCGGGCGGGGCGGCCGGACCGCGGCGGCCCCTGCTGCGGACCGCCGGCGGGCGGCTGCGGGTCGGGGACGGCGCGGTGCGCGCGGCTTCGGCCTCGGCCAGGCGGTATTGGCAGCGCAGGAATTCATCCAGCAACGTCTCCATCTCCACGGCAAAGGTCTCGATGCGGCGGCTGTAGTAACTCCAGGCGATCAGGGAGGGGATGGCAATCAACAGCCCCATGAGGGTGGTGTTGAGGGTGATTGAGATGCCGCGGGCCACCACGTTGCTGTCGCCCAGGCCGGCGGTGCCGATGTCCCCGAACAGGGTGATCATGCCGTGGAGCGTGCCCACCAGGCCCAGCAGCGGGGCGATGCCGGTGATGATCTCGAGCACCACCAGGCCGCGTTCCAGGTGCAGCACCTCCTGCCGGGCGCGGGTTTGCACCCCGTCCTCGGCTTCGGCCTTGGGCCGTTCCAGGTGCCCCAGGGCGGTGAGGGTCAGGCGGGCCAGCACTGAGGGCTGCTGGCGGCAGAGGGTGTGCAGGTCGGTCAACCCCTCGGGGTTGACGCAGTTTTCCACCGCCTCGACCAGCGGCTCCGGCGCCACGCGCGACCGCCGCAGGGCCAGGGCGCGTTCGATGATGAAGGTGAGGCTGACGATGGACGCCACCACCAGCAGGATCATGAAGGGGCCGCCGGCCTGGAGAAATTGGATCATGATCGGGACGCAGGGCGCTCAGTAGTAAAAGGTGAAGCGGATGTCGCGGAAGTCCTGGCCCACCAGCCGCCGCACATCCGTCGGCCAGGCCTCGTAGGGTGCGGGCTTGGTGATGGCCAGTTGGCAGATGGTGGTGTAAATCTCGCCCACGTCGGACTCCTCGACCCGCATGTCGGTGATGCGGCCCTCGGCGGTGAGCCGGAAGCTGATGACCACCCGGCCCACCCGGTCCAGGCTGTAGCGTTGCTGTTCGAGCAGGGCGAACCAGCACTGCTGCACCGCGGCCACAAACCGCGCGTCGTAGTTGCCCAGGGGCGTGCCGCGCGTGTCCAGCGAGGGCACCAGCGAAAACCGCCGCACCCCGCCTTCCTGAAAAAGCTTCCGCCCCACCAGCGCGCTGTCGGGATGCTGCGGGGCCGGGTTCATCTGCGCGCGTGCCGCGGCCAGGGTGCGCGGCCGGGGGCGTGGTTCGGCCGCTTCCTCTCCCGCGGTCACACCCGGCGACACGCGTGCCTCGGGCGGGCGCGTCGGCGGCGATTCGAGCATGGCCAGGTCACCGCTCGGGACCTCCTGCGGCGCCGGCCGGAGAGGCGTCACGGGGGCCGGCGCGGCGGGCGGCGCAGCCGGGGCGGGCCGGGCGCGCACGGTGTCCTGCGTTTTGGGCACCAGCGTCTGCGAGCCATCCAGCCGGGGCTGACCGGTATCGCGGGAGGTGTCGGGATTGCCCGCCCGGGAATCCACCGCCGCGTAGTAGGGAGTCGAGTCCGGCGGCGACTCGCTCGCCTGGGAAGGGTCCACGTCCACAAAAATGACCGGCACTTCCTGGACGGTCCGGGGGCTGGCGGGCGTGGGGCGCGGAGGGGGGTCGCGCGGCTGGGCGGCCAGTTGCTTCACTTCCGGCCGGAGCCAGCGCAGCAGCGCGGCCAGGGGGCTGAACTGCCACAAGGCCTGGCGATGCCCGGCTTCGACCAGACCGAAGAGCACCAGGTGAGCGGCCAGGGACAGGACAAAGGACCGCACCAGCAAGGCCTGCTCGGTGCGGGCTCGGAGGTCCCATGTCAGCGCGGTCGCCACAATCCTTGGAGTGTGCCGCACCGGGTCTGACCGGGCAACAGTGAGTTGGGTTCAAAGACCGGCTGCGCCGACCGGGGCCACCGCCTCACGGGTGCCGGTAGGTGATGCGCGCCTTGTTCAGGTCGTAGGGGGACATTTCCAGTTGGACCTTGTCGCCGACGCTGATGCGGATGAAGTTTTTGCGCATCTTGCCGGAGATGTGGGCCAACACCTCGTGCTTGTTCGGCAGGGCCACGCGGAACATCGTGCCCGGCAGCACCTGCGTCACTGTCCCGGTGACTTCAATGGGTTCTTCTTTCGGCACACGAATCTCGAGTTGCGATGCCTTCCCACCCCGCGGCTTGCCCGCGCACGCCCGGGGTTTGGAGGCGTCATGGAGGCGTATTGAAAAAGCCCGCCGCCCCAAATCAAGCCACGAATTGGTGGCGCGTCCGTCCCGCTCCCCCTTGTCCCGCCCGCGGTCCGCGGCATCTTACGCCGCCATGAATCCGACGGACGCCCTCACCGAGCTGCGCGCCCGCTGCAACGAGCTGGCCCGGGTCATCACCGCCATGCACGCCCCGGCCCGTCACCTGGGCCAGCCCGCTGCCCAGGCCGAGGTCCTGCGCGCGCTTTTCGAGCTGACCCGGCAGGTCGAAACGGTGAAGAAGACACTCCTGCGGCTGGAAAAGGGAGACGCCTCAACCGCCCTCTGAAACCAGCCGGCCCAGCGCTCCCGCGGCAAAGATCAGCGGGTACAACCGCTCGAAGTACCACAGGCGGGCAAAGTACAATCCGATCGGCGTGGCCTGCCGCCACGCCCCGGCTTCCACCAGCTCGACCAGCCGGCGCCGACCCCGCGCCAGGGCCGGCCGGGCGACGGGTTCCGCGCACCCGGCCAGCGCCTCGACGGCCACGGCAGTTTCCTCGAGGCTCTCCGGGCATTCCCGGTCGCCCCCCCAGCCGCCCGAGGACCACTGTGCTTCCGCCAGAAAGGCGGCGCCACGCGCCTGCAGCGCCGGGGGCAACGCCACCCCCGCGCGGGCCAGGGCGTTCAGGGCCTGCAAAACCCGGGCGGTGCCGTACACCGGATTGGCCTGGTCCGGTGCCCGCTCGTTGCCGAACCACAGCGGCACCCACGCCCCGTCCGGCCGTTGCGCGCGGGCCAGATACCCCAACGCCCGCGCCCGCGCGCGGGCGACCCGCCCGGCCAGTGCGCCGGGCAAACGGTCCCGCCACCCTGTCCAGGCCAGCAGGGCATGGGCGGTGATCTCGGGCGTGCTGCGGTCAAACGGCAGCGCGCCCCAGCCGCGGCAGAAGGTGGGCACGCCGCCGTCGCGGTTTTGCAGGTCCAGCAGCCAGCGCACGCCGGCGGCCACGGCCTCGAGGGTGCGCGCGTCGGCTTCTCCCAGGGCATCCAGCGCCAGCAACGCCCCGGCGGTATCGTCCGCGTCCGGCACCCCGCCGGGCAGATCGGTCCACGCCCACCCCCCCGGGGCGGCCCCCGTGTAGGGGTGGACGCTCCGGAACTGTTGGCCGAGCAACCATTCCCGCAGACGGGCGCGGTCCGCCGGCCCCGGGCTGCCGGGTTGGGCGGCCAGCGCCTTCACCGCCAGCGTGGTCACCCAGGTGGCAAGATTGGTGTCAATCGGCCAGCTCCCGTCCGGCCGCTGCCCCGCGCGCAGGAAGGCCGCGCCGCGTTCCGCCACCGGGTGCCCGCCCCGGCCCAGCGCCGCCAGGCTCATGATCACAAACGCGGTCAGCGGCGTCGCCTCCAGGAACCCGCCGTTTGCCGGCTGCAGGGCTTCGAGCACCCGCAGCGTCGGCTCCCGCGACGCCTCGCGCAGCCGGCGCCGCAGCGGGCAACGCGCCGGCGCGTGATGGTGAATGACCTGGCCGATGGCAATGAGCGCCGGCAGGGCGTAACTGACCACCGGCAGCCGGAGCGCGCCGAACCACGCCCGGGGCAGGCGGGCCAGCTCGAACGGCAGCGCCGGCACCCGCCGCCAGCCCTCCGGCCCCAGCCGGCCGCTGAGCGCCAGGGTCATCAAGATCGGCACCGAAAACGTCCGGTCCCGCCCGTACGCGGCCGCGATGGCGTCGGGCAGGCGGTCGAGCGACCCCACGGCCCGCTCCACCCACCCGCGGGCACGTTGCACCGGGGCGGCGAACCGCGCGTCCGCGCGGGCCGCGCCAAACGCCGCCCATCCCAGCGCGGTGGTCGAGAGGTTGCTCACACTCCGGACCGTGTCGCCCCAGCCGCCGTCCGGGTTGGCGTGTTCGGCCAGCCAGCGCAGGCCGGCTGCGACCGTGGCGTGGTGGACCGGCGTGCCGGCACGGCGGTCCAGTTCGCCCAGGGCGATGGTGGCCACGGCAGTCGAGAGGGCGCTGCTGCTCAGCTCGCCGGTCCACGGCCGGCCGGGCGGGCGCTCCGCCAGCAAGGCCCCGGTCAGGACCGCCAGTGCCGCGCGTTCGCGCGCAGGCTCGGGAGCTTCGCGGCGGTTCATACGCTCAGATGTCCCAGGGCCAGCAGGCCGTAGAAGGTGTACTCGATGTCCAGGTGGTCATCCGCCCAATGCCCGTGGAAGCCGCCCGCGGCGTTCCAGAGCGAGTCGAGAAAATCCAGGCAACGCTCGTGCAGCGCGGCGGGCAGGCGCCGGTCCAGACAGGCCAGGGCGTGCAGGGCGGTGGCGGTGGAGAGCAGATCGGGCAGGGGCGCACCGGGCACGGCACAGAAGCCGCCCGCCGGATGGACGCGGGCCAGCAGCCAGTCCCCCACCGCCGACGCCACCGGCAGGCCCAGGTGGGTGATGAGGGTCAGCGCGCCGGCCGTGGCGTTGAGGGAGCCGACCGTCTGGCCGGGAAGATTGCTCCAGGCGTGATCGGCGGTTTGGAGCCGCCGCAGGCTGCCCACCAGGTCAAGGACCCGCGGCGGCGTGGCGTGGAGGTCCTCGTAGGCGCCCAGGGCCACAAAGGCATCGTAAGCGGTGCCGTGGCCGGTCTCCGGCCGGGCATGGTAGCCCCCATCGGGCTGGCGGAACTGCTCCAGGCGGGCCAGCACCCCCGCGCGCACGTCGGGGGGGACCTCGCCCACCACTGCCCAGCAGCGGGCCAGGGCGCCCAGGTGCACCAGGTCCAGTCCCGCCCCGTCGCCAAAGCCCGCCAGCCAGCGGCGGAGCGGTGCGGTGGGGAGGGGCACGTCCAGGGCCTGGGCGCAGGCCAGGGCGAAAATCGTGTAGTAAAGGTCCGGCCGGCCGGCGCGGTCGGTGGCCGGGCCGGCGGGGGTGAACTGCCGGGCGCAGAAGGCGCGGACCAGGTCGGTCGCGTCCCCGAGCAGGCGGGGGGCGAGGCGGGCGACCTGGAGCAATTGGAGGCGGAGGCTCAAGCGGCCGGTTGGGGTGCCCCGGTGGCCGCGCGGCGGGCGGCGTTGCGCTGCTCCTGCTCCTTGCACCAGCCCTGGATTTCCACGTCGTTGAAAATCTTGCCCACCACGCGGCGGAGCAGCCCCTTGAGGCCGGGGTGTTCCAGGGTGGCGAGGGAGCGGATGGCTTCTTCCTTGTAGCTTTCCAGCAGGTGGCGGCAGCGGGTGTCGGCCTGCAGTTCGCGGCAGAGCGCGGCCACGGCGGCCGGCTCGGCGCCGGGCTCGCGCCGCCAGAACCGGTCGAGCAGGTCGCGTTTGGCCCCCTGGGCACGTTCGCGGGCCACGGCCAGGACCAGGCTGGGGCGGCGGCCCTCCAGGTCGGCGCTGGCATCGCCGGCGGCGAAGTCCTCGAGGTCGTCGCGGATCTGGTAGGCGATGCCCAGGGCGCGGCTGAAGGCGCCCAGCACCTCGGCGCATGCCTCGTGTCGGCCGGCGTACAGGGCACCGAGGCGGAGGGCGACCTCGAAGGCCGGGGCGGTTTTCTGGCGGAAGATGTTGACCACCTGCAAAGAGGTCAGCGGACCAGGCTGGCGGGCCCACAACAATTCCGCGCCCTGGCCGCGGCAGAGTTCGCGCTGGCCCTCGGCGGCCACGCGGACCAGGTCGGCGCGGAGGGCGGGATCGGTCCGGCAGGAGGCCAGCAGGCGGTAGCCTTCGCCCAGGAGCCAGTCGCCGGCGTTGAGCGCCACCGGGACGCCGTGTTCGGCGTGGAGGGTCTTTTCGCCGTAGCGGACCGGGTCGTCATCCTCGATGTCGTCGTGGATGAGCGAGGCCTTGTGGAAGCACTCGACGGCCACGGCGACCTTGCGCAGGTCCTCGGGGACCTCGGCGTCGGTCCGGCCGCTCAGGGCCTGCCAGGCGGCGACGGTGAGGAACGGCCGCCAGCGTTTGCCGGCGCGCTCCAGCCAGCCGCGGGCCAGCCGCTCGGTCTCGTCGGCCGGGGTACCCAGGACCAGGTCCAGGGAGGCGGGGGTGAACCAGAACTCGATTTCATCGCGCAGGCGGCCCAGGTCCAGCCGCCGGGTGGCGTCCGCCGCGGTGAGGTGGATGTATTCCCAGACCCACTCCAGGTCCACGTTGGTGTCGGCGCAATCGTCCTGGAGCAGGGGGATGGCGACGCCGGGGATGGCGGCCGCTTCCATGTAGGAGAAGGCGCGTTCGAGCACGCTGAGGCAACTGACGCCCACGATGGCCTCGATCTGGCCGGTCTGGATGAGGCTCATGACCACGGCGGAGCCCTCGGCCACGAGGACGGCATAGCCGAGTTTTTCCGCCTCGAGGGTCAGGTCCTGGATCGAGCACAGGCCGCACTGCTTGCAGAGCAGGCCGAATTCATCGAAGGGGGCGGGGCATTTGTTTTCGACGCGGAGGCATTTGGGCAGCAGGAGCAGGCGGCGTTCGAAGGGCACGGCGGCCAGTTGCTCGCGCCACATTTCGTTGTTGAGCAGCACGCCCAGGTAGTCGCGGTAGAGGGGGTCGCAGCCGAGCTGGGCCACCAGGCGGTCGGCGTGGACCTTGAGTTCGTCCAGGGGCACCGGCGGCACGGGGTTGAACTCGGCCACGTAATGGCGGGCGGCCAGCAGGCAGCGCTGGCGCTCGGCCGGCGTGGACGGGATGTTCCGCTGCGGCGGGCGCCATTTTTGCAGCGGCACCAGCCTGGGCAGACCGGTGGGGGTGCTGGAGACCAGGGAGGGCAGCTTCGGATTCATGGGCAGAGGGCGGGGAGTTTGGGATGGGGTTCGCCTTCGGCTTGGAGGCGTCGGACGCGGGCGGCGGCGTCGGGCGCCAGGTCGCGGTAGGCGCCGAAGTCCGCGTAGGCCGCGCGTTTGGCCCAGCGGTACAGCCAGTGGCGTTCGGGGATTTCCTCGCCGGGCAGCCACTGGCTGGGGCGGGGCTGCATGGCCTCCAGTTCGGCCCGGGCGGTGCCGCGCAGGGTGGTGTCCCGCGCGCCATGGCGGCGGACCAGGTCCAGGACCAGATCGGGCCGCTCCAGAACCACGCAGCCGCGGGTGTGCCGGGCGGCCAGCCGCCGGAAGTCAGTCAGGAAGGCCGAGTCGCACATGGTGACGAAGACGCCGCGCGGGTCGCGGATGGTTTCAACGGCAAATTGGATGATGGGGCAGGGTTCGATGTCGCCGGCCGGTCCGACGTGGTGGGAGATGCCGGTGGCCATCGGGCACAAGGCCCGGCCCCCGGCGTCGTAGTAGGCGTCAATGAGGATCAGTGGCAGGCGGGCGCGCATTTCGACGATGAAGCGCCGCACGCGGGTGAGCTGGTCGGGGCGCAGGGCCAGTTCCGGGGTCATGCGCGGGCCGACCGGCCGGTAGGTGTGGTACCAGACGTAATGGACGCCGCGGCGGATCAGCTCGCGCAGCCAGGCCTCGGTGAGCAGTTCGTCCAGGTTGGACTGGCAGAGGCTGGTGGCCACGCCGGTGAGCAGGCCGGCCCGCACGCTGGCCTCGAGGCCGCGCAGCGACCGGGCAAAGACCTCCGAATGGCCGCGCCGCACGTCGCTGGTCAGTTCGTGGCCCTCGATCGAGATCAGGGGGGTGGCGTTGCCCAGGCGCCGGAGCCGTTCGGCCACGGCGTCGGTGAGGAAATGGCCGTTGGTGAAGAGCTGGAAGTAGCAGTCCGGGTGCGCCGCCAGCAGGTCCAGCAGGCCGGGATGCAGGAACGGTTCGCCCCCGAGGATGCCGAAGAAGGCGTTGCCGCGGGCGCGCGCCTCGCGGATGGTCCGGTGGAGGGTGTCCAGCTCGATGAGGGTGCGCGGGCCGGTCACGTCCACCCAACAGCCCTGGCAGCGGAGGTTGCAGGAGTTGATGATCGAGAGGTACAGGAACGGCGGAAAGTACTCGCCGCGGCGGAGCCGGCGCTTGAAGCGGTGCACGGAGAGCGCGCCGCGCACGCCGAAGTTCCAGACAAACTTGCGCACGCAGCGGAAATCCGCCCGGCGCAGGGTGCGGAGGATCAGGGCGGGGAGCATCAGGCCGGGGCGGGGGGCGGGGGGGTGGGTTGTTCGCGCACCGCGCGGGCGCGGGCGGCAGCCGCCTCGGCCCGGCGGGCAATTTCCTGGGGCGAGGGCAGGCTCATGAGGACCTCCGGCGGCACGTCGGCGGCGAGCTGAGCGAGGCATTTCTGGCGCTCGGCCAGGGCCTTGTCCGCGTCCCGCTCCTTCGAGAAGCGGGAGCGGGCGTGTTCACTGCGCTGGCGCAACAGCGCGTACACGTCGCCGCCCAGCAGGGCGGAGATGTCAATCTTCATCTTCTCGCGCTGGAGGTCCGCCTCGGTGACCGGCTCGCCGTTGATCGGGCCGGCCTTGTACTTGGGGAACATGATGGCGGCCTCGGGGCAGACGCGGGAGCAGGCGGGGCAGTTGGTCTTGCACTGGTCGGGATGCTCGACCTGCAGGTGCTTGTCCGCATCGGCGCCATAGACACCGAACAGGCAGAAGCTCAGGCACTGCATGCAGTGGGTGCAGCGGTCCGGGTCAATCACCGGAAACCACGGCTTCCACGCGCCGGCTTCGGCCCCACCCCGCCGCTGGCGCTCTAGGACCAGCCGGCGGGCCAGCCCTGCGGCGTCCAGGCCGTCCAGCGCCTGCACCACCACCGCGCCGCCCTCGGCGCCCGCCGCCGGCGGCGGATGGTTGAAGCGTCCCACCACGGCGAGGGTGTCGCCTGCGGGAGCTGCGGGCCACGTGTCGCCCCGGGTGCGGGAGACGGGTAAGCCGTGTTCCAGGAGGGCGGTGAGCAGCGCCTGCCGTTCCTCGGTGGCGAGAGGGACGGCGCCTTCGCCCTCGTACAAGACCACGCGGAGCAGGGGTTGGAGCAGGGCCATGGTCAGGAGGCGGGGGTGGGAGCCGGGGCCGGGGCGTCGGTGGCGCGGCCGGCCGGCAGGTTGGGAGTCAGGGAGGCTTCGAGCAGGGCGGCGGTGGCGGTGTCGGCCTCGAGCACACGCAGGTTGACCACCTCGGTATGTTCCGCGACCAGTGGAGTGCCGGCGCCGGCGAAGAGCCCTTTGACCGCCCGCGGGAAGCAGGCGGCGATCTTGAGCGGCCCCGCCGCTGCCAGGCGCGCCAGCAGGGGGTCGCGGCGGGCGGCCAGCTCACACAGGTCGGGGACCGCCTCGAAGGCGCGGCCGGAGGCGCAGAGCCGTTGCAGGACGGCGGCCTTGGTCGGGGCCGGCAACACCTGCGCGTACTGGCAGTGGCAGTAGAGGAGGGTGGGCGGTTTCATGACGTGGGCTGCGGGGCCGTCGCCGTGGTCAGGCGGTGGGTGGGTTGGGGGCGCCCGGGCCGGAACTGCTCGACGTGGTCGAGGGCGACGTCGAGGCCGGGGAAGGCCGCCGGCAGGGCTTCGACCGCGGCCTGGAGCGCGCGCCGCAGTTGGGCCGGGTCCGCCTCGGCGCGGAGGTTGACCAATAGTTCGCCGCCGTGCACGGGGGTCTCGAGCCGCAGGGTCAACTCGGGCACGAGGTCGCTGCGCACCAGGCTGAGGGCGGCGATTTCACCGTGGAGGCTGTCATCCGGGCTGAGGGTCATTTTGAGGTGGGCGATTTCCGCGCCGGCCAGGCCCTGGTGCATGAGCCGGGCCAGGGCTTCCAGCAGGGCGGAGGTGTCACAGGCGGGTGCGGCCGTCACCCGGAGGGTGGCGTTGAGCCAGCCCAGCCGGGTCTCCCCCTCGGCGTAGGTGTCGTAGTCCAGCTCCATCGCGGGGTCGGTGCCGGCTTCACCGGCTTCGAGTCGGGCGAACCACGCCTCCACGCCCTCGCCGGAGCGGACCGAGACGGTCAGCAGGGGCCGGCCGGGGAACACCTCGCTCAGCCGGGCGAGCAGGCGCTCGCGGCGCGGGGGGTCGAGCAGGTCGCACTTGGCCAGGACCAGCAGGTCGGCTTCCTCGGCTTGTTTGTGCCAGATGTAGCGCACCTTGTCGGAAAAGGTCCGGCCCGGCCGCAGGCCCAGCATTTGCTCGCTCCGCACGGGGTCCAGCAGGACGCTCAAGGGCGCCAGCCGGAACTGGTGGCCGTACATCCGGCGCAGCGGGTAGGTCACCGTGGCCATCAGGTCGGTGCAACTGCCCACCGGCTCGGCCACAAAGGCGTCCGGGCGGGCGGCAGCGGTAAGTTTGCGCGTGGCCTCGACCAGGGAGTTGAACCGGCAACAGAAACACCCGCCGGCAATCTCCTCGGTGGGGAAGCCGCGGGCGCGCAGCAGGGCGGTGTCCACCAGCCCGGCGCCCTGGTCGTTGGTGATGAGCCCCACGCGGCGGCCCTGCGCCACCAGGTGCCGGGCCAGCGCGGCCACGGCGGTGGTTTTGCCCGCGCCGAGGAAGCCGCCGATCATGTAGTAACGGGCCGGGGTGCTCATGCGTGGTCTTCCGGTTCCTGTTGCTGCTGGCGTTCCAAGATGCGGTCAATGGTGGCGTCGAGCAAATCCCGATAGCCCTCCACGTTCATCGCCCGCCCATCCGGCTCGCCGATGAACTCGTACAGCCAGCCGGCGTCGTAGGGTTGGGTGTTGACCGCGTCGAGCGTGTCGGCCAGCGCGGGGTTGCCCCCGCCAAATTGGCCGCGGCCGGCGCAGTAAATGTCGCTCAGGGCCTTGAAGCCCTCGATGGTCCCCAGCACCTCGCCCGACCGGACCGGCTGGCCGGGGGTGCGGTCCCATTGCACGTCCACCACCTCGCCCAGCATCCGCAGCGCAAAGCGGGTGTACCCCACCCGCCAACGGGGGCCGGCGGGTTCGGTACCCACCCGCGCCAGCCAGCAGTGGGCCGGCGTGTAGAGGTAGGCGACGGGCAGATGCGTCACAAACGTCGCGCGGCGATAGAGAACCGTGCGGCTGTCCACGGCTCGAAGCTACCGGCCAGGCGCGGGCCGCTTCAAGCCCGGCCGGTCAAAAACTCGCCGGGACCGGTCCGGCCGGCTAGGGTGCGGTCGTGCGTTACTTCGACCACAACGCCACCGCCCCGCTCAGCCCGGCGGCCCGGGAGGCGTGGCTCGGGGCGGTTGAGCAGTTCGCCGCCAACCCCTCCAGCCCCCATCGTGCCGGTGCCCGGGCCGAGGCCGCCCTGGAAGCGGCCCGCGCCGCCGCCGCCGGCTGGCTGGGGTGCTCGCCCTTCGACCTGGTCTGGACCAGCGGTGCCTCCGAGGCGGCCAACGCGCTGTGCCATCACTACGCCCGCACGGCCGTGGGGCCGGCCTGGGTCTCCGCCATCGAACACCCCTGTGTGCTGGCGGCGGCCCGGCGCTGGTTCGGCCCGCGCCTGCGTCTGTTGCCGGTGACGCCGGCGGGCGTGTTGGATCTGGACGTCCTGAGCGAGCTGCTGGGCCGGGAATGGCCGGCGGTGGTGGCGCTCATGGCCGCCAACAACGAAACGGGCGTGCTGCAACCCTGGCGCGAGGCGCTGGCCCTGTGCCGTCGGCACGGCGTGCCCCTGGTCTGTGACGCCGCCCAATGGACCGGTCGCCTCCCGGCCGCCGGGCTGGGCGAGTGCGACGCGGTTTTCGGCAGCGCCCACAAGTTCGGCGGTCCTCCGGGGGTGGGTTTCCTCAAGGTCCCGCGGGGCTTTCAGCCGTTGCTGGTCGGCGGCCCCCAGGAAGGGGGACGTCGCGCCGGCACCGAGAATCTGCCCGGTATCCTGGCCCTGACCGCCGCCTGGGAGGAGTGCGAACGGCGCCTGGCCGCCGGTGAGGCCGCGCTGCGCGCGCTGTGGCGGGATGCCTTCCTGGCGGGCCTGCACGCGGCCCTGCCGGAAATCACCATCCTGGGCGGGACGGTCCCCCGGCTCTGGAACACCGTGGCTGCGCTGATGCCCCCCGCCAGCGACACGCGGCGACGCTGGGTGGTGCAACTGGACAAGTTGGGGTTCGCCGTCTCGACCGGTTCGGCCTGTGCCAGCGGCAAGGAGCAGCCTTCCCATGTGCTGCGGGCCATGGGCATCCCAGCCGGGGCCGCCGACCGGATGCTGCGGTTCAGCGCCGGGTGGGAAACCACGCCGGAAGATTGGACGGCCCTGCTGGAGGCCCTGACCACCGCCCACGCCCGCCTGACCACCGCCGCACGCGGCCACCCCCTGCCGGCTGGCGATGCGGCCGGCTGACGGCCCCCGACCCTCTGCCCATTGACGATTGACGATTGCGGATTGACCTGTTGGCACAACGGGCCGGCCTTGGCTTGGGGACAAGTCAAAACTCAGAAACTCAGAAAAGGGGTGAATGGGTGAGGGGATGAAACCCGAACAGCGAACGCCCGCGGTCTGACTCCCCCCCGGATCCTTCCCTTCTGGCTCCTGACTTCTGACTCCTGGCTCCCATCCCCCGCACAAGGCATCCCGGATGGATGGCGGTCATTGGGGGAAACTCGCGGAAGAAAGTTGGAGCGAGCGAAGGGATTCGAACCCTCGACATCAACCTTGGCAAGGTTGCGCTCTACCAGGCTGAGCTACGCTCGCGTCCTCCGACGCACGTGACCCTACGCCGCCCGAACCGGATTGCAAGCCCGGAATCGAGGCCGCGCCGGAGGGGTTGGTGCACCGTTGCCGGTACCCGTTCGGATTTCAGACCTCGGATTTTGGGCTTCGGATTTTGCCTGTCCGACCGGGAAGCCACCGCACCGGGAGAGTGCCCGCTGCCTCAGGGCGGCGGCCACCGGAGAGAGGGTCTCGCCGCCGAGTTCGGTAACTGCCGGTTTGTGGGTTCCGGTGCAGGGTGAAGGCAGGGTCGGCGGGTACGCCGCCCCTCCCACGATCCCCCGGCGAAGGCCCACGTCTGGGAGGGACCGCGTCCTCGCGGTCCCCTGCGCAACGGGCAGGTGGGGCGGGTGCCGGATGCCAGATTCCAGATTGCTGATGAGGAACGGCCGGGTGCCGGGAAAGTGGGGAGCGCGGCCGTCTCGCCTGCTGGGTTCGGCGTCCCGCCGAACCCCACCGGCTCCGGCGACGTCCTACGCCTCCCACCACACCAAAGCGGCAGGGGACTGCCGCACTCCAAGACGCCCTGCGCGCAAGGGCAGCTCCGCCAAGTGCGACAACTTGGGGAGTGTCTGCCTGGGCGGTGCACGCAGACAGGCGCCGGTCTTCTAGCGCTTTGAGTTGGTGCCGGCCAGGCTTGGAAGCCGCCGGCGTGAGCCGGCGGGGAGAAAATCCGCCGCGTCACCGCGGCGGCCAGGGGGAAAGGGACTTTACCATCCTGGCGCACGGCAAGGCGGCCGCGGCTTTGCCGTTGACCCGGCCCGGTGGCCTGCCCAGCATCGCCGCGCATGGCGGCTTCGAGCAGGGCGATTCTGGCCCTCGAGGATGGTTCGGTGTGGACCGGCACGGCCTTTGGGGCGCGGGCTTCGGCCTGCGGGGAGGTGTGTTTCAACACTTCGATGACCGGTTATCAGGAAATCCTGACCGACCCCTCCTACAAGGCCCAGATTGTGACGATGACCTACCCCCACATCGGCAACTACGGCGTCAATGCCCTGGACGTCGAGTCGTGGCGGCCGCATGTCGCCGGTTTTGTGGTGCGCGAGCTTTCGCCGGTGGTCAGCAACTGGCGGGCGGAAAAGACCCTCGACGCCTGGCTGGAAGAGCATGGCATCCCGGGCATTGCCGGGGTGGACACCCGTGCCCTGACCAAGCGGCTGCGGGTGCGGGGCGTGCTCAACGGTTTCCTCACCACCGAGGAGCTGCCGGCCGAGGAGGCGGTGGCCCGCGCGCGGGCGTGGCCGGGGCTGGTGGGCGTGGATTACGTGCGGGAGGTCACCCACCGCGAGGCCTTTGCCTGGGACCCGGAAGACCGGCTCAGCCCGGCCTTCCGGCTGGTGCAGGGGGGCGCGGCGGAGGCGGACCCGGCGGCGCAACGGGCGCCCTTGCCACCGGCGGACATCCCGATCGTGGCCTGCGATTTCGGCATCAAGTACACCATCCTGCGCCGGCTGCGGCAGCACGGCTTCCGCGTGCAGGTGGTGCCGGCCCACACGCCGGCGGAGGAGGCGCTGCGGTACCGCCCGGCCGGCATCTTCCTTTCCAACGGCCCCGGCGACCCCGCGGCGCTGCCTTACGCGGTCCGGGCGGTGGCTGACTTGTTGCGGACCGGCCTGCCGGTGTTTGGCATTTGTCTGGGGCACCAGATTCTGGGCCAGGCCTTCGGGGGAAAGACCTTCAAGCTCAAGTTCGGCCATCGCGGGGCCAACCAGCCGGTGAAGGACTTCGAGACCGGCCGGGTGGAGATCACCTCCCAGAACCACGGCTTTGCGGTGGACGCGGACAGCCTCCCGTCCGAGCTCACCGTCAACCGCGTCAACCTCAACGACCGGACCGTCGAGGGTCTGCGGCACAAGTCCCGGCCGGTGTTCTGCGTGCAGTACCACCCCGAGGCCTCGCCGGGGCCGCACGACTCGACGCCGCTGTTCGCCGAGTTCCGGCGGCTGATTGAAGCGCGGGGTTGAGCGCGCCCGGGATCAGGGCGGGCTGGCCGGGCCCGCGGCGACCCGGGCCCGGGCGAGCAATTCCTCGATTTTCTTTTCGAGGGCCGGCCCCAGCTGGGGCAGCTCGAGGACCAGGCGCTTGTACACGGCGGCGGCCACGTCCCACTGCCGGCGCACCTCGGCCAGCAGCCCGGCTTCGAGCCCGGCCTGCCGCACCCAGCGCGGGTCCGGCACGTCGCCGGGGCGGAGGTTGCGCCCGTACAGGACGTTCAGGAAATGGGTCATGGCCGCATCCTGGAGGGCCGCCTGCTCGGCGGCGGGCTTCAGGTCGGCCTGCTTGCCGAGCACGATACCCAGGCCCACCTCGGCCAGGCTGCGCACGTCCGAGGCCGCGTCCGATTCGATGACCCGTCGGTAGGCGGCGGCGGCGGCGTCGTAGCGGCCGGGGTCCACCGTGGCCAGTTGGAGGTTGCAATCCCCGATGCGTCCCCAGGCGCGGGGGGTGAGGACATTGGTGGGAAAGTGCTCGACCACCTTGGTGAACACGTTGAGGGCCTCGGCGTAGGGTACCAGCGGATCGCGGCCGGGGGTGGGCGGCTCCAGGATGAACAAGTCCCCGCGCAGCAGGTACGCCTCGACCACCACCGCTTCGGGGATGGGTGAGTTGACCACGTTGAGGGGGCCGTTGGTGAGAATCCAATCGAAGTGGTCGCGGGCGCTCTGCCAGGCCTGACGGTACACGGCGACCTTGCCGGCCATCAGCCGGGCCCGGTAGGGCAGTTCCTCGCCCGGTTGCGCCCGGGCCGGGTCCAGCACCTTGTCCAGGAACGCCAGCTCCGCCCGGGCGTAATCGCCCTCGTTGATGTACTGGTCAGCCACCAGGTACTGCGCCAGGGGGGCGTTGGGGTCGTCCGGAAAGCGGGCGACGAAGTTGGTCAGCAGCGCCAGCGAACCGGGCCCGGGGTCCACGCGATGTGTCACCCGCGCCAGGTCGAAGGTGGCCCGGGCCAGGAGACCGGTGGCGACCTGGTTGGTGGCGTAGTTGGCCAGCCAGGAGGCGTAGGCGGACAAGGCCGCCCCGTAATCGCCCCGCTGCTCGAAGGCATGACCAATGGCCAGCCGCACCTCCGGAATGCGCGCGGAGCGGGGATGCCGTTGCAAAAAGGCCTCGTACTGGGCGCGGGCCGGCTCGGGTTGTCGCGCCTGCAGATACGCCTCGGCGATGAGCAGGTCGGCCTCCTCCGACCATTCCTCCTGGCCCGTCATGGACCGCAGCCGCTCCGCCGCGGTGGTGGCCGCGCCGAAGTCCGCCGTCTCCAGCGCGGCGCGCACCACGCCCAGCAGGGCGCGCCCCCGCACCTCGGCGGGCAGGGGCACCTCCACGTAACTGGTGGCCACCAGCCAGAAGTTGGTGGCCGCCCCCGCGGCTTCGCCGGTGCGGAGCTGGCACTCGGCCCATTGAAAGCGGGCACGGGCCTGATCCTCGACGGGGGGCAGGCGAAGGGTGGCCTCGCGAAAGCCCTCGAGGGCCTCGGCCAGCCGCGCCGGCCCTTCCTCCCAGAACGTCCAGGCGTGGTACAGGAGGGCCAGCGGCACCTCCGGCCCGGGTGGCTGGTTGGTGAGCACCTGCTCGAAGCGGGCGCGCGCGCGCTGCAGGAGGTTGGTCCGCTCCGCCGCCGCTTCCGGGGGGGCGGGACCGGGGGCTGCGGCCAGTTGCCGAAACTCCAGCAGCAGCGACCGGCCGAGTCCCAGCCGGGCGGTGTCGGCCAGGGCATCGCGCGGCTGCTGTTCCAGGAAACGCTCGAGCACCGCGCGCGCCGGGCCGGCGGTGGCCGGGCGCCCGGCCAGCTCCAGCACCCGGGCGAGGGCGAGCCGGCGGTCCGCGGCGGGCAGGGCGGGGGCCAGGGCCCGCTCGAAGGCGGCCAGGGCGGGGCCCCATTGTTCCAGGCCGGCGAAGGCGCGGCCTTCCAGCAAGGAGGCGCGGGCCAGGAGGGCCGGCTCGACCTGGTTGGTGACCGCCGTCCAGAGGTTGGTGACCAGGGCGAGGCTTTCGGCCGGCCGGCCCGCCGCAAATTCCACCCCGGCCAGGGCCAGCCGGCGTTCCCAGTCCACCGGCGGGGGCAGGGGCAGGCGGGTCAGTTGGGTGAGCGTCTGGCGGGCGGCCTCGTAGTCCTTCAACTGTTCCTGGAGCCGCGCCAGGTGAAGGCTGCCGCGGGCCGCCCAGGGGTTGTCGGGCGCGGCCCGGAGGGTGGATTGAAAGGGGCCGTCGGGCTCGCTCAGCCGGGCGCGGGCGCGGGCCAGGTCGCCGGCTTCGGTCAGCGCCGCGGCCTCGAGCACGGCGGCCTCGAGGCGGCGCGGGGACTCGGGAAACCGTTCGAGGAAGGTGGCCGCCGCGGCGGCGGCCTCCGCCCACTGGCGCTGGCGATGGAAGGCGACGGCGGTCCAGAAGGCGTAGTCGGCGGCCAGGGGACCGGCCTCGGCAGCGCGTTCCTGCAGCAGCTTGACCGCCGCGGCGCCGTGCCCCAGTTCGAGGCGGGCCCGGGCCTGGAGGAGGTACACGGCGGGGAGGTTGGTCGAGTGGGGGAACTGGGCGACGAAATTGGTGGCGTCGCGTTCGACCTGCGCGTGGAGGCCGTCGGCCAGCATCCGGGCCAGGGCTTGGTAGTGGCGGGTCTCGTCCGGCTCGGCGGCCCGCGCGGTGCCGCCCAGGCCCAGCACGAGCAGGAGCAGGGCGCCGAGGCGGGCACCGCGGCGGGGGGGGCGGGGCCGGGGGATCGGCCGGTGGCCGGAAGTGCTGCTCATCCGTGGCGGGGAAGATGCCATGAGCAGGGTCAGGGGGCCAGCCCGAGCACCCGCCGGAGGGCGCGGCCGGTGTGGCTGTGGGGGCAGGCGGCGATGTCCGCGGGCCGGCCTTCGGCCACCAGCCGGCCGCCGCCGGCGCCGCCTTCGGGGCCGAGGTCCACCACCCAGTCCGCGCACTTGATCACGTCCAGGTGATGTTCGATGACGATGAGGGTGTGGCCGGCGGCGCGGAGTTTGAACAGGACCTCGAGGAGTTTGGCGACGTCGTGGAAGTGCAGGCCGGTGGTGGGTTCATCCAGCAGGTAGAGGGTGTGGCCGAGGTGGCGCCGGCTCAGTTCGGTGGCCAGTTTCAGCCGCTGCGCCTCGCCGCCGCTGAGGGTGGTGGCGGGCTGACCCAGGCGGAGGTAGCCCAGGCCGACCTCGGCCAGGGTCAGGCAGGTCTCGTGCAGGGCGGGCACGGCGCGGAAGAAGGTCACCGCCTCGTCCACGGTCAGGTCCAGGACGTCGGCGATGTTCAGGCCCTTGTAGGTGATTTCGAGGGTCTCGCGGTTGTAGCGGCGGCCGCCGCAGGCCTCGCAGGTGACATAGACGGGGGGCAGGAAGTGCATTTCGATCCGGAGCAGGCCGTCGCCCTCGCACTTCTGGCAGCGGCCGCTGCGGACGTTGAAGCTGAACCGGCCGGCGTCGTAGCCCCGCACCCGGGCGGCGGGCAGGCGGGCGAACAGGGCGCGGATGTCATTGAACATGCCGGTGTAGGTGGCGGGGTTGCTGCGGGGGGTGCGGCCGATGGGGGACTGGTCAATGACCACCAGCTTGCCGAGGTGTTCGACGCCCCGCAGCTCGTCATGTGCCCCCGGCCGTTCGGTGGCCCCGTACAGGCGCCGGGCCAGGGCGCGCCGCAGGATGTCGTCCACCAGCGTGCTCTTGCCCGAGCCGCTGACGCCGGTGACGCAGGTCAGGGCGCCGAGGGGGAAGCGGACGGTGAGGTTGCAGAGGTTGTTGGCGCGGGCGCCCACCACGGTGAGCCAGCCGCGGTCGCCCACGGTGCGGAGCGGCGGGCCGGGGGGGCTGAGGGTCAGTTCGCCCCGCAGGTAGCGGCCGGTGAGGGAGCGGGGGTGTGCGAGCAGTTCGGCCACGGTGCCGGCGGCCACGATTTCCCCGCCCTGTACGCCGGCGCCGGGGCCCAGGTCCACCACGTAGTCCGCGCGGCGGATGGTTTCCTCGTCGTGCTCGACCACGATCACCGAGTTGCCCAGGTCGCGCAGGCCGCAGAGGGTGTCGAGCAGACGCTGGTTGTCGCGGGGGTGCAGACCGATGCTGGGCTCGTCCAGGATGTACAAGACCCCGACCAGGCCGGCGCCGATCTGGGTGGCCAGGCGGATGCGCTGGGCCTCGCCGCCACTGAGGGTGCCGCTTTCCCGGTCCAGGGTGAGGTAGCCCAGGCCCACGTCGTGCAGGAAGCGGAGGCGGGCGCGGATTTCGCGGATGATGTCCCCGGCCACCTGGCGTTGGAAGGGCGTCAGCCCCGCCTCGAGTTCCTGAAAAAAGGCGGCGGCGGCGTCCACGCTCAGGGCGCAGAGGTCCATGATGGACAGGCCGGGGAGGGGCACCGGCGGGGGGGGCAGGCCGGGGGCGTACCTGGCCCGCGCTTCCGCCCCGCCCAGGGTCACGGCGAGGATTTCCGGCTTCAACCGCCGCCCGCCGCAGGCGTCGCAGGGTTGGAGGGTCATGAACGCCTTGAGCCGGTTGCGGGTGAATTCGCTTTCGCTCTCGGCGTAGAGCCGCTCCAGGTTGGGCAACACCCCCTCGAAGGGCCGCGTGACCTGGCTCATTTTGCCGGCGCGCCAGAAGGTGAACGGGATGGGGGTCTCCCCCGAGCCGTGCAGCAGCAGGTGCCGGAACTCGGCCGGGAGGTTCTTGAAAGGCGTGTCCAGGCTCACCCCCGCATGGGCGGCCACCCCCCGCAGCAGGCTTTTGTAGTAGCTGATCATGCGCTTGCCGCCGCGCCGCCAGGGGACAATGGCCCCCGCCTCGAGGGACTTGTCCGGGTCGGGCACCACCAGCGTCTCGTCGAAGACAAATTTCTGCCCCAGCCCG
The DNA here is from genome assembly GCA_037439785.1 of Verrucomicrobiales bacterium. Classification (GTDB taxonomy): domain Bacteria; phylum Verrucomicrobiota; class Verrucomicrobiia; order Limisphaerales; family J093; genus DSVZ01. The sequence goes on along the minus strand of JBBIVJ010000012.1, from coordinate 63,408 downwards.
TGGCAGACCGGACACGCCCCCAGGGGGGAGTTGAAGGAAAAGTGCCGCGGGGTCGGCCGCTCGAAGCTCCGCCCCGTGGCCGGCGAAAACAGCCGCGTGGAAAACAGCGTCTCGGTCCACGGCTCGGCCGCCGTCCCCGCCGGCCCGGGCGCGGCGGGGCGGGCGTCGGGAGGCTGGTGCAGCACGCGGACCTGGCCCTCGCCCCATTTGAGGGCGGTCTCGACCGAGTCGCTCAGCCGGCCGCGCACGGCGGGGTCCACCCCCAGCCGGTCCACCACCGCCTCGATGGTGTGGGGCTGGCGGGGGTCGAGCTTGAAGCGGACGTTGGCCTCCAGCTCGACCAGGTACCCATCCAGGCGGGCGCGCACGAACCCTTCCCGGGCCAGGCGTTCGAGCACGTCGCGGAACTCGCCCTTGCGCCCCTGCACCACCGGCGCCAGGAGCATCACCCGGGTGCGCGGCGGCCAGGCCAGGATTTCCTCGACGATCTCGCTGGCCGTGCGCGCCACCAGCGGCTGGCCGCTCTCCGGACAATGCGGCTGGCCCAGGTGCGCGTTGAGCAGGCGCAGGTAGTCGTAAATCTCGGTGGTGGTGGCGATGAGCGAGCGCGGGTTGGCCGTGGCGGTGCGCTGTTCGATGGCGATGGCCGGCGAGAGCCCCTCGATGAAGTCCACCTCCGGCTTCTCCAACTGGTCCAGAAACTGCCGCACGTAGGCCGACAGCGACTCCATGTACCGCCGCTGGCCCTCGGCAAACAAGGTGTCAAAGGCCAGCGAGGACTTGCCCGAGCCGCTGACGCCGGTGATGACCACCAGTTGGTCGCGGGGAATTTCCAGCGTCAGGTTCCTGAGGTTGTGAACCCGCGCCCCACCGATGCGGATGAATGCTCTGGCCATCGCTGCCCGATTTCAAGGTGCGGGCAAACGGCCACCGTAGTGGGCCCCACCCGCGGTCGCAAGCCCCCGCCCCGCCCGGCCGCGCCCACGGGCGCGCCAGCGGGTCTTGAACCCCTCGCTGGTTCAGTCCGGGCAGCGCCTGCGCGGGCGGCCCTTGAGGTGTCGAGTGCCCGGCCGGCCCCCAAAGCAGTTGACATCCCCGCGGGAAAGGCTACTCATCTCGCGCATCTGTGTTTCCGATGACTTCCGCTTGCGCCGGGAAAAGCACGGCCACAAACCGAGGTTGCCCGAAGCCGGCCTGGCGGTGTCAGGGAAGGCGGCGGGGGCTGCTCGGTTTGCTCGCCTGGATGGGAACTGCCGCCGCCCTCGAGGCCCATGCGGCCGGGCCGACCCTCGCGGTGCGCAGCCTCGCCGAAGGGGTGGAATTGAGCTGGCCCCTCGCGGACGGCGCCTTCGCGCTCGAAACCACCCTCGCCCTGGGCCCGGCGGCCGCGTGGACGGAGGTGAGTGACCCCGGCACCGTGGCGGATGGCCGGCGCGTGGTCGTCGTGCCTGCCGCCGAACAGGCCCGTTACTTCCGGCTCCGCGCCACCGTCCTTGCGCCCGTGACCGTGGCATGGACCTCGCCCGCCGCCGGCGAGGCCGGCGTGTCGGTCAAACGGGAAACCACCTTCCGCCTCTCCGCCCCGCTGGCCGCCGCGGCCGCGCTGGACGGCGACCGGTTCTTCGCCACCGCCGCCGGCCGGCGGCTCCTGGCCCGCGCTGAGTTGGGCAGCGACCGCCAGACCTTGAGCCTGTTTTACCTCGAAACCTTACCCGCCGGCGCGCGGGTCGAGGTGGTCCTCGACGGCACCGGCTGGACCGGCGCCGCGGGCGAGCCGGTGGACCTGGAGGGCGACGGCCAGCCCGGCGGCGCGGCGGTGCTGCGCTTCGAGACCGCCAGCACCGCGCCCCTGGCCAACACGGCCGTGGTGGGCCGCGTGCTCGCCTCCGAGCCCGGCCCCGGCGGCGTGGACGTGCCGCTCCCCGGCGTGACCATCACCGTGGACGGCATGGAGGAAACGCTGCGCGCGGTGACCGATGCCCAGGGCTGGTTCCGCCTCCAGCCCAGCCCGGTGGGCCGGTTCTTTGTGAACGTGGACGGCCGCACCTCGCCGTTGAGCCAGTGGCCCAACGGCGCCTACTACCCCGTCCTGGGCAAGGGCTGGGAGGCAGTGGCCGGCCGGACCAACAACCTGGCCGGCGGCACGGGCATCATTTACCTGCCCCTGATCGCGGCGGGCACGCTCCAGCCGGTCAGCGCCACCGAGGAAACGCGCGTCACCTTCCCGCCGGCGGTGATCCAGCAGAACCCCGCGCTGGCCGGCGTGGAAATCCGCGTGCCGCCCAACGGCCTGTTCGACGACAACGGCAACCGCGGCGGCCTGGTGGGCCTGGCGCCGGTGGCCTCGGACCGCCTGCCCGAGCCGCTGCCGGCCGGCCTCAACCACGCCCTCGACATCTCCATCCAGACCAGCGGCCCGCAGAACTTCGACCGCCCCGTGCCGGCGCGCTTCCCCAACCTGCCCGACCCGGTCACCGGCGAGAGACTGCCCCCCGGCGCCAAGACCGCCCTGTGGAGCTTCAACCATGACACCGGCCGCTGGGAAATGCAGGGGCCGATGACCGTTACCCCCGACGGCAACTACGTGGAGACCGACCCCGGCGTGGGCATTCGTCAGGCCGGCTGGCACGGGGCCGCCCCGGGCAGTCCCGGCAACGGCGGGCCGGGGGACGACGGCGGCGGTTGTCCGGGAGGCGGGGGTGGCGGGTTGCTGGAAGAAGGCACGTCGGGTGGGGGCGGCAACTGCGATTGCCCCGAAGAGCCCGCGGACGCCAAGAAGAAAGCGCAGGAATGCTTTGCTCGCGCCGCCGCCTGCGCCCTGAAATGCTACGAGGAATGCGGCGAGCCGGGACGTCCCGAGGGCTGGCTCGATGTCTTGTCCAAAGGCAAGGACTGCGCGGAGGCCGCCCGCTGTTCCTTGAAGTGCAAGGAGGAGGGGGAGAAATGCAAAGGCCACTGGGAAAAATGCGTCCTGGGCGGCGGCGGTTTCCTGCGCCGGCTGCACGGCCGCAGACCTGAGCTGCACGACGTCTTCGAGGACAATCCCGCCACAATTTTCGCCCGGCAGTTGCTGGAGGAAATGGCGCTGCACGCCGGACGCTGGTTTGAACTCGAAGCCTTGTTGAACAAGGCCCCGACCTACGAGCAACTTTCCCCCCAGGACAAGGCGCGGGTGCAGCAGTTGAACAACGAGTTGCGCGAGCTCTATGGCGGCAGGTCACCTGCCGCCTACTACGCCGCGAAGGAGCGGCGGCTTGTGCAGCTTGTCCTGGCCTCGCCGTTCGCCGACTCGATCTATCCGGCCGTCCGCGGCCACTACGTCCTCGAGGACCTCACCTCCGGTCTGGTCCGTCGCGGGCGCACCGAGCCGCGCGGCTACCTCAACGACCTCATCCTGCGGCCGAACAACCCCTACCGCATCCGCCTCCTGCTCGGTCCGACCCTCCTTTACCACGAGAGCGAGTTCGTCAGCGCCGCCGCCGGTTTCCCCACCCGTATCCCCTACGGCTCGGCCCTGCCCTTGAGCGCGGTGGATGCCGACGGCGACGGCATCCCCGCCGAGGCCGAATTCGTCCTCGGCACCAGCGACCAGCAGGCGGACACCGACGGGGACGGGATTTCGGACCTGGAAGAACTGCGCAACGGCAGCGATCCCCTCGACGGCCTGCCGCCCGCCAACGGCGTCATCGCCGCCCTCGACACCCCGGGCGAAGCGCTGGACGTGGCCGTGGAAGAGACGCTGGCGCTGGTCGCCGATGGCGCGGCCGGCGTGGCGGTGGTGAGCCTGGCCGACCCCCGCCAGCCCGTGCTGCTTCAGCAGCTCAGCACTGCGGGGAACGCCCTGGCGGTCGCCCTTGCCGGTCCGCGCGGGGCGGTGGCGGATGGCGCCGCCGGGCTGGTCCTTCTCGACCTGACCGAGCCGGCCAGCCCCGTCCTGGCGGTGCAACGGCCGCTGGGCGGCGAGGCCCGCGCGGTGGCGGTGGACGCCGGCCTGGCCTTCGTCGGCCTGCACAACGGCCAGATCGTGGTGGTGGATCTGTTCACGGGGCAGGAGCTGTCCCGGCTGACGCTGCCCCAGGCGCCGGCCATTGATGACCTGGTGTCGCAGGGCGGTTACCTCTGGGTCTGGGCGGCGGGCCGGCTGCACGGGGTGGAAGTGGATGTAGCGGACGGCGGGCTCACTTTGCGGGGCGTGGCCGACAGCGGCGGCGGCGGCGGCCAACTGGGCCGGCGGATGCACCTGAGCGTGGCGGGCGACCTGGCCTACGCCGCCTTCCCGCGCGGCGTCGCCGTCTTTGGCATCGCCAACCCGGACGCGCCCGTCCTGTTGCAGGTCCACGAAACCCCTCAGTTTGGCTGGAAGCAACTGGTGCCGGTGATGCCCGGTCTGGGCGTGGCGGCCGACGGCACCAGCCCGCTGGGTGACGAACCGCAGGACCTCTCCCTTTACCAACTGGGCGCGGACGGCACGGCCCTGAACTTCCTCGGCAGCTTCGTCACCCCGGGCCTGAGCCGGGCGGTCACCGTGGCCAACGCCCTGGCCTACGTCGCCGACGGCCCCGCCGGCCTCCAGGTGATCAACTTCGCCCCGGCGGACACCGCCGGCGTGCCGCCCACCGTGGTGGTGGAGGCTGATTTTCCGCTCGACCCGCCCCGCCTCGAGTCCGGCCAGCCGGGTCGGTTGCTGGCACGGGCCAGCGATGACGGGATGGTGCGCTGGGTTGAGTTCTACCGCGACGGCGAGCGGGTGAGCGTGGACCGCACCTGGCCGTTTGAATTCCGTTTCACCGCCCCGGCGCTCGCCCCCGGCACGAGCAACCTCGTGCTCGGCGTCCGCGCCGTGGACACCGCCGGCAACGCCAGCGACCTGGTGCTGCTGGACATCGCCCTGCTGCCCGACACCACGCCGCCGCGGCCGTTGCTGCAGCCGGCGGAGGGCGCGGTGCTCGAGACAGTGACCCTGGTGCAGGCGCGCTTCAACGAACCGCTGGACTTCCTCTCCGTCACGCCCGACCGGCTCCGGCTCTTGTCCGCCGGCCCGGACCTGGCCTTCGGCACCGGCGACGATGCCTGGGTCCCGGGCGTGGTCGGCTACTCGGCCGCGGCGATGGCCGCCCAGTTGACCTTCGACCTGCCGCTGCCTGCGGGCCGCTATCGCCTCGAGGTGGACGGCCTGCGCGACCTGGCCGGCAATTTCCAGGTGGGCACCGCACTCAGCCACTTCTGGATCGCCCCGGGCGGCCCCGACGGCGACGCGGACGGCGACGGCCTCACCAACCAACAGGAAGGCGCCGCAGGCACCAGCCCCTTCGCCGAAGACACCGACGGCGACGGCTGGGCCGACGAGGTCGAGGTCCACGACGGCACCGACCCGCGCGATCCCGCTTGGACTCCGCGGCAGACCTTCGCCGCCCGGCCGCCCGTGCAAGGGCTGCTGACGGACCCCCGCGAAGTGCTCCCGCCCCTGCCCGGCCCCTTCGTGGCGCGCCCGGCGGTGGCCGTGGCGATCGGCTCCGCCGCCGAAGAGGCGCCGCCCGGCCCGTGGGTGGCCCGCCCTGTCGTTCAGGTTCAGGTTGCTCCGACCAACGAGGACGCGCCGCCGGGACCGTTCGTGGCGCGGCCGGCCGTTCAACTTGAGCGTGCCCCGGCCGACGAAGCCTCGCCGGCCGGCCCCTGGCTGGGGCGCCCGCCCGTCACCTTGAAACGCAACTGAGAACTCCACCCTCAACCCGACATCTCCATGAAAACCATGACCCATCCCTCCCGCGCGCTCGCCCTCTGCGTCGCCCTGTGTGCCGGTCTGTTGCCGCCGCTGGCCCGGGCCCAGTTTGACTCGGGCAGCAACGGCAGCTACGGCCCGCTGAACATCACGGAAAACACCACCCTGGACCTGCCGCCGGACGGCATCTTCCACTGCACCACCATCAACGTGGCCGCCGGCCGGACGCTGCGCTTCAACAAGAACCCCCTCAACACCCCGGTCGTGCTGCTCGCTCAGGGCGACGTGACCATCGCCGGCACCATAGACGTCTCCGGCGGCAACAACTCCGGCGCCATTGCCGGCAGCGGCGGGCCGGGGGGCTTTGATGGCGGCTACGGCGGCTTCGGCCCCAGCGCCCCGGCCAACCGCGGCGGCGACGGCCAGGGTCCCGGCCGCGGGCTGAACGCCGACGGCCAGCGCGCCGCCGCCCATGCCACGGGGGCCTCGGGCAACGACCGCACCTACGGCAATGTGCTCATCGTCCCGTTGATCGGCGGGTCGGGTGCCGCCGGAATCAACGGCAATCCCGGCAACGGCGGTCCGGGTGGGGGCGGGGCCATCTTGATCGCCTCCAACACCCGCATCGTGGTCAACGGCCAGATCAATGCCATGGGGGGCTGGTCTCCGAATGGCGGCGGCAGCGGCGGGGCCATCCGCCTGGTGGCGCCGACCGGCGGCGGCAGCGGCAGTTTGAATGCCACCGGCCAGGCCGGCGGAGGCAACGGCCGGGTCCGCATTGACACCACCGACCCCACCGCCTTCCGCAACCTGACCCTCCAGGGCTCGGTCACCCGCGGCACGCGGATGTTCGCGCTTCCCGCCGGACCGCAGCCGTCGCTGCACTTCGTCTCCGTGGCCGGCCAGAACATCGCCATGGACGCGGCGGCGGGCGTGAACATCGAACTGCCGGCCGGGGCGCCGGCCACGCAGACGGTGGTCCTGCGCGGGCAGGGGTTCACCGGCGAGGTGCCCGTGCGGCTGGTGGTCACGCCGGAACATTCGCCCTCGACGGTCTTCGATCTCACCCTCAACGGCAGCGCCAACCCGCCGGAGGTCTCGACGCAGATCACGCTGCCCGAGGGCGAATCAACCCGCCTCCACGCCTGGACGCGCTGAGCGCCCGGCCGCAGGCAGGCGGAGTCCTCTCGGGCGGATGCCCGGGCGTAGCCTGCGTGGCCACGCGCGGACCTCCTCTCCGCCGGCTCACGCCGGCGGCTACCTGCCCGAAAACGCCTTGCCGGCCGGCCGTTCTTGGCGTCACCTTCGTGGCGTTCGCCCCCACGCACAACCAGCCGGGGCAAGTGCAGGTGTACGATGAAAACCACGCCTTCCCCCACTTCAGCGGCCGGGTTGACCCGCCGCGAGTTTCTCGGCCAGACCGCCGCCCTGGCCGGCGCGGCCGGCCTGGCGTCGTGGCCGGCCCTGGCGGCGCCGGCCGCTGAACGTCGCACCCATGCCGACCAGGTGCCCTTGGGCAACACGGGGTTGACCTGCAGCCGGCTGGGCATCGGCACCGGCAGCCACAGCGGCAATGTCCAGAAGGCCCTGGGCAAGGAGGCCTTTGTCCGGCTGGTCCATTACGCCTTTGACCGCGGCCTCACCTACCTGGACTGTGCCCAGAGCTACGTGACCTTCGAGTGGATCGCCGACGCCATCAAAGGCCTGCCCCGCGAGAAGCTTTTCCTCCAGTCCAAGATCGGCGGTCAGCCGGAGAAAATCCTCGAGGTGATTGACCGGCACCGGAAGGTGTTCAACACCGACTACGTGGACAGCCTGCTGGTCCACTGCATGGTCAGGGACCGCTGGACCGACGACTGGAAGCGCATCCTCGACGGCTTCGACGAGGCGCAGCAGCGCAAGTGGATTCGCGCCAAGGGCGTTTCCTGCCACAGCCTGCCGGCGCTGCGCACGGCCGCCGATTCACCCTGGCCCCAGATTCACCTGGTTCGCCTCAATCCCCAGGGCGCCCACTTGGACACCCCCGCCGAGACCTGGAACGCCCGCAGCGACGCCTCGCATCTGCCCGCGGTGGTCGAGCAACTGCAGCGGTTGCGCGCCCGGGGCCGCGGCCTCCTGGGCATGAAGCTGGTGGGGGATGGCGACTTCACCCGGCCCGAGGACCGCGAGGCGGCCATGCACTACGTCATGAAGTCCGGGCTGGTGGACGCGGTGGTCATCGGCTTCAAGAGCCCGGCCGAGGTGGACGAAGCCATCGAGCGCATGAACCGCGCCCTGGCCGCCGCCTAGCCCCCCGGCCGCGAGCCGCCCGGCCCCATTCGTGACTTGCCGCCACCCTGCCGATGGCGTTTGCTTGTGGGTGATGAAACGCGCCGCCCGGCGGCTGCCTCTCCGGTCGGGAAACGATCCGGTCGGTCGCGCAAGGAGTCTGAACCGGCCTACCCGCGGGGGGTTCCTTTTCGTCGGGACGACGTCCCGGTCCGGCCCCGCCTGCCGGGCCCGCCGCTCCTGTCTGTGACGAAGTTATGAACCCCAAACTGCTCGTCCTCGCCGACCTCGGCACGTTCAAGGCCTACCTGCTGGGCACCAGCCCCCGGGGCACGCCCCGGCTGGAGCCGTTGGAGGAACTGGCACTGCTCGACGCCCACCATCGGTTGGTGGACCGTGTTTCCGACCTGGCCGGTCGCCGGGCGCCGCCGGTCCGCAACAACCACGCCGGGGCCGCTCCGGTGGGCGACGACCACAACCTTAAACTGGAAACCCGGCGCCGGCTCACCCGCGAAATCGCCGGGCACATCCGCCGGCTGGCCGGCCAGCATCCGGACACCCCGCTGTGGTTGGCCGCACCCCGGGCCCTGAACCGGCCGCTATGTGACGGCCTGCCGGCGACGGTGCGGGAACGCATCGAGCTGAACCTGGCGCGCGACCTGGTCAAAACCGGCTCGCGCGAACTGCTGGCCGTGTTCGGGCCACTGCTGACGCCGGCGCGTCCTGAGTCGCGGCCCCGGCGTTGAACCCCCCCCGCCCCGCCCATGCGCTGGTCCATCAAAATTGCCCGCGTAGCCGGCATTGACGTGCGGCTGCACCTGACCTTCCTCCTGTTTCTGGCCTGGATTGGCTTCAGCTATTACCAACTGGGCGGGGCGCCGGCCGCGATGCAGGGGCTGATCTTCGTGCTGGCGTTGTTCGGCTGCGTGTTGCTGCACGAGTTTGGCCACGCCCTGGCGGCGCGGGCCTTTGGCATCCGCACGCCGGACATCACCCTGCTGCCCATCGGCGGGGTGGCCCGGCTGCAGCGGATGCCGGACCAGCCGTGGCAGGAGCTGGTGGTGGCGCTGGCGGGGCCGCTGGTCAACGTGGTCATCGCGGCGGTGCTGATCGGGCTGCTGGATCAGCGCCCGGCGTGGGAGCCGCTGGAGCGGCTGAACCATCCCGGCACCGGCATGCTGGCCAAGCTGGCCACGGTGAACGTGATGCTGGTGCTCTTCAACCTCATCCCCGCCTTTCCCATGGACGGCGGGCGGGTGCTGCGGTCCGTGCTGGCGATGGTCATGAGCTACGGTCGGGCCACGCAGATCGCCGCCGGCATCGGCCAGGCGCTGGCGTTTGTGTTCGGCTTCATCGGCCTGTTTGCCAACCCCATGCTGATCTTCATCGCCTTCTTCATCTTCCTGGGCGCCCAGGCCGAGGCCTCCGCCGCGCAGCTCAAGGACATCAGCCTGGGCGTGCCGGTGGCCGAGGCGATGATGACGCACCTGGTGCGGCTGCCCCCGCGCGCCACCCTGGACGACGCCGCCGAGGCGCTCCTGCGCACCTCCCAGCACGAGTTCCCGGTGGTGGACGAAGCCGAGCGCGTGCTGGGGGTGCTGACGCGGGACGACATGATCGCCGCCTACAAAAAGCACGGCCCGCACGCGGCGGTGGCGGAGTTCATGCGCCGCGACCTGCCGGTGGTCTCACCGCACGACCCCTTCGAGGAAGCCTTCCGCGAGATGCAGGAATGCGGTTGCCCGGCGTTGCCGGTGGTGGACCGGGCGGGTCGTTTCGTGGGGTTGATCACCCCGGAGAACGTGGGCGAGATGATGCTGGTGCGTTCGCTGCGCCCGCCCGACGGCCGCCCGGCCTGGCGGCCGGCCCGCACCTGACGCCGCGGAGGTTGCCCGCTCGCACGGTGGCTTTGCCTGTTCCCGTGAACCCTACCAAGACGCACACGGTGATGACCTTGGAGCTGTACACGCCGGACCCCGCCGCCCGGTACACCCTCGAGGAGGCCGCCCGGCTCACCCACCTGCCGCGCCGGCAGATTGTGTTGTACTGCCAGGACGGGTTGGTGGCGCCGGTGGGCGCGCCCGAGGCGGGCGGCTGGACCTTCAATGACGAGGGGCTCCGGCGCCTGCGGCGGCTGGCCGAACTGCACCGCACCTACCAGCTCAGCCTGCCGGCCCTGCGCCTGATCGTCGAACTCCAGGACCAGGTCGAACGTTTGCAACAGGAGCTGCGCTTCTGGCGCACCCTCTGAACCCGCCGCCCCGCCCCATGCCGGTCGAGTTCAAAGACTACTACGCCATCCTCGGCGTCCCGCGCGACGCCTCCGAGGAGGACATCAAGAAGGCCTTCCGCAAGCTCGCCCGCCGGTACCACCCTGACGTGGCCCGGGACAAAAAGGCCGCCGAGGAAAAGTTCAAGGAGATCAACGAGGCCTACGAGGTCCTGAGCGACCCCGCCAAGCGCCGCAAGTACGACACCCTGGGTGCGCAGTGGGTCTCCGGCGAGGGCTTTGAGGCGCCGCCCGGCACCGGCGCCACCCGCTGGACCAGCCCCGACGGCTCCGAGCAGTTCGAGTTCCACTTCGGCGGCACCGGTTTCAGCGACTTCTTCGAGCAGTTCTTCGGCCGGGGCGAGCTGGATGAACTGTTCCGTCGGGCTCGTGCGGGACGCCCCGTCGGCGCGGAAGCGGACGACGCCGTCTTCGACACCGGCGCCACCGCCGCCGGCCAGCGCGGCCCGGACATCGAGGGCGATCTGCTGGTTACGCTCGAGGAAGCCTTCCACGGAGCGGTGCGCAGCATCTCATTGCAGAAGACCGATCCCTGCACCGGCCAGACCGAGACGCACACCTTCAAGGTGCGCATCCCGGCCGGCGTGCAGGACGGCCAAACCATCCGCGTGCCGGGCCAGGGGGGCGAGGGCCGCGGCGGCGGCCCGCCGGGGGACCTTTACCTGCGTGTGCGGCTGGCCGCGCATCCGTGGTTCCGCGTGCGCGGGGCGGACCTGTATCACGACCTTGACCTGGCGCCGTGGGAGGCCGCCCTGGGGGCCACGGTGGAGGTCCCCACGCCGGACGGGCGGGTCACCGTCCGCATCCCGCCCGGCACTTCGAGTGGCCGGCAGTTGCGGGTGCGCGGCCGCGGGCTGCGGCACGCCGGCGGGGAGCGGGGGGACCTGTACGTGGTGGTCAATATCGCCGTGCCCGAGCAGCTCAGCACCGAGGAGCGCCAGCTCTGGGAACAGTTGCGCCGGGTCTCCCGCTTCAACCCTCGCACGGGCTGACCTGCCCCCCTGCCCGTCCCGACCATGCTTCCCCTGCGCGATGACATTCCCAGCCGGCGGTTTCCGGTGGTGACGTTGACGTTGATTGCGGTGAACGTGGCCGTTTTTTTCTGGGAACTGCGGCTTGGGCCGCGGCTGGCGGACGTGCTGTTGCACCTGGGGATTGTGCCGGTGCGCTACACGGTGGGCGAGGTGGCCGCGCTGTTCACCTGGCCCGAACAGGCCCTGCCGTTTCTGACCTCGATGTTTCTGCACGGCGGCTGGACGCATCTGCTGGGCAACCTGTGGACCCTCTGGGTCTTTGGCGACAACGTCGAGGACCGGCTGGGGCGCCGCCGTTTCCTGCTGTTTTACCTGGCCGGGGGGCTGGCGGCGGCGGTGCTGCACATCTATACCAACCCCCTGTCGCCAGTGCCGACCATCGGGGCCAGTGGGGCGATTGCCGCGGTGATGGGCGGCTATTTCCGGCTCTACCCCCATGCCCGGGTGGCGATGTTGATTCCGCCGTTTTTCCTGGGCCCCTACTTCGTGGTGCCGGCGGTGGTTTTCCTGGGGTGGTGGTTCATCCTGCAGTTCTTCAACGGCACCCTCAGCCTGCTGGCCCGGCCGGATGCGGCGGGGGGCATCGCCTGGTGGGCGCACATGGGCGGGTTTGTCTTCGGGGCGCTGCTGTGCAGCGTGGTCAAGGTCCGGCACTTTTACCGGCGCCATCACGAGGAGGAGGAAGCGCTGTGGTGAAGGCGCGCCGGGCGGGGACCGTCGGCGGGCGGCCGGCGCCGCCCGGGACGCGAAGGCTCTCGGCAGGCGGGCCCCCGCGGCGGGGTGCGGTGTGGGGCGGGAGCGCTCAGTACTCGCGCAGCTTTTTCTGCCCCGGCTGGGGGACGGGGTAGCGACCGTCGGCGTCGCGCGGCAAGGGGGGCGGAGAGTCCGCGGTCAGTTCGGCCACGTGGGGGGCGAATTCGTGGTCGTGGTTGAGCATCTGCTCGTAGGTGATGATTTGGCCGGTGTGGGCGGCCAGGCGGCCCATCGCGGTGACGAGGCTGGCGATGGCGCCGCGCTCGGTTTCGTTGTAGGGCTTGTCCTGGCGGATGGCCTCGATGAGGTCGTCCCACTCGAGCTGGTAGGGGCTGGGCTCGGGTTGGGGGAAGGCCCAGAGCATGTCGGCGCGGGTGAGGTTGTGGCCCTTGAAGGTGCGCACCCGGCCGGGGGTGTGGCCGGAGGTGGAGATGATGGCCGCGCCCCTGGTGCCGTGGGCGTAGCTGGCGAATTCGGTGTGGGTGCCGTCCTGGTGGCGGCCGGTGAAGAACAGCCGGGTGCCGTCCGGGTAGGTGTATTCGACCGAGTAGGAGTCGAAGTTCTGGTCCACGGCGTCGCCCCGGAAATGGCGGCCGCCGGTGCCGTGGGCGCGCACGGGCCAGGCGCCTTTCATCCAGCAACACTCGTCAATCTGGTGGATGTTGTAGTCGCTGAAGAGCCCGCCACTGGCCCAGAGGAAGCTGTGGAAGCGCTGGACCTGGTAGAGCACCTCACTCATGCCCGCCGGCGGCTGCCCCGCCCGCGCCGCCGCACCGCCGGTGCGGTACGCCCGCAGCAGCACCAGGTCACCGATTTCCCCGCCCTGAATGCGCTCGAGCAGTTGCTGGCGTCCGCGACAGTGGCGGACCATCAGGCCCACCCCCACCTTGAGGTTCTTGGCGTCGGCCTGTTTGGCCAGGTCGAGCATCCGCCGCGTGGTGGGGCCGTCCACCGTGACCGGCTTTTCCATGAACACGTGCAACCCCTTCGCCAGGGCGTAGGTGAAGTGCACCCAGCGGAAGGCGGGCGGGGTGGCAAAGATGGCCACGTCGCCCGGCCGCAGGCAGTCCATCGCCTTTTTGTAGGCATCGAAGCCCACGAACCGCCGCTCGGGAGGTGCGTCGAACTGGCTGGCGTAACTGCGGCTGAGGCTCTCGACACTGCGGTCGAGCTTCTGCCGAAAGACCTCGGCCATGGCCACCAGCTTGATGGGGCCCTGCCTGGCGGTGGCCAGGGCGTTGGCCGCGGCGCCGGTGCCGCGCCCGCCGCAGCCGATCAGCGCCACCTGGATCAGGTCGCTGCCGGCCGCGTGGACGTGCGGCAGGGTTACGCCGGCGAGCGTGCTGGCGACGGCGAAGGAACCGGTCTGGCGGAGGAAGTCCCGGCGGGAGGAAGTAGGCTGCATGGCGGGAGCTTGGAGGGGAGGTGTCCGGTGTGTCAATCGCTTGTCCGGCCCCCGCCGCGGCCGGGGGTGCCGTCCCCGGCCGCTCCGGCGTTGACGGGAGGGGGGGGATTGCTAAAGTCGGTGCGCGTCGGCCCGCGGAAAACCCCGCAGCGGACCCGGAAGAACGCACCCGGGCCGCCCGGCCGGCTTCTGACCTGAACCCTTCAACCATCCATCTCCGATGCAACGATCCCCCTCCCTGTACCTCCCCACCACCCTGACCCTGGCCGGCATGGGGCTGGCCGTGGCCGGCCCGACTCGGGCCCAGGAGGCGGACCCTGCCAAAGGTACCTGGAAGACCACCGCCAGCGTGGGCGCCACCCTGACCCGCGGCAACAGCGACACCGTCACCGCCAGCGCGTCCATCAACTCCGAGCGCAAGTGGTCGAGCAATGAACTGTTCTTCGGTGCGGGTGCCACCTACGGGGAGACCGACGACACCACCACCGCCGCCAACGCCGCGGCCTTCCTCCAGTACAACCGCCTGTTCAGCGAGCGGTGGTTTGGCTTTGCCCGCGTGGACGCCCTGCACGATGATGTGGCGGACATCGCCTACCGCCTGACCTTCAGCGCGGGCGCCGGCTACTACCTGGTCAAAAACGACAAGATCACCCTCAGCGTCGAGACCGGCCCGGGCTACGTCCTGGAGAAATACCACCACGAAGATCAGCGCGATTACGCCACCATCCGGTTCGGGGAGAAATTCACCTGGCAGATCAGCAAGACGGCCCGCCTCTGGCAGAGCCTGGACTACGCCCCGAAGATTGACGACTGGGCGGACTACCTGCTGACCGCCGAAATCGGCATTGCCACCAAGATCACCGAGGCCCTGGACCTGCGGGTGGTGGCCCAGGACACCTACCGCAGCGAACCGGCCCCCGGCCGCGAGAAGAACGACTTCAAACTCATCGCCGGCATCGGCTACACGTTCTAGCCGCCCCCCGCCGCATCGGTGCCCACGCCGGGAACGTCCTTCCCGGCGTGGCTGTTTTTTGCTCCACGAGCAGGCCGGCCTAGCTCACGCGGACAAACAGCTTGCCCGGGAGCTGGCGCACCTGCCGCTTCATCTCCAGGCTGAACAGCGCCGCCGTGACCGCGGCGGCCGACAACCCGCTGCGTCGGATGATCTCGTCCAGCGCGGTCTCCTCCGGGCCGAGCTGTTCCCAGACCCGCTGCTCGGTCTCGGACAGGGGCGGGCCGGCCGGGGGACCGCTCTCCGCCGCCCGGGTCGGGTGCCGCGCCGCGGGGAAGAGGTACTCGAACTCGCTGAGCACGTCCTCGGCGCACTCGCACAACTTGGCGCCCTTCTTGATGAGGTCGTGGCAGCCCTTGCTCTGCGGCGAATCAATGCGCCCGGGCACGGCGAAGACCTGCCGGCCCTGGTCCACCGCCAGGCCGGCAGTGATGAGTGCGCCGCTGTGCAGGTCGGCCTCGACCACCACCGTCCCCAGCGTCATGCCGGCCACGATGCGGTTGCGGATGGGGAAGGTCTGCTTGTCCGCCGGGCGGTTGAAGGGGAACTGGGTCAGCAGCGCGCCCTGGGCGGCGATCCGCTCGTACAACTCGGCGTTCTCCGGGGGAAAGACCAGGTTGATGCCGGTGCCCAGCACGGCCACGGTCCGCCCCTTCGCCGCCAGCGCGCCCTGATGGGCCGCCGTGTCAATGCCCCGCGCGCCGCCGCTGACCACCGTGACGCCGCACAGCGCCAGTTGGTACGCCAGCCGCCGCGCGCACTCCATCCCGTAATGCGAGGTCCGCCGCGAGCCCACCATCGCCACCGCGTGCCGGTCCCGCGGCTCCAGGCGGCCCTTCACGTACAGCACGATCGGCGGGTCGTAAATCTCCCGCAGCAGGGTCGGATACTCCTCGTCGCCCGGAATCACCACCCGGCAGCCGAAGGCCCGGATCCGTTCCAGCTCGGCCGCCAGGTCCACCGTGGATTCCCAGGCCGCGATGGCCTCGGCCGTCTCCTCGCCAATGCCGCGCACCCGCCGCAGCTCGGCCTTCGAGGCCGCCAGAATGGCCGTGGCATTGCCGAAATGCTCCAACAACAGGCGCAGCCGGACCGGCCCCACATGGTCCACCATGTTCAGGGCGATGTGGGCTTCGCGGACGTCCACGCCCGCCGGCATAGCCCAAGCCCCCGGCCGGGGCAAGTCGCCTCCACGGTCACGGGCCCGGCCCCGCGGCTGCCCGCCCCCCGCTCACGCCCCGCAACAGCCGCGAGCGAGCGGCGCCGTCGGTGCGGGGGCCGGACTGGCCACGGCGCGCAGCCGCGCGCGCAGGGACCCCAGCGGCACCAGCCCCACCACCTCGTCCACCACACGGCCGTTCTGGAACAGCAGCAGCGTCGGCACGCCGGTGATCTGGTAGCGCGCCGCCAGCTCGGGCGCGGCGTCCACGTCCACCTTGGCAAAGGTGATCCGCCCCTCCAACTCCCCGGCCAGTTGTTCCAGCACCGGCGCCAGCATCCGGCAGGGGCCGCACCAGGTCGCGTAAAAGTCCACCAGCACCGGCTGGCCTGCCTGCAGGACCACCGGGGCAAAGTTGCTTTCGTTCACTTCGGTCATGGTCGTTCCTTTCGTCATTCACCGGCTCCGAGCCGGACCCGCGGGAAAAGTTACAGGCGGCCGCAGCGGACCGTGGGAGCCGGGCGCAGGAAATGTGGCGGGGGGCGCCTGAGGGGGCCCGGCCGGCGGCGCGGCGCGGAAGGTGCGGGGGCGGTTGGTGTCGGCGCCGGCGGCGGGAGGTTCGGAGTTGGTCCGGCCCAGGGTGGGGAGGGTGGCGGGGTCGGCCGTGAAGCGGCGCGGCTCGCGAATCCACGGGATGGTGCCGCCGGTCATCAGGTGCCGCACCAGCAGCAACAGGCCGATCAACGCCACCCCTGCCAGCACCCGCCGTCGGCTGCGGCGTCGGGCCGCCGTCACGGGGTCCGCCCCTGCGCCCGGCTCCGGGGCGGACGCGGCAGTTCCCGTGACGCCCGGGTCGGTCAGCACGGCATCCCAGTCCACCCCCTCCACCGGGTCGAAGCTGAATTCGTAAAACCGGCTGTCGCAGCCCTGCCGGGCGCAGAAGCCCTGCACCAGCCGGTGCAGTTTCGGGCTGGTCTCCGGCGCCGGCGCCTCGCTGGCCGCCAGCGCCAGCACGTCCTCGCCGAAGAGGCGGAACTGACATTGCGGGCAGTGGGCGTGGACGCCGGCCCGCAGCACCGCCAGCGGTTCGAGGCCGGGCCGGGCGCGCAGGGCCGCCACCAGGGCGCGGGCAAAGGGCGCCAGGCCGGCGAGGTCCACGGAGCGAAGCTGGGGGGCGGTTCCGGACATGGCAGAACAGGGATGGAAAATCGCGCCGCTATTCAACGCCCGCGCCGGGGGTCGGCCACAAGCGGAAAAACCCGCCCGCCCCCTCCGTCGCCCCCTCCCACTCCTGTCGGCCGAACCGGGCGGGGCCAGCGGCCGGCAGGGGGACCCAGGTCTGCCAATCCCGGCTGCGCTCCAGTGCCCGGTCCGCTGCCGCCGGCCAGCACACGCGGAGGGCGCCGTCGCCGCGCAGCACGCGCAGCACCGGCTCGGGGCCGCCGCCGGCCTCGGCACCGGCCGGGTGGTAGATGAGCACCTCGGGGAAATCTTCGATTCGACCGGCCTGCAGCTCCAGCCGCAGCGTGTGCGGGCCGTCTTCGAGACCGTTGACCACCTCGATCCAGCGCCAGGGGCCATCGGCCTCGACGAAGTCCGCCCCCCACAAGGCGGTGGACCAGCGCACGGTGAACCCCGGTTCCAACCCGCCGCGATACGCCGCCCAGTACCAGTCCGCCGCCCGGATCACCACCCGCCCGCAGGCCGAGACGAAGTCCGCGTCCGTGCTGCCGCGGCCGTCCTCGCCGGTAACCGAGCCGGTGACGCGGAAGGTGAACTCCCGTTCGCCGCGCAGGGCCTCGACGGTGAGGGTCCAGTCCTCGACCCGGGGGGTGACTGCGCCGACCTGCAGTAACGCCGGCAGTTGGCTGCGCGTCCAGGGCGTCCGCGACGGCGAGGTGGTTGCCGACCATCAAAATGTCCGCGCAGGTGCGCTGGCGCACCCGCCGCAGGAGCTCGGCGTAACTGGCCCAGGGCGCCCCCTCGTCGCAGGCGTGAAACACCAGCAGGTCCGGCTGGAGCCGGTACACGTCCGCCTCCGCGGTCCGCAACAGGTGCGGCGCCAGATGGCCGTCCAGGGCGCGATTTACAAACTGCCACGGCCGGTCCGGATACCGCCGGCGCAGGTGGTCGCGAAAAGCCGCATACCACTGGCCGATGATGGACTGGCCATAGAAGAGCACGCGCAGCGGCGGCTCGGGGGGATGAGGGCGCACGGCCGGGGTGAGGAAGCGCTGGAGATGGGCCAGTTCCTCCAGCGGTGCAGCGGGTACCACCGGCGGCGGGAGGGTGCCGGCCGCTGCGAGGGTGCCGCCGAGCGTCAGGGCCAGCATGAGTGCCGCGCCTCCCCGGCGCCGGTCCGGCAGGCCCCCGCCCCCCTCAGCGCAGTGGTTCATACCACATCCACTCCGCGGTGGGCTCGTAGGGGCGATAGGGGTCCACGGTCAGCGCGCGGGTGAAGTTGTGCGTCGCCGCGTGACCGTCCCCGAACAGGATCGGGGAAATGTAGCGCCCGCCGGCCAGGGCGGGGTCCGGAAACTCCTGCCGGCCGGCGTGCCGATGCCACTGATACCAGAAGAGGGTGCCGTCCAGCCGCGCGTACGGGCGCGCCGGTGGTTCATGCAACAGGATGTGGCGGACCGGCTGCGAGACAAACGATTCGGGCTTGCCCGCCAGCCCTTCCTGGGGATCGGCGGGCGGCTGGCGGAAGCCCCCCCCCTGGGGGACCGGCAGGCCGCCGGCGTTGTAGTGGTAACTGGTGCCCAGCGCCTCGTAGTTCGAGGGCCCGATGCCCAGCGCCGGCTGACCGCGGTCGCGGCTGCACCGGTACACCGGCGAAGGGGCCACGTAGGCGTTGAGGGGGCGCACGGCCGCGGCCGCCGACCACGCGTTCAACGGCGGCACCGGGTCATGGCCGCCCAGGCCGAATTGGAGGTCCTTGCCCACCCAGGTGTTGGGCGCGGTGGGATGGGGTTCCCACGCCACCTTGGGCGGGAAACGCGTCGCGTGATCGTCCCGGTACAACTGGAGGCCGATCCCGAGCTGGCGGAGGTTGCTGATGCACTGAATCTGCCGCGCCTGCTCCTTGGCGCCGCTCAGGCCGGGCAGGAGCATGCTGGCCAGGATGGAAATGATGGCGATGACCACCAGCAGCTCAATCAGCGTGAACCCCGCCGCCGGCAGCCCCAACGGCCGCCGCGGCAGCGCCGGGCTGGGAGCCGGAGAGGTCATCGGGTCCATGGTGCGTGGCAGTGGCGCCGGCATTTGCCCGCCCCGCCGCTCCCCCGTCAAGCCGGCACGTTCAGTGCCGCCACGCCTCCCCCGGTTGCAGCGGTTGCCGCCTTGGCACGCCGGCCCGTCCGGGTACCTTCCTGCTCATGCCGCCACGCCGCCCCCCGCCGGTGATCACCCTGACCACGGATTTCGGCCTGCAGGACTCCTTTGTGGGCATCCTCAAGGGCGTGATTTGGAGCCGCTGTCCCGGGGCGCGCGTGGCCGACCTGACCCACCTGGTGCCTCCGGGCGACCTGCGGGCGGGAGCCTTTGCGCTGCGTTGCGCCCACCGCTTCTTCCCGCCCGGCACCATCCACCTGGCTGTGGTGGACCCCGGCGTGGGCGGTCCCCGCGCGGCCCTGGCCGCACGCACCGCCGGCGGGTACTTCCTGGGTCCGGACAACGGTCTGCTCTCCTGGGCGCTGGAAGATGCCGGGGTGATCGAGGTCCGGCGCCTGGAGAACGACCGGCTCTGGCTGCGGCCGGTCAGCGCCACCTTTCACGGGCGGGACGTGTTTGCGCCGGTCGCCGCCCACCTGGCGGCGGGCGGGCGCTTCGCCGCGGTCGGGCCGCGGGTCGAACAGTGGGTGCGTCTGCCGTGGCCTGCCCCGCGCACCTTCCCAGGCGGTTGGCGGGGGGAGGTGCTGTACGTGGACCGCTTCGGCAACGCCCTGACCAGCCTGCCCGCGGCCCTGGCGACCGAAGGCTCCGGTCCGGCGCACCTCCGGCTCCCGGGCCGGCGGCGCGTGCCAGTGCGGGCCTATTACGGGGCGGTGCCGCGCGGCGCGGCGGTGGCGGTGCCGGGGTCCAGCGGCTTTCTCGAGGTGGCCATCCACGGCGGGGACGCGGCGCGCCGGTTCAAGTTGCGGCCGGGCACGCCGGTGAGGTGGGTCGGGCCGGCGCCCGGGCTGTAAGGGGCGCCGGGGCAGGCGCGCGCCCACGCCGCCGGGCGGCTCAGTGGGCTTCCGGATGCCAGCGGTCCACGCCGTGGGCCGGGTCGTAAATCTGCCGCAGGGCGGCGGCCTCGGTGTGGCCGTCCACGAACAGGTAATTGGCCCGGCCGCGGTGGCGGTGCGCGGCCAGGTCGGTGGCATCTTCCGGGCGCGACCAGAAGTTGGGCATGATGTGGTCGGCGGCGGAGGCGTTTTCTGCAAACAGGATGGTGCGCGCCGGCCGCGGCACGGTGCTGACGCGGCGCCAGGTTTGGGGCTTGCCAACGTAGTCGTCGTCAGGCCCCAGCTCGAAGTACACGTTCAGGCCGTAGCTCCAGGGTCCCGCTTTGCGGTCGGCGGCGCAGCGGTAAATCGTCCGCAGCAGGTTGGTCCAGGCCGCTTCGCTGCCGCCCAGGTAGGGGGCGAGCGCCGCGCCCCAGGTCCGCTGGCCGTGCACAAAGGCTGAGTGCTGGCTGCGCGGGAACTCCTCCCGGTGGTCGTCGGCGTACAACTGCACTGCCAGGCCCAGTTGGCGCAGTTGGCCGGTGCAGGCGGCGGTGCGGGCGGCGGCCCGTGATTGCCCCAGACCGGGCAGGAGCAGCGCGGCCAGCAGGCCCACGATGGCCAGCACCACCAGCAGCTCGACCAGGGTGAAGGCGCCCGCCCGGGGTCGGAGCGTCCGGTTTCCCGCGGCGGGCGCCTGTTGCCGGCGGATCCTCACGGGGCCGGGCGCATGCGGTAGTAACGATGGCCGGCCGCGGGCTCCAGCAGCACCGTGGGCCGGCCCTCGAGCATCCCCGGCGCCACGGACACCGGCGTCCACTCGGCGGCGGGCAGTTGGTCCGCCTGTTCCAGCACCCAGCCGGTGACCTCCGCCGGCCAGCTCACGGCGACCAGGCGCGTGACGCGCAACTCCGGTCGCCCGTCCGGGACGTTGGTGAAGCGGAAGAGCATCGGCTCGCTGTGCGAGCCGGGGATTTCCACGCCGGTGCGGGTGTCCACCAGATACGCCTCGAACTCGGCAGCGTACTCGGCGGCACCCGGCGGCGCGGTCACCGCCGGATGGAACATCATGCCGTTCCACTCCAGGGCCGGGGGCGAGCCCGCGGTGCCGAAGATGGGCTCCCAGCACCCGGGCTCGGAGGCCGAGTAGCGGAAAAAGCCCAGTTCCGTCGGGCCGGACCGTTTGCGCAACCAGATGCGCGTCTCGGCGGGCAAGGGGTCGGAGTCCGCCGCCATGACAAATCCGTAGCGGCGGCTGAACGACAGGCCTTTCCGGCCGGGGTCCAGGTCGTCAAACCAGGGGTCGGCGGGGTCAAACCGGTCGCCGGGGTGACTCACCAGCAGGGGGGTGAGTTGGGGAATTTCCGCGGGCATCATCACGTGCAGGCGGCCGGCATCGGCGCGGTAGGCGAGCATCGGCATCACCATGCCGCCCTGCATGGGTACGGTGGTCAACGTGGCGGCCAGCACGGCCGTCGGCGCGAGCGCCACCCCGCCCGCGCACCAGATCCATGTCCGATTCATGTTGGTCTTCCTCTGCAAGGTTTCGCGTGGCTCCGTTCAGTTGCACGGCCCTCGACCGGCCCCCCACGCGTGGACCGATGGAACGCCAGGCGCGAAGGCCGTGCGCTCCATTCGCGGGCCGCCAGCCGGCAAACAAGGGAACTGGGGTCGCCCTCCGACGGCGGAACAGGCCGCCCGGCACGCCGGTCAACGTCCGGCGCTCACCGCGCGGTTGAGGCGGACGGCAACCTCAGGCGGAGGAAGAACGGGGAGGGGGTCTGGGAGGAGGATCGGTGCGCGCCAGAACGCTCGGGGTGAAGGGGGGAAGCGGCACGCGTGGCTGCGCAAAAACCAGGGGCTCCGCGGACCAGAGCGGGACGGGGTCGAGCTTGCTCCCTGGCTTGAGGGTCTTGCCGTTCTTCTGCTGCTGTTCCTCGGCTCGCCCCTGCTCGATGGCCTTGCAGAGGGGGCAGGGATGCTGGCCATCGAAGGTCATGGCCAGCCCCTGACGCACGCCGGCCTGCCTCGAGTAGGCCACCGCCATCCCCGCCCAGGCAACGGCCTGCAACGCGGCCCAGTGCAGACCCAGGGTGAGGATCAGCAGCACGACCGTGACCGCTTTGATCGGGGCACGCACCGCGCCGAGTAAACACCCCCGCGGTGGAGTTTGTCAAAAACCGCCGATGGATGGTCGCGGAACGCTTCACGAAGCGCGTTGGCGGGGTGCCGTCCGCCGCAAGACTGCGGCGGCTACGGCTGCCGGCACTGAACCCTTCCTCCCTTCCTGAGTTCCCAATTCCCACCCTGCAGCCTTCGGCCGGCGAACCCGGTTTCGTCCGGCGTGGTTTTGGGCTTGAGCCGCGGGGCTCAGCTTCGCACCCTGCGCGCGCCATCCCGCGGGCACGACCATGGCCCTGAAACAACTCGACCCCGAACAGGTCCGCACCTGGACCCTCGAGCAAAAGGACCGCTGGTGGTTGGAGAACGTCTGGCGTGGGGACATGCCCCAGCTCACCCTCCGCGCCACCCTCACCGGCATGGGCCTGGGCGGGGCGCTGTCCCTCACCAACCTCTACGTGGGGGCCAAGACCGGTTGGACCCTCGGCGTGGGCATCACCTCGGTCCTCCTGGCCTTCGCCCTCCACAAGGTTCTGGCCCGCGCCGGCCTGGGCCGCGAGTTTACCATCCTCGAAAACAACGCCATGCAGTCCATCGCCACCGCGGCGGGCTACATGACCGCGCCGCTGATCTCGAGCCTGGCGGCGTACATGCTGGCGACCGGCCAGCGCCTCCCGATGAGCGTGACGCTGGCGTGGATGATTTCGCTGGCGGTGCTGGGGGTGTTGTTCGCCTTTCCCCTCAAGCGCCGGTTCATCAACGACGAACAGCACCCCTTCCCCGAGGGCCGCGCCGCCGGCATCGTGATGGACGCCCTGCATCACAGCGACGCCCGCGAGGGGCTGTTCAAGGCCCGCGTGCTGGTATTGGCCGGGCTGGCCTCGGCGCTGGCCAAGGTGCTGCAGAGCCACGCCCTGTTGGAAAAACTCCGGCTCGGCTTCCTCGCCATCCCGGAATACCTGGACCTGTGGGTGTACAAGTTCACCACCCTCACCGTGCGCGGCGTGGACCTGCGCGAGCTGACCGTGCGGCCGGACACCGATTTCGTGATGATGGCCACCGGCGGCCTCATGGGCATCCGTGTGGGCGTGTCGCTGCTGCTGGGAGCGGCGATCAATTACCTGGTGCTGGCCCCCTGGGCGATTGCGGCGGGGGAAATCCCGGGGGTGATCGGCGCCGACGGCGTGCGGCACT
Source organism: Verrucomicrobiales bacterium (assembly GCA_037439785.1). GTDB lineage: Bacteria > Verrucomicrobiota > Verrucomicrobiia > Limisphaerales > J093 > DSVZ01. The sequence goes on along the minus strand of JBBIVJ010000012.1, from coordinate 40,245 downwards.
TCGGCTTCCGCGAAATCACCAAATGGGCCCTGTGGGGTGGGGTGGCCATGATGACCACCGCCTCGCTCTTCGCCTTCTTTGCCCGGCCGCGGATCATCCTGGACGCCTTCCGCGGACTGACCTCGAAGGGCCGGGCGCGGCTGGCGGCGGACCCGCTGCGGGACATCGAACTGCCGATGAAGGTCTTCGTGGTGGGTATTCCGGTGGTGGGGACGCTGGTGGTGCTGCAGGCCCATGGGTTTTTCGGCGTGGCCTGGTGGCTGGGGGCGCTGGCCATCCCGCTGGTGTTTGCCTTCACCCTGATCGCGGTCCACTCGACCGCCCTCACCGCCATCACCCCCAGCGGCGCGGTGGCCAAACTGACCCAGCTAACCTTCGGCGTGCTCGATCCGGGCAACATCAAGACCAACCTCATGACCGCCGGCATCACCGGCGAGGTGGCCCTCAACGCCTCGAACCTGCTCATGGACATCAAGCCCGGCTACATGCTCGGGGCCAAGCCGCGCCAGCAGGCCCTCGGTCACGTGCTGGGCGTCTGCGCCGGCGCCCTGGTGGCTGTGCCGGTGTTTTACCTGGCCTTCCTGCACGCCGGACCGCGGGCCCTGTTTGAACAGCACCCCATGCCGGCCGCCTCGGTCTGGAAGGCCGTGGCTGAACTGCTCACCCAGGGCCTGCAAAACCTGCCCGTCTCGGCACGCTGGGCGGCGTTGTACGGGGCGTTGCTGGGGCTGGCCCTGGAGGCGCTCCGGGTGGTCAGCCGCGGCCGATTCTGGCTCTCGGCCGTGGCGCTGGGCCTGGGCACCATCATCCCCTTCAACACCTGCTTCTCCATGTTTCTCGGCTCTTTCCTGTTCTGGCTGGCCGGTCGTGTCTGCCGGCCCGGCTCGGCCGCCCGCCGCGTGATTGTGGACAACCAGGAGCCGATTTGCGGCGGCATCATCGCCGGCGGCGCCCTGATGGGCATCACGCTGATCCTGGTCGAGAACTTCCTCCTCGCCCCCACCCGCTAGGCTGCCGGGCGTCGCAGGGCAGACGCCGCGGGCGGAACGTGGCCGGCGGGGGTAAGTCGGTTGAGGCGAGGCGGCCACAGCCTTCGGCGCCGCGCCGACGGCCCAAGGGGGGAACGGGCAACTTTCGGGCGGCGGGGAAGTCCGAAGGTCGAAGTCCGAAGTCCAAAGGGGAAGAAATTGGGAACTCAGAAAGGCAGGAAGGGAGCCAATGCCGGAGGGCAGATGCCCGCAGCCGCCACGGTGACGCGGCGGACCCTCTCTCCGCCGGTCTCACGCCGGGGACTCTCCGCCCGGCGACGTGGCGCAGGCTTCCAGCCGGCCCGGCAAACCCGAAGTCCGAAATCCATAATCCGACGTGGCCCGCGCCGCCATCCCCCAACTCAATGCTCTCTTCTCACTTCTCGATCCTCGCTCCGCGCCCCTCAAATCCCGCTTCCCCCTCCCCGAAGCTCGCTTCGCTTTCCGGATTGCCAGAATGTACCGGCCGGCGTATGGCTCCAGGCAACGTCAACCGAGGCAGAGTCATGAAGCGTCTTTTCGCACTGCTGACTGTGGGGATGTTGGCCGGGGCACTGGCCCAGGCGCCCAACCCCAGTACCCCGCCCCCGGCCGCGCCCCCGACCCCGCCGCCGCCTCCGGCCGAGGCGGCGCCGGTCCCCGCGCCGGCAAAGCCCAAGCCCAAAGCCCCCCCCGCCAAACCTGCGGCCAGGAAGCCGGCCACTTTCCCTTTCCGCGGCACCCTCAAGGCCGTGGACAAGGATGCCCTGACGTTGATTCTGGCGGGAAAGGAGAAGGACCGCGTCATCCACATCACCTCGCAGACCCGCTTCACCAAGGACGGCAAGCCGGCCGTGTTGGGGGACGCGGTGCCGGGCGAAGAAGTGGCGGGGGCGGCCCGGAAGGAGGCGGACGGGCGAACGGTGGCGGTGTCGGTGCGGTTCGGCCCCGCGCCCGCGAAGACCGCCCGGCCCGAGCGCGGGGGGGCCGCCCCCTGAGCTTTTCGCGGGCAACACCCGCAGGCACCGGATTGGGTTCTGCGGGATCGGCGGGCCGGCGCCGAAGGGGGACCCAAACAGGAGTCAGCGCCGGCGGAACCAGCTTTTGATGCCGCCGGTTTTGGCCGCCGGGCGACTGCCCGGCGCGGGCGTGGTGCCGGTGACGTACCGGCCGACCAGGTACTGACTGCGGGCGGCCTCCAGGGCCATGATGAACTCCTCGTAGCCCTGGAAGCGGTCGGCCGGGCTCTTGGCCATGGCCCGACAGATCGCGTCGCTGGTGGGCTGGGTGATTTCCGGAATGACCTGGTTGGGCGGGGTCAGGGCGGTGTGGACGTGGGCGGTGACGACCTCTTCGACGCTGGGGGCCTCGAAGGGCACGTGCTGGGTGAGGGCGTGGTACAGCGTCCCCGCCAGGCTGTACATGTCCGAGAGGAAGTCCTCCCGCTCGCGCCGGATTTTTTCGGGGGCGATGTAGTAGGGGGTGCCCCAGACCGTGCCGTCGGCGTCCTCGTCGGCGTCGGCAGGTCGGGCCAGGCCGAAGTCCACCAGTTTGGGTTCGCCGTCGGCATTGAAGAGGATGTTGCCCGGTTTGATGTCGCGATGGAGCAGGCCGTGTTTGAGGGCGGTGTTGAGGGCGGAGGCGATCTTGATGCCGATGTCCAGGACTTCCAGCTCGGGCAGGCGGCCCTTTTCGATGCGGTTGTCCAGGCTGCCGCGGTCGGCCAGTTCCATGACCAGGTACAGGCGTCCCTCGGACTCGTCGAAGGTGTAGAGGTGGATGATGTTGGTGTGGTTGAGGCGGGCACAGGCGCGGGCTTCCCGCAGCAGGCCGGCCATCGCCTTTTCGTCCTGGAGCAGTTCGGGTTTGACCAGTTTCACCGCCACGTCCCGCTCGAGCACGGTGTCGAAGGCCCGGTACACGGCCCCCATGCCGCCGGAGGCGATCTTGGCGCGCAGTTCGAACTGCCGCAGCCGCATGGGCATCATGACGGCGGCGCCGCACTTCGAACAGGGGAAATGGCTTAGCGGCTCGACATTGCCCGGCACAAACAGCGTGGTGCCGCATCCCGGGCAGGTGACCATCCGCAACGGGGGGCGGGAGCCGTTTTCAACCAAGGACACGGGGCGACTTTTAACACCGTCGGCCGGGGTCGCAAGCGTCGAAACCACCCGCTCCAGCTCGGACACGCCCGTGACCGGGCTGCGCCATTGCGGGTTGGCGTGCAGCGTCTTCATGGCCGGATTATACCTAGCAGGTTCTTCGCCAAGATGGCCGCTGGTCGAGGCGGGCGGCTTGCCAACGCCGGTCCGGCACCTAGTGTGTCGGGGTGCGCATTCTCTTCCTGGGGGACATTGTGGGTGAGCCGGGACGCAAGGCCGCCCGCAAACTGGTGCCCCGCCTCCGCGCCCAACTTGCCGCCGACGTCGTCATCGCCAACGGGGAAAACATGGCCGGCGGGGCGGGCCTCACCGCCAAAACCGCCACCGAGGTCTTCGAGGCGGGCGTGGACGTGATCACCGGCGGGGATCACATGTGGGACCAGAAGGAAATCATGACCTACCTGCCGGCCGACCCGCGGATTCTCCGCCCGCTGAACTACCCGCCCGGCGCTCCCGGACAGGGGGCCTTCCTGCTGCAAAAAGCCAGCCTGCCGCCGCTGGTGGTGCTCAATGCCCTGGGCCGCACCTTCCTTCCCCCGCTGGACAACCCCTTCCAAGTCGTGCCGGCCGAGGTCCGCCGCTGGCGGGAGGTGACCCCGCTGCTGGTCCTGGACTTCCACGCCGAGGCCACCTCCGAAAAAATCGCCCTGGCCCGCCACCTGGACGGTCAGGTCAGCGCCGTTATCGGCACCCACACCCACGTGCAGACCGCGGACGAGCAGATTTTCCCCGGCGGCACCGCCTACCTCACCGACGCCGGCTTCACCGGTGCGCACGCCAGCGTGCTGGGGCGGGAGATCGTACCGGTGATCCGCGCCTTTGTGACCAACCTCCCCCAGCGCTTATCCGTGGCTACGGGACAGCCGCGCCTGCAAGGGGTTTTCCTGGAACTGGACTCCCACACCGGCCGTGCCTGCCGCATCGAGCGCGTCAACGAACCGGTCCCGGAAGCCCCGGCCTGACCTCTCATGCCCCGCACACGGCCCTCTCAATGGGACTTCGGCGAATTGTTCCCCCCGGAACCCGCCCGCCGCATCCTCACCGTCTCGGAGCTGACCCTCCGGGTCAAACGGCTCCTCGAAGCCCAGGTGGGGCAGGTGTGGGTCGCCGGCGAGATTTGCAACCTCAGGGTCCAGGCCTCCGGCCATGCCTACTTCACCCTCAAGGATGCCGGCGCCCAACTGGCCTGCGTGCTGTTCCGCAGCGCCGACCCGGCCTGCCGCGAGCTGCTGGCCGACGGCCGCCAGGTCCTGCTCGAGGGCACCCTCACCGTCTATGAACCGCGCGGCCAATACCAGTTGGTCGTCAGCACCGTTGAACTGCGCGGGGTGGGCGCCCTGCAACTGGCCTTCGAGCGGCTCAAGCAAAAACTCGCCGCCGAAGGACTCTTTGCCCCGGACCGCAAACGGCCGCTGCCGCACCTGGTGGAACGCCTCGGCCTGGTCACCTCCCCCACGGGCGCCGCCCTGCGCGACGTGCTCCACGTAATCCGGCGCCGGCACCCCGCCCTCGAACTCGTGCTCGCCCCCTGCAGGGTCCAGGGCGAGGGCGCCGCCGCCGAAATCGCCGGGGCCATCCACCGGCTCAACCAATACCACGCCGCCCGTGTTGCCGCCCACGGCCCCCGTGCCGGCCTGGACGCCATCCTGATCACCCGCGGCGGCGGCAGCCTCGAGGACCTCTGGGCCTTCAACGAAGAGATCGTGGCCCGCGCCCTCGCCGCCTCCGCCCTCCCCACCGTCTCCGCCGTGGGCCATGAAATTGATTTCACCATCAGCGATTTCGTGGCCGACTGCCGCGCCGCCACCCCCAGCGCCGCTGCCGAACTGCTCACCGCCGGCGCCGTCGCCGCGCGCGAATGGCTGGCCGACGCCCGCCAGCGCCTGGGCCGCCGCGCCCGCGCGCAACGCGCCGACCGCGCCGCCGCGTTGGCCGACCTGCTCACCCGCCTGCGCCGCGCCCACCCGCGCCAGCGCATCAACGAGGCCTGGCAACGCCTGGATGACCTCCGGACCGGCCTTGGCCGGGCCGTGCGCCAGGGGCTGCGCACCACCCGGACCCAATGGGAGAGCCTCCGGGCCGCGTGGCAGCGCGGCCACCCAGGCGCCCGCCTCGAGGTCCACCGCCAGGACCTCCCCCGCCTGCGGGCACGGCTGCGCGACCACACCCGCCACGGCTGGGAACGCGCGTGCACCCGCCTGGCGGCCCTGCGCGACCAGCTCCGCCTGCTCTCGCCCGAGCAAACCCTCGCCCGCGGTTACTCGATCACCACCGACGCTGCCACCGGCCGCATCCTGCGCGCCGCGGCCGAGACCCGCCCCGGCCAGCAGCTCCACACCCGCCTCCATCGCGGCACCGTGCTCAGCCGCGTCGAACCGCCGCCGGACCCGCCCCCTGCCCCCGCCGACACATAAACCAGTTTTCCCGCCCCCGCCCGCGCGCTACGCTCGCGCGCATGACGACTCGCAAACCTCGCCTCCAACCACCGGCGGCGCGTCGGCAGGAAACCGGCCCCGTCGGCGCGTTCCTCGACCATCATTTCCGGCACTTCAACGCCGCTACCCTGCTCGACGCGGCCCGCGCCTACCGCGATCAGCTCGAACAGGGCAACCGGATGATGATCACGCTGGCGGGAGCGATGAGCACCGCCGAGCTGGGCCTGTCCCTGGCGGAAATGATCCGCCAGGACAAGGTCCACCTGATCTGCTGCACCGGCGCCAACCTCGAGGAGGACGTCTTCAACCTCGTGGCCCACGACTACTACGTGCGCGTGCCCCACTACCGGGAACTGACCCCCCGCGACGAGGAGACCCTGCTCAAGCGCCACCTCAACCGCGTCACCGACACCTGCATCCCCGAGGACAAAGCCATGCGCCGCATGGAAAAGGCCATGATCGAGGTGTGGTGGGCGGCCGACGCCCGCGGCGAGCGGTATTTCCCCCACGAGTTCTTCTACCAGGTCCTCCGCAGCGGGAAGTACGAGCAGTATTACCAGATTGACCCGCGGGATTCCTGGGTCCTGGCCGCCTGCCAGAAAAACCTGCCGCTGGTTGTCCCCGGCTGGGAGGATTCCACCCTGGGCAACATGTACGCCGCCGCCTGTCTGCGCGGCGACATCAAGAACCCCCTCACCGTGCGCAGCGGCATCGAATACATGACCTGGCTGGCCGGGCATTACCAGGAAGTCACCCGCGACCGCGGCCTGGGCATGTTCCAGATCGGCGGCGGCATCGCCGGCGATTTCCCCATCTGCGTCGTGCCCATGCTCCACCAGGACCTGGGCCGCAAGACCCGCGTCTGGTCCTACTTCTGCCAGATCAGCGACTCGACCACCAGCTACGGCTCCTACTCGGGCGCCGTGCCCAATGAGAAAATCACCTGGGGCAAGCTCGACCGGAACACCCCGCGCTTCATCATCGAATCCGACGCCAGCATCGTGGCGCCGCTCATCTTTGCCTACGTCCTGGGCTGGTAACCTCGGGCGGGTCGCTCCCGCCGCCGGTGGCCCATGCCAACCTGCGCCGCCGGGGAGGAGTTGCCGCCAGCGTGAGCCGGCGGGAAGACGGTCCGCCGCCTCCCCGCGGCGGCTACGAGGGGATGGGGTCTCGCCGGCAGGTCCGGTGACCTGCTGGTTTGCGGGCCCCGAGGCGGGGAGCCGACCGTGTCGCGGGGGACGCCGACACTCCCACGGCGAAGGACCGCGTCCTCGCGGTCCCGGCTGGAGCAAGGTTGCCTGCTTCACCCTGGACCCGTCGGCGGGACACCGACGGGAGCGGCCGGGACGGTCGCGCTCCCTTCCTACGGCCCCGGCCCCTTCGACCTTCGACACTCTTTTGTGGTGCAACCGTCCCGCCTGCTGACTTTGTGGTGCAGGCCTCTGGCCTGCAACTCGGCAGCCGGGACGGCTGCACCACAATTGGTGGTGCCGGTCGCCACCGGCGTGAGCCGGCGCGAAGACGGTCCGCCGCCTCCCCGCGGCGGCTGGCGGCATCTGGCATCTGGTAGAACAGGGGGAATGGAGGCAAGCCGGCGCGGGGGTACCGCCACCGCTGGCAGATTCGCCGGCTTTGGCGGATGCTTGCGGGCCATGCTGCGCCTTTACGACGCCCACAATCACCTCCAGGACGAGCGCTTCGGCGATCGGCAGGAGGAGTTGGTGGCCGTCTGCCGCGCCGAGGGCGTCGTGGCCATGGTGGTCAATGGAGCGTGCGAGACGGACTGGCCGGCCGTGGCCGCGCTGGCGCGACGCCACCCCGACCTGATCCTGCCGGCCTTCGGCTACCATCCCTGGTACGTGAGCGAACGCACCGGGGCCTGGCTGACGCACCTGACGCGACTTCTCGATGCCGTGCCCGGTGCGATCATTGGCGAGATCGGCCTGGACCGCTGGAAGCCCGGCCTGGAATGGGCGGTCCAACCGGAGGTTTTCGCCGTGCAACTGCGTCTGGCCGCGGAGTGGGAACGGCCCGTGTCCATCCACTGCCTTCAGGCCTGGGGCCCCCTGCTCGAATACCTGCGGGACGGCCCGCGACCGGCCCGCGGATTCCTGCTGCACTCCTACGGCGGGCCGGTGGAGTTGATCCCGGAACTGACGCGGCTGGGGGCGTATTTTTCGCTGCCCGGCTACTTCGCCCACCCGCGCAAGCAACGCCAGCGTGAGACCTTCCGGCGGGTACCGCCCGAGCGGTTGCTGGTGGAAACCGACGCCCCGGACCAGGCCCTGCCCGAGGAACGGGTGCGGTATCACCTGCCGACGGGGGCCGCGGCGCGGGGGCTGGCGGCCCGGCCGTTGAATCACCCCGCGAATCTCGGCGCCGTGTACGCCTTCGCGGCGGAGCTGCTGGGCCGACCGGTGGCGGAACTCGCCGCGCAGGTCGAGGCCAATTTCCTCCGCCTCTTCGGCCGGCCGCCGGCCGTTGCTTGCGGGGCCGGTGCCGCCTGATAGGTTGACGCGGTGCAACCGGCTCCCGCCCCTCAACCCGCTCCCCGCCGCGCCCGCTCCGTGCGGACCTCCACCCTGACCCCGCAAATCCGGGCCCTGATCGCCGCGGCCGGTCCGGGGCACAACGCCGACCTGGTGGAAAGCATCATCGAAACGGCGTTGCGGCTGCTGCGGGACGTACAGCACCGCGGCGATGTGCGGGTGATCGAGACGGCGGTGCGGGAGTTGCGGCTGGCGTTCCGGGTGTTTGCCCCCTACGCGTCACGGCGCAAGGTGACCATCTTCGGCTCGGCCCGCACCGAACCGTCCCGGCCGGAGTACCGCGCGGCGGTCGAGTTTGGCCGGCTCATGGCCGAGGCGGGGTACATGGTGATCACGGGGGCGGGCGGAGGGATCATGCAGGCCGGGCACGAGGGGGCGGGGCCGGAGATGAGCTTCGGGGCGAACATCCGCCTGCCCTGGGAGCAGGCGGCCAACCCGGTCATCCAGCGGGACGCCAAGCTGATCACGTTCAAATACTTTTTTACCCGCAAGCTCACCTTCATCCGGCACTCGGACGCGGTGGTGCTGTTCCCCGGAGGCTTCGGCACGCTTGACGAGGGCTACGAGGCGTTGACGCTCATGCAGACCGGCAAGAGCCGGCTCATGCCGCTGGTGCTGGTGGACCGGCCGGGGGGCGACTTTTGGAAGACGTGGGACCGGTACGTGCGCGACCACCTGCTGGCCAACGCCCTGATTTCGCCCGAGGACCTGAACCTGTACCAGATCACCAACCGCCCCGAGCAGGCGGTGCGCTGGATCACCCGCTTCTACCGTAACTACCACTCCAGCCGCTTCGTCGGGGACCGGCTCGTCATCCGCCTCCAGCATCAGCCGGCCCCCACCGCCCTGGCCGCGCTGAACGAGGATTTCGCCGACATCATCGCCGGCGAGCCGGTGCAGGTAATCTCCCCCACCGCCGAGGAACGCGAGGACGAGGACTGCGTGGAACTACCCCGCATCGCCTTCGGCTTTGACCGCAAGTCCTACGGCCGGCTGCGCGAAATGATTGACCGGCTGAACGGGCTGTGAGGGGTGGGAAAGGGGTTCAAGTTGGATTGGTTAAATGGGTTGAAAAGTTAAAAGGGGGGCGCGGCGGGCGCCTTCCACCCTTGACCTCTTTAACCCTTCACCCTTTCAGCCCTTCACCGCTTCAGCCATCCCCCCTTTGCCCCTTCGCCCAGCCCTGCCTGCCGCCTCCCCCGTTAGCAGGCGCCGCTTCCATTCCAGCCCGCCCGAGAAGCCGCCGAGCTTGCCGCCCGCCGCCAGCACGCGGTGACACGGCGTCAGCACCGGAATCGGGTTGGCCCCGCAGGCCTGCCCCACGGCCCGCGCCGCCCCCGGCCCGCACCCCACCGCCCGTGCCAGCTCCGCGTAAGTGCGGGTCTGGCCGGGCGGGATGGCCCGCAAGGCCCGCCACACCGTGCGTTGAAACGGCGTGCCCGCTTCGTCCAGGGGCGGCAGGGTGCCCGGGTCGCGCCCGGCCAGGACGCGGTCCACGGCGCGGGCGGTCAGGCGCAGCCAGCGACGCTGCGGCGCGGAGAGCGTCACCGCTGCCTCCGCCGCCGGTGCGAGGTGGCGGCCGGGGAACTCCAGCCGGACCAACCCGCGTTCACTGAAGGTGGCCGCGAACGTGCCTGCGGAGGTGGGGAAGGTGGCGCGGCGCAGGGTCACCGGTTGTAGAAGTAGATCAGGCCCCAGATCACCACCAGGAACAGCCCCAGCAGGGCCAGGAAGCGGTTGCGGGCGACGCGCTTTTCGTAGCGCAGGGCCTGGAGCCCTTGCACGTTGCCGGCGGCCAGGTAGCGGATCAGGGCGGGGTTGGTGGCACGGTGACCGCGCCAGTGCGACCACCAGCGGCGCAGCGAGGCCAGGGGATCGTATTTGCGCAGGCCCTGCTCGTTGTAATGGGCGGGGGTGTTTTCCTCGAGGGGCGGCCGGGTGACGCGCTGGTGGCTGATGAACTCGAAGGTGGGCTGCTCGGCGGCGGGGGACCCGGGCGGGGGCGTGGTCGAGCGCAGTTTGGGCTGGGCCTGTTCTTGGGCGATCTGGGCGTGGAGGTGGGCAATCTGCGCCTGCAACTCCGCCAGCCGCGCGGCCAACTGGCGCTCGTGCTCGCGAATCGGGTCCGGCTTGCGGGCAAAGAGCTTCATGAACCCGGCGGTCCGTTCAGCGGAACAGGGCCCAGGCCAGGAGCCCCAGGGCCAGCAGGGCCACCACCGCCACCGGCCAGGTCAGGGCCAGACCCAGTTTGCACCACTCGATCAGGCTCCGGCCGGCCAGGCCCGAGAACGGCGCGGCAGCGGTGGTGTCCGCGCCCGCGGGGTGCGCCGGCGTCGCCTCGCCGTTGAGCAGCGGCCATTTGAGCCGGGCCGCGTTCCACTCGTGGCGGGCGTTTTCGAGGGTGGACAGGGCGCGGGTCAGTTCGGTCTGCCAGTTCGCGGGAGTCCATTGTTCGGGCTGGATGGCCTGGACCGCCGTCAGGGCTTCCCGCAGCCCGGTCAGGGTCCTGACCATCTGCTCGGCCTCGCGGCGGGCGGCGAATTCGGCCCGGGTGAGCAACTCGATGCCGCGAGTCAAATGGCCGAGCATTTCGGGGCGGCCGGTCTCGAACTCCGCCTGGCGGCGGCGCGCCTCCTCGAGGGCGACGCGCTCGCGCTCGATGGCCTCCTGGCGGGCCTTCAGCTCGGCCAGTTGCTGCTGCCGGGCAGTGAGCTGGCTTTCCAGTTCCGCCCGGGTGGGCGGGCGCCCTCCGGCGGGATTCAACGGTGCGTTCATGGGCGGGGCGGTAGCCAGCAGCTCACCCGGCCGGGCGGCGGGCGAGTCCAGGACATCCCGATCAACAAACTCGGTCTCGTCGAGCGGCGCGGACATGACGGCAGCCTAACACCCACCCCCGGGGTGTAAAGCCGACCGCCCGGCCCACTTTTTCACAGGGCCGCCGCCAGCCTGCCGACCGGCCCGGACCGCGCGCGCGTGCGGCAACATTGACGCGCCCGCGCCCCCCGGCCCATGCTGCCGGCGATGAACACTCCCGCATGGTTTCTGGCCGGAGCCCTGGCCGGCCTGGCAAGTCTTCCCTTTCTGCAGGCGGCCAGCGGGCCGCGCTTTTACGGCGACCCCCCCGATGACCATCACCCCTGGACGGTGCACGATGGCAACCGCCCCCAACCGCCGCGTGTGACTCCCGGCACCTTCAGCCAGCCCGACCGTCCCGGGCGGCCGCCCTCGGATGCGATCGTGCTGTTCGACGGCACCGACCTCTCCCGGTGGCAGGGCGAAAAAGGCGCCCCCGCCAAGTGGCTGGTCCGTGACGGCTACATGGAAGTGGTGCCGGGCACGGGGGAAATCCGCACCAAAGAACAGTTCGGCGACTGCCAACTGCACCTGGAGTGGGCCGCGCCGACCAGGGTCGAGGGCGAGGGCCAGGGCCGCGGCAACAGCGGCGTCTTCCTCATGGGCCGGCTCGAAATCCAAATCCTCGACTCCTACCAGAACGACACCTACGCCGACGGCCACGCCGGTGCCTACTACGGCGTCAACCCGCCCCTGTGCCTGCCCTTGCACCCGCCGGGAGAATTTCAGGTGTACGACATCATCTTCCGCCGCCCCCTCTACCGCGACGGCCGGGTTGTGGACCCCGGCTACGTCACCGTCTTCCTCAACGGCGTCCTGGTTCAGGACCATACCCCCCTCGAAGGCCCGGGCGGCCACCTGGCCCGATCCAACCCCGGCCCCTTCCCCGAAAAGGGCCCGCTCTCGCTCCAGGACCACGGCAACCCCACCCGCTTCCGCAACATCTGGTACCGCCCCCTGCCCCCGCGCCCCGCCGAGGGCGGCACCGACGGCTGGCTCTCGACCGAGGCCACCCAGGCCAAACGCCGGGAAATCGCCGCCCAAATCCGCGCCGACGCCGCCACCATGCAACGGGCGGACCAGCCCCTGCCGGAAATGCTCCGCCTGCTCGAGTCGCTGGTGTACGCCGATGACGCTGCCGCCCGCCGCCGCGCCACCGAACTGGCCGAGGACTATCTGGCCCGCCTCCGCGCCCTGCCCGAGGACCAACTCGCCAACCGGCGGGACGAGGTCCGCAACCTGAACGGCGTGTACCGCTACCTGGCGCGGCACCGCATCGTGCCCGAGGATTACCCGCCCAGGGCCGCGGTCGAGGCCCTGATCAGGGCCCGCGGCTGGGACAAGCGGCGTCCCTGAGCGCCCGGCATCATCCACCTCGCGCAACCGGCCTTCCCCAGGGCGGGCCGGGGTGCGGTTCAAGCAGTCGCCGGACCGGAGGCAGCTTGATCCGCCGGCGCCGGGGCCGCGGCCGGGGCCGGCGGCGGAGCCCCTGCACCCTTGCGGGCGTAGGCCAGATAATAAAGCAGCGGCACGGCCACGGGGGCGATGAGCATCGAGATGATGCCGCCGGCCATCAGGGAAATGGCCAGCCCCTGGAAGATCGGGTCGAACAGGATGACCCCCGCGCCCACCACCACCGCCAGGGCCGTCAGCAGGATCGGCCGGAAGCGGATCATCCCCGCCTCGATGACCGCCTCGGCCAGCGACCGGCCCTCGGCCAGGCGGATTTCGATGAAGTCCACCAGGATGATCGAGTTGCGGACCACGATGCCGGCGCCGGCCATGAAGCCGATCATCGAGGTGGCGGTGAAGAAGGCGCCCAGGGCGCCGTGGGCCGGCAGGATGCCCACCAGCGAGAAGGGGATGACCGTCATGACGATGAACGGCGTCAGGAAGGAGCGGAACCAGCCGACCATCAGCACGTAGATCAGCACCAGCACGGCGCCGAAGGCCAGGCCCAGGTCGCGGAAGACCTCGAGCGTGATGTGCCATTCGCCATCCCACTTCAGAGCCAGGTGCTCGTCGGAGAAGGGCAGTTGGGCGTTGTAAATGCGCAGTTGTGCCCGGCTGTCGCCAAACTCGCGCAGGTCCAGCGTCTGCAGCGCCCGGTTGATCTGCTGGATGGCGTACACCGGGCTTTCGATCTCGCCGGCGACGTCGCCGATGACGTAGGTCACGGGCAGGAGGTTTTTCCGGTATCGGCTCTTGTCGGCGGTGGTGTGCTCGACGCGGACCAGTTCGCGCAGGGGGACCAGCGGCGGGGCATCGGACAGGCGGCCCGGTTCGGGCAGGGCGTTGGCGTCGCCGGAGCGCACGCGCAGGGCCAGGAGGTCCTCGGGGGACCGGCGCAGGGCCAGGGGCAGTTGGAGCACGATGTCCACGTCCTCCTTCTCGTGGGGTTCGTGCACCAGGTCCAGGCGGTCGCCGGCCAGCGCCAGGCGGAGGGTCGTCGAGATGGTTTCGGCGCTGATGCCGTGGAGGGCGGCCTTTTCCTTGTCAATGACGAAGCGGACCTTGGGCTGGTCGGCCTCGACGTACCAGTCCACGTCCACCACCCCCTCGGCCTGCTGGAAAATCTCGCGGACCCGGGCGGCCAGTTGGAGGCGGGCGGCCTCGTCGGCGCCGTAGATTTCCGCCACCAGGGTCTGGAGGACCGGCGGGCCGGGGGGGACCTCGGCCACGGCCACGCGGGCGCCGTAGCGGGCGGCGATGGCGGCCACGCGGGGGCGGACGCGCTTGGCGATGTCGTGACTCTGGGCCTGGCGGGCGTGCTTGTTGACCAGGTTGACCTGGAGGTCGGCCACGTGGGCGCCACGGCGCAGGAAGTAGTGGCGGACCAGGCCGTTGAAGTTGAACGGCGCGGCCGTGCCGATGTAAATCTGGTAGTCGGTCACCTCGGGCTCGGTGCGCAGCGCGGCGGCGATTTCCCGGGCCGCCCGCGCGGTCCGCTCCAGCGAACTGCCCTCGGGCATGTTCAGGATCACCTGGAACTCGCTCTTGTTATCGAAGGGCAGCATCTTGACCTTCACCCAACCCACGCCCACCAGGGCCATTGACCCCACCAGCAGCAGCGCCAGCAGCCCCAGGAACATCCCCTGGCCCGGCCGATGGGCAAGCAACCACCCCATCGCCCGCCGGTAGCCCCGCGCGAACAGGCCCTCGCCCCCCGCGGCGTGACCGGCGGACGCCGCGGCCGCCCCCGCCCGGCCCTGTCCCCACCCGAGAATGCGGAGGGCCGCCCAGGGCGTGACGATGAAGGAGATCAGCAGCGAGAAGACCATGGCCGCGCTCGCGCCGATCGGGATGGGGCGCATGTACGGGCCCATCAGCCCGCCCACCGAGGCCATGGGCAGCACCGCGGCGATCACCGCGAAGGTGGCCAGGATGGTCGGGTTGCCCACCTCGCTCACCGCCTCGACCGCCACGGCCAGGCGGGAGCGCCCGCGGTTCTGCGGCAGGTGGAAGTGGCGGACGATGTTCTCGACCACCACGATGGCATCGTCCACCAGGATACCGATCGAAAAGATCAGGGCGAAGAGGGTGATGCGGTTGAGGGTGAAGCCGTACAGGTAAAAGACCAGCAGCGTCAGGGCCAGCGTGGCGGGGATGGCCAGGGCCACGATCAACGACTCCCGCCAGCCCAGCACCAGCAGGAGCAACAGTGACACGCTGACCACCGCGATGCCCATGTGCAGGAGCAGTTCGTTGGACTTCTCCGCCGCCGTCTCGCCATAGTGGCGGGTGATGCTGACCTCGACGTCGGCCGGGATGATCCAGCCCTTGAGGGTGTCCACCTTGCGCAAGACCGCGCGGGCCACATCAATGGCGTTGGCCCCGGGGCGCTTGGCGATGCTCAGCGTCACCGCCGGCTCCTCCGGCGCCGGCCCGCCCGCCGCGGCGCCGCGGCCGAAGAAGACGTACTGGCTGGGTTCCTCGGCGCCGTCCTCGATGTCCGCCACCTCCCGCAGGTACACCGGTTTGCCGCCGAAGACGCCCACCACCACGTCGCCCACCTCGCGGGCGGTGGTGAGGAAGCCACCGGTCTCGACCAGCACCTCGCGGTCGCCGGTGGTCAGTGCCCCGGAGGCGAACTGCCGGTTGCTCTGCCGCAGCATCGGCACCAGGCCGGCAGGGGTCAGCCCGCGCGCGGCCAGGCGCACCGGGTCCAGCAGCACCCGCACCTGCCGGCGGGCGCCGCCGATGATGGTGGTCTCGGCCACCTGGGGCACCTGCTTGACGGCGTCGTCCACCTGCGCCACCAGCCGCCGCAGGGTGAGGTGGTCGTGGTGCGGGCTGTGGAAGGTCAGCGCCAGGATGGGCACATCGTCAATGCTCTTGGGCTTGATCAGGGGGAAGGAGACCCCCGGCGGGATGCGGTCGAAGTTGGACTGCAGCTTCTGGTTGAGCTTGACCAGGCTTTCCTCGACGTCTTCGCCCACCTTGAACCGCACGATGACCAGGCTCTGGCCCTCGCGCGAGGTCGAGTACAGGTACTCGACGCCGGGGATTTCCCACAGCAGCTTCTCCATCGGCCGGGTGACGCGCTCCTCGACCTCGGCCGCGCTGGCGCCGGGCATGGCCACCATCACGTCAATCATCGGCACCTTGATCTGCGGCTCCTCCTCGCGTGGCAGCAGCAGCGTGGCGAAGACGCCCAGCAGCACCGAGGCCAGGACGATCAGCGGGGTGAGCTTCGAGTCAATGAACGCCCGCGCCACCTTGCCGGCCAGGCCGAGCGGGGCGGACGGAGCGGGAGCGGGAGCCGGGGTCATGGTGCGATCCTCCAGGGGGCGTGCTCGCGGCGGGGGCTGAGCTCAGGGTAGGCGGACCGGCTGGCCATCCCGCAGGGACTCCGCCCCCGCGCTGACCACCCGGTCGCCGGGCTGTACGCCGGACAACAGTTCCACCTCCGCACCCAGCGGCCGGCCCACCTTGACCAGCCGCATCCGGGCGTGCCCCTCCTCGACCACGAACACCAGGTGCAACTGACCGCGGCGCACCACCGCCCCGGCCGGGACGAGCAGGCCGGGGGTGGCGCCCAGCGGAATCTGTACCCGCACAAACTGCCCCAGCCGCAGGCCGCTGCCCGCCGGCAGGTCCAGCTTCACCCGGAAAGTGCGGCTGTTGGGGTCGGCCGCGGGCGCGATTTCCGAGACCGTGGCTTCCAGCGGTGTCGGGCGGTCCGGTACCTGCACCGCCATGCGGGCGCCGGCCTGCACCCGGGCGATGAGCGCCTCGGAGACGTCCGCCTCGACCCGCAGGTCGGCCGGGTCTTCCAGCTCGACCAGCGGCCGACCCGGGCTGGCCAGGTCGCCCACGTCGGCGAATTTCCGCGAGACCACGCCGTCGAAAGGCGCGGTCAGGCGGGCGTACTCGAGCATGGAGCCGGCCTCGGCCACCGCCGCACGGGCGATGCGGGCGCGGGCCTCGACGCCGTCGAATTCCGCCTGGGTCACCGCCTTTTGTTGCAGCAGCGCGGTGTAACGCTGGAGGTCGCGCTCGGCCTGCTCGGCCGCGGCGCGGGCCTGATCGAGCCGCGCCTGGATTTCCTGCACCTCGAGTTGGGCGATGAGGTCGCCGCGGCGGACGCTCTGCCCGGCCACGACCGGCAGATGGGCGATGCGGCCGGCGACCTTGGCCTCGAGCATGGCACGCAACCGCGCTCGCACCGTGCCCACCACCTCTTCGGTGGCCGGGACGGGGCGTTCGGTGACCGGCACCACCTGCACGCTCGCCGGCGGCAGCTCGGGCGGCACGGCGGGGGCGGCGGCCGGTTCACGGCGACAACCGCTTCCCAGCCCGGCCAGCAGCAGCAGGCCGGCGGTGACGACCAGGGCGGGGGCAAAGGCCGGATTGAACGCGGAACTTTTCGGCATGGAGGGCGGGACGGTCTTCATGGTTGGGGGAAAGGGGAACTCAAGGTTGGGGGGGCATGCCCGGCAGTTGCTCCAGGCCCAGGGCCCGGCGCAGGGCGGCGATGGCGATGCGCTGGTCGGTCTCGGCCTCGGCCCGGCGCACGCGGGCCAGGGTGAGCGCGGTTTCGGCGTCCAGCAATTGGAGGGTCAACGCCAGGCCCTGCTCGAAGCGGTCGCGGGTGAGCTTGACGCTTTCCTCGGCCTGCGTGACGGCCTTGGCGGTAACGGCGAGCCGCTCCTCGGCCTCGCGCAGGTTCAGCCGGGCCTGTTCAACCTCCAGCCCCAGGCCCAGCCGGAGCTTGCGCTCGGTCTCGAGGGCCATGTCCCAGCGGGCCCGGGCCTCGGCCACCTTGCCGCGGGTGAGGCGGCCGTCGAACAGGTTCCACTGCAACAGCACGCCAGCGGTGTAGCTGGTGCCCTCGCCGTCGAGTTTCCAACCGCGGTCGTGGTCCACGCTGCCGAAGGCGGCCAGCCGCGGCAGATAGCCGCCGCGCGCGGCGCGGGTTTGGGCTTCGGCGGCGGCGATGTGGTGGCGGACGGCGGTCAGCTCGGGCCGGGCCGAGAAATCGGCCGCTTCCGCCGCCGCGGGCGCGGGCACCTCGGGCGCGGACCCGGCCACGTCGAACTCACCGGGCGGCAGGCCGAGCAGGGTGCGCAAAGCCTGGAGGGCCAGGGCGCGGGCGTTGCGGGCGCGGGCGAGGTCCTCACGCGCCTGGGCCAGGCGGACCTCGACGTCGAGCACGTCCGCGCGCAGTAGCGTGCCGGCGTCCAGGCGTTTTTGCGCCTGCTCGAGGTGTTGCGTGAAGGCGGAGACCGCCGCCTCCGCCGCGCGTACCAGGGCGCGGGTTTTCTGGATGGTGTGAAACAGCCGCACCGTCTCGAAGGCCAGGGCCTGGCGTACCGCCTCGGCCTGCGCGGTCTCGGCCTGCACGCCCGCCCGCGCGGCGCGCCGCCCCGCGGTGAGCGAGCCCCCGGTGTACAGGGGCACGCTGACCAGGCCCTTGACGTTCCAGTTGTCCACGTCCGGCAGATGGTTGAAGTCGCCCAGGGCCGGGCCGAAGGCCTGTTGGTTGAGGGCCGAGCCCAGGACGTACATGGGGTTGTCGGTGCGGGTGTAACCGGACTGGAGCTGCACGGTCGGCCAGGCCAGCGCCTGCACCTGCTGGGCCGTGGCCCGGGCGGCCCGGATTCGCTGCTCGGCCAGCCGGGCATCCGGGCTGTGTTCCAGGGTGTGGCGGAGGCATTGCTCGAGGGTCCAGGGCTCGGCCGCCGCCGCGCCGGCCGTCACCAGCCACAGGAGCACGAAGGTCAATTTGCGCAGAGGGGAAGCAGGTAGCTTGTGCATGTTCAGGCAGGTTGAGGAACGACCAGCACCGGCACCGGCGCCTGACGGAGCACCTGGTCGGTGGTGGTGCCGTGGAAAAGGCCGGGCCGCTCGGGACGCGCCCGTGCGGCCAGCACGATCAGGTCCTGCGCCGTTTCCGCAGCGTAGGCCACAATCTGGTCGGCCGCCCGGCCGCGTCGGACCATCGGTTGCACCGTGCAGTGGTGGACCACCGCCGGCAGCCAGGCGCACAACGCCTCGCGAGCCGGCTCGGCGGCGGCGTCGGGCGACTCGACCACGTGCAACGCGGTGAGTTCGGCCCCGAAGCGGGTGGCCACCGCGGCGGCGGTCAGCAGCGCCGGGTCCGCCGCCGCCCCGGGCACGACCGCGCAGAGCACGCGCCGCAGTTCGGGCCAGGCCCCCGGCTGGCCGGGCGCCAGAAAGCCGTGCTGCTGCGGCCGCGCGACAAACACCGGCCGGCGGGCCTGCCGCACCACGTTTTCGGTCACCGACCCCAACAGCACCCTTCGGGCGCCGCCCCGGCCGCGGGTGCCCATGATCAGCAGGTTCGCGGCTTCCCGCTCGGCGGTGTCGAGGATGACATCGGTGGGGTGACCTGCCGCGGTGAGGATGCGCAGGGGCAGCCCCCCGGCGGCGTCACCCAGCACCGCCTGTACGTGGCGGGCGAGGTCCTGGCGGGCGACCTCGAGGGCCTGGCGGGTGGTACGACTCAGCTCCGGCATCTGGCCGGGGGTGAAGTATGGGGGCAGATCGACTTCCAGCGCCTGCAACACGGTCAGGCTGGCTTGAAAGGCCCGGGCACCGGCCGCCGCGTACTTCAGGGCCAGGACCGCGTGCTCGCTCAGGTCCACCGGACACAGGATGTGCCGGGGGGCAAAGTCCGCTGCAGTCTTCATGGTCGCGGGGGCGCGGCGCGGACCGGGGGCGGGAACGGGCTTTCTCTCCAGCACGCGGAGGCGCTAGTGGTCCAAGGATTCACGGCGTGCAGCAAGGTTGTCATCACCGGGACTGGAACGGAAGGCGGGACTCGCCCGGCGGCCGGCGGCGGCGTCGCGCCGTCCTCCGACCCGCCCGGGGGCGGATCAGGAGCCGCTGCCGCAGCAGGGGCCGGCCGGCTGGCGGCCCACGCCGAGTTTGCGGAGGAAGTTCTCGGCAGGGCAAAAGCCGGTGAAGGCCGACTGGATGAGGTTCACGCCCACAAAGGCGGCCAGCAGGAGCCACCAGGGGCTGATCAGTTGGGACAACAGCAGGCTCGACAGCACCAGGCTGCCGGCCAGGACACGGATGGCGTTTTCGAGTTTCATGGTCAGGTCGTGCAGACTCGACGTTTCGTTTTCCGCCCTGACCGAGCCGCCAGCCGCCGGCAGGTTACAACCCCGCCCGAAGACCGCCGCACTCCGGACAGCCTGCAGGCGGACGAATTTGGAACTCGGGAAAGCCGGAAAAGCTCAGATGCCGGATGCCGGTAGCCGCCGCGGTGGCGCGGCGGACTTCCGGGCCGCCCGCTGACGCCGGCGGCTACCCGGCGGGTAGATGCTGCGTTCACGCGCCGGGGCGGTCCTTCCGCGCGGCAACGTCCCGGCGTGCGGCCGTCCTCTGCCGCTTTCGGCAGGGGGAACTCACTGCCGGCCGCGATGCCGGAGTGGGGGGCGGGAGGCCGGGCTGTTGGTTCCGGCTTTCCCGGCGCGCGCGACCGGATACGATGCGGCCATGAAACACGCGGGGCGCGCGCGAGAGGCCGCATTCCGGCTGGTGTACTGGAGCATCTTCTGGCTGCTGCTGGTGCTGTTTGCCGGGACGCTGGCCCTGATGCTGGCGCGGTTTGTGGTGTACGCGGCCAGCCTGCTGGTGGGCTTGTGGGTCGCGTTCGGGTTGTTTTGCTTCTACTTCTTCCGCGATCCGGAGGCGCGCGTGCCGACCGGGGCGGGGGTGTATCTGGCGCCGGCACACGGCCGGGTGGACGTGATTGATGAGGTCGAGGACCCCGTGTTCCTGAAGGGCCGCGCCCGGCGCATTTCGCTATTTCTGTCGGTCTTCGACGTGCACGTGCAGCGGGCCCCGGTGGCGGGGGAGGTGGTGTTCAGCCGATACACGCAGGGGCGGTTTTTGAACGCCCTGCGGACCGATTCGGCCGGGGCCAATGAGAATCTGTACCTGGGGCTGGTCTCGACGGAACGGCCGGGGGAGCGGGTCGGCGTGCGCCTGATCGCGGGGTGGATCGCGCGGCGCATTGTATCGTGGGTGACGGTGGGGGACCGGGTCGCGCGGGGGGAGCGGATCGGGCTGATTCAGTTTGGGTCGCGGGTGGAGCTGCTGCTGCCGTTGGAGGTCGAGGTGGTTGTGCCCCTGGGGGCGCGGGTGCGGGCCGGGGAAACGGTGGTGGCACGGAGGGCCGCGACATGAAGGTGGCGCCCGACGCGCCCGGACCGGGAATGCGGCTGCGGATTTATCTGCTGCCGAACCTGATGACCGGCGGGAACCTGATCTGCGGCTTCGTGGCGTTGACCCGCATAGTCGAGGCCGATCTCGAGGCGGGGGATTTTTCCAAGATTCGCGAGGCGCTGTTTTTCATCCTGCTGGCGTGTATTTTTGATCTGCTGGACGGGCGGTTGGCGCGGTGGGGCGGGGCGGAGAGCCCGTTCGGGCGGGAGTTTGATTCGCTGGCGGACCTGATCTCGTTCGGCGTGGCGCCGGCGTTTCTGGTGCACCGGATCGTGCTGAAGGACGTGTTTGTGAACCACCAGGAGATCGGGTGGTTCATCGCCTCGATTTACCTCATCTGCGGCGCGCTCCGACTGGCGCGGTTCAACTGCCTGGCGCAGGAGGCCGGGGGGGGCGGCGGGAGCGAGTTTGTGGGCTTTCCCATCCCGGCGGCGGCGGGGCTGGTGGCTTCCCTGACGCTGTTCATCATGTGGTGGGACGAGCGGGAGTTGCGGTTCGGGCCCTGGCGCTACCTGCTGCCGGTGATCATGCTGTTCCTGTCCTTCATGATGATCAGCGAGGTGCGGTACCCCTCCTTCAAGGCGCTGCACCTGCGGGCGCGCAGCCGCTTTGCCCGGCTGGTGGGGGCGTTGTTGTTCCTGGGGCTGCTGCTGGTGCTGCGGGGGAAAATCCTGCCGCTGGTGCTGCCGGTGATCTTCACCGGCTACCTCGTTTACGGCTTCATCCGGCCGCGGCTGCCGCGGCGGGTGCGGGACGAGATTGAATCCGAGCCGGAAGCCGAGCCGCCCCCGCTCAACGGGAGTCCTTGAGGCGGGGTGCCGCCGGGGCGGCCGGTTTCAGAGGAGGACGGGGTAGGTGTAGCCCGGGCGGTAGGGGCGTTCGAGGAGGGTGTTGGCGTAAGGGTCGTCCAGCACCACCTCGCGCCGGCCGTCCCAGTGGAGGGAGCGGCCGGTCTTGAGCGAGAGCATCCCCAGCAGGCTCATGGCCGTCGAGCGATGGGCGATCTCGATATCGCAAACCGGCAGGGTGTTGTGCCGGATGGCGGCCATGAAGTCGGCCCACAGTTCCTGGATGTTCTGCTGGTCCGGTTCGTGCAACTGCGCCGGCTCGCGGATTTCCGGCTTGTTCTTGTCCCGCGGGTAAAAGGTCCAGCCGCTCTGCCAGCCCATGTGGAACACGCCCTCGGTGCCGTAGAAGTAGCAGCCCACGTTTTCGCCGCGCTCGTGCGGGATGCCGCCGAAGAGGCGGTGTTCCCAGGTGGCGGTGAAGGATTCGAACTCGAAGGTGGCCACCTGCACCTCCGGGGCGTCGGTGGTCTGGTAATCGGGCAGACTCACCGCCGGCCCCTGCACCGGCCGGCCGCCGGTCGAGGCGATGCGGCGCGGCCACAGTTCCTCGGTCCACCACAGGATTTGGTCCATCCAGTGCACGCCCCAGTCGCCGAGGGTGCCGTTGGCGTAGTCCAGGAACTGCCGGAAGCCACGGGGGTGAATGAGCTTGTTGAACGGCCGCAGCGGGGCGGGGCCGCACCAGCGGTCCCAGTCCAGCCCTGCCGGGACGTCCTCGTTGCGGGTGGGCCGTTCCGGTCCCCGCACGCCGTCGTAGATCACGAAGGCCTTCACCGCCCCGATCTTTCCGGCGCGGCCTTCCCGGAGGAATTTCAGGCCGGAGACGTTGTGGGGGGAGACCCGCCGGTGGAAGCCCACCTGGACCACCCGGCCGTACTTGCGGGCCGCATTCACCATGGCCCGGCCCTCGCGCAAGGTGTGGCTGATGGGCTTTTCCACGTACACGTGGGCGCCGGCCCGGACGGCGTCAATGGTCTGGAGGGCGTGCCAGTGGTCGGGCGTGCCCACGATGACGATCTCGGGCTTTTCCACCTCGAGCAGTTCGCGGTGGTCGCGGTAGAGGCGGGGCCGTTCGCCGGTCAGGGAGGTGACCTTGTCGCCGGCCCCGGTCAGGTGGCGCTGATCCACGTCGCACAACGCCACCACCTTGCAGGTTTTACCGCCCGGCGGCGGGGGGCGGAACCGCATCGCCTCCCCCAGGATGTTCATGCCCCACCAGCCGCAGCCGATGAGTGCGGTCTTGTAGTGCCCGAAGCCGTCCTCGCCCCGCAGGGGCAGGGCCCCGAAAACGGCGCCGGC
The DNA here is from genome assembly GCA_037439785.1 of Verrucomicrobiales bacterium. GTDB lineage: Bacteria > Verrucomicrobiota > Verrucomicrobiia > Limisphaerales > J093 > DSVZ01. Next base: position 17,390 of record JBBIVJ010000012.1, on the reverse strand, counting down.
GGCGGCGGTGGCGGAGGTGGTACGCAAAAACTGGCGGCGATTCATGTTCATGGCTTGGAAGCGATCGGCTTGCGGCCCGTCCGAATCCTCGGTGAGCGGCGTAGCGGGGGCGATTGCAATTTTGCCCCTCCCGCTAGTCAAGCGGGAAAAGCCCGGAAGGAGCGGGCCGGCTCCGCCTTGGCCCGGCGCGTGCTGCCCCGTATCTTGCGTCCCGGATGTCGCCGCGGCCTGCAGGGCTGGAACGGAAGGCCGGTTCCCTCCGCGGTCCGGAATCGCCGCGCGGGTCAAATCGCCGGAATGTGACGACCGTCCCTCAACGCCCTTGGCGGTACTCGAAAGGACCGCTGCTGTTCGCCCTCCTGCTGCTGGGGACCGCGGCCAGCCTAGCCCTGGCCCTGGGAGCGGAGTCGTTCGGTCGGCTCTGGATCGAGCCTTTGGCGGCGGCGGGGTGGGTGGTCCTGGCCCTGTGTCTGTTGAACTGGCTGGACCGGCCCCGCCCGTGGGCGGCGCAGTTGAGCCTGGCCCTGGCGTCGTTGGGGGTGGGTTTGGCGGCCCTCGAAGGCCTGGGGCGGCTGGCGGGGGTGGATTTTCACAAGCTGGATCGTCGCTACCGTGCGCTGGCCCCCTTTTACCGCAAGCCTGACCTCCCGACCGGGGAAGGACTCTGGCGTCGGGCCGGCCCGTTGTCCTGGCGGGGACAGGTGCTGCGCAGCGGGGTGCGGGCCGTGGGCCTCCCGGATGACGTTTACCGCGACGAAGCTCCGCTGCGCGTGCGCCATGATCGGGAAGGTTTCCGGAATGAGTCCCGAGTCCCGGCTTGGGAAGTGGCGGTGGCGGGCGATTCCTTCACCGAACTGGGGCATCTGCCCTACGCGGAGCTGTTCACCAGCCACCTCGCGCGGCGGACTGGTTGGCGGGTGCGCAATTTGGGCGTCAGTCATACCGGGCCGTTGTCTCACCTGCATTTTCTCCAACAGTGGGGCGTGTCCCCCGCCACGCGGCACCTGATCATCGCCTTTTACGAGGGCAACGACTGGGAGGACCTGAGTCGTGAACTGCTGGCCCGGCAACGGTACCGCGAAGGGCGGCCGTTGCCGCCGGACCGCCCCCCTCAACCTTCCCTGCTGCTTTGGGCGGTGGAATGTCTGATGGCTTCCTCCCCACCCCCGCCGACCACGCTGCCGCCCCTGGATTCTTGGATTGGCCCCGAGGGCGATGGGTCACTGACATGCTCCGACCTGCCCCCAGCGATGGAAGCAATCACCTCTGACCAGTGGCAGGCTTTGCGGGAGGTTCTGACGGAACTGGCCCGCCTGGCCGAGCGCACCGGTTCGACCCCCTGGCTTGCCTACCTGCCGACCAAGCGGCGGGTGCTGCATGGTCGCCTCCGGTTCCACTCCGAAACGGACCGGGTCATCCGCGATTGGAAACCGCCCCCCTTGCCCGACCTGGTTCAGCGCCTCTGCGCCGAAACAGGAGTTCGTTTCGTGGACCTCACCCCTCCGCTGCGTGCCTCGTGCCTCGTGCCATTCAACGCCCTCTTTGACACCCATCTCAACGGCGTCGGGTCGCAGGTGGTGGGGGAGACCCTGGCGCGCGTCCTGCCGGGCGAAGCTCCTCCCGCCCGGTCCCGGGAAAACCCGCGCGACGAGTGATCTCCTTTCCCTTCACCGCCCCGCTGCCAGCCGCCACCGGGCCGTGCACCGCATCCCATCCCTGCGCTTCCCCTGTCTCAACCGGTCCCCCGTGGAAGGCGCAGGCGGAACACGCTGCCGGCAGGCGAGGTCTCCGCCAACGTCAACTCGGCGCCGAGATGCCGGGCCAGTTGGTTCGAGATGGCCAGCCCGATGCCCGAGCCGCCTTCCTTGGTGGAAGGCACCGGCTGGAACAGGCGATCGCGGACGGCCACGGGGACGCCACCGCCACTGTCGCGCACTTCCCAGACCCAGGCTGTGGCGTCGGCCTGCATCCCCAGCTCGACCCGGCCGCCGGCGGGGGTGACTTCCAGGCCGTTTTGGACCAGGTTGGTCAGGATCAGGCGTACCAGCCCCGCCACGCGCCGGTCCAACAGGGCCGTGCCAATGGAGCATGCTTCGAGCGTCACGCCGCGGGCGCGGGCGGCGGCACGGATCGGCGCCAGTACGGTCTCGGCCAGTTCGGCCGCGCTGACCTCGCCCGCCGGTCCGCTTTCCTGCTCCCGCAACACCTGCACGGCGTCGTGGATGAGCTGCTGCATCCGGCGGGTGGCGGCCAGGGCCTCACGCCAGTCCTGGTGGGCGCCGGGCGGGGCGTTGTCCTGCTGGGCGGCCACGAAGGCCTGGAGGCCGGCCACCGGATTCTTGAGGCTGTGGACCAGGTGGGCGGTGACTGCGCCCAGGGCGGCGGACCGTGCGGCCTGTGCAAGCGCCTGGTTGGCGCGTTCCAGCGCGGCGCTGCGCTCGGCCAGGGCGCGGTTGAGTCGTTCCAGCCGACGGAACGCCCCCCCCAGCATCCCGCCGATGACGCCGGTGCCCGCCAGGAAGAGCAGGGCGGCCTGGCGGTTGAGGCGGGCGTCCAGACGGGCAAACTCCCGGCCCAGGCTGTAGCCTTCGAGCATGAACTGCCCCACCCCCAGCAGCGTGGGGGTGTTCGGCGCCGCAAAGGGGATGTACACCTCGACCCAGGTGAGTGTGTCGGCGCGGGGGGCTTCCAGATTGGGCAGGTGCAGGAACAGCTCGCTGCGGGAAGCCCCGACGCGGAAGCGGACCAGCGGTTCGAGGGTTTGCAGGCAGGCCAGGGTGGCCTCGCCCAGGGTGGCCTCCTTGACTTCGAGCGGCACGCCGGCCACGAAGTGCCCCGCGGCGTCGAACAGGCGGGCGGCGATGATGTTGGTGAGGTCGGCCATGCCCAGCAGCACGGCGTACTGCGAGGCCGGGTCGGCCGGGTCGAAGGTGGGGTCGCGGGACGCCGCTTCGGCGGCCTCGCGGCGGGCCAGGGTCTGGAGGATGACGGCGTCGCGCTGCAAAATCTGCGCGCGCATCTGGGCACCGAGCCGCAGGCGGCCCCAGAGGACGGCCCCGCCAAAGCCCAGAAGGGCGAGGGTCACGGCCAGCACTTCCGGCAGGCGACGGCGCCCGTTCCGGGGGACGGCGACGCGCAGCGGTTTCAAGGGGTCCATTCCAGTCCGATCCACACCGTCCGGGCCGTGTAGTCCGCCGCCGGCAGGCGGTCGTCACTGCCTGCCCCGTCCCATTGGGCGAAGAGCATCCAGTGCCGGGACAGTTCGCGCTCGAGCCGCAGGCGCAGGCCCCAGTCTTCCTTGCGGCGCCGGGCTGTTTCGGGTCCCCCCACGCGGCGGGTGGCGTACTGGTACCGCAGGCCGCGCAGTTCGGCCAGCACGGACCAGCCGGCCGCGCGCCAGCGCACCTGGACCGACGCGGCGTAGCGCGTGTGGTCGAAGTAGCCGCCGCCGTTGTCCTCGTTGACCAGCAGACCGAGGCGAAAGCGGCTGCTCCAATGCCGGGCGGCGTCCCAGTAAACCCGCGCGCGCAGGTCCACCTCGTGGCTGGCAAATGCAAGGCGGCCGGGCAGGGTGGAACCATCCCCGGCCAAAGGCGGCCGTTCAGCGTAGCCACGGCGGTCATGGCGGTAGGAGCCGCTCCATTCGCCTCCGCGGCCCAGAACGCGGGTGAGGGTGAGGGCCGGCGTCAGTTCGTAGTAATCGTCCAGCGGCGCCGCGAACCACTGGCCCGCGCCCTCGACCGACGCCGTGGCCGTCCACCCCGCGCCCAGTTCGCGCGCGAGCGAGGGAGCGGCCGAGACCAGATGGCCGCGGGCGGTGACGGTGGCCAGGTCCGCTTCGGTGGCGGACACATCGAAGACCTGGTCCAGGAACACGTAACGGGTTTGCAGACCGGCGGTCCAAGGCCGTCCCAGCTCACGTTGGAGGTCGGCCTGGAGCAGGGCCAGCGCCTCGGGATCGGCGTGCGGTTCGTCCACGAAGGCGGTGTAGTCTCCACTGGCGAAAAGGGTCAATCCCGTGCCGTCGGTCGGCACGCGGTGCAGGGTGACGTCCCCGCCGAAGGTGACAAAGCCGGCGGCCAGGGGCCGGAGACTGCTGAGCTGGATGTTGTCCCGGTAACCGCCACCGGCGCGGAGGCTCCCACTGGTGGACCAGATCGCAGGGGCGGCCAGTTTTTCCAGCTCCCGCAGCAGCGCTTCCTCCGAGGTTTCCGCGCCGCTGCTCCAGGTTTCCCTGCCGGCCAGGGCGGCCATAAGCCCCAGCAACCGCGCCTTCCACCATCGGCCCCGGCGCCGCGGAGGGACCGACCAGGCGCCGGAGGCGGGGGAGGCGGGGCGGGGCCGCAGGCGTTGCATGGCCGGGGCTTTAACGGCCGGACCACCCGAAGTCGAGCGGAAGCGGAGGCGGAGAACAAAACGCCCGGGCAACGTCGCGAACGCTGCCCGGGCGGCCGTTGTGGATTCAGGACCCCAAAGGGTTACTCACCCCGACCGTGCTTTTTACGGGCACGGAGTTGTTCCTTGGCGGCTTCGATGACCTCGCGGCGATTGGGCAACTGCCGGGCGAGCTCTTCGAGGCGCTCGCGAATCTGCTCGCGCAGTTGCTCCCGCTGTTCCTTTTGCTCCTCGAGAATTTGGCGAACCTGCTCGCGCAACTGCTCACGCTGTTCGCGCGTGGCCTCGCGCATCTGCCGCACCAGGGCGGTGATTTGCTCCCGCGCGGCCTTTTGGTCCTCGCGGAACTTCTGGATCAGCTCCTGAATTTCCGGGGGCAGACCGCGAGGGGCCTCCGGTTTCTCCGGTTTTTCGGGCCTGTCCGGGCGCTCGCCACGAGGATTGTCTTCATTGGCCAGGGCGGGCAGGCCCACCAGACCGAGGCCCAGCGCCGCCGTCAGCAGTAGATGGTGCAGCATTTTCATGGTTCTATCCTTGTTGTTGTTGTGTTGACACCGTTGTTGGCGGTGCAAGGTGCAAGGCTTGTGCCAGGAGGCGAAGGTTTTTCCAAGTGGTTGGCCGGGAAAACGAAAGCCCGATTCGACTCCGGCTCGTCCCTTGTCGGCATGGGGAATTATCCCCCGGGTCATTCCCCGACCTGGGCCGGTGGTGGGGATTCTTCCCCAGGCTGGCCGCCGGGTGGTGGTGGCAGTGGGTCGGCTCAAGGGGGGAGGACTCTGGCCTGCCGCCCGCCGCCGAGCGGCTTCCGCATTATCCTACCCGCCGAAAGCGGCAGAAGCCTGCCGCACTCAGGGACGCTGGCGCGAGAAGACCGCCGCCAGAGGCGCCAGCATGCGGAAGCGGTGTCCCGCCGCTGCCGGGGCGGTGACCAGAACGAGCCCGGCCGCCGCGGCCGCGAGGGTGGACAACCTTCCTGCGGGCCGGCGTCAGCGACCCCGTGGTGCACCGCCGTGGTCCGGCTGCAACACGCGGCCCGGCCTTGTTGGAACTGTTTTCGCGGACAGGGCTCTTCTTTCCTGGAATTAGCACCACCGGTCCTCTCTTGCGCGGGAAGTTCCCCCCTGGTTCATACCAGGCTTCTAAGAAAGGCAATGGCCTCTGTGCGTCTGGGGAAAGTGGCCTCGATCTTCGCGGCGGTGTTGAAGCGTACTTGAACCTCGAAGGCTTCCCGCGCCTCGCCGGCTTCGCGCAGACGGCACGTTTTCTCCTCTTCGATCAGGTAGGCGATGGCGCTGGCGATGTTGGCACATTCGACGGCGTGGCCGCGCAGCACCGTCAACCGGACGATAACGACCCGCCGCGTGATGGCTTCTTCGAGTCGCTGCTTGAATTCATGAATGCCGGCCTGGTGCAATGCGTGGAATTTGGCCAACAGACGTCGAGTTGTCTCCGGCTGCGGGAGCGATTGCCTTTGGTAATCTTGGCCTGGAATTCGCCTTCGCTTGTCCCGCCCATGCCGTCTTCGGACGAGGCGTCAATGCCCAGTTCGCGGAACGCCGCCAGGATGGACGCATAGGGCACGTGGAGCACGGCAAACCCCTTGGATTCCAGTTGGCGGACGGCGTTTGGGGTGAACTCGCCGGCGAGCACCGCTCCGAGAAACGGCTGATAGCGGGAGAAGGTCAGTGCCACGGGCATGACTGCCGCTTCAATTTCCTGTGCCTTGTTCTTCGAGTGTTTGGTGTATCGCCGCCAGGCGGATTCAATGAAGGCCACCGGGATGCCGCGTGTTTTCTCAGTGCCGCCACGCTCGAGGACGTAATCGAGATCATGTCGGTTGCCAAAGGTATCCTGCCAAGTGACCTTGTTCTGTCCGCCGCGGGCTTGTCGCGGACGCTTGAAATCGAGGTAAAGGCCGTGCTGGCTGGCAACGTCCGTCAGGATGCCGCGAACGAAGGCTTCAATACACTCTCCGATGATCTGTCCCCAGCGATGCGCGTAGGATTCGGCCATGTTCCCTCCCAACTATCCGCGCACCCACAGATGTCCCTCGCACAAGGGCACACGATGCTTGCGGTTTTTCCACCTCACGTTGCGGTCCCGCAGCTTTTCGAAGGTCCATGAGTCGAAGCCCGCCGCCTTGGCCAGGAATCGGCCCGCATCGGCGGTGTAGCCGAGCTTGGCTCTCGCCACCCGGTAAACGAAGGGGTGCGCCTCCAAACCCCAGGATTCCACGCCCATTGCATCGCAGGCCAGGCAGGTTGTGCCCGAGCCCACAAACGGATCAAGGACATGAAGTTCGGCACCTCGTCGTTCGGCCAACAGCCATTTCACCCACTCGGCCGAAAAACCGGCGCTGTAGCGAAACCAGCGATGCACCGGCAGACGCAGGTTGTCCAAGAAGTTGGACGTATGCCCGACGATCTCCAGCGTCGGGCGGACCTCCCGGGCCTCGACATCGGCCTCAAACATGTCGAGCACGCCCTGGTGGTATTCCTCCCGCAGCTTCAGCAAGGCTTCATCGCCCCTCAGGTCGGGCTTTTTCGCTCCGAAAGTCATACGAAAAGGCTAAGCCAAGTGGGGGAATTGGCGAGCCTTTACCGGTCCCCGTCGCAGGTGCTCGTTGGCTTTCCGAGGACGGCAAGCTCCTCGACCGAGTGCCCCCGAGCGATGGGGGCGGTGGCAGGGCGGCAAAGCAAAGTTTTTCCTGAGAAGCCCGACCCACGGGCGCCTGCGGTCTCGACGGCGCCCGCTCCGGCCCGGTTCAGGGGGTGGCCGGGGCGCGGAGGGGGCGTTCGCGTCCAGCGGTGCGGCGCAGCTCGGCGTAGAGGTCGCGGGCAAGGCGCACGCGTTCCAGCAGGGCGTCGCCCTGGCGGGCCAGCAATTTGCGGTAGCGGTCGGTTTCCAGCCTGCCTTCGGCGTCCAGGCGGCGGGCCTCGGCGATGATGCCCTCGATCTGGCGCAGGCTTTCCTCCCGTTTGGCGAGCAGGGCTACCAGGCCGTCGAACTTCCAGAACCGCAGCCCTGGCCGGACCACATAGACCGGTGTGGTGTGCGCGCTGGTCCCGTCGCCGGCGCGGGCGCGGGCGGCGATCCAGAAGCCGTGGCCGGCGTCCACGGTGAAGTCGAGCCGGGCTTCGGGGCGGGCGGGGTCGGTGGACTGGGCGGTGCGCAGGACCTGGCCGTGGCGGACCACCTCGAGGGTCACGGGGGCCATGCGGCGGGGGTCGCCCCAGGCGCGGGCGCGGACGCGGAGCTTGCGCGGCGCCTTCACGAGCAGTTCGTCCCCGGGCAGGGCGTCGTCCACGCGGAACTCGATCATGGGGCCGCTGGTGGTGAAGGTGCGACCGCGGCCGAAGGCGGCGAACCAGTGGTCGGCGCTGAACGGTTGCCGGCCGAGGTAGGCGTAGGCGCGCACTTCGCCGATGGTGCCGCCCCAGGGCACGTCCGAGCCGGCGCTGGCGGTGAGTTTGCAGCCCAGGTCGAGGAACTCGTAGTAAAGGCCGGTGCCAAGATGGTTGAACTGGAGTATCTCGACGAAGTCCACCCTGGCGCGGGGCACGTTGAGGCTCATGTCGCGGTGCACGTGGAACATGCCGGAGTTGACATGCGCGTAGCCCACCAGGCCGCCCTGGGCGTGCACGGCGTCGAAGACGGTGTCGTAAAGGAAGTAGCGGTCGGGGTCGCGGACCATCTGGAGGATGTTCATGGCCAGGACGTGGCCGAGCTGCTCGTGGGTGCGGGGGCATTCCTGGCCGGGCACGAGCACGTGGTCGCCGTCCACCACGCGGTGGGCCGGGCCGAAGCCGCGCTGCTCGAAGTAGGTGCGGTAGATGTCGCCCATCTTGACGATGTTGGCCAGGTGCACGTCCTCGGCCTTGACCCAGGCCATGACGTTGCGGGCGTCCTCGTCGCTGAGGATGCGCAGGTGCACGTGGTCGTCGCCCGACCACCAGCCGCGCCGGCGCATGTCCACCCAACGGCGCGGGCGCAGGGTGCGCTCGGTCCGTTCGCCGGAGCGGATGGTGACCTCCTCGAAAAGAACCTCGTGCTCGGCGCCGCGGCGGACGCCGATCTGCCAGACCCCGGGCGCCAGGGCCATGTCGAACGGTCCGGGCACGCACCAGAAGTGCACGCCCAGCGGGCCGGGCAGGTTGGCGGCGCGCACGCCGGTGGCCTGGCCCTGGCCGTCAAATTGGGGGGCGAACTCGATGCCGTTGGCCGGGCGGCGTTGGAGACCGTCCACGCGCCACATCAGGCGCACCATGGCCGGGGTGGGCCGGCCAGTGTCGTCGGAAAGGACGGTCAGCTTGAGCCGGCCGGGGGGCGGGGTGACCACGTCCAGCGGGAGGTGGAGGGGCGACCGGCCGGGCCGGTTGCCGCGGAGCACGAGGGTGGTGCGGCCCACGGGCAACTGTTCCAGCCCCACCGCCACGTAGGTGAGCCCGGCGGCGCCCAGCTCGAGGGTGACGCGACTGGACTCGCCGCCCGGCTGGGAAAGGTCGGCCCGGGCGGTAGCGAAGGCGAGCCCCTCGCGGGGCGCGCGCACTTCCAGCAGCAACGCCCCGGTATCGCCCGGGAGTTCAATGGGGTCGGCCGGCTGCACCTGCGGCCGGTCGCCGGTCAGGTCCAGCCGCAGCAGCCGGGGGCACTGGCGCACCCGCTCGAGCAACCGTGCGCCGGCCTGCTCGGCACGGGCGGCGGCGGCCTGACGCGCGGCTTCGTCGCGGGCCTCGCGGAGCTGTTGATCGGCCAGGCGCAGCTCACGGTTGAGCGCGTCCAGCTCTGCCCGCTGCGTCTCGCCGAACAGATACCAGTGTTGGTGTGAGAGCCGGGCGGCGAAGTCGAGGATGCCCGGCGGCAGGGACGGGGTTTGAGCCTGCGCCAGCCAGGTCAGAGCGGCCAGGCCGGCGGGCCACAATCGGGAGGCGGAGGGCAGGAGGGCGTGGAGGGGCATGGCAGGTGGAGGTGGGTTTAAAAGGAAGAACCGGCCGGCCGTGGCGGGTCGGGCGGGGGCCGGGGCGGGACGACCACGCGGGCCTTGAACAGGCGGGGCTCTTCGTGGCGGGCCGGCGGCAGCCAGGCATCGGGCAACGGCACCGCCTCGAGACGGGCGCCATCGCGGCCGGAGACATGGAACAGGCCCACCGCACGCAGCGTCGGCCAGAGGCGGTCTTCAACAACCAGCTCGGTGCCGGCGGCCAGGTCGGCGGGCGTGGCCGCGAAGTAGTACAGGCTCAGCCGATGATGCCAGCGACCGGTGCGCGCGGAGCCGAGGAGGTCCAGTTCCGGCTCGCGCAGGGGGATGAGGGCCACAGCCTTGCCGGCCGCGCGCAAGGAGACGGCGCGGGCCAGTTCGGGCTCGAGGCGTTTGAGGTGGGCCCAGGTTTCCTCCCGGCTGAGGCGGCCGTCCTGGTCCTCGTCCATGTGGACGCGCTCGTGCTCCGAGCCGTCCTCGAAAAAGGTCAGGTGCACGGTCACGTCGAGGTGTTCGGCGCCCAGGGACAGGACGACCTGGTGTTGGAGGAACCCGGCCAGGATGTCGTGGCCGCGGCCGGTCAGCGCCAGCAACAGGGGCAGCAGGCCACACAGCCCGCCACAGGCCTGCCGCAGCAAAGCCGCGCGGTGCGGGAAAAAGCCGGGAGACATGACCCGAGCTTTGACCGGGCGCGACGGCCGGGCAAGCGAGGAGTGTGACGTGAAGTCCGGCCCACCGGGGGGCCGGGCCGGTTCAGCGGGCCTGCGGGGCGGAAGGCGGTTCCGCGGGCGGAGCGTCCACGCGGATTTGCAGGAGGCGGTCCGGACAGAGGAGCCAGAGATGGGCATCGGCAAACTCGATGTCGCCGCACAGGCCGGGGTAATTGGTCACGATGCCGGCCTCAAGGGTGCCGCCGTGAAGGGCCTTGTCCGGGTCCACTTCGTACAGGCCGGCCGCGGCGCTGGTGACCCAGAGCCGGCCGGCGCCCCAGGCCACGTCCCGCAACTGCGTGTCGCTGGTGGGCAGATGGATGCGCACCGTGCCCGTGGCGGCGTCCACGGCATACACCCCGAACCGGTTGGTGTGTTGGGTGTTGTACTCCGCGAACCAGAAGTTGGTGCCGTCCCAACCCAGCCCCACCGGCCAGAGCGTGGGCAGCTCGAAGCGCGGCCGGGCCACGGGCGAGGCTTCGGTCGAGACTTCAAAGAGCCGGGCTTCGTGATGGGTGCCAACGGCGAAGAGGCGGCCTTCCGCCCAGCAAAGCCCGATGTCCGGCCGGAGGGGACCCAGCAACGTTTCGAGCCCGGAGTCGGGATCAAACTGCCAGAGCCCGCCGTCGCTCAGGGCGTACCAGTGCGCGGGGCCGAGGGCCAACCGATTGAGCGGGCGACGGGGGAGGGGGTGCGCGGCCCCGACGTCGCCGCGGCCGGTCCGGGTCTTGGTCACTTCAAATGAGAAGCGGGTCAGGCCGGTGCGGGCGGCGCGGGCGGGTCTAAGGGGCGTCGCCGGGCGATAATGCGGCGACTGCGGGGCCAACTCGTTCCAGCCCGAAGCGGCGGGGAGGACGAAGGCTCCTTCGGCACCGGTGATTCCGCCAAGGAGCAGCCGGCGGTTGAAGACTTCCAGCCCGATGACCGGCAGCGAGGTTTGGGCGAGGGTCACCCAGCCGGCCAGGCGCCGCGGCAGGCGGGCGCGATGGGCGCTGGCGTGGTGCACCACCAGCTCGACCTCGCCGGCGTCCATGCCCGCTGCGGAGTCGGCCGCCGTGTGGAAGACCAGGTACCATGCCGCCAGGCCGGCGGCATCCACCAGGCGCTGGCGGGGACCCTCCGGCTCGTTCCAGCGCACCCAGGCCAGGCCGCTGGCGGGGGAGAGTTTGATCTCGAACCGCGTCCGTTCCCCCTGCGCGGGTTGGAAGCGGCCGCCGCCGCGCTCGTACAAGGTGATCAGCTCCGACGGCTGCGACCAGGGACCATCCGCCGCGGCCGGAGCCACCCGAAAATGGGCGTTGGCCGCCCGTCCGGAGAGTTCCACCGCGAGCCACGTCTCGCCGGCCAGCTTGAGGTCATGGCGCGAGAGGACCCAGACGGTCTGTTTGATGTTCCAGCCTTCCTCGTGGAAGACCCGGTTCTCGATCCGGAGCGTGCCGTTGGCCACGGAGACCTGGCGGGTGGCCACGCCGTACGGAGGCTCGGCCCGGGTGACGACGTACTTCCAGCTCCAGAGCGCCGGGTCCAGGCGGTCGGCCGCGAAGGCATCCGAATAAAGGAGCTCCAGGAGGCGCGGGCGCGTATCAGCCCTCCATTCACGCCAGCTTTGCGAGAGCCATTGCATGAGCCCCAGCTCGGGTCGGCCGGCCAGGAAGATCAACAGCACCACCGCACTCCCGGCCGCCACGCCGACCAGGGGGCCCCACGCGAACGGGCGTCGCAGCCGCGGCGCCCGATACAACAGCGGTCTCTGGCCGGCGTGGAGGCGCGCCAGGTCATCCCGCAGCTCGACGGCGGTGGGATAGCGGTGAGTCTCGTCAGCGGCGGTGGCACAGAGCACGACCTGGTTCAGGTCTGGCGCGAGCCGTTTCTCCGCCGCGGAAGCCCCGGTGAAGGTGGGGAAGCGCGGGAACTGGGCCGGCGGGAGGCCGGTGAGCAGTGTGTAGAGCGTCTTGCCCAGGCTGTACACATCGGCGGCATGGCGGCTGAGACCGGGGGGGCCGCATAACCGACCGTGCCGCACTGGGTGCTGCCGCTCGCTGGGCCGGTCGGAGACCAACCCCGGGTCGGCCAGCTTCCAGCGTTTGTCCACGCGGATCACGTTTTCCGGCTTGATGTCGCGGTGCACCAGGGACTCGGGCCGCGAGTGCAAGTACGCGACTGCCTCCGCCAGCCGGAGGCCGATCTCGAGGGTTTCCTCCGGCGAAAAATGCCCGCGCCGCGCCAGTTCCGAGGCCAGGGTGTGTGGCCGATAGCGTTCGGGTGCGGTGATTGCCCCCGGCGGCACCCGCCGGCCGGAAAACAGGTGAGCCGGTGGTGGTCGACGCCGGGTCGGGGTCCGGGTCGGCCAGCTCCATGACGTACCAAAAACCCGACTGGTCCGGGCATTCGCCCACCTCGAAGACGTCCACCAACCCCTCGTGATCGTGCGACACCGGCTCGAAGCAACGGACGCCGGCCAGTTCCTTTTCCACAAACATAGCCTGGTCGGGGGAGGCCGGCCGGACGAACTTGACCGCCCGCCTGGGACGCAACATCCGGTGTCGTGCCAGCCAGACCTCGCTGTGGGAACTGGCGCCGATGGGGTACAGGAGGTCGTAGTTGGGGATGGCGCAGGGGGGATTGGGAAACTTCAGGTTCACGGTCCGTTCTAGTTCCGACAGTGGAGATGCCAAGGCCTTCGCCCTGAAGAAGCAAGCAAAAATGAAGGCGGGAAGGCCCGGCCGGAAACTTCAGGATCCCTCCGACGTGCCGCCGACCTCGGGGAGGCGGCCGGGCAGTGCCGCGTCACCCCGGGAGGTTTCACGCGGCGCGAGCCGCCAGGGAGGTTGTGCGGCGCGGCAAGGCAGCGAAAGCTGCGGGCTCGCTCCGCCCTGGCTCCAACCGGCCGTCGCCATCAAAGCGTCGGCCGGGTTACCCGGTCCCTGCCCGCGGGTGGTTCGGTAGGGACTTCGAGCGGTCGGCGGTTCGGGGCCTCCCGCGCAGGCTCCGTGCCAGGGTCGGGCCAACCACGGGGCGGGGATGCGGTGGACCGGGAAGGGACGGGGTCGAGCGGGGACGGCCGTTGCCGGGCCGGCCGTTACCGGGCAAGTGGCCCCGGATTCATCGAGGCGAGTCCGGGCCACTTCGAGCCGAAAGGGGCGGCCTGGTAGCCCGCGATCTCCAGCCGCACCGACTTGACGCCGGTGGGTTCAAAGCGCGGGGCTTCCCCGTGCTGCGTCCGCGCCACGGGAGTTGAAGGGACCCCTCTGCAGCCGGGTGTCCGGTTACCCCCTGTCAGGTCTCAAGGGCGGGCATTGTTGGTGCACGAGGCTGAATGCGCCGGGCTGGCCCTGTCCGGGGGTGTCGAGGCGGCCGCGGGGCCCAGCAGCCCCACGTCTTCCTCGGCATCGAGCTTTTGACGCACCTCTCTCAGCTTGGGCAGGTCGCGCTGCTTGATCACGTACACCGTGATCGGCCTGTAACCGTACTTGTTGGCCACCTCCTTCACGGAACGCCCGCGCGCCACCAGGTCGTACAGCACCTGCCAGTGCCGGAGCGAAATCTCGCGCTTGAGCCGTTCCCACGCCCGCGTGTCCAGCTCCCGTTCCTCCTCCTCCTCGAAGGGGAGGTACGGGTCCGCCACCAGGTCGGGGTGCTGCCGCTCCAGGCACGTCGTCGAGTCCGGCGAAGCCGGAACGTGGAGCGGCTCGCCTTTCCGCCCCCGGACCTGCTCGTGAATGCGGTTGCGCACAATCCCGCCCAGCCAGGTGCGGAACCGGCACAATTGCGGATTGTAGGTGGCCAGGGACTTGAGCACGGCCAGCCAGGTGCTCTGCACCACCTCCTCCGCCTCGGTGTCGGACAGCCCGGCACGCAGCGCCGTGCGCCGGATGGGGGGCCGATACCGCTCGACGAAGACCGCCCACGCCGCGTTGTCGTCGGCGTTTTCCAGCCGCCGGATCAAACCCACCTCGGTCGAGGGCCAGAACGAGTGGTCGCGCTCCATAGCCAGGGTTTCAGGCGTCGGTGACCGCCACATTTTACGAAAAAAGTGTAAAAAACCCAGCCTGCGCGTGCCTGAATTCCTCGAAACGCATGGCGCGACGGGTCCATCCCCCAATCCGGTGCAGGCGCGCCCGAACGAGGACCTTCGGGTGCGCCTGCCATTGTTTCCCGAGGGCGGTGCGGTGGATGGCCCGCCCGCGCATAACTCGACCGCGGCGGCGAAACGCGGAAGGCGAGGGGCGCAATCAAGTGGCGGAACCCCTCAGGGGCCGGCTCACGGCCTTCAACCTTCGACTTCAGCGAAATTCAACGCCACTTCGCGAATTTCTCCCCGAGCCTGTATCCCCCGATGCTCAAAAACCCGCTGCCTAACTAACCCATAACCCACAAGTCCGCAAGGGACTGCGCTTTTGGTCGAACGTCATGACCCACCCCCCGCCAAAGGCCGACGACCCCGAAGATGACCGACTGTTGCGCGCGGCGCAGTCCGGGAATCTGGAAGCCTTCGCCGCACTCAGCCAGCGGCTGCGGCCGGCTCTGCTCCGCTACGCCGACACCTTCCCCAACCCGGCGGCGGATGCCGACGGCGAGGACCTCGTTCAGGAGACGTTGCGCCGGTTGATCTTGGACTTGGAGATAATTCGGGATGCAGTCCATCTCCGCCGTCGGGCCTACCAGATTGTCAAACACCTCACCCTCGACCGCCTCAGAATTTTCAACAATCACCGTACAGACCCCCTGCCTGAATCGTTTGAACCTTTGGATGAACTTCCCAACTCCGACACGTCCAGCCCCAGCGAAGAGCTGCAAATGAGCCTGACTTACCTCGCCGCCGAGTTGAAGCCGCTGACGCGCCCGCTGGGCGAGCTGCGCCATCGCGTCGCGTGCTGGATGCTCGATGATTTTGTGGCCGCGGGCGAGTTTCCCAGCGTGCGGGTTCTCGCCGCCCACTGGCAGTTGGGGCATGGCACGGCCGCCGATTATCGCGGTCAGATTCTGGATCGGTGGCAGCGGGTGCTGGGCTTGTACGGACTCCTGCCCGCACGGAATGGCAGGCAGCAAGCCTGGAGGTCTTCCGATCAACTCCACCCGCAATCCAGTTGTGGGGGGAAACCGGGCGAATCCCCCGCCGCCACGCCATGAACGAGCCGGATTTCAACCAGACTGACTCTCGGCAACCGGCGACCGGTCAGCGGGGCGACTGAGAGGATATGCCGTCGGCCGGCTCGAACCTTCCCGGAGATGCATTCACGGAACAACTGACCGCGCTTCAAACCCTCGGGGCATCCCGCTTCCACCACCATTTCCTGGAACGATTCCTTGAAAGGCTGGGGCGGTGGTTGCACCTGCCCTGGTGGGCCGTCCATGCGTTGCTTTACGCCCTGACCCTGGGCCTGTTCGCCGCCTTTGCCGATGTCCACGCCCAATTTCCGCGCACCGGCTACGTGGGGCTGCTCGGCTTCATTCCCGAATACATCTTCACCACCTTCATGCTGTGGCACCTGCGCGAATGCCGACGCCAGGCTTTTCTGGTCTTTGCCCAGCTTCCTCCGGGCCCGGAACGGCTGAACTGGCTGCGACGCTACTGGGCGCCGCTGCACTGGGGCTGGGTGATACCGTGGCGGCGATGGATGGGCGGCAGTGTCAACGGCCGTTCCAGGGAGGATGAAGGCACACCATTCTACCCGGTGGCGAGGCCTGAGCGCCTCGGCGTTCACCTGCCGGCATGGGGGGTAACGATCCTGCTGCTTGGTGTGTTTTACGCCTCCCTGTTTTGGCCCGGGCTGCATCCCGGACCTTTCGGCACCCGTGACCTGCGCTTCCCCCACGAGTGGTGCGTGTACACGGACCTGGCCAAGACGGCCATGATCGTGGTCGTGCTGGCGCATTTTTGGGCACTGCAGGGCTTTGTGCGGCTGGCCTGGTCGCCAGCCAACTCCCTGAGCCGCTCCCGACGGCTGGCGCTCCTGGCTTTCAGCCGCCGGTCGGCCCTGCGGCTGGGCTGTGTGGTGGGGATGGCCACCGGCCTCTGGTTCTTCGCCTACGGACTGGACCACGGCTTCACGCGCTGGTCCTGGTGGTGGTCCTTCTAGCTGGGGGTATTGTTCGTTGTCCAAGCAATCATCCTTCAAGCGCCGAAGCACCCTTTTGTCGCCGTAAACTTCATTGACGAGCTGCTTGCCTGTCCGCGAAGTATACTTTGGCAAGCCAGACTTTCCCAATCATTCAAACCCTTGGCCGCGGTCAGCAGCATCACCTGTCCCATGGGGCTGAATTTGTTGGGCGCTTCGGTGGGGGGGAGTTGGACGAGGTAGCCAACTAGACAAATGGAAAGGTGAACTTCGTAGTCAGAGGCAGTTCCCCAATGGAGCAACAGAATGAATTTTTCAATAACCACTAAATACTCAACTCTCAAAATGCCATGAACCCCACAATCCAAACCGCGATACGCATCGCATACATCCGTCACATTGCATTCATTGGCTTTTGCCTGGTGGCTTGGACCAGTAGCGAAAAAGCAGTGGCGCAAACCGTCCCCCGGATCACGGTGATCCGGCCGCAGGCCGGGGAGCGGGTGGTGGCGGGGCAGGTGTACCGGATTCAGTGGCGGGCGGAGAACATCCCCACTCCGGACTGGAAGTTTGCGCTGAACAAGGGGGGGGTGCACCAGTACCCGGTCTTTCCGACCAATGTGCGTCACGAGGGGGGCGGGCTCTGGAGGGGGGACTGGTTGGTGCCGGCGGGCCAGACGGCGGCCTGTGACTACGACTTCTGGGTCAAGGACGACACAACGAGGGTGGACGACCACTCGGAGTTGTTCTGCATCGGGCCGGCGGCTTTGCCGCGGATCGTGCTTGCTGTTATTCATGCTCAACAAAATCTTGGGCATACGTTGATAAGCGTTGATTACGAGTTAGGACCACCAGAACTTTCCAATGCAAGTGTTGGCATAAGCTTTTCGCGCGACGGCGGAGCCAGTTTTGACATTGTACCTGACGCTAGCACGTTGAGCGGAGACGTCGGGGCAGGAGTCCAGCCCGGTAAACGGCGGCTATTTTGGGATGCAAGCCGCACTTTGCCGCCAGGCACCTTCGGGGGCAATTTTGTCGCTCGGTTAATAGCCAGCACCGGCGAGGGGTCAATTAGTGCTGACTCAGACAGATTTATCATAGACTTGCAAAGAGGAATACAGATCAGCGGCCGGGTGCTGGACAAGCGGACGCGGAATCCGCTGGCCGGCGTGACCGTGACCTACGCCGGCGCCACACGGACCACGGACGCTGCCGGCCGGTTCCGGTTCGACGGCGGCCCCTGGCCGA
>JBBIVJ010000011.1:0-108657 GCA_037439785.1 Verrucomicrobiales bacterium | reverse complement strand
GCCAGCTAGCCATGTCTCCTTCGTCACGTCAAACCATTTTGCGGCTGCGGCGCAGCGAGGGTGCGGCGGGACAGGCCTCGCCTGCGGCAAACCGCTTCTTCCAAAGAAAAACCCCGGCCCTTCGGGCCGGGTCGAACACGGTTGGCGGTTTCCCACCCTCAAAACGGCGGCAGAATGGACACGGGAATGTTGTCCGACCATCGCTTGGGCAGGGCGTTGCGGTGGAAAAGCAGCAGGCCGTCCACGGAAGGTGACCAGGCATCGCCCGGTCCCCAATGATTAATGGTTACGGCGGTGGTGGTGGGGCTGGCGGGCACGGCGACCGACCCGGTGGGGTAGAAGCGGGGCACGCCCGGCGTGAGCCACATGGGCTGGTCGCCGGGATCGGCGATGTAGTCGGTGTACGCCCCGGTGAAGTAGTTGTCCGCGGCGTAGGCGAAGACCGCCATCGGAACGCCGTAGTCGCTCATGCCCAGCACGCTGAGCGGGACGGTAAACACCGCCACGCCGGAGTTGAGGTCCGCATCCGTGAAGAAGCCCGTGGAGGTGAGCGTGTCCGTGTCCACATTGTAGATGAGCACCACGTTCTGACCGGATTGGGCGAACCCGATGTTTTCGGTGTTGAACACGATGTAGTGCTCGTAGGTCCCGTTCGCGTCGGCGTCGGTGTAAATCTCCACCTCGAGCTGGGCGGGGTAGTTCGGGTGGGCCGGTTCGCCGTAAGTGGCGAGGGCGAACTGAACGGTCTTGGTGGCGCCAAAAGTCACGGCCCGGGCGCCGAGCGACTTGAGGTCCACCAGGGCCTGGTTGCCGCCGGGCGGGATCGGGAGCGGGTGGTCCACGGGGTCGGTGCCTAGCAGTTCAAACACCTCGGTGGTACCGTTGGCGACCCCCTGCACGTTCTTGAGGCTCAGGGTCCCGCTCTCCGAGCCGTGCGCGCCTGCCAGGATCAGGTTCCCGGAGGTCGGCCGAACATCCGCGGCCTTGCGGGGCAGCACGTGCCACGGCACGGTGGCCACCACTTCGGCGTTGCAGGTGACCGAGATAAAGCCGTCCACTTCCAGGCGCCGGAGCCGTTCGCCGTTGCCGCCCTGCGCGCCGCCGTTGAGGTTCCAGGCGGGCAGCTTGGTGCCGTCGAGGCTGAGGGTGACCATCACGGTCCTGGTGCCGCCGGGCGGCACCGTCACGCTGGCCGGACTGAAGCTCAGGCTCGCCGCGCCGTCGGCCAGGTCATCCGGATAACGGAAATCGGCGGCGAGGCTGTAGGTGCAACTGGAGCCGGATAGATTCTGGATGTTCAGGAAGCGGCGGAACTTGTTGCCGGCGGCGCCGGCCCTGAGCACCGGCCGGTAGCCAAAGGACAGGCTCGGTGCGCCGGTGTCGCGGTCATAGGCCAGGGTGGTGGCGGCCACGGCATCGGCCACGCGCACTTCGCCGGCCCCGATGCGGGTGATGGGGGCGGGTACACCGGGCAGCACGGCCGGATTGATCAGCACGGCCGGGTCAGCAGTGTTCATCAGGCGGGCTTTGACTTCCAGGGGCGTCGCCGTCGGGAAGGCATCCAGGACGAGCGCCGCAGAGCCGGCGACCATTGGAGCGGCGCCGGAAGTGCCGCCGAAGGCGGTTTGGCCGTCACCGGTGCCGACCTCGGCCGAGAGCGAGGCGCCGGGAGCGCCGATTTCCGGCTTGATGCTCTGTAAGCTGAACGACGGTCCACGGGAGGACGTCGCCGCCATGCTGCCGGCCAGGGAGGTGCCCACCGAGGGGTCCAGGGTCGCCGTTACCGTTCCACCGGCCAGCAGCGCCTTGAGGGCATCGCCGTCGGCTTTCGTGATGATGAGGGTGGGAACCAGCGTATCCCCGCCGCCGAAGCTGAAGGTGGGCGGGTCGCCCGAGACGTTGTTGGCAATGATCACGCCGATGGCACCGGCATCGGCCGCGGCATCCACCTTGAGGCTGACCGCGCAGGTGCCGCGGTCAATGAGGGCAATTTTCCCGGCGAGACTGCCGGAGGGCAGCGTGGAGCAAGCCAGACCGGCGTAGGCGACTTCGCCGCTGACCGTCGAGGTGATGGGCGCCCAGTCCACGCCGGCGGTGTTGTAAATCACCTGGGTCGGCTGACTCTGGGGGGTGATCTGGAGGGCCACGGCAAAGGCGTTGGGCATCTGGGTCTGGGCCACGCTGATGGCGCCGGGGGCAATGGAGGGGGAGCCCACCACGTAGGGCTTGTCCCCGCTGTTGCCGGCCGAGGCCACGACGACCACGCCGAAATCCACCACGTTTTGCACGGCTGCCGCCGAGTCATCCTGGAACTGGCCGTATGCAGCACCGAGGGAGAGGTTCACCACATCCACGGCATCAGAGGTGTCGTTGTCAAAGTTGGGGTCCAATGCGGCCTCAAGTCCCTGGAGGATGGCGGCGCCGCTGCAGGAGGTGGCCACGGCACTGCAAACCTTGAAGGCGTACAGGGTCGCGCCCGGGGCGACGCCCTTGTGGGTCCCGTCCTGGCTGGCGCCAGCGATGATGTCCGCCACGTGCGTGCCGTGGCCCGCGGCGTCAATGGGATCGGGGTCCGGCGCCAGCGCTCCAGAGGGCCAGGTTTCCCCCACAAAATCGTAGCCCCCCACCACCTTGGCCGTGGGGAAGGTGCCCGGTTCGATGGCATTGGGGTTGGCGTAGGCCGCGGCGTAGGCCGCGGTGGTGCCGGGACCGCCCAGGTTTTTGTGCGTGTAATCAATGCCCGAGTCGAGGACGGCCACGCGCACGCCGGTGCCGTCCAGCCCGAGGGTGTGAAGGGTGGCCGCGCCGATGTAGGGCACGGAGGTGGCCAGGTCCAGTTCGTAGTCGGCCAGGGGGTTGATGCCGGTCACGATCGTGAGCCTGGCCAGTGCCGGCAGGGCCCGGGCGTCCACAGTGGCACACACAGCGTTGAGGACCTTGGTCAGGCGGGCCTGGACCGTGCCGCCATGCTGCCGGACCAGGTTGATCACCGGTGCCTGTCGCTGGTCCAGGCGCCGCACATGTGCCTGCTGGGCCCCCCGGGTCAGTTTGGGACCCGATTGTTTGGCCTGCTTGCCAACGGCGATGGACAGGGGGGGGTCGGAGAGGCGGATGATCACGTTTACCAGCCCTTCGGCGTACAAGAGGCTGGGGTTGATTTTGGCGAGCGCCGTGCTCGGAGCCAGAGGCGGGTTCAGGGGGGCCGGGTCTGCGGGGGTGCGTGGCTCGACCGCTTGGAGGGTCGCCAACGTGGCCAGGGCACACACCACTGTGCATGGGAACAAGCGAGGTGGCTTCATGAATGGAATATTCGGGGTTCGAGGTTGCCGATCTTTTGCCCGACTGGCTGTCCCTTCTTCCCTTGGTGTCCCGGGGCCAAGCCGCTCGATACCGACGACCGACAACCGTGCTGAGACGCGGGTAAGAATGACTACCACCGCGGCGAAGTCAAGCTTCCCCGGCCGATGGCCTTGGGCAGCCCGGCTTCCCCAAGTGGCCCTTCGGTGTTCGGAAGGAATTGGCAGGGTCGGAAAAAGGTCCCCGACTCCCCGTTCCCCAGAGGACGGTTCGGCTGAGGCCGAAGCTAGTCCTGGTGGCTGAAGCTCCGCGCCAGCAGAATCAAGCGCAGCAGCTCCAGGACAGCCGTGACCAGCGCCGCCACATAGGTCAGCGCGGCCGCGCCCAGGACGCGGTTCACGCCAGGCGCTTCCGCCTGGGTGACGATGCCGAAACGGGTCAGGGCCGCCTTCGCGCGCCGGCTGGCATCAAACTCGACCGGCAACGTGATCAGTTGGAAGAGCGTGACCACGGCGTAGGCCCCGACCGCATAAGGCAGCAGGGCGCCGAAGAACTGCGGGCTCAAAAGGCCGAACAGGGTGAGCAGGAAGCCGACCCCCAGAATCAAGAACACCGCCTTGCTGGCGAAGTTGGTGGCCGGCACCAGCATCATGCGAAGCTGCAACGGGGCGTAGGCGGCCTGGTGCTGCAGGGCGTGGCCGGCCTCATGTGCCGCCACCCCCACCGCGGCCACCGAACGGCCGAAGAAATTCTCCTCCGACAGGTGCAGCGCGCGCTTGATCGGGTCGTAGTGGTCGGTCAGATGGCCGGGTACCGCCCGCACGGGCACGTCCGTCAACCCCGCCCGGTCCAAGATTTCCCGGGCGGCCTCGGCGCCGGTCAATCCCGAGCTGACCGGCACGCGGACAAAGCGGCCGTAGGTGGACATCAACTTCAACTGCGCCCAAAGGCCCAGCAGGATGCCCGGCAGGATCAGCCAATCCCACGCGAAGAAAAAACCGTAGGCAATCATCATGGCTCTGACTCCGTAGTGTCGTGCTTTTGAGTCGCTTTCCGGCGTCGGCGCCCGGCTCGTGGCAACCGACCCCGGTTGCCTCCGCGCTGGCCGACCCGAAAGCGACCGCTTTCGGGGGGCAAAATAATGAACTCGGCCGCCCGCGCAAGTGCCGCCGAACGATTATTCGCCGGCCGCGGCACAAGGGGCGACGGCGGCGCGTCACCATTCCAGCATCTTCTCGAGAAGCGTCAGGCAACGACACCCCTGCGGGGTGACCAGCAGCAGGTCCGCCAATGCCACACCCTCACCGCGCGCGGCAGCCGCCTGAGCCCGCACCAGCAACACGTTGCCGGCGTGGAGCAGCTCCTCAGTGTCGGCGGCCAGGAAGGGCAGTTCGCGCCGTTCGAGCCCCAGACCGTGCGCCTCCAGGGACCAGGGGGGCCGCCGGGATCGCCGGCCGGAACTGCCCGACGGCAGGGCGGCCAGCAGGCCGCGCTCGACAGCGGTGAAAACCGCGGCGGCGCGGAGACCCGTGCGCAGTTCTTTCACGGCTGCATTGAGGCCCTGCAGCAAGGCAGCGTGCAGGTGCCGGACCCTTTCGCGGGCCCGGCCCCGCACCACCGTGCGGGTCAGCGCGGCATGGTAGCCGGTCTTGAGCGAACGGGTGGTGAGGCTCAGCACAATCGGGCGATGGGCGGGCAAAGGCCCGTGCGCCTCGAGGCGGGCTGCGCCCTCGCGCAGTCCCACTTCCACGGCGGTTTCCACCGGCAGGCCGCCCGCTTGAAAGACCGCCACCTGCATCACTGTGCGCAGGCGCTCGGCGGTGAGCGGCTGGCCCTGACGGGTCAGGCGTCCCCCGCCCGACACCTGTGTGGTCTGGAGGGCGTGGATACCCTCGGCCAGGCCCACTTCGGCCATGACCACCGCGGCCCGGATCATGGCGACCTCCGCGGCCGTCTTGACCGCGCGTTCGGGAAACAGGCGGCAGTCCGGGCAGGGGCGCAGCCGCAGCTTGTGCCCGCTCAACTCCCGCGCCAGCCCCAGGGGGAAACTCTCCGGCACCACCAGCCGCCGCACGCCACGGGTGCGGACCCAGCGGGCGATGGCGTTGGCCAGGGTGCGGGTGGCGCGTCCGTTGGCGCCGCCGGCCCCCGTCGGCAGGGTGCGGACGCGGCAGGCACGCGGTCCCGAGGGCCCGGCGTGGCGATCGGGGCGGTCCACCCAGACCGTGCCGTGCGCACCGGCCGGCTGCAAAAAAACCGCGGGCCGGGTGAGCGCCAGGCCGGCGGCATAGCGCAGGTTGGCGCAGTTGGCGCCATCACCCACGATGAGCAGCGCGTCGGCAGGCATGGTCGGGTTGAGCGGCTACTGTTGCGCCGTCCGCGTGCGGTGCAACCCAAAAAATGGAGCGGCGGCGGTGGGCGCGGTGGTGCGCGCGTACCGACCCGGGATGGTGCCGGCCGTTCAGGCGCGGCGCAGCCAGGGCAGGAGTTGGCGGACGTCCAGCGTGGCCGCCCGTTGCTGGATGTCGTGGGCGTAGCGGGCGTGGAGGGAGCGGCCCTGCTCGGTGAGCGCACCGAAGAGTCGCCGAAGTTCGAGGGCCGAGAAGCGGCGGCCGCCGGCGTAGTATTGGCGGGCGAGCTGCCCCAGCGCCCAGGTGGTGGCAAAGGTCATGGCGGAACTGGCGATCTGACGGCCCGCCCATTTGCCCCAGCCGCCGCCGGCCCGGCCCAGCAATCCGCCCAGCAGTTTGCGGGCGTAGCCTTCGAGGACCTGGGAGGTCAGGCCGACGCCGGCGGCGGCCAGCAGTTCCTTGATGTGGCCGCGGCCCAGTTCGTGCCCGTAGTGCCGGCCGACGCGATAGACCATTTTCATCTGCAGCGGCACGATGGCCAGCGTGGCCAGGGTTTCGGGCAGCAGTTCAAGGGCGGCGTTCAGCAGGGCGTAATGGAGCACCAACCGGTCCGCGGCGGCATCGGCTCCGGCAGACGGCGCCGCCTCAGCCGCTGGGGCGGCTGCAGCGACGGGAAGGAGGGCAGGGTCGGCGTCTGCGGTGAGCGGTTCCTTCGCCAGTGCCTCGGCCTGCTGGTCTATGGCCTGGGCCCGGGTTTCCGGAAGTTGAAGGACCTGGCGCAGGCGGGCGAGGAAGGCCTGCTCGGCGGGGGTTTGGGCCTCATCGGCATCGCACACACCGACGGCCATTTCGTAGGCCAGTTGGCGGAGTTCGGCGGTCTGGAGCGGGGCAGCGGCTTGTTCCAGGGTCACTTGCTTGAGCAGGACGCGCGGGTACAGCGCGGCGACGTTCACCTCGCCGGCGGGGAGGCTTTCGGCCAGGCGCTTGATGAGGTCGCGCTCGGCCTCGGCCTTAGAGCCGTCGGCAAAGGCGGCCATCAGGGCGACGGTCAGGAGGGATTCTTGCTCGGTGGAGGTCATGGGGGACGTTGGCGGTGCGGCGGGCTTGGAATGTCAGGGGGGCTCACGGGCGGAAGGTGGAGGAGCCGCTTCAAACCCCGGCCAGGTCTGCCGGGGATTCGGCCGGTGGAGCCGGCGCGGGGCGACCCTGGCAGAATTGCTCGAAGGCGCCGCCCAGCAGGGCGGTGAGGTCGCGGCGGATTTCGGTCTCGGTGGGTTCCCAGCCGGCCATGGCCAGGTCACCGTATTTCTCGGCGAGGACCTTGACCAGGATGCGGCGGGTGTGGTCGAACTTGTAGATGAGTTGCTCGAGCACGCGGGCGTCGGAATGTTGAGGGGTGAAGCTCAGGCCGAGCAGTTCCAGCCGAAGGCGGGTGATCTCCTCGATGAGGCTGGGGATGTTGGTGAACCACCAGCAGCCGAAGACGTGGAGGTTGCGGAACTTCCGGGCGATGACGCACAGCTCGTGCTGGTTTTCCCGGCTGAGCACAGTCACCGCAAACCGGTTTTCGGGGTGGGCGCCGCAGAGCTGGACCAGCGCCTCCAGGTCACTGCGCCCCACGCCGTCGCCGGCGAGGCCGAGACGGGGGTTGACAGCCCGCCGCACTCCCAACATCAGGGCCAGGGGCTGGCCAAAGTCCCGGCAGTGCGGCAGGACGGCACCGTCCAAGAGCCGGGCCGTGTCCGTGGCGGCGGGGTAGGTAAAATCCGGTGGCAGGGACACCATGCCATAACGGGCGTCCATGCGTCGGGTCCAATCGGCCAGGAAGCGGCGCACTTCATCCAGGGTCTGAAGAGACAGGCCCTCGCCGACGTTGTAGCCCCACTCGACCAGGCGCAGGGCGGTGACCGGCCAGTCCAGCAGCAGCGGGTCTATGCGCAGGGCGCTGACGAAGCGCTCGTCGCGCAGGAAGCCGCGCAGCCAGAGCGCCCGCTCAGCGTCGTCAAAGGGCGAGTTGGTCATGTAGATGCGGGCAACGTGGGCCAGTTCCAGGACCCGGTGCAAGTGGGCTTCCAGGGGCCAGGAGCTGAACCATTCCCGCAAGGCCGGCAGGTCACGTTCGCGGGCGTCCAGGCCCAGCCGATGCAGGATGGTCAGCACGCCGCGACAGGCCTCCGAGACAGGCGAATGAGCGACAAACAGCTCCTGCCAGATCAGGTCGGCCTGCTGGCTGCGGGTCAGGGCGAAAAATTTCTCCGGCGGGACCTCGAGGTACCGGAAGGCCTCCGCGGCGAGGTAGTGGTAAACCAGCAGCTCGTCAATGCCCCAGAGCAGCAACCGGTCCATCAGCGGGTCGTAAAGATGGGTGTGAATGTCCACGACCGGCGTCGAGGCCACGACCCGCTCGATGAGGCCATGCAGCGCGGTGCGGCGAAAGTCTCCAGCAGAGGCAGGCATCGGCACACAGGCTAAGCGGCGGTCTGCCGCCCGCCAAGTTTTTCATCCGCCCCTGCCCTGCCCCCTTCTCCCGCACGGGGCCGGCGAGATACGCAACGGGAGTTTCCCGCCTGTTCGACGGCGTCAAACCTTCAGCCCGTAGCGGCGGATTTTGTTGTAGAGAGTCTGCCGGGTGACGCCCAGTTCGGCTGCGGCGATGGTTTTGTTGCCGGCGGCGCGTGCCAGGGCCTGGCGGATGGCATCGCGCTCGACGTTTTCCAGCATGGTCAATGGCCCCTCGGGCATATCCTGGACGGTCCCGGAGATGGAAAGATCGTGCAGTTCCACTTTGCTGGATTCGCACATGAGCACGGCGCGTTGGATTTCGTTCTCGAGCTGGCGGACGTTGCCGGGCCAGTCGAAGCATTGCAGCACCCGCACCGCCTCTTCACTGAAGCCGCTGATGGTGCGGCCGGACTGGGCGGCAAAACGGCGCAGAAACGCCCGGGCCAGGGGCAGGATGTCCTCCCGCCGTTCCCGCAACGGCGGCAGGTGGATGGTCACCGCCGAGATGCGGTAGTAAACGTCTTCCCGCAGCTTGCCTTCGCGGATGGCCTCCTCCGGCTTGCGGTTGGTGGCGGCGAGGATGCGGCAATCAGCGTTGAGGATGGTCTTGCCGCCCACGGGCCGGAAGGTGCGTTCTTGGAGCACCCGCAGCAACTTGGCCTGGGTGTCCAACGGCATCTCGGAAATCTCGTCCAGCAGGATGGTGCCGCGGGCGGCCTCGACGAACAGCCCGTCCCGGTCCGCATGGGCGCCGGTGTAGGCCCCCTTGACCACGCCGAACAGCTCGCTTTCGATCAACTCGCGGGGCAGGGCGGCGCAGTTGACCTTCACAAACGGCCCGGTGGGGCGGGGACTCAGGGAATGGACCAGATCGGCAATGACCTCTTTGCCCGTGCCGCTCTCGCCGGTGATGAGGATCGGGGCATCGCTGCCGGCGATGCGCTCGACCAGCCGCAAAATGTCGGTCATGGCCCGGCTGGCGAAGATGGTGGGGGTCTCGCCACGCAGCCGGGAGAGGGCGCGTTGCAGCGCGTCGGTCCGGTCGGTAAGCTGTTTGTGCTCGAAGGCGCGGCGGATCAGCAGGCTCAGGCTCTCCGGGTGGAAGGGCTTGCTCTGGAAGTGGAAGGCGCCCTGCTTGACGGCCTCGACTGCCACGTCAAAGGTGGCGTAGCCCGTCAACATGATGATCTGCAACTCCGGCCAGTGGCGCTTGAGCTCCGGCAAGAATTGCATGCCGTCGCCATCCGGTAATTGCCAGTCCAGCAGCGCCACATCCGGGGCGGTGCGGCCGAACAACTCCCGCGCCGCCGCCAGACTTTGGGCGGAAACGACTTCGTAGCCTTCCTCCCGCAGCAGCTCGTCCAGCATGGCCCGGGTTTGGTCGTCGTCGTCTATGACCAGAATGCGTCCGATGAGGGGTGACATAGATCCACAACGTGTCCTGCCCCGGTGTGCCGGGGCTCCCTTGCGGGGGTCAAGGGTTGAGGCGGTTTTTGGCCCATTCGCAACAGCCGCAGGTGTACAGCAAAATGCAAGACTTGACCAGCCCCGAGTTGCAAAAAACTCGGCGCCGGCCCCCGGACGCCATCGGAAGCCCAACCTCTACTGGCTGGCCCCAAGGAGATTGAAGCGGACCCCGCCTGGAGTGGTCGGTGGCGGGGTTTGACGCCCCTCCCCCGTCGCCCTACCCTGCTTCAGCATGACCGCACTGCGGGATTCGCTGCTGGAGTTGATTCGCCGTACCTCGGCGGAAATCCCCAACGACGTCCAGGCCGCCATCCTTGCCGCCCTGGAGCGCGAGGCCCGGCAGACCATCGCGGCCGAGGCGATGCGGATCATCCAGCGCAACATCGAGTTGGCACGCCAAAAGTCCCAGCCCATCTGCCAGGACACAGGCAGTGTGCTCTTCTACGTCGAAGCGCCGGTCGGGTTGGACCAGATTGCCTTTGCCGAGACGGCGCGCGAAGCCGTCAAAGAGGCCACGCGGAGGGGCTACCTGCGGCAGAATTCGGTGGACACCCTCACCGGCAAAAATGACGGCACCAACCTTGGCCCCGGCGCCCCCACTTTCCATTTCCACCAGCATCGCGGCCCGGAAACCCAGGTACGGCTGGTCCTCAAAGGAGGCGGGTGCGAAAACGTGGGCGGCCAATATTCGCTGCCGGACGAGCGGTTGGAGGCGGATCGCGACCTCAAAGGCTGCCGCAGGGCGATCCTCGATGCCGTGCTCCAGGCCCAGGGCAAGGGCTGCGGCCCCGGCATCCTGGGTGTGTGCCTGGGCGGCGACCGGGCCACCGGCTACGAGCATTCCAAAGTGCACTTCCTGCGCCGGCTGGACGACCGCAACCCGGTGCCCGAGCTCGACGCCCTGGAGCAGGACATCCTCCGTACGGCCAACGAACTGGGCATCGGGCCCATGGGCTTCGGGGGCAGGACCACCCTGCTCGGCGTCAAGATCGGCGTGCTCAACCGGGTGCCCGCCTCCTACTTTGTCAGCGTCAGTTACATGTGCTGGGCCTTTCGGCGGCAGGGCGTGGAACTGGATACCGCCGGCGGTATCCGGCGCTGGCTTTACTAAACCCGCTCCGAACCATGCCCACCCTGCTGACCACGCCCCTGGCTGAAGCCACCGTCCGCGCCCTGAAGGTTGGCGATGCCGTCGCGATCACCGGCACGCTCTACACCGGCCGGGACGCCGTCCACAAGTACCTGGCCAAGGGCGGTTCCCTGCCGCCGGGGGTGGACCTGCGGGGCGCCATTCTTTACCATTGCGGGCCGGTGGTCATCCGGGACGAGGCCGGCCGTTGGAAGGTGATTGCCGCCGGTCCCACCACCTCGGCCCGGGAAGAACCCTACCAGGGCGATATCATTCGCAAGTTCGGCCTGCGGGGCGTCATCGGCAAAGGGGGCATGGGGGCAAAAACCCTGGCGGCCTGCCGGGAAGCGGGTGCGGTGTACCTGCATGCGGTGGGCGGTGCCGCCCAGGTGCTGGCCGTGCACATCAAGACGGTGCGCAATGTGTATTTCCTCGAGGAATTCGGCTCCCCGGAGGCCGTTTGGGAACTGGAGGTCGAGCAGTTTCCAGCCGTGGTGACCATGGATGCGCATGGTTGCTCCCTCCACGATCAGGTCTTCGAGGCCAGCCGTGCGGTGCTGGCCGGGCACCTTTAGGACGCGGCCGACACCTCGCGTGCCGCCTCCTGTGCGGCGGCAAAGAAGGCATCCAGGTTCTCCAGCGGGGTCTCCGGCGGGACGTCGCAGCCGGAAGAAAGCACGAAGTTCCTCTTCCCCGCGTGGGCGCGACAAAGGCGCCGAGTGGCGGCAAAGACTTCCCGAGCGCTGCTCCGCACCAGCACACCGGCCGGGTCAAGGTTCCCGCAGACCAGGGTGGATTCAGGCACTGCCGCCAGCGCCGCATCGAGGTCCATTGGCGCCCCAAAATGAAAGGCGCAGACGCCGCTGGCCCGCAGGGCCGGGAGATGGAGGGAGCGGGCCGCGCAATTGTGCAGCACCAGTCCAAAGGCGGGGGTCTCCACGGCCTCGACCAGGCGGCGCACCGCCCGCGCGGAGAAGGCCTCCAGACCGGCGGGGGAAAGCAGGCCGGCCGTCGGCTCGGCCATCACCACCCCGTCCGCTCCGACATCTCGAAACGCCCGGGCGTAGGCCAGGAGGAAGGTCGTGGCCTGATTCACCCAAGCCAGCGCCCGGCCGGGGTCTTCCAAGGTCATGCCCAGCATCTCGCTGACCCCCGCCACTCGGGCGGCGAGCGAAAAGGGGCCGATCATGCCGCCCAGGACCACCGGCCGCTCGCGCAGTCTGGCCAGCCGCTGGGCGGTTTCCAAATACACCGCCGTCCGACCCGTGCCCGGTTCCGGCAAAGATTGGGACGCCGGATCGCTCCCCGCACCCGGCATCGGTCCCGTCACGCTGGGTATCCCATGTTCGCCCCATTCGACCGGACAGCCCCACGCCTCCGCTTCCACGCTCAGGTCCATGGCGGTCAGCAATACCGGCAGGGAGTAGCGCGTGTGCAGGGCCTGAAGGGCCGCCACCTGCGCCTCCGGCGAAGTCACCACGTCCCGAACATGGACCCCCACCAGCGCAGCCCCGGGGTAACAAAGCAAAGGCATGACCAGGGGCGCGCGGCCGTCCAAGGCGAGGTGGTGCAGGCGAGTCACAACCGAACAGCCCAAACGGAATCGGGAAAGCAAGCAAGCCTCGACCCGCCGACTCCTGCCTTCAAGCCCCTGGAGCGACGCCGGCGCGGCGGAGCAGTTCACTGGTGGAACGGCCCGGCACCCCTCCGACCACCACCACCTGCCCGCCGTAGCCTTCCACAAACCGTCGCTCGGCCTGGTTGATGGTCTCCAGGGTGTAGTCCCCCCCTTTGGCGTAAATCTCCGGCCGGACCTGCTCCAGGAACCTCAAAGCGTCCGGCTCGGCAAAAATGTACACGGCGCTGACCGACTCGAGCGCGGCCAGGACGGCAGCGCGGTCGCCCTCCGCATTCAACGGCCGGCCCGGGCCCTTGAGGGCGCGGACGGAGGCGTCACTGTTCACGGCCACGATCAGGGCATCCCCCAGGTTGCGGGCTGCCTCGAGATAGGTCACGTGCCCGACGTGAAGGAGGTCAAAACAGCCGTTGGTGGCCACCACGCGGCGGCCAGCCACCGCCTGCGCCAGGCGCCAGGCGCGCAGCGCCTTCAGGTCGGGCAGGATTTTGGCACGAAAATTCACCCCGCCAGCCTGCCGGCAGCGGCCACACCGCACAACTCAGAAGCCCCGGTCGGCCGACGGGGAACGAATGCCGCGCCGCCCCCGGCCGTCGAACCGCGCGGCCGGCCGGCTGCCCCTTCAAGCCTACGCCGCCCGGGGTCGGCGCGGACGGGGAAATTCCCTTGGCAAACCGGCTCGGGGTTCCGCAGAGTCCGGGCGGCTAAAACGCGGAAGCCACGCAGCCGGTCGAGCCACAGCGATGTTTGAGCCTATGAACGAGCACACCACCACCGACCTGAACCGACGGGACTTTCTCCGGGGCACCTCGGCGGCGGCGATGATGAGCCTGCTGGGGGGCGTGCCCATCCTGGCGGCTGACGCCCCCGCCGACGGCACCACCAGTTACGAGGGGGAAACGCCGCCGGTCAAGGTGGGGGTCATCGGCTGCGGCGCATGGGGGCGCGAAATCCTCAAGACCCTTTCCACCATCTCCTTCGGCCCGGTGGTGGCGGTGTGCGACCATTTCCCGGCCTACCTCAAGCGCGGCGCGGCGCTGGCGCCCAACGCCGAGCGGTATGAAGACTTCGCCCGACTGCTTGACAACCGGGAGGTCGAAGCGGTGGTGGTGGCCACGCCCACCCACCAGCACAAGGACATCGTCCTGGCCGCGCTGGCGGCCGGCAAACATGTGTACTGCGAGGCGCCGCTGGCTCACACCGTTGAGGACGCGCGGGCCATTGCCCTGGCCGCGCAGAAGCACCTCCGGCTCAATTTCCAGTCCGGCCTGCAGGCCCGGGCCGACATGCAGATGGTCAACCTGCTCAAATTCGTGCGCACCGGTGTCCTGGGCACGCCGCTCAAGGGGCGGAGCCAGTTCCACAAGAAAATGAGCTGGCGGGTGGCCTCGGCGAATCCCGACCGCGAAAAGGCCCTGAACTGGCGGCTCGACCAGGCCACCTCCCTCGGCCTGGTGGGCGAACTGGGCGTCCACCACCTGGACCTGGCCAACTGGTTCCTCAACAGCCTGCCCACCGTCGCCCTGGGGGTGGGCGCCATCGCCTTCTACAAGGACGGTCGGGACGTCTTCGACAACGTCCACACCCTGCTCCGGTACCCGAACGGCGTGCACTACAGCTTCGAGGCCACGCTGGGCAACTCGTTCGACGCCGAGATGGGCATGTTCTTCGGCACCGACTGTGCCATCATGATACGCGAGCGCCGCGCCTGGATGTTCAAGGAGGTGGATGCCCCGCTCCTCGGCTGGGAGGTGTACGCGGTCAAGGAGACCTTCTACAAGGAAAGCGGCATCACCCTGCGCGCGGGGGCGACCAAACAAACCGCCCAGAAGGAGGCCAGCAAAGGCGAGGACGTGGTGGACCCCAAGACCGCCCTCCAGTACGCCCTCGAAAACTTCCTCATCAACTCGGGGAACCTCGCCGCGGGCGTCAAGGACTTCACCGAAAGCTACGGCGAAGGCGGTGACGACGATCTGCGCGCCTTCCTCGCCGACCTGTTGGTCAAGCGGGAGCCGGCCGCCACCGCCCTCGACGGCTACCAGGCCACCGTGGCCGCGATCAAGGCCTGCGAGGCCCTGATCCAGGGTCAACCCGTCGCCCTGGCCGCCGAGTGGTTCCAACTGGCGTGAGTTGAATGTCCCTGTTCACCCCAACATCGAACTCCCCGAACATGAAAACGACCTGCATCCCCTGGACCCTCGGCGCAACCCTGGCCTGCTGGCTGGCTTGGAGCGGCCAGACCGCCGACACGTGGACCAAACTGACCTCCAAACCCGGCAGCAAGGTCCGTATGGAAGGCACCTCCTCCATCCACGACTGGTACGCGGAAAGCGCCATCATCCGCGGCACCTTCGAAGTGGAACCGGAGTTTTTGACCGACCCCACCCTCAAGTCTGTCAAGAGCCTCACCTCGAAGGAGGTCAACCCCCGTGCCGAACTCGCCATCCCGGTGCGCTCGCTCAAAAGCAGCAGCGGCCAGAAGATGGACGAGATCATGCAGGAGGCCATGAACATGAAGGAGCACCGGGACATTGTTTTCAAACTCAAGGAAATGCTCCTCAAGGGCGAGGCCGAGGCCAACGGCAAGGCCCGTTTTGATGCCACCGGCGAGGTAACCGTTGCCGGCAAAACCCAGCCCTGCACGATGGAGGTGGGGCTGGAACGCCTGCCGGCCAACCGTTTCAAGTTCTCCGGCGAGACCAGGCTCAAGATGACCGACTTTGGGATCACCCCCCCCTCGCCGAACATCCCCGGCATGAGCCGGATCACCACCGGCGACGAGGTGACCATCAAGTTCGAGTGGCTGGTGGGGCCGGCCTCCTGAGCCCCGCCGCGGTTCGACCGGTAACAGCCTCCCTTGGCGCGGCCCCGGGTCGCGCCTTTTTTCTGCCTGCAACACGGGGAGGATCGGAGCACCGTTGCAGGATTGCGATGTCGGTCGTTCCGCTTTAGCACAAGCCCGCGCATGTGGCAGGCCCTATCCAAACTGGGAGAGCAAATGCCCGTTCTGCTCCGGCTGGGTCGGGTGTCCAACCTGCCCACCGTCTGGTCCAACTGCCTGGCCGGCTGGGTGCTGGCCGGCGGCGGGGAAGCGGGGCGGCTGGCCCTGCTGGCCCTGGCGGCGAGCTGTCTGTACCTGGGCGGGATGTATCTCAATGACGCGTTCGACGCGGACTTCGACCGGCTGCGACGCCGGGAACGGCCTATCCCCTCGGGGCAAATTGCTGCAGCACGAGTCTGGCAACTGGGCGGAGTGTGGCTGGGTCTGGCCCTGTTGTTCAGCGCCGCACTGGGCCCGGCCCCCCTGGTGCTGGCCGTGGTGCTGGCGCTGGTCATTGTCCTGTACAACGCCATCCACAAGCGCACTCCCCTGGCCATCGTCCTGCCGGGCACCTGTCGCACCCTGTTGTATCTGCTGGCCGCCCTGGCCGCCGGCGGACCGGTGGGAACGGCCTTGTGGTGCGGCCTGGCCCTGGGCGTGTATGTCATCGGCGTCAGCGCCCTGGCGCGCCGGGAATCCTTTCCCGGCCCGGCTCCTCGCTGGCCGGTGTTGGCGCTGGCCGCGCCGATGCTGCTGGCGGGGTTGATGAATGGATCAAGTCCGGAAGGCCCCAGTTACCGCGAGCGGGCCTTCTACCTGAGCCTGCTGTTGGTGATCTGGGTTCTGCCCGCCCTGCGCTACGCCCTGGCCAGGGAGACGCGCCCCCCCGGCTTCGCGGTTTCCAATCTCCTGGCTGGGATCGTCCTGGTGGACCTGCTGGCCACCGCCGGGGAGCCGTGGACCTTGCTGCCGATCTTTCTGCTGCTGCTGGCCGCGGCCAGGCTGCTGCAGCGTTACGTGCCCGCCACGTAGCCGCGTGGATTGTGCCCGCGCGGACCTTGTGGCAAGCTGGGGCCATGATCATCGGCGTCCCGCGGGAGATCAAAGCCCGCGAATACCGTGTCGGCCTGCTGCCCTCCGCGGCCTATCAGTTGATCCGGCGCGGTCACCGGGTCTTGGTGGAGCGCGGGGCCGGCGCGGGCGCCGGCTTTTCGGACGAGGATTATCGCCAGGCCGGCGCCGAACTGGTGGACCAGCACGCCGAGGTCTTTGCCCGCGCTGAAGTGGTGGTCAAGGTCAAGGAACCCCAGCCGTCCGAAATCCCGCTGCTGCAGCCGGGTCAAATCCTTTTTACCTACCTCCACCTGGCTCCGGACCGGGAACTGACCGAGGGTCTGCTCCGTTCCAGCGTCACCGCCATCGCCTACGAAACCGTCGAGGTCAAGGGTCGCCTGCCCCTGCTCGAGCCGATGAGCGAGATCGCCGGCCGCATGTCGGTTTACGTGGGGGCCTACTTTCTGGGCAAACACTGCGGCGGCAGCGGCACCCTGCTGGGGGGCGTGCCGGGGGTGTTGCCCGGTCGGGTGGTGGTCCTGGGCGGCGGCACCTCCGGCGTCAATGCCGCCCGCACGGCCACGGGGCTGGGCGCCGACGTGACCATTTTGGAGGTGGACCTGGAGCGGATGCGCTTCCTGGACATCACCCTGCACACCGCCCACACCCTGTACTCGAACGAGGCGCACTTGTTGAACCTCCTGCCCGACGTGGACCTGCTCATCGGGGCGGTGCTGGTGCCCGGAGCCCGCGCCCCCCGCCTGATCCGCCGTGAGATGCTCCGGCGGATGCGGCCCGGCAGTGTGTTGGTGGACATCGCCATTGACCAGGGCGGATGCGCGGAAACCTCGCGGCCGACCACCCACGACGACCCGGTCTTCGTGGAGGAAGGGGTGGTGCATTACTGCGTGACCAACATGCCGGGGGCCTACGCCCGCACCGCCACCCAGGCCCTGACCAATGTCACCTACCCCTACCTCGAGCTCCTGGCCGACCTGGGTCTGGCCGGGGCCTGCCAACGCCGCCCGGAGCTGATGGCCGGGATCAACGTCCAGGCCGGACGCCTGACCTGCCGCGCCGTCGCCGAAGCGCACGGCCTGCCGTACTCGCCGCCGGAGGTTTGATCGGAACCGTCCCCCCGCCCCGCGCCTGCGCGCCGGCGGGGGCGGGGCGCGCAGCCTATGAAAAAAGCCCGTCTGGCCAGGACAGGCTTTTGGTAAATGCCCTCGTGGACGCGCGCTTTCAGCGGGCCTCTTTTTTGGCCTGGTAGGTCTGGAGGTTGGCCTCGAGTTCCTTGCGCATGTCCTCGTCCTCGCAAAGCTGGATGGCCTTTTTCTGCTCGCGGATGGCGTCGTCCACCTTGCCGGAGTCGAACAGCGCGCGGGCATAGGTGTCCACCACGGAGGCGTCCTTGCCTTCACAGGCGTCGTAGGCGGCCCTGGCAAGGCGGGTGGCGAGGGCCACGTCCCGCTTTTTGATGTCGCCGTCGGTCAGCAAAATCCAGGCGATCTGGTTGAGCATCTGGTGGTTTTTGCTGTCCAGTCCCTCGAGCTTCTTGCCCAGCTCGGCCAGCTTGTCCTCGCGGGCGGAGCCGGTGGCTTCCATCATGTAGTCGCGGAAGGTTTTCGAGGCGGTCATCTCTTGCTTGAAGGCGGCCAGCTCGAAGCCGGGCGGGGCGAAATCGGTGAGCGTCTTTTCCAACTCGGCCAGGCGGGCGGCCGGGAGTTCCTGGCCGCCGAGGAAGGCCTGCTGGTATTCGCGGGCGGCCTGGCTGAAACGCACCCGCTTGCGGATGTCAGCCGGGTCGAATTTCTGGCCGTTAAAGATGTTGCCGACCTCCTGTTCGAGGGCGGTCAGTTCCTTTTCCAGTTCGGCGGCCTTGACCTCCTCGCTGGCGAGCAGGTGCTGGAAATATTCCTGGAGCCGGGCTTCGGCGCGGGAGCGCTTGCGGGCCTTGTCCAGGTCGAATTGGCCGGCCACCAGCTCCTCAAGCACCTTGTCCAGCCCGCCCATCGGGTGGCCATGCCAGGCCACGCGCCCCTGCTTGTCCACCACGAAGGCGTGCGGGATGCTGTTCTGGTCGTAGGCGCGCATGTAGCCCTCGGCCGTGGCGTTTTTGTCGTCAATGGCCACGACGTAGTCCATCTTGGCACCCATCTTTTCGACGAAGGACTTCACCACCGGGGGCTTCTCGTCGCTGATGCCGACGATGATCACATCCTTGTCCTTGTACTTTTGAGTCAGCTCTGTCAGGTGCGGGATGCTGGTCCGGCAGGGCGGGCACCACGTGGCCCAGAATTCGACCACGACGATTTTCTTGCCTTTGGCGTCGGCCAGGTTGACTGGGCCGCCCTTGATCCATTCGGCGATTTTGAGCGGCGCGGCAGGATCACCCAGGTCGGCGGCGCGGGGGTTGGCAGGAAGGGCGGCCAGTCCCAGCAGGACGGCGACCCAGGGGGAATACAGGTTCATGCGATGCGTAATGTTGACCTTCGGAAAGAGTTCCTCCGGGTGAAGGGAAGGTGGTATATGCCCCCGCGGCGTGCAAGTGCGAAAGTGCTTCCTCCCTCCCCGGGGCGCATCTCAATGAATTGCGAAGGTCAACGCGCAGGTTTCCCCACCTGCTGGATCGCGGATTTCCCCATCGGCGGCGGGGGAAGCGCGGAGGGTCAGCGGGTTGGAAAACCGCGAGTCAGCAGTCCGGGAGGTCTGCGCCACGGCAAAGCCGGCGCCGGCAGGAAACTGAGATGCCCCCCCTCCCCTCCAGCGGACCGGGCGAAATGGCCCGATGAGGGTTGACCCCGGCCGGGGTTCAGGCCCCCGGCGCCGGCTCGGCCAGGGGGGCTTCGGCGGCCACGACCGGTTTGCGTCGCCACACCCGGTCGCTGAAATCCGAAAAGGCGGTGTACACCACCGGGATGATGAACAGGGTCAGGAAGGTGCTGGTCAACATGCCGCCCACCACCGCCACGCCCATCGGGCGCCGACTTTCCGCCCCCGCCCCGAATCCAATGGCGATGGGCAGGATGCCGGCGATGGTCGAGAAGCTGGTCATCAGGATGGGCCGCAACCGCACCAGGCCGGCCTGGACCATGGCCTCGTGGGACCCGGCCCCCCGGGCACGGCGTTGGTTGGCAAACTCGACCAGCAAGATTGAGTTCTTGGTGACCAGCCCCACCAGCAACACCGCGCCGATCTGGCTGTAGAGATTGAAATTCATGGCCGGGATGGGGGGCAGCCAGCCCATCTGCCCGCCCCAGCCCAGCAGCCACAGCAACCCAAAGGCCCCCACCCCCGCCAACGGCAGGGCCAGCATGACGGTGAACGGATGCACCAGACTCTCGAACTGCGAGGCCAGCACCATGTACACGATCACGATGGCCAGGCCCAGAATCCACCAGAACTGCTCCTGGGCTTCGAGCAGGTCGCGGGACTCGCCCGACCACGTGTGCAGGGTGCCGGGGGGCAATTCGCTGACCAGCATCGCCTCGACCCGTTCGATGGCCGTGCCCAGGGTCACGCCCACCGGCGTGGCGGTGAGGGTGGCGCTGCGCAGCCGGTTATAGTGTTCAATGGCGTTGGGCGCGGCGCCCGCGTCGTAGGAGACCACGCTGTTCAACTGGATCAGCACCCCCTGGTGGTTGCGCACGTACACCCGCTCCAGGTCCCGCGGGGTGAGCCGGGAATACCGGTCCAGTTGGGCAATCACGTCGTACTGCTTGCCCCCCACCTTGATCCGGCTCAGGTCCAGCCCGCCAAACAAAATCTGGAGGGTGCGGGAGATGTCCGCCACCGACACTCCCAGGGCGGCGGCACGGTTGCGGTCAATATGGATGCGCAGCTCCGGCTTGGTCACCTCGAAGGAACTGCGCACGTTCACCAGGAATCCATTGGTCCGCAGCCGATTGGCCACCCGCTGCGCGGTGGCATTCAACTGGTCGAGATCGTCGTTTTGCAGCACCAGGCTGAAGGGCGCGCCGAAGCCGCGGCTGATGGGCTTGGGAATGTTCGGGATGACCAGCGCCCCCTCGACTCCCGCCATCAACTGCAGACGCAGCCCGCCCGGCCCGTTGACGATGTCCTGTACGCGGCGGTCCCGCTCCGGATGCAACCGCACAAAGGCGATCCCCTGGTTGGCCGCCCCCGGGCCGCTGAACGGCGGGGCCACAATCACCCCCCGCGACCGGATTTCCGGCACCTGCTCCAGCATCCCCTCCATCTGGCGCATCATGCGGTCGGTGTACTCGGCAGTGGAGCCCTCCGGCGCGACCACGAAGCACAAAAACATCCCGCGGTCCTCCTCCGGCAGGAATTCCTTGTCCAGACCCCGGTAAGCCCAGACCATCGCCGCCAGCGCCCCCACCCCCACGCCCAGCATCGCCAACCGATGCCGCAACACCCGACGCAAAACCGCGGCGTACGCCTCCGACAACGCGTCAAACCCCCGCTCGAAGGCCAGAAACAGCGCCCCGTGCTCCTCCCGCCGCACCGGCCGGAGGATGCGGGCGGCCATCATCGGCGTCAGCGAAAGGGCCACAAAGGCCGAGATGACCACCGAGCCGGCCAGGGCGAACGCAAACTCGATGAACAACCGGCCGGTCGCAGTCTTCTGAAAAGCCAGCGGCACAAACACCGCCACCAGCGACACGGTGATGGCGATGATCGCGAACCCGATCTCCCGCATGGCCGCAAACGCCGCCTGCCGCGGCGGCTCGCCCGCCTCGACGTGCCGGTAGATGTTTTCCAGCACCACGATGGCGTCGTCCACCACGATCCCGATGGCCAGCACCAGCGCCAGCATGGTCAGGATGTTCACCGAATAGCCCATCGCGTAGAGCACGGTGAACACCCCCACGATGGACACCGGGATGACCACCCCCGGAATCACTGTCGAGCGCAGGTTGCGCAGGAACACGAAGATCACCACCACCACCAGGGCGAAGGCGATACCGAGGGTGATCCACACCTCCGTGATGGCCTCCTCGACGAAGGTCGAGGAGTCGTAGGCCGTGACCAGATTCACCCCCGCGGGCAGGCCCGGCTGGACCCGCGCCAGTTCCGCCCGGATGCCGTGGGCCACCTCGACGGTGTTGGCCCGCGACTGTTTGACCACCCCCAGAAAGACCGTGGCCCGGCCGTTGAACCGCGCCACCGCCCGCAGGTCCTCCACCCCGGCCTCGGCATACCCGACATCCCGCAACCGCACCATGCGCACGCCATCGGCCAGCACCACCAGGTTGTTGAACTCCTCCGGCGTCTTGAGCTCTCCCAGGGTCTGGATGGTCATCTCGCGGTCGAGGTTTTCCACCCGGCCGCTGGGCAGCTCGACGTTTTGCTCCCGCAGGGCCCGCTGCACGTCCAACACGGTGATGCCGTGTGCGGCCATGCGTTCCGCGTCCAGCCACAACCGCATGGCGAAGCGCTTTTCGCCGCCGATGATGACCGACGAAACGCCGGCCACGGTCTGGAGGCGGTTCTTGATCTGGAGCTCCGCAATGGTGGTCAGCTCGCGCGGCGAATGGCGGTCACTGTTGACCGAAATCCACAGGATGGGTTGGGCGTCGGACTCCTGCTTGGCCACCACCGGCTCGAGGATGTCCTCGGGCAACTGCCCGCGCACCCGCGCCACGCGGTCGCGCACATCCTGGGCGGCCAGGTCCACGTCCCGCGACTGGTCGAACTCGATGGTGATGTTGCTGACCTGCTCGCGGCTGGTGCTGCTGAGGGTTTTGATGCCCTCGATGTTGCTGAGGGTCTCCTCCAGCCGCTCGGTCACCTCGGTTTCCACCACCTGCGCGTTGGCTCCCGGATAGACCGTGGTCACACTCACCACCGGCGGGTCAATGTTCGGCAGCTCCCGCACCGGCAGGCGGGTGAGACTCACCAGGCCAAACAACACCAGGGCCAGGCTCATCATCGAGGTGAGCACCGGCCGGCGGATACTCAGGTCGGGCAGCGTCATGCGGGCACCTCAAGGGGTCGGGGCCGGGGCGGCGGCGCCCCCTGTCCGGTTGGTGGGGGGCGGCGGCGAACCGGCCATCTGCAGCGCCGTGGTCTGGTAAATGGCCGCCCGCTCCGGCGGGGCCGGGCTGACCTTCATGCCGGGGCCGACCTTCTGATGACCTTCCACAATCACCCGTGCCCCGCCGGTCAACCCCGCCGTGATTTCCACCCAGCGCGCCATCCGCTGGCCCACGGTCACCGGGCGCAGCTCGACGACGCTGTCGGGATTGACCAGGAACACAAAGGTCATCTCACCGTTGCTCATCAGCGCGGCCTCCGGAACGGTCGGCACCTCCGGGCGCAGCACCAGGGTCAGTTCGAGGTTGGCCACCATGCCCGCCCTGAGCTGGCCATCCGGGTTGGGCATCCGCGCCTTGACCAGGGCCGTGCGCGTCAATTCGTCCAGCCGCGGCGCGATGAAGTAAACCTCGCCCGCAAACGACTCATCCGGGTAGGCCGCCACACGGAAGCGGACCTGCTGCCCCGGCCGCACCTGGCTCAGAAACCGCTCGGGTACGTTCATCTCCACCTTCATCGTCTCCAGGTCCACCAGCCAGGTGATGAGCGTGTTGCGGGTGATGACCTGGCCGGGGCTGACGTTGCGCGCGCCGGTCCGCCCGCGGAAGGGCGCCACCACCCGCGCATCGCGCAACTGCCGTTGCCGCAGCTCGACCGTGGCGCGGCTGACCGCCAGGGTCGAGGCCGACTGGTCGTATTCCTGCTCGGAGATCAGCCGGTTCTGACGCAGCTCGCGCGCGCGCGCGTGGCTGGCCTCGGCCAGTTGCAGGCGGGCCTGGGCATCGGCCAGCTCCGCCTGCAGTTTGGTGTCGTCCAACTGGATCAACAGAGCGCCCGCCTCGACCATCTGCCCCTCCTCGAACAGCACCGCCTTCACCACCCCGTCGGTCTCGGCCTTGACCTCGACGGCCTCGTTGGGGGCCAGGTTTCCCACCAGCGAAATGGATTCGACCACCGGCTGACGGCGCACCTCAACGGTCACCACCGGCAGGGCCATCATGCCGGCCCCGCCGCCCGGCCCGCCCGAAGCAGCCGGCCCGGGTGGACCTCCCGCGCGCCGGCAACCGACCAGACCCAGGAGCAAAAGTCCCAAACTACAGCATCTCCAAAACACGTGGTTCATCGGTAGTCTTCTCAAGCCCGTGCGCGCACCGCGGCCCCCTCCAGGAACAGGCCCACCACCTCCCGCGCCAGTCGCCGGGAAAGGCTGCTCCGGGACAAGGCCAGGTGCAACAGAAAGTGGCTGATCAACTGGCCATACAGGGCCAGGGCCAGATGCTCGGCCGGAGTGTCCCGGCGCAACTCCCCCGCCGCCTGGCCCTCGGCCATCAGGGCGCACACAAACTCGAAGTTCCGCCGCCCCTGGCGGGTGCAGCGCGCCGCCGGCGGCACCTCTTCGCGCGAGGCAAAGGCGGTGGCAAAGGCCAGCCGCAGCAGGTCGGCGTGGTCCCGGGCGTAGTCAAACAGCGCCGCCAGCATGGCCTCCAACTTCTGGGCGAGGGAACGCCCCGGCCGCACCGCCGCCTGCAGCAACCGCAGCCGCTCCTCCTGCGCCGCCTCCACCAGCGCCTTGTACAATCCGGCCTTGCTCCCAAAGTGGTAGTACAGGGCCGGCTTGGTCACCCGCGCCTCCGCCACAATGGCCCGCACGGACGTGGCCGTGTAGCCCCGCCGGGCGAACTGCTTGAGGGCGGCACGCAGCAACCGCTGTCGTGTATCGGGGAGGGAAGCCCGCATGACCTACCGGACGGTAGGTAGCCGTCCACGGCCGGTCAAGTACGCCGCTCGGCGAGGCGCCCTGCGGGCGAATCCCCCCGATGCACTGCCGCAGCCGTAGCGCAGGTTTCCCAACTCGCGGCATCGCCGAGTTCCGAATCGGCGGCGCGGGGGAACGCGCGGGGCCTGCTGCGGGTGGGGAACCCGTGAGACGGCCGACGGAGTGTCTGCGCTACGGCAGCCCCGCCTACGGCACGAAACCGTGCTGCATCCGGGCCATGCGCTGCCTTGCAGTGCACCGCCATGCGCCGGGCGGGCCGCCGTCAGTTGAGACTTCCGCGGCCCCCGCCGGCCGGCTACATCAGGCGCCGGACCGGTCATGCTCAAATACGCGCACATTTTCCACGTGGGCCTGCAAAACGCCCTGGCCTATCGGGCCAATTTTTTCTTCCGGGCCGTGTTCGGGTTGTTGCCGCTGACGGCTACCCTGGCGTTGTGGCAGGCCATTTTCCGCAGCAACCCCGACCGGGAGACCGTGGCAGGGTACACCCTTGGGGAGATGATGGCGTACTACCTGCTGATGACGGTGGTGGATGCCCTGACCGCGGTCACCGAGGACGACTGGCAGATCGCGGCCGACATCCGCGAGGGTCGGCTCAGCCCCCTGTTGCTCAAGCCGCTGGACTACCTGGCGTATCGGCTGAGCCTGTTTGCCGCCGGTCGGGTGGTGTACGCCGCCGCCGCGCTGCTGCCGGTGGGGCTGTTTGTGCTGCTTCATCACCAGCACGGACCGGGCCTGCCCGCGGACCCGCTCCAACTGCTCGCCTTCGGGCTGGCGCTGCTGTTGACGGCGTTGCTGCAGTTTTTGATCTCCTTCACCACCGCGCTGCTGGCGTTCTGGCTGCTGGAGATTTCCACCTGGGTGTTCATCCTGTTTGCCTTCGAGTACCTCGCTGGCGGGCACCTGTTCCCGCTGGACATCCTGCCGGCCGGCGTGCAGGCGGTGCTGCAGTTCACGCCATTTCCCTACCAGCTCTTTTTCCCGGTCGGGGTGGGGCTGGGGCGGATCGAAGGGCCCGCTCTGGTGCAGGGGCTCACCCTGCAGCTTTTTTGGGTGGGGGTCTTCTACGGCCTGGCGCGCTGGGTCTGGGCGCGCGGCCTCAGGCATTACACCGCCGCCGGCGGATGATCCCGCACACGCCATGTCCCCCTCCCCTGCCCCATCCCGCGGCGAAGGCTCCCGGCTCGTGCGCCTGGCGCGGTGCCTGACCGCCGGGACGCGGCACGTGCGGCACCTGGCGGCGGTGTACGCCGTGTTGTGCCGCAACTCGCTGGTGCGGGAGATGAGCTTCAAGACCAACTTCCTGCTCTGGATCGTGGTCGAGCTGCTCTGGTTTGTCCTGCAACTGGCGTTTGTGGCGGTGATCTACCAGCACACCGACCGCATTGCCACGTGGTCGCGCTGGGAGGTGGTGCTGTTGATCGGGACCAGCCAGTTCATTCAGCAGGTGTTCACCGCCCTGTTTCTGACCAACTGCGTACAGCTCTCCGAGCACGTGCGGACCGGCCGGCTGGACTTCTTTCTGCTGCTGCCGGTGAACCCCCGCTTCCTGCTCTCGGTCCGCCAGGTGGACCTGGGGGCGTTCGTCAACGCCGCCGCCGCCCTGGGGGTCATGGGGTACGCGGCGGCGCAGTTGGGGCTGCGGCCGGCCGGCACGACGCTGCCGGGCTTTGCCCTGCTCTGCGGTGTCGGTGTCCTGGTCCATTACACCCTGATGTTCATGCTGGCGACGGTCAGTTTCTGGACCGTCCAGGCCCAGGGTCTGGTGTGGGGTTACTACAACCTGTTCAACGTGGCCCGCGTCCCGGCGGACGCCTTCCGGCCCGGCCTGTTCAAGGCGGTGTTCACCTGGGTGGTGCCGATGCTGCTGGTCGCCAACGTCCCCGTCCAACTGCTGGCCGACCGGCTGGCCTCGCCGCTGGACATGCTGCTGTTGCTCGGCCTGGCCCTGGGGGTGTTTGCGGTCTCGGGCTGGGTCTGGCGGCTCTCGGTCCGCCACTACACCAGCGCCAGCTCGTAGGCGGCGACTACGCCCCGGCGAGGGCCGCGCGGAACTGCCGGTCCAACGCGTGCCGGGCGGCCCGGCCGACCCGGTGGTTGTTCAGGGCGCCGATGGCCAGCCACAGCCCGGCCACCACCGTCCAATTCCAGACCCCCACCCCAAACAGCACCGCCAGGAAAATGACCCACGGTACCACCAGCACCCGCCCCAGCGTCCGCAGGGCGGCACGTTGGGGGGATTGCGCCGACGCCGCGTACCACAAAGCCACGGTCGCCAGCACCTCCAGGTCCCACACAAACAACCCCATCGCCGCCAGGCCGAACAGCCGGCTCCCCCACCCCCGCGCAGCTCCGGCGTCGGCCACCAGCATCCACGTCTCCACCCCTGCCAGGGCGACCACCGAGGGCAAAAACAGGCGCCGCACGGCCCGGCGCAACCCGCGCACCACCTCCCCTTCCCCCAGACCGCTGGTCAGCCACAACTCGAGCACCCCGCTGCGACGCGCCTCCGCCAGTCGCCCGGCGGCCTC
Organism: Verrucomicrobiales bacterium; assembly: GCA_037439785.1. Lineage (GTDB taxonomy): Bacteria > Verrucomicrobiota > Verrucomicrobiia > Limisphaerales > J093 > DSVZ01. Next base: position 82,072 of record JBBIVJ010000011.1, on the reverse strand, counting down.
GGCGGCCACCAGCCATTTCAACCCGGCCTGCAACAGCCACGCCGAAACCAGCGTGATGCCCGGCGTCCACCATCGCCCCGACGTCAACGCCCACGCCAGCAGCCAGGCCCCCAACAACGCCCCCACCCCCGCCCCCAGGGCAAGCCGGCGCCCCTCCTCTCCGGGGCCGCCCCACAGCAGCGGATGCCGCTCCAGCAGCGCGGTGCGCCGTCGCCGCAGCTTCTCCGGACCGCCGAGCACCGCCCGGAGCAGCCGCGCCTGCCAACGTTCCCGGTGTCCCGGTGCACCTTCCCGCCACGCGCGCGCGCAGCCCCGCGCCGCCACATACAGGGCCAGCCAGCCCAGGCCGTGGGCCAGTGCCTGCCCCAGCCAGAAGGCGTTCGCCTCCGCCGGGTAGGCCAGGGCCGGCACCCGACGCCACGCCCCCAGCGGGCTGAGGGCCTCCCCGCCGACAAACCCCGGGGCGCCGGCCGCCCGGAACACACCGGCCAGCCAGGGGAGGACCACCGTCAGCAGAAACAGCAGGAAGAAGGTGAGGGCCACCGCGCTGCGCTCCTGTTCGCATCGCGAGGAAACCGCCAGGCCCAACGCCAGCGACAACCACAGGGTGTTGCCCAACACCAGGGCCGCGCGGCCGAGTTCGGCGGGGGAAACCCCGCCCAGGAGCAGGCTCACCGCCAGCATCGGCAGCAACGCCAGCAGCCCCCCCACCGCGGTGAGGGACGTGGCCGCCAGCTTGCCCCACACGATGTCCCACGGGCCGAGGTCAGTGAGAAACAACAGGCCGAGGGTGCCTTCCCGCCGCTCCCGGCACAGCGTGCCCGCTGTCCACGCCGGCCCGGCCAGACAGACCAGGACCAACGCCAGTCCCCCCAGGGTCGAAAACAAGATGCTGCCCAGAACGGCCCCGCTGCTCAGGTCGGTTTGTACCCAGACCTGCGCCCCGCCGGTGGCCACCGCCGCGCCGGCCGCCGTCACCCGGCTCACATAGGTCCCGCGTGCCCGCGCCGCCACCCGCAGCTCCCGTGCGACAATGGGCAGGGCTTTCACTCCCCGGCCTCCGCTGCGGCATCGCCCCTCACTGGCCGGTCACCGCGGTCCCGGCGGGCGCCGCATCCAGGGAGGGCGCGGCAGGCGCCGGCCGACGTCGGCGCGCACGCCGGCGCCAGTCACCAGTCTGGGCGGCGGCGGCCCGGAAATGCCAGTACAGGCGCGGCAGCGCCCACAGGACAAACAGGCCGTTCTTGCCCACCCAGGCCACGGTACGGTCCAGCGAAAAACCGTACAGCCCGCCGGGGAACAGGTTTTGCAGCCAGGGCAGGCTCTGCAGCCACTGCGTGAGCCGGCCGCCGCCCAGGCCGGAGCCGACGGGCAGGTAGTGGCCCACGCCCCACGGCAACAGGATGACCAGGCCGAAGGTGAGCAGCAGCGCCAGCGCCGGCTTGCGCAACGAGACGCTCAGCCACGTGCCCACCGCGCACAGGGCCAGCACGTCGCTCAGGAAGTTCCCGTAGCTGCTGCACGCGGCCAGAATGTAGAAGTTCAGCAGACCCGGCAGGTTCATCCCCCCCGGCCGGCCGGTGAACTGCATCCAGTTGCCCCACACGTAGCCGACGTGCAACAGGCCGATGACCAGGATCGGCCCGGTGAAGTAGGCCAGCAGCGCCCGCCAGTGCCCCCGCAACAGGGTGCGCACCGGCAGCGGCGTGGTCAGCAGCAGCTCCAGCGCCCCGCTCCGCCGCGCCTCGAGAAAGAAATGACAGGCCATGACCGTGATCCAGACCCGGTTGGTGAAGATCAGGGCATAGGCGAAGTTGGCGTGAAATTGCGCCGCCCCCGGCACCTGGCGCGAGCCGATGGCGATCCAGTACACGTTCACCGCCACCAGCCCCACCAGCGTCCAGAACACCCAGTGCGGCCAGCGCCGGCGCGCCGCCAGCGCGAAAACCGGATTGCGCTCCAGCCGGCGGTGGAAGGTGCGCCACCAGCCGCGGGTGTACCCCAGCCGGTACAGCCAGCGACGGGCCACCGGCTTTTCGCCCGGGTCCTCCCGCCACACCCGCGGGACCAGCAGCGCCGTGAGCCCCCAGCAACCCCACGCCAGCCCCTGCACCAGGCCGAAGGAGGTCCAGAACAGGTGGGGTACGGCGCGGTAGGCGGCGTCCTGGGCCAGCAGGCCGGTGTAGGCCGGGCTCAACAACGCCAGCGGCGGCATGCCGGTCATGGGCCGACCCAGAAACACGGCGCTGAAAAACACGTACAGCCCCGGCACCAGCCCCGTCACCCCCAGCACCAGCGCCATCGCCCCCAGCGTGGCCTTGGCCTGTTCCCGGCTCAGCACCGAGACCAGCATCCCCGCCGCCAGGGAGAAGAACATGGCGTTGACCACGCCGAGGGCGGTCCGGCCATACTCGCCCGGCGTCACTCCGCCAAACAGCAGCGGCAGCCCCAGGGCCGGCAGCAACGCCAGCAGCCCGAACAACCCGGCCAGCGACGAGGCAATCCACTTGCCCAGCACCACGTGCAGGCTGCTGAGGTCGGTCAGAAACAACAGCCCCAGCGTGCCGTCGCGCTTCTCCTCGCTCAGGCAATCGGCGGTCAGGAACGGCCCGATCAGCAGGCAAAAGGCAAACGCCAGCACGCTCAGGGCGGTGAAGAGGGTGCGGCCCAACTGGCCGGGCGGCTGTTGCTCGCCCGACCACACCACCACCCACGCACAGACCCCCGCCGCCGCCGCGGCGGCCACCACGCGCAGCCAGTAGGTCTTGCCCCGCCGGGCCGCGACCCGCAACTCGCGCTCAATGAGCGGCCACAACACCATGCGCGCCCAGTCTAGGCGCAAGCCCCGCGGCGCCGAATCCTAAAAAAACCCGCCGCCCCGGCCGGGCCAGCGGCCTGCCCGGGCACAAGCAAGCTCAGGGCTTCCGGACCTGCAGCTCCCGCAGGTCCTTGCTGGCCGGCCGCGCGTACACCGGGATGCGCGCGGTGAGGGTGTCCAGACCGAAGAAGTAGCCCTTGGACCTTTCCGCACGGCCGGTGCACTCGAAGCGCAGCGTGTGTGCCCCTGCGGGGAGGGTGACCTGGCCGAGCTTGTGCGCGGTGGGGGTGACCGCGGGGTTGAACAGGTCGAAGGTGCCCAGCTCGCGGCCGTCCAGTTTCACGCGGTAGATGCCGTAGTCCCACGAATGGGTCAGCTTCACCCACAGCTCGGCGGTGAGGTCCTGCTCGGTGGTGAAGGGCACCTCCAGCCACGCCTCCGCGGTGGCGGGCTTGAACCAGAGCTGGCGACCGTCGGTGACCCCGCCCAGCGGCTGCACCTCGACCGGGCCGCCCGAGGCCTTCGCCGCTGGCACCGCCCGGTGCCCCACCAGCAGCACCTGTTCGCGGAAGGGCAGCCGCTCCGGACCGGGCGGCAACGGCGGCCAGGGCTTGTGTGGCTCGACCTGGTACCAGAAGGCCACGCTGGACATGAGGTCATCGCGCTCGATGAACCCGTCCACCTGGCCGTCGGGGAAGGTTTGCGAGCCCTTGTGCTCGATCTCGACCCGCAGCGAACGCGTGAACGGCACGGGGTCGGTCAGGTGCCAGCGGTAGGCGGTGCTGCGGTCGCCGGTGCTGTAGCCTTCCCAGAGGGGGGTGCCGTAGAAGGGGCCGTCCTGCTGGCGGAAGCCCCAGGCGTCGCAGAAATAATCTTCCGTGCCGGTGCCGCGCAGTTGCGGTTCGGCGGCGCCGTCTATGAAGAAGAAATCGTCTCCCTCGCCATACCAGCCACCCGAGACGTGGTACACGCTCTGAACGGTGCCCACGTAGTGGCCGCGGCCCTCGATGTCGGCGATCAGGTAGTTGCGGCCCATGACGCAGGGATGCTCCTGCCGGTACATGGCGTGGAAGTACGCGATGTCCTCGGGCAGGGAGGCGTGCTTTTGCCAGTCCACGTAGTAGTAAAACGCGTGGCAGCGACGGTCGCTTTCGTTGGTCACGGTGATGCGTGCCGACTTCCGGAACGGCATCGGCCAGTAGCAGTTGCGCGCCCGGCCCTCCGAGGACACCCGCACGGGGAGCGACACGAAGGACTGGTCCACCCCGTGGCCGATGCCGAAGAAGTCGCCCACCGGACATTCCACGCTGGGATGCTCCTCACCGTCCCAGTACATCCGCAGCGTCAGCAGACGGGAGTAAAACGGCGCCTCGTGGGCGATGGTGAACCAGATGTGGGTGATGACGCCCGGGCCCTCCAACTCGGCCAGCGTGAGCGTGCCGCCGGGCGGAATGGGGCGGGCGTCGGCATTGCCGTTGCGCCAGTTGGGATCGGAGGAGGAGGCCCGCCGGGCCTCGAAGTTCTTGAGCCGGGGCAGATCGTCCAGCGGGTTGCCGAGCAGCCCTTGCGCCAGCAACCCGGCACCGGACAGGCCCGCGAGCAGGGAGGCGGAAAACAAACGCAGGTTCATAGGTCAAGTGGTAAGCTGTGCGCACCAGCCTGCCGCAGCCGCCCGGAGGGGACAAGGTACAAAATGCAGGCCCGGCTCCTGGACCCGTCCGCGCTCACCTGCGTCGGGGCGGGGCGAAGAGCGTTTGCCGGGGGCAGAGGCGGACCTTAAGCTGGCGGCGATGATGGCAGACGCGCCAGAGAGCCGGTCCGCGGCCCATCCGTCCGCCGGCGGCCCCTGTCGGGCAGGCGGCGGCCCGGACGGGGGATTCGCCTGTCCGGCCGGGGAGGGTTTTTCCGAGCGCGAGGCGTGGCGCTCGGTCTGCGCCGGTTGGTGCCCGCTCTTTGCCGGCTTTCGCGAATGGGGCTTCAGCGTCGAGTGGCATAGCTTCCAATGCCCCTTTCAGCTCGACTGGTCCCGCAGCTTTCACCCGGAGAGCCTGGAAATCTGCCTGAACCTGGACGGTCGGGGCCGGCTGGTGGAAGGCCGGCGCAGCGTCGAGGTACCGCCCCGCTCGGCGGTGTTTTACTGGTGCGCGGACGGCGGCCCCCGGGCGTGGCGGTTGCCGGATCAAAACCACGCCTTTTTCACGGTGGAATTGTCCCGCAGCTTTCTGGCCCGGCGTCTCAACGGCCGGGAACCGGGCCTGCACAGCCTGGTCCGCAATGTGTTGACCCAGCCCGCTCCGCCGGGCGCGGTGGCCGAGACCGCGCCGCTGACCTCCGAGCTGGAGCGGCTGGCGCAGGGGTTGCGGCATCCCCCGCCCCAGCAGGCCGCCCGGGTGCTCTGGTACGAAAGCCGCGCCCTCGAACTGGCGTCGCTGCTGTTGTTCGAGCTGCGGCCGGAGGCGGAGCTGTTCTGTGACCGGCAACGCCGCGTGGCCCGCGAGCGCGTCGAGCGCGTCGTGGCCCTCCTCGCCGCGGACCTCGAACACCCGCCCAATCTTGAGGAACTGGGGCGGCGGGTGGGCTGCAGCGCGTGGTACCTGAGCCGGACCTTCTCGGCGGAGATGGGCATGACCATCCCGCAATACCTGCGGCGGCGGCGGCTGGAGCGGGCGGCCGAACTGCTGCGCTCGGGCCGTTACAACGTGACCGAGGCCGCCCTGGCGGTGGGCTACTCCAGCCTGAGCCACTTCAGTCAGGCCTTTCACGAACATTTCGGCTGCTGTCCGGGCCTGTATCCCAAGCCGGGCCCGCAGCTGGCGCGGCGGCTGCGCGGGGCGGCGGGCGATCCCCCGGCCCGGGACCAGGCCGGGTGAAGCCGCCGACCACGGGCGAGGTCCGGGCCGGCGGCTCAGAAGGTGTAGGTGACCTTGGTCAGGACACTGCGCTCGGGGCCCCTGCCCTCGTCCACCTCGGTGTACACCACGTACCAGTAGGTGTTGTATTTGAGCTTCCAGCCGTAGATGACGCTGTAGTTGTGGAGGCCGGCGTCGCGGTTCTGGAGCGAAGCCTTTACCCACATGTCCCGGCCCAGGTACAGGTCCGCCACAAGGCGGTTGAGCCAGACGGTGTCGGCGGTGCCGTCGGGCCGGTCCTCCCAGCGGACGACCAGCTCGTGCCGCAAGGGCAGGCGCTCCCAGAACTTGAGGCGTTTGCCCCAGAGCAGCTCGTGGTAGGCGGTCCGCTCGAACTCGCCGGTGGCATAGCCCAGGTTCACGGCGCGGTAGTAATCCGAGGTCCACAGGTCCACGCCGGTCAGGAGCCGGCGGTTGGTGAAGGGGGCGGGGTCGTCGTGGTCGTAGCCCAGCCGCAGGCCCAGGTCGTTGCGGAGGATCACCCGCGCCAGGCCGCCGTGGTCATGGACCGAGGTGGCGCCGGCCGAGTTTAGAAACCAGCGCGGAAAGTAGCCGACGTACAGGTCCTGGTACCAGCGCTCGCCGGCGCGCACCTGGTACTGGGCCAGGAGGGAGGGGCCGAAGATGACCCGGCACGAGATGTATCCCAGCAGGGGATTGTAGCCGGCGGTGATGGCGGTGTAGGCAAGGGTCAGGTCCCACGGATAGCGGTTGTAGATGAGGGCGGTCTCGCCCGGGAAGTCCGTGCCGGCACGGGCCAGGCCCGGGGCCGGCGCCTGCAGGTCTTCCTGGCTGGCCGCCCCTTGGAACCGCACCCGCCAGGCGTCGTTCAGGAACAGGTAGCCGTCCACGCTGCCGTTGTAGGAGTGCCCGGCATCCAGATGCGCCGCATCCGCGCGTAGTAGCCCAGGTGGGAGCGTTCGCCGAGGTCCTGGGTCAGACGCACCACCGCGGCGTTGCCGCGGAAGTGGCCGTCGTGGACGAATTCGCTCTGGACGTCCATGAAGTTGAAGCTCCAGCCCGGCCACAGACCGCTGACCTTGACCGCCCCGTCCATCTCGGTGATGCGGCGGCTGTAGTAGAGGCGGTGGGGCATCCGCATCAGTTGCGGAAGAAAAGGCGTTTTTCGGGCAGAAACCGCTCGGTATCGCGCTGCTCGATGGTGTCATCGTCCGCCTCGAGGTGGCCGAAATCGGGGAACAGGGTCCAGGCGGTGGTCACGGCGGGGGTGAGACGAAAACGGACGTCCAGCCCGGCCCGTGGCTCAACCTCCGCGGTGGCGTTGAAATCGGTGCGCACGCTGGCGTAGGGCGTGATCTCCCAGTTGCGGTCAAAGATCGTGTCGGCCAGGTCCAGCCCGGTGAAGTGGCCGAAGTGCCGCGGCTTGTACATGTCCGTCGGGTTGTAGCTCCAGAAACTGGTCACGTCGGTGTGCCGCTGCAAGCGGGTGACGTTGAACCCCCAGGTGCCGCCGTCGCGGCGGAAGTAGTTGAAAACCGACAGGGGGATGCGCATCTCGAAGCTCCAGCGATCGGAGCCGATGTGGGCGGCACAGTCCCAGTCGGCCGACCAGCCGTAGTTGAAGACGCCCGACGGTCCCTCGTTGGCGTCGGCGCGCGTGCCGAGGGGGTTGGTGAAAAAGGCGTACGTGCCGCGGTGGTTGTGCGGCGGGTCCAGGTGGATTTCCACCCAGTCATCCGCGACAAAGGCACGGTCCTCCCGCTGCTCGGTCGCGCGCAGCTTGCGCAGGTCCTGCTCCAGGCATTCCACCCCCACATACAGATGCGTCCGGGTGTAGGCGACCCGAACCGGGGTTTGGTCCTCGGCCGGCGCATGGGTGCGGGTGTTGATGAGGCCGGTGGCCACCTCGCACTGTGCCCAAAACGGCTCGTCCAGCCGGCCGTCCAAGGTGAGGGGCGCCTCGACCTTCAGGGCGCGCACGCTGGGCACCGTGGCCTGGCGCGAGGGGTCATGCGCCCAGGCTGTCCACGCCGTCAGTAAGGCCACCCCCGCCATCCAACCTCGGCCGGCCCACCCGCCGCCGATCCGGCGCCGACTTTCCAGCCGGACGGTGAGGATGTGAGTCCACCGGGAGGTGGCGGATGCGGGGAGGCTGGCGTTGAGGCGGGCGCAGTCGGTTCTCATGTGTTGGCGCGGGTCATCCGACCCCGAAGCCACCCTGGCGATTCATCCGCGGTGGCCACGGCCCATTGCCCCGCCCGCCTCTGCGGCACTTTAACCCATGCCGGGCGCAGGCGGCATCACCCGCCTTCGGCGCAGCGCCGACGCCGCCGAGAGGTCATCAGGCGCGGGCTCCGGCGCCCGCTGCCGCGGTCGAGGTAACCTGGGCTTCGATGGGCACGGTGCCGAGCTTCGGCCGCTGACCCTTGTGCCACCTCAGGACGAGCGGGCTGGCGATGAGCAGGCTGGAGTACGTGCCGGCCAGCGTGCCCACCAGGAAGGTGAAGGCCAGGTCGTTGATGACCCCGCCGCCGAAGATCAGCAGGGACAGCGTGGAGAGGATCACCGCGCCGCCGGTGATGAGCGTCCGCCCCAGGGTCTGGGTGAGCGAGAGGTCAATGAGGTGCTGGAACGAGCCCGGCACCCCCAGCTTCAGGTTCTCGCGGATGCGGTCCATGATGACGATCTTGTCGTTGATCGAGTAGCCGATGATGGTCAGGACCGCCGCGACCATGGTGGCGTTGAGCTGACCGCCGGCCAGGAAGAAGATGGCCAGCGTCAGGAAGACGTCGTGAATCAGGGCAGCCACCGCGGCGACCGCGAAGGAGAACTCGTACCGGAAGGCGACGTACACCAGGATGGCAAACAGCGCCAGCAGGCAGGAGATCAGGGCCGAGCGTTGAATCTGTGCCCCCACCGTCGGCCCCACGCTGTCGGTGGCCACCACGTCAAAGCCTGCCTGGGGGAAGGCGGCCTGGAGGGCGGCCGCCGCCCTGGGGGCGGCCTCGAGGGGCACGGTGATGCGCAGGGTTTCGTGGCCGGTGGCCCGGTTCTGCTGGTAGCCGATCAGGGTGTCGGCCATCCCGGCCTGACCCAGGGTGTCCCGCAGCCGGTCCACCTCCACCCGCTCCCGAAAGGTCAGCGTGACCGAGTCGCCGCCGGCGAAGTCCACCCCCAACACATGTTTGCCGCGCACGCCCATGCCGTAGGCGAATCCCAGCACGATGACCACCGCCGAGGCCACCACGGTGAGACGCCCCGCCTTCATGAAGGGCAGTTGGGAGAACTTGAGCAGTGGCAGCATGCGCACCCGCTGAATCCTGCCCCGGACCAGCAGGAAGTCGTAGAGCAACCGCGTCACCAGCAGGACAGTGAACATGTTGACGGCGATGCCGATCGAGAGGGTGACGCCGAAGCCCTTCACCGGGCCGGTGCCAAACTTGTACAGGATCAGCGCGGCGATGAGGGTGGTGAGGTTCGAGTCGAAGATGGTGCCGAAGGCCTTGTCATAGCCACCGGCGATGACCCCGCGAATGGATTTGCCGGCGGCCATTTCCTCGCGCATGCGCTCGTAGATGAGCACGTTGGCGTCCACCGCCATGCCGATGGTCAGGGCGATGCCGGCGATGCCCGGCATGGTGAGGGTGGCATCCATCGCGCACATCGCCCCCAGCAGGATCAACATGTTAAGGACCAGCGCCAGGTTCGCCACCAGCCCGGAGGTGAGGTAAAACACCAGCATGAAGGCAAAGGTGCCGACCGCCGCGACGGCCGAGGCGACCATGCCGCTCTGGATCGAGTCCGCCCCCAGCGAAGGGTCCACCGTGCGTTCCTCGACAATGCGCACCGGGGTCTCGAGGGGGTTGCGCAGCACGTTGGCCAGGTCAAAGGCCTCCCGCAGGTCGAAGTCGCCGGTGATCTCGCAGTTGCCGCCCAGGATGGCCTCGTTGATGCGCGGGGCGGATTGCAGATCGCCATCCAGCACGATGGCCAGTTGCCGGCCCACGTTGGCCCGGGTGATCTCGGCGAATTTTTCCGCGCCGGCCGAGTTGAAGCGCAGGCTGATCTTGGGCCGGCCGGTGAGGGGATCGGGGTACACGCCCGAATCGGCCACGTAGGCGCCGGTGAGCCCCAGTTCGGCGGCCTTGCTGACCAGATAGGTCTGCGGCGGCTCACCCTGGCGGTCCTGACGCTTGCGGCGCTTCTCGGTCAGGACCTCGTAGCCCGGCTCGATGATGCCGGTTCGCAGCAGCTCTTCGCTTTCCGGGTGCACCAGGCGGAACTCGAGATAGGCCACCTTTTGAATGGTCTCGCGCGCCGCCTGCTTGCGGTCCTCGGACATGCCGGGGATTTGGATGAGGATGCGGCCCTCGCCGGCGGGCTGCAAAATCGGCTCGGCCACGCCGAAGGCGTCCACCCGCTTGCGCAACACCTCGATGGCCTGCTCGAGGGCATGCTGCTTGTCCGCGATCTGGCTCAGCCGCTGGGGGTCCAGTTCGACCAGGAAGGCGGTGCCGCCCTGGAGGTCCAGGCCCAACTTGATCTGCCCGGCGGCCTTTTGCTGGATCCGGTTGAGGATGGCGCGGTTGGGATCGGCGTCATCCTCCTCGGCCAGCGAGGGGAAGTAGCGGGCCAGGTCGTTGGTCCCGACGGCCTCAAGGAGGTTGAAGAAGGTCTGGTTGGAACGCTGTTGTTCCAGCTCACGCGCCCGCTGGACCAGGGGGGCGAAATTCGCGTCGCTGAACTCGACCCGCTGCTCGAAGACGTCAATGAGGTTGCGCGGCGTGGGGGGGTACAGCTCGTAGAGCGCCCACAACACGACAAAGATCGTGAACAGGAACCTCCAAGTGTTGCGGCTCATGAGGGCGGGAAAGCGTTCAGGACTTGCCACCGTTGGCGGTCTGGGCGCGTTCGATCACGTCGGCCACCGCGCTTTTGAGGATTTCCAGCTTGGACTCGCCGCAGCGCAGGGTGAGGGTCTTGTCCTTGAGGGCAATCACCTCCCCCACCATGCCACTGCTGGTGACAACCTTGTCCCTGGGTTTGAGGGCGGCCAGCAGGGCCTGATGCTGCTTCTGCTTCTTCTGCTGGGGCCGGATGAGCATGAAGTAAAAAATCACGAACATCAGCACCAGCGGCCCGGCCAGTTTGAACAGCTCCGCCTGCGGGTTGACGGGCGCGGGACTCGGGGCATCCGCCGCGAACAACGCAACGGCCAACAGGCTGGGGTGGGTGGGCAGTTCCATGCCGTGAACTCAAGAGCCGCCAAATCTAGGCAGACCGGAGTTTTTTGGCAAGCCCGGCCTTTAACGGCCCTGGCGAAACGGTTCCCCGCCCTGTGTCGGCGCCGCGCGGGCCTCTACCGGTCTGGCCCGCTCGGGGATCAGGGCGTCGCAGGACGGCGGTCGGTGCGGCGGTGCCCGGCGGCGCGGCGCAAAATAATTGTTGCGTTTGGCGCCGGGTGGGTGTAATTGAAGCTCGTTGTAGGTTTGACCGCCCGGTTCCTTCAAGTTCGCGTTCCGTAAGGTTTCTTCGGGCCGGCGGTTTTCCCGATTCCTCGATCTGGCGCACCAGGGCGCGGCGAAGACGGGGTTTATTACTGAACGCACCAGTAGCAGCATGCGACCACCCTCGAACACCCACACGGTGCCGGACGTCGGCGCCGGGTACCTTGAAATTTCCGAAAAGGGCTTCGGATTCCTCCGCGCGGCCGAGAACCACTTCCAGCCGAAGCCGACGGACGTTTTCGTGACGCCGGACACCATCAAGCGCCATTTCCTGCGCGAAGGCTGCCTGGTCAAGGGCACCCTCCAGCCCCCCCACCGCGGCAGCAGCCCCCAGTTGCGCGAGGTGCGCGAGGTCAACGGCATGCCGTACCAGGACTACACCCGCACGGTGCGTTTCGAAAACCTCACCACCATTGACCCGGTCGAGAAATTCCGCCTGGAAACCTCCCCGGACCTGCTGGAGACGCGCGTGATTGACCTGGTCACCCCCATCGGCAAGGGCACCCGCGGCTTGATCGTGGCCCCGCCCCGCACCGGCAAGACCACCATCCTCAAGCAGATCGCCAACGCCATCACCGCCAACCACCCCGAGGTCCACGTCATCGTCCTGCTCATTGACGAGCGTCCCGAGGAGGTCACCGACTTCCAGCGCTCGGTCAAGGCCGAGGTGGTCGCCTCTTCCAACGACCAGGACCTCGAGACCCACGTCCGGCTTTCCCGCTTCATGATCGAGCGCTGCCGCCGCATGGTCGAGTGCAAGAAGGACGTCTTCGTCCTGCTCGACTCCATCACCCGCGTCGCCCGCGCCTACAACAGCGTCCACGGCGGCTCCGGCCGCACCATGACCGGCGGCGTGGACGCCCGCGCCCTGGAAATCCCCCGCAAAATCTTCGCCTCCGCCCGCAAGATCGAGGAGGGAGGTTCGCTCACCATCATCGCCACCGCCCTCATTGACACCGGTTCCCGGATGGACGAGCTCATCTTCCAGGAGTTCAAGGGCACCGGCAACATGGAGCTGGTCCTGGACCGCAAACTGGCCGACCGCCGCCTCTTCCCCGCCATTGACATCCCCAAGAGCGGCACGCGCAAGGAGGAGAAACTCTTTCCCAAACACCAGTTGGAAGCGGTGCGCAAACTGCGCCGCATGATGGTGGACCTCAACCCCATCGAGGCCATGGAAACCCTCCTGGCCGCGCTCCGCAAACACCGCACCAACGACGAACTGCTCCAAAAACTCGCCGTCTGAGCCCGCCCCCCGGGCCACCAGCGGCACCCCCACGAAGTATCGAACCATGCCCACCTACGCCTACGTTTGCAGCAAGTGCGGCCACGAATTCGAGTACTTCCAATCCATGACGGCCGCCCCCCTCCAACACTGCCCCCCCGAGCATTGCGCCCGCCGCCCCTGGGCGCGGGGCCGCGTCCGACGCCAGTTGAGCGCCGGCGCCGGGCTGCTCTTCAAGGGCAACGGCTTCTACATCACCGACTACCGTAGCGAAAACTACACCCGGGCCGCCAAACAAGAGGCCGGCGCCACCCCGCCTGCCAAAGAGGGCGCCGCGAAAACCTCCACCACCAACGCCGCCCCGGCTCCGGGAGCTTCCCGGCCCCCCGCCGGGAATTCCTCCGCCGCCCCGGGTGCCTCCTGAGTGCCTCCCATGCCAGCCCGCCCCCTGCCCTCTTGGTGGCGGCGCCTCGGGCGGTCCGCCCTGCTCCTCCGACTCGCCCTGGCCTGCCTGGTTGCCGGTGCGGCGACCGCTCAGGCCCGCACGGTCCACAGCCGCTCCGGGCAGTTCATCATCCACAGCCCGGACCCCACCCCGCCCAGCCTGGGGCGGGTCGCCACCATCGGCAGCGAGACCAACCAGCTCATCCCGCTCTATCCCGACCCCCTGGTGGTCTCCTGCGAGCGCATCAAGTCCGCCGTGCTGGCCGAACTGCGCCTGCCCGACCGCTGGCGCGGCAAGGTCCACGTCACCATTGACCCCCGCGCGCCCGCCGAGGCCTTTCCGTCGGCCACCGGCCGACGCTACCTCGAGGGCTGGCACTTCGCGCTGCGGCTGCCGGCCGAGATCGAGGCCCCCGCCCTGGTCCGCGGGGTGGTACACGCGGTACTGCTGGAACTGATCCTCCGCCAACCAGCCCCCCAGGCCCCCGAAGTCCCCCTCTGGCTGCTCGAAGCCCTCACCGGCCAGGTCCTTTCGCGCGTCGGTCCCGACCCCGTTGTCCGCCCCAACCCGATCACCGGCAAGTACGGACCGACGGTCGGCCAACTGGCCGGCACCCTGCGCGAACGCCGTCCGGCGGAGGAAGACCAGCGCGTGCTGAACCTCATCCGCACCCGCGGCTGGCTGACCTTCGAGGACATCAGCCTCCCCGGCCCGGAACGCCTGACCGGGCCGGCAGTCGAGCACTACCGCGCCTGCTGCCAGACCCTGTTTGTCGCGCTGCGCAACCTGCCCCAGGGACCTTCCCGGCTCACCACCTTCCTGAGCCGGCTGCCCCACCATCTGAACTGGCAGACCGCTTTTCTCGAGGTTTATGCGCCCTTGTTCCCGCGCCTGCTTGAGGTGGAAAAGTGGTGGGCCCTGGTTGGCCAGCAACTGGGTGCGCCCACCAGCGACCTGGAAACCAATGCCCGTCTCGGCGCCGCCTGGCTGGAGGACCTCTTGAACGTGGAGGTCGCCACCCGCGCCGCACCGGGAGCCGCGGTCACCCGCCAGACACTCTCGTTCACCGACGTTCTCGGCCAGTGGGACTTCACCCGCCAACGCGCGTTCTTCTCCGCCCGCAGCCAGGCCCTGCGCCGGCTGGCCCGTGTCGTGCCCCAACCCGTGGCCCAGCTCGCCCTGGCCTACGCGCAGACCCTCGATCAATACGTGGCGGCCCGCCTGCGTCTGGGCTACCAACCCGGCCTGCCCGGAGCCCGGACCCTCGCCCTGGCGACGTTGCTCGAATCCACACGCACGCAATTGGAAACCCTCGAGGCGCGCCGACGCGAACTGCATCCCGCACCTCCTGCTTCGACGCCTGCCACTCCTGAAGACGCCACACCCAACCCCGCGTCCGAGGCCGCCGCGTCCGCCCGCCCGGCGCCCGGCCCTGAAGCGGCCGGCGTGAAACCACCGGAGTCGCCGGCGCCCTGAGCAGGTAGCCGCCGATAGAGCCGGCACACAGCAGCTCCGCCGTGCTGCCGCAGCGGCTACAAAGGGAGCTGGAAGGCACCGCGTCCTCGCAGTCCCAGCAGGAAAAAGGCAGGTCACCCGCACCCACCCTCCGTACCGCCGACTGGCAGTCGGCCGTATCGCGGGCTGGCAGCCCGCGGACCGGTCGGCTGCCCAAGACCGCCTGCCAACGGCTGGTGGGCGAAATGGCGGACGGCTCCTTCAGCCCCCGACCGCCGGCTGGGAAGCCGGCGACACGGCAGGCTGGGAAGCCTGTGCTACGCCGCCGGTCTGGCAGCCCGGAGGGACGGGCAGGTTGCCCGTTCCACCCGAAAGCCGTCGGCGGGACACCGACGGCTGCGGCCGGTGCGGCCGCGCTCCCCCAACTCTGGCATCGGGTATCGGGTTTCTGGCATCGGGCATCCGGCATCCGACGCGGGCCATCGCCCCTTCGACCTCCGCCGCGCCGGCGCGAGCCGGAGGAGCAGAGGTCCGCGGCTCAGTGGGGCTCGGTCACCACCGTCAGCTTGTCCACGGGGAGGGCGTCCAGGGTGGAGCGGGCACCGCGCGGCCAGCGGATTTCCACGGTTTCGACGCGGTCCAGCGGGCTCAGGCCGAAGGTGACCGGCAGCTCGGATTGAGAGAGGTAGCTGCGGGTGGGCATGACCGTGCGCCATTGGGTGCGGCCGCCCGCGCGCAGGGTGACTTCGGCGCCGATGGCATCGCGGTTGGACGCGGTGCCGACCAGCTTCAGGCGGACCCAGTGGTGGCCGAGGGCCTGGTCGTTGCGCAGCAGGCGGGGGGGGCCTCCGGTTTGGAGCAGCAGCACGTCCAGGTCGCCGTCGCCGTCCATGTCCGCGTAGGCCGAGCCGCGGCCCACGATGGGGTGGAAGAGGTCGGGTCCGGTCTTTTCCGGCGGCACGGGCACGTAGCAGGGAGTGGCGCCGCAGTTCCAGAACAGTTGGGCCGGCTGGGCGTAGCTCTGGCTGCGCTGGACCTTGCTGATGTCCGGCTCGAGGTGGCCGTTGGCCGAGAGCACATCCAGGCGGCCGTCCAGGTCGTAGTCGAAAAAGAAGATGCCGAACTTGAGCAGGAGGCGGCTGGCCGGGCCGATGCCTTCGGTGATGGCCTCGTCGGTGAACAGCAGGGGCAGGGCCGGCGCGGCGACGTAGAGGGCGGTCATTTCGTTGGCGAAGTTGCCGATCACGATGCCGAGGGCGCCGTCGTCGCGGAAGCGCGCGGCGTCAATGCCCATCGCGCCGCGGGTCTGGCCGTAGCTGTCGAAGGCGATGCCGGCGGCGGCGCCGATTTCCTTGAAGGTGCCGTCGCGCTGGTTGTGGAAGACGAAGTTGGGGACGGTATCGTTGGCCAGCACCAGGTCCATCCAGCCGTCGTGATCGAGGTCCACCGGCATCACACCCAGCGACTTGGCGGCCGGCACACCGGTGGCGGGGTTGCGCACCTGTACGCCCGCCTCGGCGGAGACGTCGCGGAAGCGGCCGCCGCCCGTGTTGCGGTACAGGCGGGGAAAGACGCCGGGGAAATCGCGCGGCTGTCCGTAGGCGCGGCCGAGGCCGACCAGTTTGTAACCGACCTCGAAGTCAATCTCGCGCGACCACTGGACGTAGTTGGCCACAAACAGGTCCAGGAGACCGTCGTTGTCGTAGTCGAAGAAGGCGCAACTGACGCCCCAGTCCTGCTCGCCGCCGCCCACCCCGGCCGCGGCGGTCACGTCCTGGAATTTGCCGCCGCCCAGGTTGCGAAACAGGCGGTTGGTGTACACGCCGGTGAGGTACACGTCCACCCGGCTGTCGTTGTCGTGGTCGCCCACGGCACAGCCCATGCCGTAAAAGCTCACGTCCAGGCCGGAGCCGGCGGTCACGTCGGTGAAGTGACCGGCGCCGTCGTTTCGGTACAGGGCGTGGGTGGTGGCCGGAGCGCCGGTCGCCGCCTGCTCGGGCCAGGCCGTGCCGTTGACGAACAGCAGGTCCGGGTCGCCGTCGTTGTCGAAATCAAAGAACGCCGCGCCGCCGCCCAGGGACTCGGGCAGGAGTTTGTCGCCGGCCGCGCCGTTGTTGTGGACGAAGGTGATGCCGGCCGCCCGGGTGATGTCGGTGAAACGGACTTCCGGCACCTCGGCCACAGGACGAACCGGCGCCTGCGGAGCGGCCAGCGGGGTCAGGCGCGCCGGGGCGGCGGCGGGTGCGCGGCTCAGCCACCACCACACCCCCACGCCGGCCGCCACCAACAAACCGAAGGCCACCGCCGACCCGCGGAAGGCGCGGCCGATGACCGCCTCGTCGTAGAGCTCGGGCTCCGGTTCCTCGGGGACGGGGGCGGGAGGCGGGCTCGCGGGGGGTGGTGGCGCCGGCGGCGCGGAGAATGGCGGGTCGGCTTCGGGCATGGTGGGGGGGCTGTCAATCGCGAGTCGCCACGCGCGGCGCGGCGTCGGGGTCCAGCTCGAAGGCGCCGGGCCGTTGCAGGGGGTAGATGACGATGGCCTGGGCGGCGTGGTCGGCGGCGGGGTTGCGGCGGCGTTCGAGATTCACGGCGCGATCGCGGGCGTTGTCGTCGGGACGATATTTTTCGTGGGCCTGGAGGTGCTGGAGGGCGCGGTCGGTGTCGCCCAACTGCACGTACAGCAGGGCGAGGTTGTAGTGGGCGGTGAGGTTTTCGGGGTCCAGGGCGAGGGTTTGCTCGAAGCGTTGCACGGCCTGGCGGAGCAGGTCCCGCTCGGTGCCCGGTTTGTCCCGCTGGCGTTTGGCGTGCTCGAAGAGGGTTTGACCCAGCTCGTTGAGCACTTCGTAGTCCTTGCTGAAGTCGAAGCCGCGCGCCACCAGGTCGGGATCGCGGTCTTCGATGATACTGGTGAACTGGCGGATGGCCTCCTCCAGGAAGCCGTTTTGCTTGTTGACCAGGCCGGTGAACCAGGCGACCAGCCAGCGCGGCGCGGGCGGGTCGGCGCGCGTGGCCCGTTGCAGGGCGGCGACAGCGTCGTCGAGCCGGCCCTCCTTGAAATAGACGCGGGCGAGGTTGACGGGGCCGTCCCAGCGGCCGAGGCGTTCGACCTGCTGGAAGGCCTGCTCGGCCTGGAGCAATTCGCCCTTCTCGCTGCCCTTGTCGCCTTCCAGGAGCAGGCCAATGCCGTAATCGTTCCAGCGCTCCCAGATCGGGATCGGAGAAGGGGCGTTGGTCACGGCGACTTCCACGCCGGCCACCGGGAGGGTCAACTGGTCGCTGGCGAGGGTGGTGATGGGCAGGTCGTTGGTGACCGCGAAGGGCTGGCCGTTGGTCCAGCCCGGCACCTGGAAGTAGTTGACGAAGATGGTGTCGAATTTCCGGTACTGGAGCTTGACCTCGATGGTCACCGGCTCGGTCAGGCCCGGTGGCAGGGTGAAGGCGTAGTGGACGACCTGGGCGGCACCGGGGTTGATCTGGTGGTGGTAGAGCGGGGTGAAGATGTCCTGGGGGTTGCGGCGGTCAATGCGGTGGCCGTCCTTGTCGAGCATGTAGATGTTCACGAAGTGCGCCCACGGGTCCACCTCGCTGTGGGGGCCGCGGCCGCCGCTGCGGCCGATCACCCGCCCGCCGCTGCGCAGCGTCACGTCGCTCCAGACCTCGTTCGAGTCGGCCGTGCCCTGGGTGAACTGGTGGCCCACGCGCAGCGTGCGCAGCACCACCTCCAGCAGGTACGGCACGCCGGGCTTGAGCGCGGGGGTCTCGGGCCGCAGCGGTGCAATCAAGGGGCTGTCCACGGTGCCGCCCTCCTTGAGGCCGAAGAGGTCCACGCGCACCGAGCCGCGGAGGAATTCCTGGTGCCGCTGCACGATGGGGGGCTCGCCGCGCAGGTGCGGCAGGGCGGTGTTGGCGGCGGGGAAGAGGTGGTCGTGGACCTGCAGCACGCGCTGGTTCGGGTCGAAGAACCGTGCCCCGAAATCGTAGCGGGCCGGCTGGAGAGGCATGTGGCAGCCGTTGCAGTTGGGCTCGGCCTTTTCCGGGTAGTAGAAGCTGCGCGCGCCGTGGCCGGAGACGCCGCTGAGCAGGAACGAGTCGTAGCTGTTCTGGCCGCGGAGCCAGTCCTTGTAGTGGTTGAGTTCGCGCGGGATGCTGACCTTGTGACAGGTCGAGCAGAACTCGGCCGTCTTGTGCAGGGGCTTGAGGAAGGTCTTTTTGTGGAACTCGGGCTTGGCCTTGATGAGCTGCCGGTTGAGGTAGGCCAGCACGGGGTTGGTGCTGAAGGCAAAGGGATAGTGGACCGGCTCCTCGATGGTGTAGGCGGCGTTGCCGATGGGGCTGTGGACCTGGACGATCGAATGGCAGGCGGTGCAGGTGATGCCCGCGTGCGCCGTGGGGTGATGTTCGAGGTCGAAGTTCGGGTCGTCAAAGGCCCCGCTGAAGAACGGCACCGGGTCGTGGCAGCCGGCACACCAGCGCGAGGCCTTCACATCGCCGTCCCGCTTCAGGGCCACCGCACGCGTTTCCCGGATGCTGAACAGGTAGGCCGGGTTGTTGAATGAGCTGAACCGGTGGGCGCTGTGGAACCAGCCGGCGTAGGTGTCCTGATGACACTCCCGGCAGTACTGGTCCATCATCAAGGTCCTGGCCGGGATGAAGTTCCCGGTCGCCGTGCGCGCCTCGGACGGCGCAAAGTACTGCTCCCCCTCGGCCGGCCCGCGCACGCTCCACTGCCGGGGGTCCAACGAGTGCAGCGCGACCATCCCGGCCACCACCGCCGCGGTGGCGCCCCCCCAGACCAGGCCCACCCGCCAACGGATGCGCGGGCCGGCCAGCCGATGCAGGATGTACAGCCACACCACCAGCAGCGGGGTGATCACATGCGCCCAGTAGGCCGCGGAGCGCGCCCCGGGATGCCGCAACTCGAAGCCCTCGACCCGCATCAGGGCCGCGCCGCTGCCCAGCAGCACCAGGCTGGCGGCCAGCAGCAACCAGCCCGCCCGCATCGCCCGCCGGTTGCCCCGCGCCAATGCGTTGCGGATGTGCCCCACGCAAAACACCAGAAACGGCCCCACCAGCAAAAGCCCCAGCGCCAGATGCGCCAGGAACATGAGCTGGTAAAAGTAGTTCTGGTACGACAGCCCGCGCATCCACTCCAGGACGGTGACCGCCGCCAGGTAGGCCGAGTTGGCCCCCAGCAAAGCCCCCAGGGCAAACACCACCCGCAACACCCAGCGCAGCCGAGGGCCCACCGCCCGCACATAACGGCGCGAGGGCCGGGCGGCCGGCCCGGCGGGAGACATTTCGCGGTCGTTCATGGCTGTCGCAACGTTCCGGTGGAAAAGAGTGGCGGTTACGTGCCCGATAAGTCCCCGCCTTTCCGCTTTCCGGGGACGAAGCGCCGGAATCGCGGGACGAACCGCAGGTTTGAAGGGGCGAACGCCGGGGAAGCCGGGACGGTACCCCGGCGCGGTTCGAGCGACCGCCTTACGGGCCGCGGCGCAGCCGGAAGAAAGCGGCCGACCCGCTCAAGGGCACCTGGACGGCCGCCACACCGTTCTGGACCGCCGGGGCGTGGGGAGTGGGCGACCACACCGGCGATTGCAGGTTGCCGGTGCGCAGCCGGCTCAGCACTTGATTGGGGTCGCCATCCACCGAGTAGGTGTCGGACAAGCCGGTGCCGCGCAACTGGCGGAGCAGCTCCTGGATGACTTCCTGCGACAACTGGGCCGCCTGGTTGCGGTGGGTTTGCGCCCAGAGGTTCACGGACACCGAGTAATCGCACTCGCGAAAGTCATGCACTTGCGGCTTGGGCGGCCGGGGAAAGAGCCAGCCCGGCTCTGGGGGCAGACCGGAAAAACCGAAAGGATATCGCCCTCCGGCCTGGAAACGGGCCAACTCCAGCTCCCCACGCTGGAAAAGCCGGGAGGTGACGGAAAAGCCGAGGCAACTGCCGCTCATGAGCTCGACCCAGGGCGTGAAGACCAGACTGTGGAAGGTCAGACAAACCGGATTGGGAATCCGGCAGCCAAAGCAGGTCTCCACCGGCGGAATGACCACCCCGGGGGAAAGGCCAGCACGCAGTCGTAGGCCCGCCACTGATACACGTTGGAGAATTCATCGAACTGCGTGCCGTCCCGCTCGTTCCTGAACTCGAATCCCCACACTTGGGGGTAGGGCGGATGGCTGATGAACACACTGCCCGGCGCAAACGCCCAGGGCACCTGACCCGGACGGCTGACGGGGTCCTGCACCAACACCCGGCGGCTGCTGCCGAACCACCTCTCCGGGGCATCCACCGTGGCCACCAACCGCCGGCCATCCGCACTGGTCTGCACCTCTGTCAGCCGGTGAAACTGGCTTTCGTCGCACAGGGTCGTCTCCTGCGGATCACTGCTCCCCGGAGGTGGCGGAAGCGTGTCGCAACTGGTCAACCAAACCCTCAGGGCGTTGTGGAGGTTCATGCCGCGGATCTCGATCTGCCCCGGGCCGACGGTCTTCAGCGGGCTTTCGCGCACCACCACCCGCGGCCACACCGTGTCGGGTGAAACCCCGGTGACGCTCATGCCTCTCTCAGGGACGGCCACGACCCTGAAGACCAGATCGCTCAAATCGCACCGGCCCTCGCCACAGCCCGGGAAAAAGGCCTCAGTCTGCGTGGTCGTAACGGGGCTGATGCCCGTGCCGGGCACGACGTCCACCCCCCGAACCAGCCACAAAGCGGGCGGGGCGATAGACACGCGCAGCGGGATGTTGATGGCCACCAGGGCGCTCAGGCTGGCCCGGCCGTCGCTGTCGGTCAGGGCTTCCGCCCGCAGCGTGCCCGAGGCGTAGGTCAGGTACACGGGCACGTTGGCCCGGGGCACTTCCAGACCCTCGGCAGCGAAGGTCTCGACGACCCGCACGTCCGCGACCACGGCCCCCACTGTGCCGACCCGGCTGCCAAACGTCACCCGCGCCCAGGTGGAGGGATCGTTCGGGCGGGTGTCGAACGGGCTGGGGTAGGCGTACTCGAAGAGCGTCTGCCAGCCTGCCGGGGGCACGAACACCCGGTTGGTCTGCCACAGGTAAAGCATCAAGCCAGCGCCGGTGTCCCGTCCCACGTAAGAGGTGCCGAATTCCAGGCGGGCAGGTTGAAACTCGCCGTCGCAAAAAGCGAATCTGGCGGCGGCATCCCCCAATGACGGGCGCCCTGCAAATCCACCCGCCCCGTCCCCTTGCTCGCGCTGCAGGCTCCCGTCATTGTAAAAGCCGGTGATTCGGTAGTCAGAAGCGCCGGGAACCGTCCGTTCCAGGGGCCTCGGCCCCCAGGCCAGCGCCAGGTGGGCGCCCGGCATCGCGGCGTTGGCCGTCTGAAAACCGTGCACGCCGACAAAGAGCTGGTTGTTCGGTCCGCCGCCGACGTTGTGTGCGACGATCCGCGCGAGCGTGTCCACCTCGCCGGTGCCATCCCAACAGCGCACCACCAGTTCCTGCACCCCCTCGGCCGAGTAACTGGCCGCCACATGCGTCCAGCGCCGGGCCGGCACCCCGCGGTCGGCGTCCGCATACTGCTGGCCACTGCGGTAAAACCGAACCTTGCCGCCGCAAAAGCCCAGCCAGAACAACCGCGTGTAGTCCTGCGACAGGATGGTCTCGCAACGCGCGGCGTCCTCCCGGTACACCCACGCCTCGATGGTGAGGTTGAGATTCGGCGCATATACCGCCGGAGGGAAGCCCAGCATCTGCAATAGCGTGCCGGCTTACACGGTGCTGCGTTTGGGCGGGCTTTGGGCCAGGACCGCCTGGTCCACGCAGAAGAATCCCGGTGCCATCGTCCGGAACAGGGCCCGAGCGGGCCAACCGCCCAACGAGTTCACCAGCGATGAAATCCCTTGCATAACTCCGCCGTTGGCTGTTCGCCGGTTTTACTAGAAGTTAGCGGCACGACGGTCAAGCGGCATGGTCGGGCGCGCCACGGACGGGTGTATCTTGGCTAGTTGGCGTTGCGCAGACTTCCCGCTCTGCTGGATAGTGGGTTCCCCAGCCCGAAGTTCCCCCGTGTTTCGCCGCGTTGCCGATTGGGGAATCGGTGAGACAGCAGGTTGGGAACCTGCGCTACCACCTCGGCAGCAAATGGAGATGCGTCCGTAGCGGGGAAACGTTTCGGTCACGACACCCCCAGCGCTTCAACCACCGCTCTGCGCTCCCTCCCCCAGGGGCGCAGGGGCGCAGCGTTTGACGCTCACCGGTATCCCGCCCGGGCCAGGTCGGCCATCTTCCTAGCCCTCCCCCCACAAATCCGCTGGTGTCACCTCTGCGAGGCGGGCCCGCACCACGTCTGCGGCCGCCAGGCATTCCGGCGGAAAGCTGTGGGCCACCGCCACGCAACGCATCCCGGCCGCTTTGGCCGCCGCCACGCCGTTGACCGCGTCCTCCACCACCACACACGCGGCCGGTGGCAGACCCAGCTTGCGGGCGGCCGCCAGGAACAGGTCCGGCGCCGGCTTCTTGCGCTCGGCGTCCTCGGCGCTGACCACCGCGTCCCAGCCCTCCGGCGGCAGGCCGATGTGCCGCAGGTTGGCCTCGATTTTCACCCGGTCGGCGCTGGAAGCCAGGGCCACCCGCCGGCCCGTCGCCCGGCAGGCGCGGGCCTGTTCCACCGCTCCGGGAAAGGCCCGCAGCCGGCGCGGCACCAGATCGAGGTAGATTTCGTAGGTGCGGCGCTTGGCCGCCTCGAGGTCCAGCTCCACCCCGTACTTCTCGGCCACGCCGCCAATGTAACGGTTTTCTCCCGTGCCGATGAACGGGATGAAATCCTCGGGCGCCACCGGCACGCCGCGCTCGTGGAACATGGCCACCGCGGCGGCGTTGATCAGCGGCTCCGAATCGGTCAGCACGCCGTCCATGTCGAAAATCACCGCGCGGATGCCGCTGCCAGTTTGCATGGCCGGCAGCGTCGGGTTTGTACCGGTGGTGTCAAGCGAGGCCCGGGCCAGAACGCGGCCCTGCAGCCGCAGCCACCTGCGCGCGGCCGGGAAATCGGCGCACACCTCCGCCACCAGTCGCCAGAACCGCGGCGAGTGGTTCATCTCCCGCAGGTGCATCAGCTCGTGCCAGATCGCGTAGTCCCGCACCGCCGGCGGCATCTGCACCAGCCGCCAGTTCAGCGCGATCGTGCCCCTCCGGGAGCAGGACCCCCAGCGGGTCCGCTGGTCACGCACCTGCACCCGCCGCACCGTCAGCCCCGCCGCCGTCGCCAGTTCGGTCACCCGTGCGGGCAGTTCCCGCCCCGCCAACGCCCGCATCCGCCCTTCCACCGTCGGCCGCAGGTCCTCCACCGGCCCTGGCAGGGACACCACCTGGTCCGCCCACTGCACCCGCCAACCGACCGCGTCGTGTATCAGCGACAACCGCTCCCGCTGTCCGCGAAAGAAAACGCACTCCCCCGCATGCCACGCCCCCTCGGGAGGAGGTTGAGCCACCAGCCGGCACCATTGCCGCTCCAGCCAGGCCCGCTGTGCCGCCACGAAAGCACGGGCCTCCTCCAACGACCCCCCCCGCGGTAACGTCACGCGGATCGTGCCATCCGCACGCAGCCGCAGCAGGTAACGCCGTGCCCTTGGATGCCGGTGATACTCGATCCGGACCGACCGCCCCGCCACCAACACCACTTCTGCGCTCCCCCATGGCGACGTCGGAGACGGGCTGGGCGGACGGTCGTTCGGCACGCGTGTTTGTAATATCGAGGCCTCGGCGCCTCGCCAAGCCCCGACCCGCGGAGAAATCTGTGGTCCGAAGATTGGGAATGGGGAACTCAGGAAGGCAGGAAGAGTAGTGCCAGCCCCCATCGTCGGTAGCCGCCACCCCGCATCACCATGCTCATCGCTGAATCCCGGCGGCAAACCGCTCCGCCATGCCGCGGCGAAGGTTTTCCCGACGCCAGACGCCGAATCTTAGATGCCAAACAGCAGACGCCCGCCTCCCCACTTCTTCACGCCGCACCCCCCTTTGCGCCCGGGATTCCCAATCACCTTTTCGCCATTTCACCCTTTTAACCAGCTCGCGGGCATAGCCGCTTCCCCCGGAACCAAGACCGGCTGAACAAGAACCTCCCGGCGGCCCGGGGAGACCGCCGGGAGGCGTGTTCGCCAACTTCGACCGGGGGTAACCCCTTTTACCCAGCCCCGGCTGTCAGCAAGCATCCGTTACCGAGTCAGCAGGACCTTCCCCCGACTCAGCTCGCACGGCTTACTTGTGCGCCACGTAAATGCGGACCGTGCCGGTGCCGCCGGTGAATTCGTACTTCACCCGGCCTTTAAGGTCCTGGGCGGTGGTCTTGGTTGCGGCGGACATCGAAGGTCCGTCAACCCGTCGGCTCAGTTCCCAGGCGTCTTCCAGGGCCACGTTGAACAGGACGCACTCCACGAGCTTGGCGCCAAAGGCGTCGTTGGTGTTGTAGCTGGTGTTGCCGTCCAGGTCGTAGGCACTGTTGCTGCCGGTGGTTGTGGTGGTGGAGGCGACACAATCGCTCACCACCACGTTGACCAGTTCGGCGAGGCGGGGGATGAAGGCCTTGTCAATGAGCCGCTCGACCATCAGGACCGCGCTGTCCCAGTTGGTCACGGTGGTGCCGCTGGCGTAGGCGGCACCCTCAATGCCTCCAAACCTCCCGTACTTGCCGAAGTAGGTGGTGGAGGCGGATTGGATGGCGTTGTAACCGGTGACGGCCTCGTTGATCCGGGCTTCATTCAGGGAGGCGAACATTTTGGGGATCAGCAAACCGGCCAGTACGGCGATCACCCCCAAAACACCCACCATCTCCACCAGGGAGAAGGCGTGTTGCCTCTGTCGGGCGTTGGGCAGTCTCATGGTCTGTGCATGGGGTTCGAGGTTTGTGTTTGTGACGCTTTCCGACCGGCACGCTTGCCACGAAGCGCACCGGGTCTTTTTCAACCCAGCAGGCCGAATGCCGGGGCCGACGGAGGAAGCGTTTCGCCGTTCCTCGGCAGGGCGTCACCCTGTCCGGCCGGGCAAAGATCACGCTGACCCGCCGCTCAACACGCGGATTTTCAGAGCGTTTTGACGGAGGGGGAGCTGTGGCTGTCGCCATGCCGGCATCGGCGCCAACGCTGAACGAGCCCTTCTGGACCGCCACCCCGGCCTTGCGACAGGCCTTGCCCGTGTCCAGTCACTCCACAAGCGTCAAGGCGTTTTCCAAGACTCCCCCCCTGGCCGCCGCCGCTGCAGCCGTCGCGTTAGGGGCTGGTCTTCCTCAAGGCCGGACGCCGCGGCGGTGGTAATGGCGCAGCTCCCAGTCCGGGCCGTCGCGGAGCCGTTCCACCAGCTCGAAGTCCGCCTCGAAGGGGGGGAAAAAGACGTCTCCGGTGACCTCGCGCTTGATCACGGTCAGGTACAACTCCGTGCAGTGCGGCAGGGCCAGCGCATAAATCTGGGCGCCCCCGCAGATGAAAACCGGCGCGGGCAGGGACAGCGCCCGGAGTTGTTCGAGCGAGGCGACGGTCTGCACGCCGGGAAAGGCCGTGCCCGCCCGGCTCAGCACCACCGTGGTCCGCCCCGGCAGCGGCCGGCCGATGGACTCGAAGGTGCGCCGTCCCATCACCAGCGTGCCGCCCCAGGTGACCTGCTTGAACCACTGTAGCTCGCCGGGCAGGTACCAGGGAATCCGGTTGCCGGCACCGATGACCCGGTTCAGCGACATCGCGGCGATGGCCTTCCAGGGGATCATGGGCGGACCAGTTGGGCACCCTTGGGCGAAAGCAGTGGCCGGCGGGGATGGGTTGCCAGCAGCGCCCGCACCTCGCGGATGAGCCGTTCCCACTGAAAGGCCGGCCCCGGGTCCACCTTGTTCCGCTGGACATGCCAGTGGCCCAGCACACCCTGAAAACGGGCCAGCTCCGCCTCTGGGAGCTGGTGCGGCACCACCGCGCCGTCGGGACCCCGCGGATAGTCACAGCGCAGCCGCGGGAACACCCGGCACAAGGTGGCCGTCAGCCGCGCCAGGGCCCGGTATTGCTCGGGGGTGAAGTCGTACTGGACCAGCTCGGTGCCCTGCACCACCCCCCGCACCAGTTCCGGACGCGCCGGCCGGCCGACGAAGCCCGGCGTGCGCACCCCGCCGTCGCCGAACCGCGGCGGGAGGGTCAGGCGCGGGCCGTTGGCGTCTTGCGAGTACCACTCGGCCAGCGGTTCGGCGCGGTCGGGCGGGTAGGCGCCGATGTGGGCGATCTCGATGCCCACCGAACGGGTGTTGGCCGTGGTGGCATGCCAGGCGCGCTCCTTGAGGTCCAGCGTCTGGTAAATCGTCCCGTCCACGTCCAGCAGGAAGTGCACGCTCAGCCCGCGCCGGTCGTGCAGCACCTCGAAGCACCGCCGGCTGGTGCCGCAGGCGTCGAAGTGGATCACGAACTGGTCCACCCGGCTGGTCAGCGCGGCCAACTCCCAGCCGCCGCCGCGGAACCGTTCCAGCTCGGCCTCGCTCAGCCCTTCCCGGCGCAGCCCGTAGCGATTGGGTGTCTGCAGCGCCGCGATCTCGCGCCGCGAGGTCTCCCACTCCGCCCGCGCCCACGGGCTGAACCGGCGCTCGACCCGGTAGGCATCGTAACCGCCGGGGTCCAGCCAGGTCACCACCCGCGTGCCGGTGTGGAAGAACCGGCCGGCAACGATGATTTCATCGCCGGTTCGGGGTGCGGGCCGGCCGGGGAAGGCGGGCGCGCGGCAACCGCACAAGGTTACCATCGCCAGCAGGGCCATGTTCCCCAGCGCCGCAACCCGGCCGCGCTCGATAAGCGGGCGCAGGCCGGCGCCGGCCGCCGTGTCCGGTGGCTGTGCAGACGTCACGCCGCCAGCCAAGCACAGCGTGGGCGGCGCGTGAAGCCCGGGGTACACCCGGTCGGGGCGACTCAGGAGGCGAAGCCGCAACGGCGGGACGCTCCGTCTGCGCGAAGCGTTGTGGTGTGGGGAAGTCGCGCTCCCCGGTCCCCAAGGCCGGTAGCCGCCGCGGTGACGCGGCGGACTTGGTCAGGCGGCGAGCCGCCCAGCGCTGCGCCCGCCTCCGGACTACGCGGGGGCAGGCGCGCCCGCGCTCGCCCACCCCCGCGGCACAGGGCCCGGACTCAGGTGTTGTTCAGCCGGGCGGGTTCACGCCAGAAGTGCTCCGTGCGGGTCAACAGGCCGGAGATGTCGAAAGCGCTGCCGTCCCAGTACAGCTCGATGCCGTGACTTGGCAGGTTCCAGAGCAGGCGATTCCAGAGGGCGAACCAGTCTTTTCGCTCCGGGGCGCGCAGCTCCCAGGGGGTGCTGTTGTTGAAGCGCAGCATCCGGGGTGGGTCGGTGTTGAGGGCCACGTTTTGCTGGGTGGGGTCGGAGGCGAAACGCACCTGCCAGTAGGGCCGGCCGTAGCTGTCCAGCCGGTAGAGGGTGTGGCGGGGCGAGGATTCACCCAGAAACTGGGCGCTGATCAGCCAGCCGTTGGTGGTGACCGTGGCGCCGGTGATCATCTGGTTGGCCCCCAGCCGGTGTTGGAACCGCACCTGACCGCCGGCATTGATGTAGGTGAAGTAGGTGGTGGCCTGATCCGGCCAGCTCAGGGTCGAGGCGACAAACAGGCCGTTGTTGTCCGCGCCCAGCACGCGGTTGTCGAGGTAGCCACCGTCGCGGGCGTGGGCGAAGGGGATTTCCCACACGGTGGACACGGACAGGCCGGGCCCCAGCCTGGCCACCCGCAGTTGCCGGGTGGTGCGCTGGCTCAGGTCAATCATCCACTCGCCGTTGTGAACGCGCCAGTAGCCCGCCGGCCAGTTCAGTTCAATGGTCCCCACCCGGTCCATGTTGGTGTCATAGACCGAGGCGTAGGTGTCGAACAGGACGTAGAGCAGATCGTTCTGAGGGACGAACCGCGTGGCGTCCAAGTAAGGCAGCGACCACTCATTGCTGCGGGTGACGGCGCCATCAGCCAGCGCCAGGTAGTACCAGCGCTGGGAACTGGCCCACAGGAGGTGGGTGCGGCCGGCGATCACCGCGCGGGTGCTTTCCAGCGGGTCGGGCTTGGGCTCGGGCGGGCTCCAGGTCCAGACCAGGTTGCCGGTCGCATCCCGGCGCTCGACCAGGGCACTGGCAGCGATCCGGCTGTCCTCCAGGTCCCAGATGGCGAGGTAGGCCCCGTCGTTGTCCGGGATGAAGGTGTTGAGGGTGTTGGTCCAGGCCGGGGTGGGGATCGCCTGACTGGCGCTGCCCAGGTCGTAAGGCCGCAGGAGGATCCAGGTCGCGTAATCCTCCGCTCCTTTCAGCGGCAGGGCGGCTGCCAGCGCGGCGCCGACCAGGCCGGCCCGGATGAGGGGTGACAGGGTGAGTTTCATGGCAGGGGATGGGTTGTGGAACGGCCTCACCGGAGGCGGACCGGCGCGGCGCTCCGGGTTATTGGATCAGACGTGGAGTCAGGAAGATGACCAGCTCCTTCTTGCGCCGGGTGTCGTAGTGACCGGTGAAGAGCACGCCCAGGCCGGGAATGTCACCCAGCAGGGGCACCTTGCGCTTGTTGCGGGCGCGCTCGGTCTGAATCAGGCCGCCCAGGACCACCGTCTGCCCGCTGGCCACGCGGACCATGGTCGAGGCCTGTTTGGTGTCGAGGATGGGCGCGGTGGCCGTCCCGCTGGGGGACCGCTCCGTGCCGACCAGGCTGGTCAACACCGGCGAGATGTCCAGGGCAATCAGGCCGTCCTCGGAAATCTGCGGGGTGATGGCCAGGATGGCGCCCACCGTGACCATCATGATCTGGTCACCCTGGGTCTGCGTGGTGCCGCCGGCGTTCTGCATGAAGGCGGATTGTTGCGCAAAGAACGGCGTCTCCGTGCCCACCTTGATCAGGGCGGTCTGGTTGTTCAGGGCCCGGATGCGGGGCTTGGAAATGATTTCGACCGTGCCCTGCTGCCGCAGGGCATCCACCATGGCGGTGGTGTTGCGGGCCACGATGGGGACGGTGGTTGTGCCCCCGGCGGTGCCGCCCGGCAGTACCTCGGTACCGATCTGGCGGGAGAAACTCTGGTAGCCCAGGTTGAGGGCGGACTCTCCCAGGCTGCCGCCGCCGATGGCCTCCGGCAGCGTCGAGGAGCCGTACACGAAAGAGCCGCTGTAGGCCCGGGCCACGCGCGCCCAGTCAATGCCGAACTGGAAGTTGTCGTTGAGGGTCACGTCGTAGATGTTGGCCTCGATCTCGACCTGGCGTTGCACGGTCTGCCGCAGCCCCTGCAGGTAGCCCTCCACCCGGCGCAACGCCGAGGGACGATCGGTGATCTGGATGAGCCCGGCGGTCATGTTGATGGCGATCGAGTTCTTGCCCTTCTCAGTGAGCAGCACGCCCAGCTCCTCCTTGAGCTCCTTCCAGAAGTCCACGGGGTTGTCCGCGGTCAGGCTGATGGATGAACCGCCGCCTCCGCCGCCGCCCATCCCTCCGCCGGCACCTCCCATGCCGCCCCCCATCCCTCCGCCCCCGCCCATGCCACCACCCCCGCCCATGCCGCCGCCCCCCATCCCTCCGCCCATGCCACCGCCGCTACTGCCCGCGGCGAGCATGGCCGAGCTCTGCCCCTGGCCGGTCCGGCTCAGGCGCAGGTAATCCACCTTGAACAGGCGCGTCTCGGTGGTGCGCACGCGGATCAGGCCCTCCTGTTCGGTCCAGGTACAGTCGTGCGCCTCGAGCAGGGCCCGCATCATCTGGTCCAGCGGCAACCCCCGCACGTCCAACGTCACCGTGCCGGAGACATCCCCGTCGGGGACGATGTTCAGGTCGTTGGCCTTGGCAAACATGGCCAGGGCGGCCTTCAAATCGAGGTCATTGGCGGCAAAGCTGTAGAGCTTTTTCTCCGCCACCTGTGCCTCGGGTCCGGGCGGCGGGGCGGGTTCCGGTGCCGGCGCCGGGGCGGGTGTGGGCTGGTCGGGCGTTTGCAGGTAGGGCGGCGCCTCGTACTTGCTCCAGTCGGCCTGGAAGGTGTCCCTGGAGGGCCGGGTCTCGGCACCCTGGGCCGGTGCGGTGGCGGCCATCAGTGCCAGCCCCAGCACCGCCGCCCGGGCGCGCCGACGGCGGATGCCCCCGGGCGGGCGCGGAGCGGGCCGGGGCCGGCCCGACCCCGACAGCAGGGGCCGGTGCTGGAGGTTCCAGTGGGTCCTCGTGAACGGACGGATGTGTGGGCTCATGTCGTTTCAGTTCCGCAGTGTTTCGCGTTCCGGACCGAGGAGCTTTTCGATGAGGTTGGTGTTGATGAGTCCGCCCTGGCGGGGCGGCGGAGGGGGGACATAGGTGTAAAAAGTGATGGTCTCGGTCTTGTCCGGCCCGCGGAGGTCCACGCGACCGGATTCAATTTGCACGACCGTGTAGCCGGCGACCTGATCGCCGATGCCATAGATGCCGCGGTCAATCACCGCCAGCCGGCTGCCGGTCTGGACCCAGGTGCCCTGGAGCTTGAGATGTCGGGCGGGCGTGAGTTCCTCGCGCGGCACTTCGCTGGCCAGCACCGCCACGTCCACCTGGAAGGGGTCGCGGTAGTTGCCCGAGATCCAGTCCGGCCAGCGCTGGCGGATGCGCTCCCGTTCGAGCACCGGGCGGGGGGCCGGGGCGTTGGTGGGCGTAGGGTCCGCCGCGTTCGCCGTCACAGGTGCCGCGGCGGGGGCGGCCGTCGCGGGGGGGCTGGTGAGGGCGCGTTGGGCGGCCGCCGTCGCCACGGGCGAGGATTTGAGCTTCGGCCAAACGAGGAGCACCGTCACGACGACGGCCGCCACAATGCCGGTGGCCAGGAGGATTTGGAGACGCGCCTGGTTCATGGTTGACCCTCCTTGCCGGCCCACAATTCCATCTCCGCCCTGACCTGGGCGATGGAGTTGGTGCCGGCGACCACGTGCAGCGCCACCAGGTCCGCGCGGTTGGTCTGCCGGATCATCGTCTCCAGCAGGGTCAGGACCCGGACATGGGGCGACTGGGGGGAGGCCACATCCGCAGAAGGCTTGAGGCTGAGGGTCAGCGTGGCGGGCACCACCGCCACGGTGTAGTTGGTCGCCGGGGTGCGGGGTTGGCCGAAGTCGGCATCCGCCTCGAGGGCCAGGGGGACGGCCGTGCGTTTGAGGCCGTTGAACCAGGCGGCCAGCACCTCTTCGCCGTTGTAAAGCAGGCTGCCGGCAAAGCGAAATTCCCGGGCCAGCGCCTCGAGGTCGGCCTCCGTGTAGCCGCGCTCCATCTGGGCGATCTGCTCCTCGAGCTTGTTCACCCGCTCGCTCAGCAGCCGCCCCGCGGTCTGCACCGGGGCCAGGCGGCGATAACTCCAGACCAGCACTCCCAGCGCCGCGACCAGCAGGGCCACCATCCCGCCGCGGATCACCCAGTCGCGCGTGGTCAGGGACGGCGCCTTGCGCGGTGGCGGGGCCGGGGTGGCGACCGGCGGTTGCCCCGAGGGCGCGGGGCCACCGGCGGGGCGTTCCTCCGGGGAGGCGGTCTCGTCGGCTCCGCCCCGGCTGAGCTTGAGCTGCGAGGGCGGGATGTTCGGCCAGGATTTGTCCGCGTCAGCACTCATGGTTGAATCCAGCCTTCCAGGGCAAATGCCACCGGGGGATTGGTGTTCGCGGCGGCCGCCTCGGCCTTGAGTCGGCTCAACCACCCCAGCGCGCTGCTGGCGGGGGCATTGGAGTCAGAAGAGGGCGAGGCGACAGCGTGGGCCGGCCCGCTGCCGGGGGCGTTGGTGGGGGGGAGCGTAAACTGCACGTGAAACGGCCCCTCGGCCAGCCGGTTGGAGAGCAGGCGTTCGGCGGACGCGAGGGCCACGACATCGCGCGGGGATTGCCGCGGCTGGGGGCGCCCGCTCAGTTGCACATGCCAGAGGGTACCCTGGCGGCGCACGTCCAGGTTGGTCACCACCAGGTCGGGCGGCACCGCCTCGCCCAGGTAGCCAAGGAACCACAGGGGCACCGGATCGGGTCGGTTCGCCGCCACCAGGTCCACCAGGCCGCGCAGGCGCTCGGCCTCGGCCTGCCGGCGCTGCAGTTCCTGATGGCGGGACTGGAGGCGGGCGACCTCCAGTTCGAGCTGCTGGTTGTTCTTTCGCTCCTCGCGGTACATGGCGTGCAGCTTCCAGCTCAGGAAGGCCGAGAGCAGGACCACCACGGCGGTGATCGAGCCGACCACCTTGGCGAAGATGCTCCGCTGCGGGGCCTGGCGCTGCTCGGGGCTGACCAGGTTCTGGGCGTGCGCGGGGTCCACCCGCAGGGCGGCCAGGGACCAGTAATCCTCGCTCCAGGGAGTGGGCGAGGGCTGGGCCGTCAGGCCGGCTTGTTCCTGCAGCCGGGGGGCCTGTTCTTCGGCGCCGGGGCCGAACAGCCAGAGGCTTTCGACGTTGACCCCGTGATGCTGGTTGACGAACAGCAGGGTGCGTTTGAGGTCCACCAGCAGGCGCGGGAAGCTGTCCAGCCAGTTGCCGCTGAGCACGCGGGCCAGGAGCACGCGGCCGTCGCTGCGCCCGACCAGCACGACGGTGTTTTCGCCGGTCAGGGCCAGGATCATGGCCACCTGGGTGTCCGGGATGGGCAGGTCAAACAACTGCTCCCGCAGGATCGCCGGGACCGGGGTGACCGCCGTCAGGTAGCAGCCCACCCGGGTCGCGCCGGACAACAGCTCGTCCAGCAGCAGCTTCGGGAACAGGTTCAGCAAAAACTGCGGCGGGCCCTTTTTGGCCGACTCCGCGGGCTCGATGCTCCAGACGGCCTGGCCGGGGAACAGCCGCTGCTGCTGGGCCTGCCGGTTCACCACCTTTTCGAGCATGCTGCGCTTGACCGGCGGGGTCTCGATGAGCAGGTGAACCAGATGCTGGTGGGCCAGCACCAGGGAGATGGTCGAGCCGTTGAAGCCGGTGGCGGCGATGGCCTTCTCGAGCAGTTCGGCAAAGTGGTCGGTGCCCTCGACCGGTTCGGGCGACTCCCACGCGCCGGTCACCTTGCCGCGCTGGACGGCCACGGCGCGGAAATGTTTGCGCAGCCAGGCGATGCTCAGGGTGTGGTGATGCAGGGCGATGCCCTGGCGGGCGGCGTGGCTGCGTTGGCGCAGGGTGAGCATGGCTCCTCCGGGGTCAGTTCGCCGAGGCCTTCTTGTTGCAGTAGGTCTGGACCTGGCTGGCCATCGAGCTTTGCCACAGGTTCAGGTTGACCTTGGCGGAGGCGCTGAAGCCACTGTTGGCCCAGACCACGTAGTTGCTCATGAAGTTGTACATGGCCCAGGTGACGCTGGACTGGGTGACGCTGCCCACCTTGTACACGTTGGGCGGGCCGGACATGAAGATTTCGTAGGCGGCCTGGAGGTCATTGCCCGAGCGCCGCGGCTGGGGGGCGGACATGAACAGGCGCCCGCGCCAGACCCCCTGCTCGTACACGTAGGAGGGGAACCAGGTGTAGGCGGGGTCACGGTCCTTGCTGTCCGGGCTGGGGATCACCTGGACGGACTGGAGGGGGCCGGTGCCGTGGCCGTGCAGCCCCAGGAGGGTGCGCCCCAGAAACCACGCGGCGAAACTGGAGTTGGTGAGTGCGACGGGGGCGTTGGTGTTGTCCACCGAATAGCGCCCGAACCGGTAGTACTGGTTGTTGAGCACGACCTGGGTGAAGAGCGGACGCAGGTTCACCCGCTGGATGAGGATGTCGCGCCACTCGCCCCCCCAGGTCCAGCCGGGGGGTGCCGTGCGGTTGTCGGGGGCCTCCCACAGGAGATTGAAGACCGTGGCCGCATTGGTGCCGGGATTGGCGATCACCGCGGGCAACGGCGCCCCCGCGGTCGAGACGATCACCATCCGTGTCCCCTCCAGTACCGACGCGCCGCTGGTGCTCTGCACGTAGGGGAGCGCGCCGGCCGTGACGGAGCCGATGCGCAACGCCGGGTCATACAAAAACGCCCGCCTCTGGCCGCTGCGGGTTTGCTCCACCCGTTCGGCAGTCCACCCCAGGGTGCCGGCCAGCTCCGCCGGCAGGGCCGCCGCGGAGGGCACCCGGCGCTGGCTGAGGATGTGCTCGCGCAGGCCCTGGGCGATCTGACTCAGGGTGTCCATTTCCTGCCGGCGTTCGGCCTCGGCCAGTTGCTGCATCAGGGACGGCCCCGCCAGCATCGCCAGCAGCGACAGTGCGGCCATCACCACCGTGATTTCGATCAGGCTGAAGGCGCGAGCGGTCCGGTCCGCCCCCCCGGCGCGGCGCCCGTTGCGGAAAGACGCCGGGCAGGCCGCCCCGCGGCCAATGGTCACGTGCGGGCGCGAAAGATGAGGGAAAACAGCATTCATGGGCGGCTCCTCAATTCGCCCTGGCCTTTTTGTTGCAGTAGGTGCCCAGCTCCGAGGCCATGGCCTGCTGCGAGGGTTTGAGCACCGAGTTCTTGAAGCTGGAACTGAAGCCCAGCTCGGTCCAGCGGACGTAGTTGCTCATGTACTCCCACATCCGCCGTGTCAGGGAATCCTGGGTGACCGAGCCGACCATGTACACGTTGGCCGGTCCGGACATGAAGATGTCGTAGGCCCACTGGAGGTCCTCGCCGTTGTGCTTCTGGGCGTCGGTGCCCTTGTAGAAGCGGCCGCGCCAGACGCCGTCCTCGTACACGAAGGTGGGCATCAGCAGGTAGGGCGGACCGTTGGTGGCCAGGGGTACGTCCTGCATCACCTGGAGAATCTGCACCGGGTAGGGGCTGACGTGGCTGTGCAGGCCGAGCTGGGAACGCACAAAGTACAGCGCGCTGAAGTCGTTGGTCGGCAGGGCCACGCTGGCGTTGGTGTTGTCCACCGAAAACCGGCCGGTGCTGCCCGGCCCGTTGAGCAGGCGGATGCGGGTGATCCAGGGATCGAGGCTGAGCCGCGCCACGCGGATGTCCGCCCAGTCCCCCCCCCAGGTCCATCCCGGCGGGGTCTGGCCATCGGCGGCATTCCACACCATGGAGAAGACCGTGGCGGCATTGGTGCCGGGATTGGTCAGCATGGCCGGCAGCGGCCCGCCCAGGCTGGACAAAAACATCATCCGCAGGTTGCTGGTATTGGTGAAGCCGTAGGTGCCCTGGACAAACGGCAGGTTGCTGGCCGTGTTGGTGCCCAGGCGGAAGTTCGGGTCCAGGAAAAACAGCCGCGGGTTGCGCCGGTGGTTGGTCAGCGCCTGGGCCACGTCCCACCCGATGGTCACGGCCACGTTGCTGAACACCGTGGCCGGCGCGGGCACGGTGCGGGTGCTCAGGAGGTACTCGCGCAGCCCTTCCTTGAGCCGCTGCAGCGCCTCCGCCTCCCGCTCGCGGTCGGCCTCGCCGGTCAACTGGATGCGGTTGGGCACCAGCACCGCCGCCAGGATGGCCAGGATGGCCAGCGTGCCTGCCATGATCAGGAGGGCGTAGGCCCGTTCGGCCCGGCGCCCGGCCGCCGCCCTCGACCCAGCCCCCGGCATGAATCCCCGCAGACGCATGGTCCCCTCCTCTCAACGGGTGATGAGCAGGTCGCTCGAGTAATCCGCCAGCCCGGTGGCCCCGGCATTGGCCTGTTCATAGCCGGGGATGTGCGGCCAGGGCGGGCCGCCGTAGAAGTAGTCCAGGGACCACTGCCCGAAGCAGTACAGGAAGTGGTACATGGCATCAATGACCCACTGCTGGGTGGCGTAGCGCCGCGTGGCCCCCGGCGGCGGCTGCGCGGCGAGAAACTTGTCCACCATCTCGCCAAACCACCCGGTGCTGCGGTTCGGTCCGTAACGGAGATACCGGCCCCACCGGCCGTTCTCGAAGGTGTAGCCCACGTCCTCCATGATGTACTCGCGGGCCTGGAGCGACTGGTCGGGGTAGTGAAAGTTGAGCACCGTGCCCCGCACCAGCCAGAAGATGCGGTTGTTGCTGGCCGTGCCGGTCAGCTTGGGCAGGGAGGCCGGGTTGTTCGTGGCATCCACCGAGTACCAGGCGTCGTAGTTGGCATCCAGGTTCTCGAGCACCACCCGGCAGAAGAGCGTCCCCACCTCGACGCGCTGGATGTTCAGGTCGTCGGCCCGCCCGTTCCAGACCGAGCTCAGGAAGGCCGGGATGCCCCCCCGCACCGTGTTCCACGCCTGGAGGAACTGGTTGGTGGTGGGGGGGGTGAAACCGGAGGCCGGTAAGGGCGCGCCCACACTCGACAGCACCACCAGCCGCAACCGCTGCGGCTGGACGGCGCTGCCGCTGGCGGTCTGGACGTAGCCCAGGCTGCCCGCGGCGTTGGTGCCCACCCGGCTTTCGGGGTCCACCCAGAACCAGCGCGGGTTGCCCTGGGCGGTCTGCGCCACCCGCTCGGTGGCCACTGCCAGGTCCGCCGCCAGCGTGGCCGGCAGGGAGGCCAGCGAGGGGATGCTCTTGGTCCGCACCACGTACTGCTCCAGCGTCTGCGCCATCGTGGCCAGGGAGGTCCGCTCCGCCTCCACCGCCGCCAGGCGCATCTTCTCGATCAGGTTCTCGGCGATCAGGCCGGCCAGGATGGCGACGATGGCCAGCACGCCGACCAGTTCGACCACGGAAAAACCCCGCGTGGAGCGGCGGCGCGCCCCGGTCAGGGCCGGCAGTGGGGATTCGGGAAGTTTCGGTTGCATGGTCACCTCCGGTGTGGGGTTCAGCTTTTGCCAACGGCCGTCACCATGCCCAGGATGGGCAGGAAGATGGCCACGGCCACCAGGCCGACGATCACGACCAGGAACAAGATCAGGGCCGGCTCGGCGATGCTGAAGATGCGCTTGATGGCGCGGGGCACGACCAGGTTGTAGTAGTCGGCCACGTTGTCCAGGGCGTTGTCCAACTGGCCGGTGTTCTCGCCCATGACCACCATCCGGTTCAGCAGGCCGGGAAAGATCGGGAACTCCTTTATTGCGCCGCTGACCGATTCCCCCCGCTCGATGCGCTCGGCCACCGCCAACACGCAGTCGCTCAGCCACACGCTGCCCACCAGCCCGGCGGTGAGCTTGAACGCCTCGACGATGTTCACCCCCGCCCGGTACAGGATGGCCAGGTTGCGTGCGAACCGGGCAATGGCCAGCATGTGGTTCAGGCTCCCGAACAGCGGCAGCCGGAACTTGATCTGGTCCACCCACACCGCAAAGCGATGCGAGGCCCGCCGCCCCACCGTGAGCACCGTCGGCACCCCCAGCGCCAGCCCGAACCACAGGTACCACGTGCTCTTGATGAAGCCGCTGAGCCCGAAAACGATCCGCGTCGGCAACGGCAGCGCCACGTTGGCCGCCGTCAACAGGTTCACAAACCGCGGCACCACGAAGGTGAACAGGATCAGCACAAACAGCACCACCACCACCAGCACGATGGCCGGGTAGATGGTGGCCTGCCGCACGTCCGAGATGATCTGCTCCTGCCACTCGAGGTAGCGCCGCAGCTCCATGAAGGCATCGGGCAACGTCCCGCTTTCCTCGCCCGCCTCGACCAGCGCCACCATCTGCCGCGAAAACACCCCGTGCCGCCGCATGGTCTCGTGCAGTTGCAGGCCCGCCTCCACGTCCTGCTTCATCCGCCCCAGCACCTCGCGGAAGGCCTTGTTCTCGCAGTCCTCCGCCGCCACCTTCAGTGCCGTCACCATCGGGATGCCCACCTTGAGCTGGAAGCTCATCAGCACGCAGAAGTTGATCAGCTCCCGTCGCGAGGGCCGGCGGTTGAGGCGGCGGGAGGACAGCCCGGTTTCCTTCTCGCTCTCCTCGTGCGCCTCGGCCAGCCAGAGCCCCGCCGCCCGCAGCCGCGCCTCCATCTCCTCCTCGTTGAGCGCCAGTATCCGGCCGGACACGCTCCGGCCCTGACTGTCCACGCCGCGATACAGGTAGCTTTTCATGGGGGTCCGGGGTTCGGGACCGGGGCGGGGCGCGCAGCCGCCGCGCCGGTCCCGGCCGCTCATTTGATCTGGGTCATGTGCAGGACCTCGTCCAGGGTGGTCTCCCCGGCCCGCGCCCGGCGCAGGCCGTCCTCGAACAGGGTCTTCATGCCCCCCTCGTGTGCAATCCGGGTGTACTCCTGCGCACCGGCCCGGTGGGTGATGGCTTCGTGGAACCGCTCGTCCAGCATCATCAGCTCGAAGATGGCCACGCGTCCCTTGTACCCGCTGTTCTTGCAGGCCGGGCAACCGCGCCCGCGCCAGAGCTGGACCGGTTGGCCCGCCGGCCGCGGCACCTTCAGCCGATCAAAGGCCTCCTCCGGCCGCGGCAACGGCTCCCTGCACCGCTCGCAAATCCGCCGCACCAGCCGCTGCGCCAGCACGCCGATCAACGACTCGGGCAGCAGGAACGGCTCGACCCCCATGTCCATCAGCCGCGGGATGGCCCCCGGCGCGTCGTTGGTGTGCAGGGTGGTGAACACCAAGTGCCCGGTCAGCGCCGCCCGCACCATCAACTGCGCCGTCTCCGTGTCCCGCGTCTCCCCCACCAGGATGATGTCCGGGTCCTGCCGCAGCAGCGTGCGCAGCCCCGCGCTGAAGGTCAGCCCGATCTCCTCCTTGATCTGCGTCTGCCGGATGCCCGGCATCCGAAACTCGACCGGGTCCTCCAGGGTGAACGTGCTCACGTCGCTGCCCGAGACCTCCCGCAGCACGGCGTACAGGGTGGTGGACTTCCCGCTGCCGGTCGGGCCGGTGACGATCAGCACCCCGTAGGGCCGGTTGATGGCCGCCCGCAGTTGCTGTTCGACCGACGGTTCCATGCCCAGCGCCGAAATCGAAAGCAGCCCCGCCCCGGTGTTCAGGATGCGCACCACCACGTTCTCCCCAAAGGTCACCGGCAGGCTCGACACCCGCAGGTTCACCTGCCGCCGCCCCACGTACACCGTGGCCCGGCCGTCCTGCGGCAGGCGCGACTCCGCCACGTCCATGTCCGCCAGGATCTTCACCCGCGAGGTCACCGGCTGCTGGAGCGACTTGGGAATGAGCACGTCCGGGAACAGCACCCCGTCAATCCGCACCCGGATGCGCATCATCTTCTCCTCCGGCTCGAAGTGGATGTCGCTGGCGCCGATGTTCACCGCCCGGGCGATGATCTGGTTCACCAGCCGGATCACCGGCGCCTCGTCCTGGCTGGCCGCCGCCAGGTCCACCTCCTCCTTGGTCGCCAACTGCCCGTCCTGGGTGGCCGTTTCCTCGATGATCTCGTCAATCGAGCTCTGGATGCTCTCCCCGCCGGACTGGAGGTTGTCCAGGAACGCCAGGATGTCCTGCTCCGGTGCGGTGGCCACTTCCACATGCAGCCCGGTGATCTGCTGAAGCGCGTCCACCGCCCGGATGTCCGTCGGGTCCGCCAGTGCCATCATCACCGAGCCGTTGACCCGCGTCAGCGGCAGGGCGCGGAACTTCCGGCAGACCTCCAGCGGCACCAGATCGAGCGCCGCCTGGTCCACCACCGCCTTGTTGATGTCCACCAGCGGTGCCTGGGCCTCCTCGGACAACACCCGCGCCAGCACGTCCGGCGTGAGCAGGGCCAGCTCGGCGATCACCCGCGGCAGGTTGCCGCCGCGCTGGCGCTGTTCGCGGTACACCAGCTCGAGCTGCGCCGGCGTCAACAGCCCCCGCTGCACCAGCCGTTCGCCCAGACCACCCACGGCCGGGGCGGACGGCGGCGGGGACTCAAAGGATTGGGAGGCGATGCGGCTCATGAGCAGGGAAAACCCTTAAGGGATGGACGATGGACGATGGACGATTGCGGATTGGCGACCCTCCGCCCGCCCATCCTTCGGCCTTCGACCTTGCCGTTGTGGTGCAGGCGTCTCGCCTGTCGTTGTGGTGCAGGCGTCTCGCCTGCCCTTCCCCCGCAGCCGGGACGGCTGCACCACACCCCCCAGCCGGGACGGCTGCACCACACCCCGCAGCCGGGACGGCTGCACCCCATAAGAAACCAACACCCCGGCACGCGGGTTCTGAGCAGCAGTCTGGGCGGGCCGGGGTGTCATTGTTCACGTAGGAAGCCCCCCGTGGGGCGTTGGGCGGACTTGGCGGGCGGATGGTTGGTCCCCTCCGCCCGCCGTGGTTTCATAAGCCGTGAGAGGGTTGCGTGTTTGTGCCGGCAGCGCGGCCGGTCAACCCCGGCCCGCGCCGCCCCCCTGCCCGTTACTTGTGGGCGAGGTACACCAACACCGTGCTCAGGCCATTAGCAGGGGTAGCATAAGCGACCCGACCCTTTTTGTCTGCCGTTGTGGTATCTGCCGCACTCATGTCCGTGCCATCAATCCGCAAGCTCAGTTCGCGAGCATCTTCCGGCTTGACGTTGTTAAGCTGCACTTGGACCACGCTGGCATTCGCGGGAACGTCCGCCGTTCCATTACCATCCAGGTCGTAACGACCGAGGCCATCGGACCCTCCCTCCCCGGCACCTCCCGCCGTGGTCACTTGCACTTCACAGTCCGCGGAGCTCGCCAATTTGACCTCGAAGGCCTTGTCCAAAAAGCCCTGGGCCAGCAGCGTTCCGTCAAAGTTAGTTGTATAGGCAATGGGGAAGCTGCCGTTCTTGGTGAAGTACTGAATGGCGGCCGTCTTGCAGGTGTTGATGCCGCCCAGGGTGTTGTTGATCCGCGACTCGTTGATCGCCGCGAAGATCTTGGGCACCAAGAGGGCGGCGAGGATGGCGATGACGGCCAGCACACCCACCATTTCAATGAGGGTGAAGCCGGACCGGGGGTTGCGTTGCTGGGTTGTCTTCATGTCTGTTTTCCCGTTCTGCCCCGGGGCCGTTGCCTGTCCCTTGACTGGCGCTGCCCGCCACCCGGCGGACCGCGCGGCAACCTGCTCCGGGACGTGTTTGTGTCCCGTCCCGCCGCGGGCGCGCTTTCCGAAGGGCCGGTCACTCGACCGGAGGTCCGCCACGCCGTTGAGCGGAACGCCCGAGCCTCAAGCAACAGGGATGCCAGCCGCCGGCTCCCCGCCGCCGCTCCCCCGCTCTGTCCCGAGGCGCTGCCGGCTTCGGCAGAGCCCGGGACCATGTGCCGCACCGTCCAAACGGTCCGAGCCCACCGCGAACGCAGGCTAGCGCGGCTCACCGCACATCAGCTTGAAAAATCAGGGGTTGCGTTGTGACTCCAGACCGGGCGTGGCGCAGATTTTTGTTGGGCTTGCGTACCTGCCCGCCGCCTGCGGGGCCGGTTGGGGAACAGGGACTTCAGCCAGTCGGGGTCAGTGAATAACTTTTTCCGGCAGGCGGTCTCAGCCGCGCCGAAGAGCGCCGGTAAAGCCTCCGCGGTCTGGCAAAGTGCCGGGAGTGTCAAACGACCAGTTCAACAAACCGGACGCCTGCACAAGGCGGCGGGATGGCCGGGAAGGGGAAAGTGTGGAGGGGCGGAAGTCGAAAGGCGGAAGTTGAAGGTCGAAGGCCGAAGGCGGAAGACCAGCGCCTCCTTCGCCCAGACCCCGGATTTCCGATCTCCCGATTTCCGATTCCCCCATTCAGGCCCGCGCGCCGTTCCCGGCCCGCGCGGGCGGTCAGCCCAGCCAGAAGCTGAAGTACAGGTACAGACCGAGGACCAGGGCGAGGATGACGCCGGCCATGAGCTTGTTGGGCGTGTCCCAACTGCGCCGGATTTCCGCGGCGGCCTCGCGGTGGATCGAACCGTAGGTCAGGCCCCGGATTTTCTCCTCGGGCGGCGGGGGCGTGAGCAGCGAGGCCACGACAATGATGACCGCGCTGGCGGCAAAGAGGATGCCCGTGGCGTAGAGGAAGTTGAAATCGCCGATGGCCGCCAGCCAGGCCGGGTCCTCGATCTTGCCCCGGCCGAAGAAGGCCTGGATGGTGAGCTTGATCATGCCCAGCACAAAGCCGGCCGCCAGCCCCCAGGTGGCCCCGGTGGAGTTGATGCGTTTCCAGAACAGGCCCAGGAAAAAGACGGCCGTGATCGGCGGCGCCAGATAGCCCTGGACGCTCTGCAGGTACTGGTAAAGGCCGCCGCCGGAGATTTTGGCCATGACCGGAATCCAGATGATGCCCAGGCCGACCACGGTGGCGGTGGCGATGCGGCCGACGGTCAGCAGGTGACGCTCGGAACGGCCGGGGCGGAGCTTGTTGTAGATGTCCACCGTGAAGAGCGAGGCACTGGAGTTGAACAGCGAGGCCAGCGAACTCATCAACGCCGCCAGCAGACAGGCCACGATCAGGCCCCGAATGCCCGGCGGCAGCAGCAGCTTGACCAGCGAGGGGAAGACCTGGTCGCCGTCCAGGTTGGCGGTGCCGGGCTTGAGGGGCAGTTGGATGATGCCCTTCTGGTGGAGCGCCCAGCCAATCATGCCGGGGACGAGGAAGATCAGCACCGGCCAGACCTTGAGCAGGCCGCCGAACAGCGCGCCGCGCCGCGCCGTGGCCAGGTCGCGGGCCGAGAGGGCGCGCTGGACGATGTACTGGTCGGTGCACCAGTACCAGAGCCCGACAATCGGCGAGGCCAGCAGGATGCCCAACCAGGGGAATTCAGGGTCGGACAACGGCCGCCACAGGGCGAAGTTGTCGGCATTGGCCTTGCAGGTGGCCACCAGTTCCCCCCAGCCACCCAGTTTGGCCAGACCGATGGTGGTGATGACCGCCGAGCCGAACAGGATGATCACCGCCTGGGGCGTGGCGGTGAACATGATGGCCCGCATCCCGCCAAACACCGTGTACACACCGGTCACAATGACCGTGGTGAAGGCGCCGATCCAAAAAGCGTTCATCGTCCAGCCGAGCAAATTCAGGGTCAGCTCGGGCAGCAGGGCCTGGAACACGATGGCGCCGGCATAGACCGTGACGCTGACCTTGGTGAAGACATAGGCCACCAGCGACACGCAGGACAAAATCCACCGCGTGCGGGCGCTGAAGCGTTTTTCCAGGAACTCGGGGATGGTCCGGACGCCGGACTTGTAGTAAAACGGCACGAACAACCCGGCCAGGACGATCAGGCACCAGGCGTGCAGTTCCCAGTGCGCCATGGCCAGGCCGGTCGAGGCCCCCTGCCCCGCCAGCCCCACAATGTGCTCGGAGCCGATGTTCGAGGTGAAAATCGAGGCGCCAATGACCACCCAGCCGGCGTTCCGACCGGCCAGGAAGTAATCCACGCTGTCGCGCTGGTGCCGGCCATACCACCAGGCCACCCAGCCGATGACGCCGAAGTACAACGCGATCACGAGCCAATCGAGCCAGTGCATGGGGAGCGAGTCGGGGAGGAGGTTGCAGGCGTCACACCGCGCGCCTCCGCCAGGACGACGCCGCGCCAACGGCCCGTTGGCGCGCCGCGACGGCAAGGTGAGGCGTGCATTACGAAACAAAGTTCACAAAACCTCCTCCGCCGCTGTCAAGCGCGACGTGGGCGGCCGGCGGGCTGTCGGCGCGCGCGACGGCCGACCGCTGGTCCGCGTAACAGGACCGGAGTTACGGAGCTGCGGCATCTCAGTGGGATGCAGCCGTCCCGGCTGCGGGGGAAAGGCAGGCGAGACGCCTGCACCACAGCGCCGGCAGGCCAGGGGTGGCTGGGGCACCCGCCTGTCCGGCTCGGACCGCGAGGACGCAGTCCCTCCCAGAGGCAGCTCACCCGTGGGGTCGCGGCAGGGTCGGCGTCCCCGCCGACCCTGCCTGCTTCCCCAACAAGCCTGCGCTCCCATGCCCTGGCGCCGCCGCGGTGACGCGGTGGGCCATTGCGCCGCCGGCTCACTCGGCCACAAACCTGCCTG
The DNA here is from genome assembly GCA_037439785.1 of Verrucomicrobiales bacterium. Classification (GTDB taxonomy): domain Bacteria; phylum Verrucomicrobiota; class Verrucomicrobiia; order Limisphaerales; family J093; genus DSVZ01. Next base: position 38,098 of record JBBIVJ010000011.1, on the reverse strand, counting down.
TCCCGCCGGCCTGCCAGCCCGGCTCCTCGCCTGCTCAGCAGCCAAACTCCGAAACTCCGCACTCAGCCTTGCCCTGTCCGTAGCCGCGTGGTTCAACAGCCCCATGCGCGCACGTCGCCGCCCTCGTCCGGCCCCGCCTCCCCCTCCCCCGCCCCGCCGGCCCGCCCCGGCCTGGACCGCGCGCGATTCGGTCCTCGCCGAGTGGCGTCGGGTGGACCTGACCGATGCCGAGCGCGCGGCCGCGCTGCCGGCCCGGCCGGTGAGCGACTGGTTGCCGGCGGTGGTGCAAAAACTGGGTCTGCCCGAACGCCGCGCCGCGGCCGAGGTCCTCCGGGCGTGGAACTCGCTGGTGGACCCTGTGCTGGCGGCGCACGCCCAACCGGTGGGTTTGCGCCGGGGCACCCTTTTCGTGGCCGTGGACAGCAGCGTCTGGCTGTCCGAGATCGTCCGCTATCGCCGCAAGGAAATCCTCGACCGCCTGCAAAACTGCTTCGGTCGCGAACTGGTCGCCCGCATCTCCTTTCGGCTGGGCTGAAGGGACGGGCCCTGGCCCGCGCCGCTCCGCGCTCATGGCGCAGCCCCCATGCTTTTCCCCGCCCGGGAACCCCTCACGGGCGGGCGGGTGACGCGGGGTTGGTGCCCGCCAGTGGCGGCGCGCCGGCAGGGGCGGCGGACGGCCGCGGCAGGGCCGGGGGCAGGTCCGGCGGACGCGGCGGCAACAGGGTGTGCAGCCGGCGCCAGGCCTCTTTCTCCGCCTCGGACAAGGCCTGCCAGCGGGCGGCGTTTTGGAGGAAGCGCTGGCGTTGCTCGGGGCTGAGGTTGGCCAGGCGTTGAAGGGCCTCCAGACGCCGGGCGCGCTCGGCCGGGGACTGGCTTTCCAGCATCCGCACCAATCGTTGGGCGGGCTCACGTCGGTCGGCGTCGAGGCGTCCCAGCACCCGCTGCTGTTCCTCCGGTGAAAAGGCCAGGAAGGCGGCCAACTGCCCGCTGATGCGGGCGCGCTCGGCGGCGGGCAGGGCTTCCCAGCGGGCCAGGTCAGCGGCCAGCGGGTCACCAGGGGGGGAGGATGTGGCGCGGTTTGTGGCGGCCGGGCCGGCGGCGGCGTTTTCGCTGAGCAGCGGCTGGCGGACGAACAGCGCGCCGCCGGCCAGCCAGGCCTCGTGTTGGTCGGCGGGCAGCCGATCCCAGGTCGCCAAACGGTCCGTCACCAGGGGACGATAGGCCCGGGGCACCTGGCGCAGCGCCTCGGCCCGCTGGGCCGGCTCCAGCCGCAGCAGCGGCAGCAGATAGAACCGGAGATTCAGCAGGTGCAGGCGCAGTTCCCGTTCCTCCGGCGGCAGGGCGTCGAATTCCGCCAGGCGCGCGCGCAGGTACTCGCGTTTTTCCGGAGGCCGTGCCGCCAGGAAGGCCTCCCGCTCCGCGGCGGACATTTCCAGAAGCTGCCGGAAACGGTCCACCGGGCTGGCGGGTGGCGGCGGGCGCGGCGGCAATTCCGGCAGGGTCGGCGGCCGCGGGGACAGGGCCGGAGGCGTTTCCCCGGCGGGGAGCCCTGCGGCCAGCAGGCAGGCCAGCAGACCGGCCAGGGAGCGCAGCAGGGTCCGGCGGCAGGACGTCATGGCACGATCACTCGAAGGCCAGGGCCAGGGTCTCGAGGTCCGGCAGGGGGCCTTCGGGCAGGTGAAGGACCAGATCAAACTCCGCCAGCGCCGCGGGGTCCGGCAGTTCACCGGCCAGCGCCGCCGCCGCAGCGAGGGCTTCCCGCAGGCGGACCTGCTCCCGATGCTGTTGCCACCAGGGCACACCCACCAACAGGGCCAGTGCGACCGCCACGGCCACCCGGCGCCAACGCGGCGCGAGCAACCGCCAGCGGCCCCAGAAGCGGGCGCGCCTCCACTCCGCCGCCCCGTCCTCCAGCCGGTCCAGGGCGGCCAGGAGATTTTCCCGAAACCGGGGCGAGAGCGGCGCCGGCGGCAGGGCGCTCAGCAGCCGGGTCAGGGCCTGTTCTTCCGCCCAGTCTTCGGCGTGCGGGCCGGGGTGTTGTGCCAGCCAGGCGGCCAGTTCGGCGCGTTCGGCCTCGCCCAGCGGGCGGCGGCAGGCGAGATCGCACAGGTGCTCGGGACCGGGCAGGGTATTCATGACGGCACGGGGATTGAAAACCGGGGGGCGGGCAAAGTTGCGGGGTCAGGTCCCGGGCCAGGCACCGGAGCGCAGGTAGGGTTTGAGGCGGCGCTTCAAGGTCTCGCGCCCCCGGTGGATCAGGGATTTGACCGCGCTGAGCGAGCAGCCCAGCACGGCGGCGATGTCTTCGTAGGCCAGCTCCTGCTCCCGGCAGAGCAGCAGGGCGGTCCGCTGGGTTTCGGGCAGGTCTGCGAGCGCCTCCTGAATCTTGGCCTCGAGTTCGGTCTGCAACAGGCGGTCCACCGGGCCGTCCGGGCGCGGGTCCGGCACGCCGCGGGCGGGGGCGGGCTCCGTGTCGGCCAGCGGGGCATCCAGGGAAAGGGCCGGATGGCGGGCGCGGCGGCGCAGCTCGTTCAGGGCCAGGTTGCGGGCGATGGTGAAGAGCCAGGTGACGAAACGCGCCGAGACCCGGTAGCGGGCGGCGGACTTGTACACCTGCAGGAACACGCCCTGGGTGAGGTCTTCCGCCTCGGTGGCATCGCCCAGGAGTCGGTGGAGGTAGTTGGCCACCGGCTGTTGGTAACGCTCCAGTAATTGTTCGAAGGCCCGGCGGTCGCCGCGCTGCACGCGCAACATCAACTCGGCATCGGGGTCGGGCGCCTCGGCCATCGGTGCACGACTGTACCAAACACCCCCTGCCCAACAAGGTTGCGTGGCGCAAGGCGGAGCGATCGAACCCCGCCAGCGCTGGCCGGGGATTTTCCGTTGCGCCCCGCGGGAGGGGCTTCCTATTGTGGGCGCGGCGAGGGATGCCTTCCGAACCCATCCGACCGGCCTCATGAAGCCGCGCAAGCGCCAGACTGCCGCCAGCCGGCCCCCCGGCGCACGGACCCCCCGGCCCGGCCGCCGGCGTGCCTCCGTCACCCCCACGTCGCCCGCGCCCGGACCACCGCCGGCGGAAGTGGTCCCCCCGGCGCCTTCCAAACCGGTCCGCCCCACCCCTGCCCGTGGCCGGCGCCGGACCACCACCGTCACCGCGGCCACGACCGGGGCCGCTCCTGAACCTTCACCGGCGAAATCGCCCGCCCGCAAGAAAGCCTCGCCCGCGCCCGCTGCGGCATCGGTCCCCTCCCCTGCCCCGACACCGCCGGCCCCAACGGCGGCCCGCACCGCGCGCAGAGTCCCCCGGACCCGCCCCGGTCCCACACCAAAAACCCGCACCCGCGCAGGCAAGACCGCGGCGGCCAAGGCCGCTCCGCCCGCAGCTCCGACGCCGCCGACCCCTTCCCCTGTCGCGGAACAAGGCCCTGCCCGCCTCCCGGTGCCCCGCGCGAAGGCCCGCGCAACCCGACAGAAAAAGCCGGCGCGCCCGACCCACTCGAAGTCCACACGCACGGTCACTGCCACTGCAACAGCCGACCAAACGGGCAAGCCCGAGCCGGTCCACGTGGCGTCTGTTCCTCCCGCCCCGCAAGTCGTACCGGCCGTTCCTGAGGCCCTGCCCCCCCTCCCGCCCATTTTGCTCGAAGGCGACCCCGTGCCGCCGATGCTCAAATCCGGTCCCGGCGGACGCTTTGCGGCGCCGGCGGGAGCGGCGGCCGAGCCGGCGGTGCGGGCGGAATCGGCGCCCGTTGTTGAGCCGGAGTGGGAGGAAATGGGCGACCATGCCGTGGGTCGGTTGTGGCTGGTGGCGCGTGATCCGTTTACCCTGCACGCGACGTGGGACCTGACACCGGAGCAGGTGGCCCGTGCCGGCGCGGCGCTGGCCTTGCGGCTGTATGTCGGTCGCCAGCCCGGCGGGCCGTTCCGTGAGGTGGCGGCCGGCCCACGGGAGTGGTCCGCGTTCATTCCGGTCGAGCTGCCGGGCCAATGGTATGTGGCCGAAATCGGCTTCAGCCCCGCTGCCGGTGCATGGGAGACGTTCGCGGTCTCGCTGCCCGTCCAGACGCCGGCGGTCCGGGCGCCGGAGCCCGCTCCGGCCGAGTTTGTCATGCTGACCCTGCCCCCCGAGCTGGCGGCTGAGGGCCGGCCGGAGCCCCTCGCCGCTTCACCCGCCGCGGCAGGTCGGCTGCCTGCTGAGCCGGTGAGGGAACCGTTGCCGCCGCAGCCCGCGCCGAAGCCGGAGCCTTTGATTGCTCCCGCCGCCGGGGGCGCCGCAGCAAAGGAGACGGTCCCCTTGCCGGTGCCGTTGCCGGAGCCCACCCAGCCTGCACCGCTCGCGCCCCCCTTGCCGGTTGAAGCGACCGCGCCGTCACTCCCGGCCGTGCCGCCCGGCCCTGCACCGTCAGGCCCCGGGGAAACGGGGGCGGTTTTCGGCCGTGGGGCCGAAGTGCTGCAGCGCGTGGCCGCACCGACGTGGAGGGCGGCCCAGGCGCAGGCAATGGCGGCCGAATTGGCCGCGCCGGGACGGGGCGCGCCGCCGGGTTCACTGACCGTCCCTGCCGCCGGACCCGGTCCTGCCGGGCCGGCTGCCGGCGCTGTCCCCCCGATCCCCGCCTCCGGCGAATGGCCTCCCGGACCGGAGCGGCTCCCGCAGGCTCCGCTGCCCAGCAGCGCCGAGGGGGGACTGCCGGCACCGCGCCCGCGGCGGTTCTGGTTCAACATCCATGCCGAGCTGATCGTGTACGGCGCGACCGAACCGGATGCGCGTGTGACCGTGGACGGCGAGTCGATCCCGCTGCGCCCGGACGGGAGCTTCACCCTGCGGTTTGCCCTGCCCGACGGCGAATACGCCCTGCGCGCCGAGGCCACGGCCGCGGACGGCGCCGAATCGCGCACGGCGTGCCTGAACTTTGTCCGGCACACCACCTACCGCGGCCCGGTGGAGTCGGCGCCTGCCGACCCTGCCCTGCGCCCGCCGGCCGCGCGGAGCGCGAGCGATTGAACGCCCGCGCGGCCCCGGACCCCGGCTCACCCCTGCCTCCCATGCCCGGTTACTTCGCCCTCGTTTTGCACGCGCACCTGCCGTTTGTGCGCCACCCCGAGCACGAGCACGCGCTGGAGGAAAGCTGGCTGTTCGAGGCGGTGCTCGAGTGCTACCTGCCCCTGCTCGAAGTGCTCGAAGGCTGGGAACGGGACCGGCTCAACGCCCGCCTGGCGGTGTCGCTCTCGCCCACGCTCTGCACGATGCTGCAGGACCCGCTCCTGGTCGCGCGGTGCGAGCGGCGGCTCAACACCCTGATCGAACTGGCGGACAAGGAGGTGATGCGCACCCGCTGGGAACCGGCCACGCACAGGCTGGCGGAGTTTTACCGGGACCGCTTCCGACGCCTGCGGCAGCGCTGGGTGGATTGCGATCGCAACCTGCTGAGCGCCTTCCGGCGGCTGGCAGAAGCGCGGCGGATCGAGCTGTTGACCTGTGCCACCACGCACGCCGTGCTGCCGTTGCTGGCCGATCACCCGCCCTCGGTCCGCGGCCAGGTGCGCACCGCGCTGGAGCATCACCGTGCCTGGTTCGGCCGGGAACCGTCCGGTTTCTGGCTGCCGGAGTGTGCCTACGACCCCGCGCTCGAACCGGTACTCACGCAAACCTCGCTCCAATGGACCGTGGTCGAGGCGCACGGCCTGCTCCACGGCACGCCACGTCCGCGCTACGGGGTGTTCGCCCCGGTCTTCACCCCCGGCGGGCTGGCGGTGTTCGGGCGCGACCCCGACTCGGCACGACAGGTGTGGAGTCGCCAGGGCGGGTTCCCGGGCGACCCGCACTTTCGGGACTTCTACCGGGACATCGGCTTTGACCTGGAGTGGGAATACGTGCGATCCTACGTGCCCTCGCCGGAGCAGCGCGGCTTCACCGGCATCAAGTACCACCGCATCACCGGCCCGGCCGGGGCCACGGAGGTGTACGATCGCGACGCCGCCGAGCGGGTGGCGCGCGCGCAGGCGCGGCGGTTTCTGGAAAACTGCCGGCAACGGCTGGACCGCATCGAGGCGTTCATGGAGCGGCCGCCGATCCTGACCGCGCCCTTCGACGCCGAGCTGTTCGGTCACTGGTGGTACGAGGGGCCGGAGTTCCTCGACGCCTTCGTCCGCATGGCTGCGGAAGTCGAACCCGCCATTCAACTGGTCAGCCCGGGCGACTACCTGCGGCAGCACCGGACCCATCAACTGGTGCAGCCCACCGCCTCTTCCTGGGGCGAACAGGGCTACCTGGAGGTGTGGCTCAACGAGAAGAACGAGTGGATCCGCCGCCACCTGGCCGTGGCCCGCGAGCGCATGGCCGAGCTGGCCAACCGCTGGCCGGTACCGCCCGCCGAACGGGAACTGCGGGCGCTGCGACAGGCCGCCCGCGAGCTGCTCCTGGCCCAGGCCAGCGACTGGCCGTTTATCCTCCACACCGGCACCAGCCCCGGCTACGCCCGGCGGCGGGTGCGCGAACACATCCTCCGGTTCAACTCCCTGCACCGCCAGCTCACCCGGGGCACGATGGACGAGGCCTGGCTGGGCCAGATCGAGTCGCTGGACAACCTCTTCCCCCTCGTGAATCCCGCCCACTGGGCCTGACGCGAGGGCCCGAGGGCAGGGACAATTTGCCTGCAAGGCAAGGTCAAAAGGTTGAGGACCGGAGTCGGATGCCCGGTGCTAAATACCGGATGCCGGATGCCGGAGGCCAGATACCGGATGCCGGAGGTCAGAGGCCGGAGATTTGGGGAGCGCGGCCGCCCCGGCCGCGGCCGTCGGCGCCGCGCCGACGGCACCGGGTGGAACGGACCACCTGCCCGTCCCGCCGGGCTACCAGCCCGGCGGCGTAGCGCAGGCTTCTCAGCCTGCCGTATCGCCGGCTTCCAGCCGGCAGGCGGGAGGCTGCAAGGACAGTCAGCGAAACGACTGACTGGTTGTCGGCTGGCACTCCTGACATCCGGGGTCCGCGGGCTGACAGCCCGCGATACAGCCGACTGCCAGTCGGCGCTACGGGGCCGGAGTTTCGGAGTTTCGGAGTTTCAGTGTGGTGCAGCCGTCCCGGCTGCCGGGGTGCGGGCGAGACGCCCGCACCGCCTGCAGGCCAGGGGCCTGCACCCCCTACAGGTCAGTGCGGCAGCCCGACGTAAGGGCGTGTCTTCGGTTCTTGCCGTTGTCGGCTTGACCGACCTGCCGACTTCCCAACCTGCGGGACTGAAGGTTTCCAATGTGGCAAATCCTCCGCACTTCCCCCCTCGCCGTTTGGGAAGTCGGCGATACGGCAGGTTGGAAACCTGCGCGACGACCTCAACAATCAGTGGAAGTGCACCCTCCGGGCCCGATCAGTGATGGCGTTCTCACGGCGGCGCCGGCCACGCTAAAACGGCTCGTCGGGATGCGCCGCCAGCCATGCCGTCAACCCCGGCAGCGGGAAGGAAAGTCTTGCCTGAGCCCGGGCACAGTTCAGGGAGGTGTCCGGGGGACGCGGGGGACCGGGATGATCGCGGACCGAGGCGGCCTCGATTTGCGGATGCAACTGCGGCCAGCGCGCGGCCACCAGCCGGCCAATCTCCCAGCGCGAGAGCCGCTCCGCGCCGGCCACGTGATACAGGCCGGTCAGTCCCTGCAGGGCCAGTTCCCACACCACCCGCGCCGTGACCGCGGCATGGATGGGCGAGCGGAACTCATCGGTGTACAAGCGCACCGCCCGCCCGGCCTGCCAGGAGCGGCGCATCTGCTCGTTGAAGGCCCGGTCGCCGCCGAGGGAGGTCCCGCCGTTGAGCGAGGTGCGGATGACCAGGGCCCGCGGATGGGCCAGGACCCGCGCCTCCGCCGCCGCCTTGGTGGCGGCATAAACCCCCAGCGGGTTGGGGGCCTCCGCCTCGGTGTACTGACCGCGGCGGCCGTCGAAGACCAGGTCGGTCGAAAAAAACACCACCTGCGCCCCGGCGGCCACCTCCGCCAACGCTGCGGTGGCCTCGACGTTGACGCGCCACGCCAGGGCGGGGTCCGCCTCGCAGGCCGGACTTCGGCTCAGCGCAGCGCAGTGCAGCACCAGCGTGGGCCGGTCGGCCGCGAACCGCCGCCGCACCGCCGCGGCATCGCACAGGTCCAGGTCCGCGCGGGTCAGGCCCACGACCCGCCACCCCGGCGCGCAGCGGGGAGCCAGTTGCACCAGGTAATGCCCGATCAGGCCGGCCGCGCCGGTGACCCAGGCCACGGGAGGTTCCGGGGCAGCCATGACGGGCGGCGGCGAGGTCAATCGCGCCAGCGGCGGGTGAGGTCGCCGTAGGCGTCCACGCGCCGGTCGCGCAGGAAGGGCCAGTGGGTGCGGGTGGTTTCCACCGCCGCCAGGTCCACGGCCACCAGCAGGGTTTCCTCGCGATCGGCCGCGGCACGGGCCAGCACCTGTCCCTGGGGATCGGCCACGAAACTCTGGCCCCAGAACTCGATGCCCTCGCCGCCGTAGGGCCGTTCGTGGCCCACGCGGTTCACCGCGGCGACAAAGCAGCCGTTGGCGACGGCGTGCGCGCGCTGGATGGTTTCCCAGGCCTGACGCTGGGCGGCGCCGTGGGCGGCCTTCTCGGTCGGGTGCCAGCCGATGGCGGTGGGGTAAAACAGAATCTGGGCGCCGGCCAGCGCCGTGAGCCGCGCCGCCTCCGGGAACCACTGGTCCCAGCAGATCAACACCCCCACGGTGCTGTGGCGGGTGGGCCAGGCGCGAAAGCCGAGGTCGCCGGGCGTGAAATAGAACTTCTCGAAGTAAAGCGGGTCGTCCGGGATGTGCATCTTGCGGTAGCACCCCAGCAGCGAGCCGTCGGCGTCCAGCACCACCGCGGTGTTGTGGTACAGGCCGGGGGCGCGGCGCTCGAACAGCGAGGCGATGACCACCACGCGGCGCCGGCGCGCCAGTTTCTGGAAGGCGGCGGTGCTCGGGCCGGGGATGGGCTCGGCCAGCTTGAAGTTGGCGTGGTCCTCGGCCTGGCAGAAGTACTGCGAGCGGAACAGCTCCTGGGTGCAAAGAATCCGGGCGCCGTCGCGGGCGGCCTGCTCGGCCCGGCCCAGGGTGCGGGCCAGGTTGTCCGCCGGATCGGTGGAACAGGCGGTTTGGATCAGACCCAGGGTGACCGGGGCGCGCGACGCGGAGCGTCTCATGGCGCTCAGTGTAGGCACCGGGCGGCAGGGCAACAAGCGGACTCGCACCCAGGGAGGTCGAAGGTCGAAGGCCGAAGTCGGATGCCGGATGCCAGATGCCAGTGGCTTGGGGAGCGCGGCCGTCCCGGCTGCGGCCGGCGGCTACCCGCCTCGTGATGTAGCGCCGGCTTCCAGCCGGCCGTGTCGCCGGCTTCCAGCCGGCCGGGCGAAATCCGAACCCCAAAGTCCGATGTGGTCGGTGTTGACACAGTGCGCCAGAGGCCTGACGCACTCCCCAAGCAGGCGCACGCGGGGGAGCGACTTTTCAGCGCGGCGGCGTTTTGACGGGCGGCAGTCCTTTGCCGCTTTCCCGGGGGAGGCGGATGGTGCCGCCAGAGCCGATGGGGTGCTGCGGGGCGCTCAGCCCGGCGGGCGAGGCGCCCGCGCTCTCTCATTACCAAGCCCCCGGCACCCGGTCGCCGGAGCGGTTCCCTCAAGCCGGTTCGGCGGCCAGGATTTGGTCATCGTGGGAAGGAACCACCCGCTGACCGGGCGGCACCACCAGAAAATCTTCCGGCGCCCACTGGCCGTCCAGCCAGCGCTGGAGCAGGCCGAGGTCGCCGGGCACCGATTCATACTGCCAGCCCTTCTCGGCGCAAATCTGCCGGACCTGGCGGTCCAGTGCCAGCGGCCGGGCGAAGTCCAGTTCGATCCAGGCGCCGTGGGTGTAGTGCCGGGTCCATCGTTGCAGTTCCTCCAGCAGAAACCGGGCGGCTTCTTCCCCGTAGCGGGCGGCCCAGGTCGCGGCCTGCGCCCGGAGGGCGGCCGCGGACCGGGCCGGCAGGAACGCCCCGTGACCGGCGCCGGCCCGGTTGCCCCGCCGCAGCGGCACCTCGAGCCAGCCGGCCGTGAAGTAGTAGGTGCCCGGTCGTTCGGCGAACCGCTGCTGGTACCGCGTCTTCGAGCCCAGGAAGAAGGTGATGCAATCGTGGGCGCGCGGAATGACCAGCGGCGTGGTGGCCGCGCGCAATCCGTGCAGGAGGCCGCCGCACAGTCCGTAGCCCACCAGCACGGCCTCGTAAGCCCCGGTCGGCACGGCCTCGATGCGGCGTTGCAGTTCGACGCGGCCCTGCGCGGGGGTGTCGTGCAGGCCCTGGGGCAGGAATTCCAGGTCCACGACGTTCGGGCTGCGCGCCGCGCAATGGCAGATTTCCCGCCGGGCAATGTCGCAGGCCAGCACCTTCAGGATCATGCGGGAGGCGGGGCGGCGGGCGGGCGGGGGTCAATCGCGGCGGGCGACCCAGCGGATGGCGTTGGCCAGGAACCGCCGGTAGTGCGGGTTTGCGTAGGCGTGGTGGTCGTGGCCGGATTGCAGGTACACGACGCGCGCGGCGGCGTAGGTCCTGGCCCAGGCCACGATGGGGCTGCTGAGCGGTTCCTCGGTGCCGAGCAGCGGGGTGACGTCGGCGGCGATGTCGAACAGCCGGTAGGTCTCGTCGCGGATGTCGAAGTCGCTCAGCCCGCGGGTAACGGGATGATCCCGGGCCGGGACCCGGAGGCGGAAGGTGACGTCGTGGGTGTACTGCGAGCGGTGCTTGATCCAGCCCGCGCGGTTGGTGGGGGCCAGGTAGTAGCGGGCGCCGATGATGCGTTCATACTCGGGCCACTGCTGGTAATTGGCGATGGCGTGGTGGATGGCCACCAGGCCCTTGCCTTCCTGGAGCCGGGCCAGGAAGTCCGCCCTGGCCGCCTCGCTGATCGGTTGCCACATGTCGTAAAGGACCAGCACGTCCCACTCGCGGGCCCGATCGGCCGCCAGCCAGGCGTGCGCTGCCGGGTGGGTGACGTGGGTGAAGGTGATCTCCGGGTTGTCCCGGAAGACCTGCAGAAACTGGTTGGTCTCGTAATCGTGCCCGCCACAGACCAGCAGCACGCGGATGGGTTCGGCGGCCTGCAGCGGCGCGAGCCACCCCGCCAGGGCCACCGCCACAAGGGCGGGTCGCCACGGGCGAAGCCGGGTGAAAAGCAAGGTTTTCATGGGTGAATGTCCGCCCGGCCAATAAGCGCGCCCGCCCCGCCGGGCAAGGTTTTTCTGCAATGCGCCCCGTTGCGCCTGTCGCAACCGGGGGGAGGAAGCGGTCAGGAAGGGTGAAAAGGCCAGAAAGATTGAAAGGTGAATGGCGGGAAGCCACTGGCCGGAACAAGCTGTCCGTTGGCCCTCCCGTTTGTTTGGGGATTCTGGGGCTCCCACTTCCTCCCCTTCAACCTTCGGCCTTCGCCCGGCCCCGGCTTTTGGCGTTGCCACCGTCGCTCTCGGGCGCATGTTTGGGCCCATGAAACATTCCCCGCCTCCCTGGAAGGTTCGTCGGCTGGCCCTGGCCCTGACCTGCGGCTTGTGGACCCTGGCCCTGCCCGCCGCCCGCACGGGCGACAGTGCTCCGGTCTCGGAAGAAGCCCGCGAAAAATTCATCCGCGAATTCAAACGCATCCGCCTGAACACCACCCCCGGCGATGCGATGTTGCTGCGCATTCTGGTCCAGACCCGCGGCGCCACACGCGGCGTCGAGGTCGGTTCAGCCACCGGCTATGGTGCCCTGCACATGGGGGTGGGCTTCGAGCGCACCGGCGGACAGCTCATCACCATTGACATTGATCCGGACATGGTCCGTGCCTGCCGCGAGAACATCCGCCGGGCCGGCCTGGAGAAAACGGTGACGGTGGTCGAGGGCGACGCGTTGAAGGTGTTGCCCGCGCTGGAGGGGGAGTTCGACTTTGTCTTCATTGACGCGGTCAAGCGCGACTACCTGAAGTACCTCCGGGCCATCGAGCCGAAGTTGAAACCGGGCGCGGTGGTCGTGGCGGACAACGTCATCCAGTTCGCGCGCGAGATGCAGGACTACCTGGACCACGTCGAGCGCGGGGGCGCTTATGAAACCGTGATCGTGCGCGCCTCGATGGAGAAAAACGACGGCATGGCCATCAGCTACAAGCGGCGCTGAATGCTCCGGCAGGCCGCGGGTGTGCCTGCGGGGGAGCGCTCTGAGCCGACCACCTTTGACACGGCGGGTCACGCCGCTAAACTGCCGGCGTTGTTCGTTGATCCGTCCGATCCGTCTGATCCGACTCACTCTACCACAGCACACGACCATGAAACCCACCCTCGTCCCCCGTTCCCTGCCCGCGCTGGCGTTCACTGCGGCCCAGCTGGCTGCCGGGGCCGGTCTTCGGGCCGACGCCCTGCTGGAAGTCTGGAAAATCGCCCCGGGCGACCGCCCCTACGTCACCACCGGCAACACCGAACGCGGCGTGACCATCAACCCGGCCACCGGCAATGTCCTGTTTCTCAGCCGCGCCGGTGGGCCGCAGGTCTATGTCTTGAACGGCACCGACGGCTCGGACGGCTCGGCAGAACTGGGCGCGCCGCGCACCCTCAGCCCGATGGATGCCGACGGCGGCTTCCCCATCGCCGGCGGCACCTTCGCCCTGAACCTGGTGGGCGCCGCGGCCGACGGTACCATCTACGCCGCCAACCTCACCCTCGACACCGTCAACACCCCCTTCAAAATCTACCGCTGGGGCAACGAACAGACCGACACCCCGGTGGCCGTGGCCTTTGAGGGCGACGCCACCTCCGGCCTGGGCGGCTCGGGCCAGGACATCCGTTTCGGCGACAACTTCGCCGCCCGTGGCAGCGGGGTGGACACCCAACTGGCTGCCATGTCGCGCAACGGAAAGTACCTCACCATTTTCACCTCCACCGACGGCACCAACTTCACCGCCCGCACCCTGACCACCGACGCCTCGGGCAAGGCCGGGCTGGGGTTGACCTTTGGCGACGGCAACACCGTTTGGGCCAAGCTCAACGGCAACGCCCTGATCCAGCTTTCCTTCGACCTCGCCGCCGGCACCGCGACCACCGTGCGCACCATCCCCACCAGCGTCATCGCCAACGGCGTGACCGGCATCGCCTACGACCCCGCCACCAAACGCCTGGTCGCCGTGGACTACAGCGCCCACACCCTCTCGGTGTTCGACTTCAGCGATCCCGCCGCCCCCACCCGCATCGGCGAGGTCCTGCCCATGCCGGCCTCTCCGCCCAACGCCAACGGCAACGGCACCGCCGCCGCCGCCCTCCTGGGGGACAGGGTCGTGGGCCTGGATACCAACAACGGCCTCTTGATGGCCCGGGTGGAAATCTCCGTCGTCGCCGAGCCGCCAGTCATTGACACCCCGCCGCTGAGCCAGACCGTGCTCGAAGGCGGCAGCGTACAGTTCGGCGTCCTCGCCCGGGGCACCAAACCGCTCGCATACCAGTGGCTGTTCAATGGCGAGCCCCTGGCCGGCGAGACCAACTCCACGCTCGGCATCGTCGCCGCCTCGCCCGCCCGGGCGGGCGACTACACCGTGCGGGTCAGCAACCAGGCCGGCGAGGCGACCAGCACCCCGGCCACTCTCACCGTCGTGCCGCTGGTCCGGTCCGACGCCCTCACCCTCAAATGGCAGCGGCCGCCCGGGGCGTTTCCCTGGTTGAACCAGGACAACTCCCAGCGCGGCCTGGCCTACAACCCGTCCAACGGCCACGTGCTGGTCATCAGCCGCACCGAGGGCAACCAGATTTACGTCCTCGACGGCCGGACCGGCGAATTCCTGCACACCCTCACCGTCGAGCCCTCGGTTGTCTTCGGCGGCACCTTTGCCCTGAACATGATTGCCGTGGCCGACGACGGCGCGGTCTTCGCCTGCAATCTGACCACCGACGCCGGCGCCAGTTCCTTCAACATCTACCGCTGGGCCAATGACGCGCCCGACACGCTGCCCGAGGCGGTGTACCTGGGCAACCCCGGCGGCGGCCGCTGGGGCGACACCCTCGACGCCCGCGGCAGCGGCCTGCAAACCCAACTGCTCGCCGCCCAGCGCAGCGGCCAGGCCGTGGCCGTGTTCACCACCGCCGACGGGGCCCAGTTCGAGCCCACCCTGCTCACCGTCGAGGACGCCACCGCCGGCAACTTCGGCCTGAGCGTCGCCTTTGGGCCGGGCAACAGCTTCTTCGGCAAGGCCACCGGCCAGAGCCTGCGGCACGTGGGCTTCGACCTCGCCGCCGGTACGGCCACCACGCTCCACGACTACGCCACCCAGTTCCCCGGCAGCAGCGCGACGCTGGCCTGGGACCCGGTCAACAACTTCCTGGCCCTGGTCGCCTTCGAGAACCCGGACAATGTCCGGCTCTACGACCTGGCGGACCTGGAAAACCCGGTGCTCATTGACCAGGAGTTCTGCGCGGCCGACAACGCCAACATCAACGGCACCGGCCAGGCGGACTTCGGCGGCAACATGCTCTTCGCCCTGAACTCGAACAACGGCATCGTCGCCTTCGAGGTGAAAAAACCGACGCCCTCTACCCCGCCCACGCTCGGCGCCCCGCGCCTGAGCGGCGGCAGCTTCGAGTTCACCCTCACCGGCCTGGCCGGCGCCACCTACGGCCTCCAAAGCTCGACCGACCTCCGGACCTGGTCGGACGTGCCGGGCGTGACCCTGAACGGCCCCACCGCCCGGGCCAGCGTGCCGGCGACCGGCGCCGCGCAATTCTTCCGTGCCGTGGTCAAATGAGGCCGGCCCGCACGTATCCCCTCCCCTCCTCCACCCTTTCACCCCGTGGCCCCGCCCACGCGGCGAAGGGCAGAGGGGGGCAACCGCGCAGCATGACGCCTCGCCCGCGCCGACCGGCCCGCCGGACCGCCTTCACCCTCATCGAGCTGCTGGTGGTCATTGCCATCATTGCCATCCTGGCGGGGCTGTTGCTGCCCGCCCTCAGCCGCGCCAAGGGCAAGGCCCACGCCATCGGCTGCCTCAACCACCTCAAACAGCTCACCCTCTGCTGGGCGATGTACACCGATGACCATCAGGGCTGGCTCCCGCCCAACGAGGCCAGCGGCGAAATCAGCCTGCCCGGCTCCTGGATCGAGGGCGACGCCAAGACCGACCGCACCACCACCAACATCCAGCGGGGGGTGCTCTTCAAGTACAACACCTCCGTGGCCATCTACCACTGCCCGGCCGACCGCTCGAAGGTCACGCGCTTCCCCAACCTGCTCCGCACCCGCAGCTACGCCATGGGCACCGGCCTGGCCCACCTCAACCCCTCCCTCATCCCCAACCCCGTGTACCGCGAGTCCGACATCACCGACCCCGGCCCCAGCCGCGCCTCGGTCTTCCTGTGCGAGGACGAGTGGAGCATCCAAAACGGCGCGCTCGGCATCCTGCCGCCGGACAACCCGGCCTTCTACTGGTGGAACCTGCCCGCCAGCCGCCACAACCGCGGCGGCGTACTCTCCTTTGCCGACGGCCACGCCGAACTCTGGCGTTGGGTGGACCCCCACATCGTCGAGGCCTCCGAAACCATCAAGAAGTCCTACCTCGCCAATCCGGCCAGCTACAGCGTCCAGGTCCCTTCCACTGCCCAGGACCGTGACCTGCGCCGGGTCCGCGAGACCGTGCCCCGCTCGCGGCGATGAACCGGCGTCGGCGCGCAGGCCTTCAGGCGCTGGCCGGCGGACTGGCCGCAGCCCGGCTCCTGGCTGCCGAGCCCGAACTCCGCGGCTGGTGGGCCGACACCTTCCACCCCGCCCTGCGCACCCCGGCCGAGGTGGACGCCCTGGTGGCCGAGGCCCGCGCCGCCCGCTTCAACGCCCTCTTCGTCGAGGTCCGCAAACGCGGCGACGCCTACTACGCCAGCCGCTTCGAACCCCGCGCCAGCGACGTCCAGAGCGGCTTCGACCCCCTCGCCTACCTGCTGGCCCGCGCCCATGACGAAAACGCCGGCCCGCGCCTCGAGGTCCACGCCTGGATCGTCACCTACAACATCTGGAACCGCCAGAGCACGCCCCCGCCCCAGGCCACTCACCCCTACCGCCTCCACCCCGACTGGCTCACCGAGTCCTTCACCGGCGAACTATGGGACGGGGCGAACTACGCCTTCGACCCCGGCCATCCGGCGGTTCAGGACCACACCTTCAACGTGGCGCTCGATTTGATCAGCCGCTACGACATTGACGGCCTGCACTTCGACTACGTGCGCTATGCCGGCCGCGATTGGGGCTACCACCCGGTCGCGGTCGCCCGCTTCAACGCCGCCACCGGCTCCACGGGCCGCCCCGCCCCGGACGACTCGGCCTGGCAACAATGGCGTCGCGACCAGGTCACCGCACTGGTCCGTCGCGTGTACCTCGCCGCTGCCGCGCTCCGGCCGGAGGTCAAAATCTCCGCCGCCACCATCACCTGGACCCCCGCCGCCACCTCGTTCACCTCCTGGCTGCAAAGCGCCGCCTGGTCACAGGTCCTGCAGGACTGGCGCGGCTGGATGGCCGAGGGGCTCCTGGACCTGAACATCCCCATGGTCTACTTCCGCCAGGAAACCCACGCCAGCGCCTGGGCCGACTGGAGCCGCTTCGCCCGGCAAAACCGCTTCCAGCGCCACGTCGTCCTGGGCGTGGGGGCCTACCTCAACACACTCTCCAACTCGCTCGTGCAAATGCGCTCGACGCGCGTCAGCCAGGGCCCTGCCGCGCCCCGCGCCGACGGCGTGCTGGTCTATTCCTACGCCGTCCCCGCCCGCGACAATGTGCCGCGGGCCGAATTCATCACCGCCCTGACCCGGCCGACGCTCCATGATCCCGTCCAGCCGCCCCTTTTCACCGAGCCGGTGGCGCCGCCGTCCATGCCCTGGAAGAGCGATGGTTCGGTCCGTGGTCTGGTCGGGACCGTCCGCTCCGCGTCCGGCCAGCCCGTGCCCGACGCCCGCCTCGAAGTCTGCGGCGCCGTCCCCACCGTGCTACGCACAGACGAGAACGGCACCTTTGCCCGGCTGCTCGCCGCCGGCCCGCCCGCCCGCCTCCTCGTTTCCGCCCCCGGCTGGCGCACGCGCGAACTGCTCTGGCCGGAAGGCGGCCCCCCGGTGCTCCAGACCAACGTCACGCTCGAACCCGACACCTCGCCGCTGCGCGCCAGAAACCTCCGCATCAGCCCCGGCCGCGACAGCGTCCTGGTCAGTTGGGAAACGCTCGAACCGGCCCGCGGCCGCGTCGAGCTGGGTGCCGGCGCATCGTGCGGCCCGGGTTTGGTGGCCGGGACGGCCGTGGAGTCCACGCGCCACACCGTGTTGCTGGCCGGGTTGGAGGCACGGTTCGGGACCACGCCGGTGGACCTCTTGCTGCGGGTGGTCAACGAACGCTCCGGGCAGGAAACCAATTTCGCCGAAGCCCGGTCCGTCCGGCCGGCTCTCTGGCCACTGACGGTGGGCGAGTGGGAGACGCGTCGCACCGGCACCTGGAGCTTCAACCAATCCGGCGGCGGCAGTCCGCCCGCCGGTTACTGGAGCACCGCGACCACCATCGGTTCCCCCACGGCCACTGCGCTCTGGCGGGTCGGCGTGGAGGTCCCCGGCACCTACGACCTCGAGTACCGCCTACCGGCCAACGTCGGCGCCGCGGGCGTCACCTACGAAATCCGCACGCGCCGCGCCACCCGCACCGTGCGGGTGAACCAGGCCCAGGCGACTTCCGCCTTCCGCAAGCTGGCCACCGACCTCTGGCTGGAACGCGGCGAGACCGCCGAGGTCCGCCTGACCAACGCCACAGGCGCCTCCGGTCAAACCCTCGCCGTCGGTGCCGTCCGCTGGATGTACCGCGAGGGCCAGGACGCGCCACCCGCCGGCACCCTGCCCGCCTGGTGGGCCGGGCATTTTTTTGCCACGCCGCCCGACGCCGCGGCTGACTCCGACGGCGACGGCTTCACTCACTACGCCGAGTTTGTCCTCGGCACCGACCCGACCGACGCCGCCTCGCACCTGCGGTTGTGGCTGGAGCCGGCCGCCGACGGCACCTGGCAACTGCGGTTTGCGCCGTTCGTGGCCGGGCGCGCGTACCGCGTCGAGCACACCGCGGAGCTCGTCGGAGGCACCTGGACGGAGTGGCCCGAAGCGCCGACGGTTGGGCCCGAGCCGGCAGGAATGGGGGGCGGGCTGCGCCTGCCAACGGACCTTGGCGACCAGCGCTTTTTCCGGTTGAAGGTCCGGATGCCGTGAACGCACGGCGGCTGGAAAAGCTTCAGCGCGGCGAGGCCGGCCGGAAAGGTGAAAGACTCGGGGGGCTGGTAGCCGCCGGCGTGGGCCGGCGGAGGGGCGCCGACGGTGTCGGCCAGGGCGGCCGCGCTCCCCTAACCTCTGGCCTCCGGCATCCGGCGTCCGGCTCTGGCCTTCGGCCTTCGACCCTTCCTTCGTGGTGCGGGCCTCGGTCTGCGGCGGATGCCAGGGACTGCCTGCCGACGGCTGGTCGTTGAAACGGCGGACGGCGCCTGCGCAACCCCTGCCCGCCGGCTGGAAGCCGGCGACACGGCAGGCTGGGAAGCCTGCGCTACGCCGCCGGGCAGGTTGCCCGTGCCACGCCCCGGGCCGTCGGCGGGGCGCCGACGGCTGCGGCCGGGGCGGCCGCGCTCCCCCCACCTCTGGTAGCTGGCATCCGGCGTCCGGCGTCCGCCTCCGGCCTTCGACCTTCGACCTCCCCTGTGCGCCGGCTTGGTTTGTTCGCCGCTTCGGCTTACGCTCGCCGCGTGATTGGCTTGATTGACTACGGCGCGGGCAACCTGCGCAGCGTGTTCAAGGCCCTGGTCCACGTCGGGGCCCGGGTGCGGGTGGTGGACCGGCCGGAGGGCTGGTCCGACCTGCAGGGGTTGGTCCTGCCCGGGGTGGGCGCGTTCGATGATTGCCTCCATGCGCTCCAGCGCCGGGAATTGATCGAGGCCTGCCGGGCATTCATCGGCTCCGGGCGGCCGTTCCTGGGCATCTGCGTCGGCTACCAGGCCCTTTTTGAGCGGAGCGAGGAGTTCAACAGTTGCGCGGCCGGTCTGGGGATTTTCCGCGGCCCGGTGGTGCGGTTTCCCGATCTTCCCGGCCTGAAGGTGCCGCAGATCGGCTGGAACCGCCTCGCGGTGGTCCGACCGGACTGCCCCCTGCTGCGCGGGGTCCCCGAGGGCAGCCACGTGTATTTTGTTCATAGCTACTACCCCCGGCCCGAGGAGGAGGGGCTGATTGCCACCCGCACCGACTACGGCGTGACCTTCGCCTCCGCGGTCTGGCGCGACCAGGTGTTCGCCACGCAATTTCATCCGGAGAAAAGCCAGGAGGTCGGCCTTCAGATGCTGCGCAACTTCGTGGAACTCGCCGGACGGGGATAGGCCGGGGCGGGGGCGGCGAGGGATGCAGCGCGAAACTTTGCGCCGCCGGGAGGCGTCCTTCCCAAATCGCGCATGGCCTGCGTCGGCCCTGTCGCGTTAAGCTGCACACACGCACATGACCACCCCCCAGCCACTGCCGGCCCGCGCCGGGAGAGCTGCCCGCGGCCGGCAGCCGTGTCGAAGTCGCAGCGCCGGCCGGCGCGGCCTGGCGGCGTGGGCGGTGTGGACGGTGTCGGGGGCCTTGCTGGCGGGGGAGGCCGCGCCGCCGGCCACCAATCATGTCCTGGAGCTGCTGGCCCCTGGAGCGTACGCGGAACTGCCGGTCGCCCCTTTCCAAAACCTCACCGCCGCCACGGTGGAATGCTGGGTGCGCTGGGACGAGCTGGGGGACACCCGCCGCGTCTGGAATTACGGCCGGCCTTTCCGGGACCAGGGCCTGATGGCCCGCAACGGTGACCACCTCGCCCTGGTCGCGGGCGATGGGCGCACCTTGCACTGGGTTGAGCTGCCCGCGGGGCTGCGGCCGGGCGAATGGTACCACGTCGCCGCCGTTACCGGCCCCGGCGGGATGCGGCTGATCCTGGACGGCGTGCTGCTGCCGCGCACCAACCGCCACGCCGGCAGCTTCGCCACCGCGGCGCCCGACGGCGTCTTCTTTCTCGGCCGCTCGGTAACCACCACCGACCGGGAACCGTTGTTCAAAGGGGCGCTGGACCGGCTGCGCATCTGGGACCACGCCCGCACCGAAGCGCAGGTCCGCCAGGACATGTTCCGGCCGGTCGCCCCCGGCGAGCCCGGCCTGGTGTTCGCCGCCGATTTCGAGCCTGATGCCCCCCCCGCCCCCTGGCCGGTCCAACGGCACGGCGGCGCGCGGCTGGTCGCGGCCGCCCTCCCCACACGGGCGGAGTGGCGGGAACCGGTCCGGCTGAGCGGCCGCGTGCTCCTGGTCAACGGCCGCCCGGCGGCCGAGGCGTTCGTGCTGGCCACCAGCGAGCGCCGGCGGCTGGGCGGCACCCTCAGCGATGCCGACGGCCGTTTTGAACTGTGGCTCCGCCTGTCCGAGCCGGCCCGTGTCAAACTCGAGGCCTTCCACCGCGAGGGCGTGAACCGGGAGGCGGCGCTGCTGGAGCTGGCGCCGGCTCAATCCGGCCGCGAGGTGGGCGACCTGCGGCTGCGCCCGCTGGGACCGCCCCGCGGCGGGCCGGGCCTGCATCCGCTGCACGAGGAGCTGCTCCGGCTGGCCGGCTCGGAAAACCCCGCCGTGCGCGAGCCGGCCGAACGGTTCCTGCGGCGCGGCCTGGGGGGCGGTCCGCCGCCGGGCGTCCGCGGCCCGGGGCGGTTCACCGGCTTTGGCTTCGTGGCGGGCATGCTGGCGGCTTTCAGCCTGATCCACGCCCTGCTGTTCGCCTTCCAGCCCACCGCCCGCAATCACCTGTACTTCGCCCTGGTGACCGGCCTGGCGGCGCTGATGAGCTGGCCGGCCCTGGGGCTTGAGAAGTTGACCCAACACTGGCTGGCCGCGCTGGCGGTCCTGACCCTGCGACTGTTTCAACTGCTCTTCGAGCCGGACGCCCCGCCCCGGCTGAACCGCATCGCCCCGGCCGCCGGCCTGGCGGTGGGCCTGCTGATGGTCAACGAGCTGGTGGTGAGCCTGCCCGGTCCGGTGCTCTGGTTGGCCCGGCTGACGGGGGTGGTGGTCCTGGGGGTGTGCGCGGTGCGCATCGTGAGCATCGCCTTCCGCGCCTGGCAGGCCGGCCGCGATGGGGCCCGGCCCATCAGCGCGGGGGTGCTGGCCCTGCTGGTGCTGCCCGTCCTGCCCTTCGCCGTGCCGGGCCTGGGCGGGCTGACCTTCGGGCAACTGGGGGTGATCCTGTTCTTCGGCGCCACCTCGGTGCACCTGGCCCGTTCCTTTGCCCTGGCCAGCCGCCGGCTCGAGGCGCAGACCGCCGAGCTGAGCGCCACCAACCAGGAGCTGCGCCGCGCCAACGCCGAGATCGAACAACAGCGCGCGGCCCTCGCCCTGGCCAAGCAGGCCGCCGAGGCCGCCAGCCAGGCCAAGTCCCGCTTCCTGGCCTCGATGTCCCACGAGCTGCGCACCCCGCTCAACGCCATCATCGGCTACGCCGAAATGCTCGAGGAGGTGGCCCGCGAGGACGGCCACGGCACCTACGTGCCTGATCTGCAAAAAATCCAGACCGCCGCCCGACACCAGCTCCTGCTCATCAACGACATCCTCGACCTGTCCCGCATCGAGGCCGGCAAGGTCAGCCTCAGCCTCGAGGAGTTCGACGTCGCCGCCCTGGTCACCGAGACCGCCGCCACCGTCCAACCGCTGGTGGCCCAACGCGGCAACCGGCTGGTCGTGGACTGCCCGCCGGCGGTGGGCCGGATGCGGTCGGACCGCACCAAGGTGCGGCAGATTCTGTTCAACCTCCTGAGCAACGCCGCCAAGTTCACCGAGCACGGCCAGATCACCCTCACCGTCCGCCGCCAACCTGCCGAGCCCGACCCCGACCCGGAACACCTGGTCTTCAGCGTCCGCGACACCGGCATCGGGATTGCCCCCGACCAGCTCGAACGCATCTTCCAGCCCTTCACCCAGGCCGACCCCACGATTTCCCAGCGCTACGGCGGCACCGGACTGGGGCTCACGCTCAGCCGTCGCTTTTGCGAACTGCTCGGCGGCCGCATCACCGCCGTCAGCGAACCGGGCAAGGGCTCCACCTTCACCGTGGTACTCCCCGCCGAATCGCCTGCCCCCCCCGGCGAAGTGGCGGCCCTGCCCGCCGCTGCTACGCCCACGCCGGCCGGTCCCGCTCCGGCTCCCCTGCCGCCCGCCGCCCCCCCACCACACCCCGGCCGACCGCGCGTGCTGGTGATTGACGACGACCCCGCCGCGCGCGAACTGCTCGAGCGCGGCCTCCGCCGCGAAGGCTTCGAGGTGCGCACGGCCGCCAGCGGCACCGATGGCCTCGCACTGGCCCGCCAGTGGCAGCCCGAGGCCATCACCCTGGACGTGCTCATGCCCGGCCCGGACGGCTGGGAGGTCCTCGCCCGCCTCAAGGCCGACCCCCGGACCGCGGCCATCCCGGTCGTCATGGTCTCCGTCCTGCGCGAGGCCCGCCTCGCCCACACCCTCGGCGCCGAGGACTTCCTGACCAAGCCGGTGGACCGCGAGCGGCTGGCCCGCGCGCTGGCCCGCGTCCGATCGGCGGCACCGCCCGCGCCCGTGCTGGTGGTGGACGATGACCCCGCCGCCCGCGCCGCCCTCGAACACGCCGTGCGGGCGGAAGGTTGGCAGGTCGTCACCGCCGCCACCGGCCGCGCCGCGCTCGAGGCCGTGGCGGCCCACCGGCCGGCGCTCATCCTGCTGGACCTGCTCCTGCCGGAGATGGACGGCTTTGAATTTCTCGAGGCCCTCCGCCAGCAGCCCGAAGGTCGCGCGGTGCCGGTCATCGTGGTGACCGCCAGGGACCTGGACGAGGCCGAGCGGCGCCGCCTCAACGGCCGCGTGGCACGCATCCTGCCCAAAGGCGACTTCACCCCGCGCGAACTCGCCGCCGAACTGCGCCGCCACCTGTCCCCCGCCGCGGCGGCCTCCCCGATTTGACCCCTGCCTCCCATGCCCCGGATTCTCCTGGTTGAAGACAACGAGATGAACCGCGACATGCTCAGCCGCCGGCTCGAGCGCAAGGGCTATGCCGTCCTCTGCGCCGTGGACGGGCAGCAGGGCCTCGAGCTGGCCCGGCGCGAGTCCCCGGATTTGATCCTGATGGACCTCAGCCTGCCGGTGCTCGACGGCTGGGAGGCCACCCGCCGCCTCAAGGCTGACCCCGAACTGCGCCGCATCCCGGTCATCGCCCTCACCGCCCACGCCATGGCCCGGGACGAACAACAGGCCCGCGCCGCCGGTTGCGACGACTTTGACACCAAGCCGGTCGAGCTGCCGCGGTTGCTGGCCAAAATCCAGGCCCTGCTCGCCCGCCCCGCCCCGCCGGGATGACTTCACCCGACTCCACATCCACCCCCGCCGCCGCCGGCCCGCCCGCGGTGGACCCTCTGGCACGGCTACGGCACGACCTGCGGACCCCCGCCGCGCACATCCTGGGCTACGCCGAGTTGCTCCGGGAACAGGCCGCCGAGCTGGGGCTGGAAAAGCTCCGGCCCGACCTGGAGCGCATCGAAGCGGCCGGGCGGCAGTTGTTGGAGGTGATCCGCGAGGCCCTCGTCCCGGAGCGGGTGCCGGCCGACGCCGGGGCGTTGCGCAACCTCCACGCCGCCCTGCGCACCCCGCTCAATCACGTGCTGGGCTACACCGATCTGTTGCTCGAACAGGCCGAATCCGGCCCGGCCATCGCGCTGGCGGCCGACCTCCAGAAAATTCACCGGGCGGCACGCGAGTTTCTGCGCCTGATGGAAGAGCAGCTCACCGCCGAGCAACTGCAGCAGGCCACCACCGCCCGGCCGGTGGTCCTGCCCGCCACCGGCGCCCCCGTCACCGCGCGGATTCTGGTGGTGGACGATGACTCGGGGCATCGCGAATTGCTGGGCCGGCGGCTCGAGCAGCAGGGCTTCGTGGTACGCACGGCCGCCGGCGGTGCCGAGGCCCTCGAACGCCTGCACCGCGAGCCCTTTGACCTGCTGCTGCTGGACGTGCTCATGCCGGACATGGACGGCGGCCAGGTCCTCGCCACCCTCAGGGCCGAGCCGGCCTGGCGCGACCTGCCGGTCATCGTGCTCTCGGCCCTGGATGAGCTGGACAGCGTGGTCCGTTGCCTCCTGGCCGGCGCCGAGGATTACCTGGCCAAGCCGGTCAACACCGTGCTGCTGCGCGCGCGCATCAGCGCCTGCCTCGAGAAAAACCGACTCCGCCGCCAGGAAGCCGCCTACCTCGCCGCCCTCCGCGCCGAGCAGCAGAAGTCCGAGAGCCTGCTGCTGAACATCCTGCCCGCCCCCATCGCCGAACGCCTCAAACGCGGCGAGACCACCATCGTGGACCGCCTGGCCGAGGTCACCGTCCTGTTCGCCGACCTGGTGGACTTCACCACCCTGGCCGCGCGGCTGGATTCGGTGGCGGTGGTTCGCCTGCTGGACGACCTGTTCAGTGCCTTCGACGAGCTGGCCCGCGCGCAGGGCCTGGAGAAGATCAAGACCATCGGCGACGCCTACATGGTGGTGGGCGGCGTGCCCCTGCCGCGGCCCGATCACACCGAAGCGGTGGCCGAACTGGCGTTGAACATGATGGCCCACGTGGACCGGGTGCCGCCACCGGGGCCGGCGTCTTTGCGACTGCGGGTGGGCATCCACACCGGCCCGGTCATCGCCGGGATCATCGGGCGGCAGAAGTTCAACTACGACCTCTGGGGGGACACGGTGAACCTGGCCAGCCGCATGGAAAGCCACTGTCTGCCCGGCCGCATCCAGGTCACCGCCGCCACCCGGGAGCGGCTCGCCGGCCGCTACACATTTGAGCCGCGCGGCCCCATCGAGGTCAAGGGCCGGGGGCAGGTTGAGACGTGGTTCCTGACCGGCCGCCGGGCGGGCTGAAAGGCCGGAGCGCGGGTGCCGCATGCCGGATGCCAGACGCCAGATGCCAGACGCTGGATGTCAGACGCTGGCTGCCAGATACCGGATGCCGGATGCCGGAGCTTAGGGGAGCACGGCCGCCCCGGCCGCAGCCGTCGGCGCCCCGCCGGCGGCCCCGGGTGGAACGGGCTACCAGCCCGGCGGCGTAGCGCAGGCTTCCCAGCCTGCCGTGCCGCCGGCTTCCAGCCGGCAGGCAGGGGTTGCGCAGGCGCCGTCCGCCGTTTCAACGACCAGCCGTCGGCAGGCAGTCCCTGGCAACCGGCCGGTCCGCGGGCAGACAGCCCGCGACACGGCCGACTGCCAGTCGGCGCCACGGGGAGCTGGTGCGTCCAGCCTGCCGAAACGAAAAGGGCGACCCGGTTGGCCGGGCCGCCCTCGAAGCTGCGGGCCACGGGCGGCGGGTTACAGGCCTTTTGCGGCCATGTACTTCATCAGGTCCACCACGCGGTTGCTGTAGCCCCATTCGTTGTCGTACCAGCTCACCAGTTTGAAGAAGCGTTTTTCGCCCTTCAGGTTGTTCTGGAGCGTGGCCAGGCTGTCGTAGATCGAGCTGCGCTCGTCGTGGATGAAGTCGGTCGAGACCAGTTCCTCCTCGGTGACGCCCAGGATACCCTTGAGGTAGGTCTGGCTGGCCTTCTTGAGCGCGGCGTCAATCTCCTCGATCGAGGTGTCGCGCGTGGCGCGGAAGGTCAGGTCCACGACGGACACATTGGCCACGGGGATGCGGAAGGCCATGCCGGTGAGCCTGCCCTTGGTTTCGGGGAGCACCTCGCCCACGGCCCTGGCGGCGCCGGTGGTGCTGGGGATGATGTTGATGGCCGCCGCGCGGCCGCCGCGCCAGTCTTTCTTGGAGGGGCCGTCCACCACTTTCTGGGTGGCGGTGTAGGCGTGGATGGTGGTCATGAGGCCGGTCTCGATGCCGAAGCCTTCCTTGAGCAGCACGTAAACGAGGGGCGCCAGGCAGTTGGTGGTGCAGGAGGCGTTCGAGACCACGTGATCGGTGGCGGGGTTGTACTGCTCGTGATTGACCCCCATGACGTAGGTCCGAGCTCCCCCCTTGGCCGGGGCGGTGATGATGACCTTCCTGGCCCCGGCGGTGAGGTGGGCTCCGGCCTTCTCGGCGTCGGTGAACAGGCCGGTCGCCTCGATGACCAGCTCCACACCCAGCTCCTTCCAGGGCAGGGTGGCGAGGTCCTTCACGGCCATGACGCATTTGATCTTGTGGCCGTTGACCACCAGGGTATCGGCCTCGGGCAGGGCAGGGTTGCTTTTTTCGGTGGCCACGGTGTGCCTGAACTTGCCGTGGACCGAATCGTACTTGAGCTGGTAGGCGAAGTAGTCGGCGTCGGTGGAGATGTCCACGACGGCGACCACGTCGAACTGGCTTCCGAGCAGGCCCTGGTCACAGAGGGCCTGGAAGACCATGCGCCCGATGCGACCGAAGCCGTTGATGGCAACTTTAACTGGCATAGCAGGTTTCGTTTTCGAGTTCGTGAGTTCACTAATCGGCAACCGATTAGAATGGAGCGGACTTTATCGGGGGGGTGGGGAGCGTCAATGCGAAAGCCCGGTGGCAGGCGGCGTCGGCCGGCGCGGGACGGTCTGCCCCCGCCCGGTGGATTGCGGGAGCCGGGGTTGCTTCGCTGGCGCCGAGCCGGCAAAGTGCGCCGCGCAACGCATGGGTCCCCGAGCATGAACTTGCCCCCTTCCGGTCTGTTTGGCGTGGTTGAAGGCTTTTACGGCCGGCCCTGGTCGGCCGCGCAGCGGCACCAGCTTTTTGCCTGGCTCAGGGCCGCGGGCCTCAATGCGTACCTGTACGCCCCCAAGGACGACGCCAGGCACCGCACCGTCTGGCGGGAGCGTTATGACCGGGTCGAGGCCGCCGAACTGGCCGCGCTGGTGCGCGAGTGCCGCCGGCAGGGGGTGCGGTTCATCTACGCCGTGTCGCCGGGGCTGGACATCCGGTTCAGCGCCGCGGAAGACCTGGCCGCCCTGCGGGCCAAGCTCGATCAGGTGCGCCGGCTGGGAGTGCGGGATTTCGCGGTGCTCTTCGACGACATCAACCCCGAGCTGAACCCGGCGGACAAGGAGCGGTTCGGCTCGCCCGCCCGCGCCCAGGCCCACGTGGCCAACACCGTCCTTGGTTGGGTCCGGGCCTGGAACCGGTCCGGGAAGCTGTTGTTCTGCCCCACCGAGTACTGCGGCCGTTTCGCGCAGCCCAGCGTGGCCGAATCGCCCTATCTGCGGACGCTGGGGGAGCAGTTGGCGGCGGGCATCGAGGTGCTCTGGACCGGGCCGGAGATCATTTCCGAGGTCATTCCGGTGGACTCGATCCGCGAGTTGCAGGGGGTGTTGCGGCGTAAACCCATGCTCTGGGACAACCTTCACGCCAACGACTACGACATGCGCCGGCTGTACCTGGGACCGTACGCGGGCCGACCGGGGGCGCTGCTGGGCGAGATCACCGGCATCCTGCAGAACCCCAACTGCCAGTTCGAGGCGAACTTCGTGCCGGTCCGCACCCTGGGGGCATATGTGCGGCAGGGCCCGGCCTATGTGCCTGCGGCGGCCTACCAGGAGGCGTTGCTGGCCTGGTTGCCGCAGTTCAAGAGCCGCGGCCGGCGCGAGTTCACCCTGGAGGACCTCCGGCTGGCGGCGGACATTTTCCACCTGCCCATCGAGCACGGGGAGCTGGCGCGACGGTACCTGGCGGACCTGCGGGTGATTCTGAGCACGCCGCCGCCGGCGTGGGGGGAGGTGGCGGTGCGGGTCGAGCAGATCACCCGGCAGATTGTGGGCCTTTATGAAAAGGTGACCGAACTGTCCGACCGGCCGCTGGCTTACGCGCTCTACAACCACTTCTGGGAAATCAAGGAAAACGCCGGGCTGGTGGCCGAGTGGGCCCGCTGGCGGATGGAAAACCCGGCGGCGCGGGAGCCGTTTGCCTCGCCGGGATTTCGGCCCCGGATTTATCGGGGCGGTTTCACGGCGGAGCTGGAGCGGCTGCTGCCGATGGATGAGGCGGGACGGTTTCGGCCGGCGGTGTGAGGCCCGAGGAGGGCGGCTCACGCGCGATGCGACAAGGCCTTCCACACCGACTCCAGGAGCTTGTCGGCGTCGTAGGGTTTTTCGATGTAATCGGCGGGGCCCAGGCGTTCGGCCTGCTCGCGGAGGCCGGGCTGGCGGCTGGCGGTCAGGAAGATGATGGGGGTCAGTTTGGGGACCAGGGTCTGGATGCGCTCGGCCACCTTCAGGCCGCTGCCGGCCGGCAGTCCGATGTCCAGGATCACCAGGTCGGGCAGATGGCGCATGGCCATTTCCAGTCCGCCGAGCGCGTCGCAGGCCAGCACCACTTCCAGCCCGGCCGAGCGCAGGCGCACGGCCAGAGCCTTGGCAATGTGGCGGTCGTCCTCGACCACCAGGATTTTCGCCCCGGTCCTGGGCGGAGGTGAGGTGGGGATTTCCGCAGGTGCCGGCCCGCTGCGGGAGGCCGGTGGGGCCGCCGCTGGCGCGGGGATTGCAGGGGGCGGAGGTGCGGGGGGCGCGACCGTGGGTTGAAGCGGCGGAGGCGGCGGGACGGGAACGCCGTGGGGATCGGCCTCGTCCGGAGTGGCCCGGAGTGCCTCCTCGGTGAGGGGAAGCAGCCCCAGCAAGTCGAGCACCGGCGGCAGGAGACTGCCGGCCCGGACCGGCTTGGGCAGGAGGTGACGGGCGCGCAGGGCGCGGGCGGTTTCACCGACCCAGGGGTCGGTGCGCGAGCTGAGCAGTACCACCGGGATCTCGGGCGCCTCCTGGCGGAGGCGGTGGGCCAGGTTGAAGCCATCCCAGCCCGGGGGATCGGCCGCAATCAGCGCCAGGTCCGGCCGGCATTCCAGGGCCAGGCGCGTGCCCTCGGCGACGCTGGTCACGGCCAGCACTTCCACGCCGGACAGGTGCAGTTGGGCATTGAGCAGCCGGCCTGCCTCCGGCTCCGGATCGACCACCAGCAGCAGTTTCATGGCTTGCCCTCGATTTCCCTCCGCCAGGAACCACGCGTGGCGGCGAGGTTCAGCGCAACAAGGCCCGGAGGGTGTTCAGCAGCATCTCGGGGCGGTAAGGCTTTTCCACCACGGCAAACGGGGCACAGGCCGCCAGCCGGTTCAACAATTCCTCCCGCGCGTAGCCCGAGCTGATGATGACCGGCAGGTCGGCCCACAGCCTGCGGATTTCGCGCAACGTCTCCTCCCCGTCCATGCCGGGCATGACCAGGTCCAGCACCACCACGTCGGGCGGGCGCAGATGAATGGCCTCCAGGGCCTGCGCGCCCCCGCTGGCTTCGGTGACCTTGAAGCCTTCCTGCTGGAGAAAGTCCCGCAGGAAGCCGCGAATGCCGGCATCATCATCCACCACCAACACCTCGGTCACCGCCTGGGAGGGGCGCACCGGGAGGGTGAACTGGAAGTGGCTGCCGGCGCCGGGGTTGCTGTCCACCCAGATGCGGCCGCCGTGGAGCTTGACCAGTTCGCGGCTGATGTAGAGGCCCAGGCCCAGGCCGGCGCGGGTGGAGGCATCCTCGCCGTGGGGCGGCTCCAGTTGCTGGAGCCGCTCGAAGATGCGCTCGCGCTGGTCAGCGGGAATGCCCGGGCCGGTGTCCTTCACCCCCACCACGACCTCGTCGGGATGGTCGGGATGCCGCCAGGCGCCGAGGGTGATCTGGCCGCCGCGGGGCGTGAACTTCAGGGCGTTGCCCACCAGGTTGGTCAGCACCTGCTGGATGCGCTGGCCGTCCACCTCCACCACGGGGAGGTCGGGCGCGCAGACGGCGCGGATTTCGATCTGCCGCCGCTCGGCATCGGGACGGTGCGTGTCGCTGAGCCGTTCCAGCAGGGCCGCCAGGTTCACCGGCTGCCGATGGATGCTCAGCTTGCCGGTTTCCAGCCGAGTCACGTCCAGAAGGTCGTTGACGTGCAGCCGCAACTGGTCGCAACTGTCCCGGGCGATGCCGAGGTATTCCCGCTGTTCGTCGGTCAGGGGACCGGCCAGACCGTCGAGCACCAGGCAGATGAATTCCCGCGCCGCCGCCAGGGGGGTTTTCAGTTCGTGAGAGAGGGTGTGGTAGAAGAGCTGGATTTCGGTGTTCTGGCTCACCAGCCGCCGGATGGTCTGCTTGTACTTCTCGCTGGCAATGCGGAGCTGCTCTTCGTTGCGGCGGCGATGGGTGATGTCCCGCAGGAAGACCAGTCGCACCGGCGAGGCCCGCCATTGACCGGCGGTGGTCCGGCACTCGACCAGGACGGGTTGCCCGCCGTCGGTCCCGAGGATGATTTCGCGCGTCTCCGCCGGCGCGGGGGGCTGCTCGAAGGGCCGTTCGCCCAGTTCCCGCCCCACCGAGAGCCACAATGCCTGCGCCGCGGCGTTGGCAAACAGCAGACGCCCCTCGGGATCGGTCACCAGCAACCCGTCGGGGAACCGATCCAGCATCGCCCGGAAATGCGCCTCGCAAATCTCGCGTTCCTGCTCCGCGCGCCGCCACGCGGCGGTCAACTGCAGCAGGCGTTTCAGGCCGGCGGGGTCCACACGCTCGCGCTCCCAGTACATCCGCGCCCCCGCGGCCAGGACCTGCGACGCCTGTTCCGGCTGATCGGCCGGCACCAGCGCCAGGACCGCCCCCCCGGCCAGTTCACTGACCCGGCGGAGGGTTTCCCCCTCGCATGCATCCGGCCGGCCGCAATCCACCACCACGGCGTCGAATTTTTGGCTTTCCAGGCGGGTGAGCAGCTCGGGCAGGTTGGCGACCCAGTCGAGCCGGACCGACGCCCCGTTCTTTCCGCTTCCGTCCTGGGCGGGCCAGGAGTTCAGCAAAGGTTCCGCGACCAATCCCAACGCTTCCAGCGTTACATTCATGCCAGTGGCGGCTGTTCGGGCAAAGCAACCCTGAAAAGCCGTCCGGCTTCGCCCGCCTCTGCTCCTCCAAGCAGCCGGTATGCCGTCAGGCCGTTCCGTTCGGCTTGCCCACTGAGAGCCAGAAAAACCCCGCGCAAAATACCTTAAAGCGGCGGGGGCTGTCCAGACATTAGACAACACCTGTCCACACTGTCAGACCCGGGCACGCCCGGAACGGTCCCCCGACCACCGCCCCAACGCCCGGTTTCCCTAAAAACTCGCCTCCATTTGCCGGAGTCCCCTACTCTGCCGGCGCAAATCCTTGGCTCGCGTCGCGTGGCCCGCCCGCCCGGCAATGGCACAGGGTGTCCACGTGATCGCGACCGCGACTCCATGAAAACCACCCGCCTCCCCTTCCCACTCCCCGGGCTCGCCCCGACCGCCACCAGGCTTGGGCTGACTCTTCTGCTCGCCGCCGCCGGCCTCGCCGCGGGCAAGGACACCGTACAAGTCCCCATGCGCGACGGCACCCGGCTGGCTGCCGACGTGTACCTCCCCGAGGGTGCCGGGCCCTGGCCCACCATCCTCATCCGCACGCCCTACAACAAGGCACCCCTGGCCGGCATCGGCACCGACGGCGCCCGGCGCGGTTACGCGGTCGTGGTCCAGGACTGTCGCGGCCGCTTCGCCTCCGCAGGCGAGAACCTTCCCTTCCACCGCGACCATGAAGACGGGCCGGACACGATGCGCTGGCTGCTGGCCCGGCCCTGGTGCAACGGCAAGGTGGGCACCTGGGGCGGCTCGGCCGTGGCCATTACCCAACTGCTCCAGGTCGGGCGCGACGCCCCCCAGCCGCTGTGCCAGCACCTGACCGTGGGCGAGCCCAACCTCTACGCCGGCATGTACCCCGGCGGCGTCTTCAAAAAGGCCATGATCGAGGACTGGCTTCGCCTCGCCCAGTGGGGCACCAACGCCCTGGCCGCCTGGGTGGCCCATCCCACCTACGACGCCTACTGGCGCGAGCGCGACGTCACCCCGCGCTACCCGAAGGTCACCACCGCCGCCGTCCACCTCGGCGGCTGGTACGACATCTTCGCCCAGGGCACCCTCAACTCTTTCGTCGGCTACCAGACCCGCGGCGGCCCGGCGGCCCGCGGGCGCCAGAAACTGGTCATGGGCCCCTGGACCCACGGCGTGTTCCAAAACAAAGCCGGCGACCTGACCTTCCCCGAAAACGCCAAACGCCCGCCCGGCGACGTGCACGACCCCTGGAAGTGGTTCGACTTCCACCTCAAGGGCGAATCCAACGGCTTCGACCGTCTGCCCGCCGTGACCTACTACGTCATGGGCGATGTCAGCGACCCCGCCGCGCCCGGCAACGTCTGGCGCACGGCCGACCAGTGGCCGCCCCTGCCCACCCGCCCCACCCCCTGGTACCTCCACGCCTCGGGAGAACTGACCCCGCAGCCGCCCCTGGTACCCGCCGCGGCCCTGAGCTACACCTACGACCCGGCCAACCCCGTGCCCACCTTGGGCGGCTACCAACTCACCATTCCCGCCGGTCCCCAGGACCAACGCCCCATCGAATCGCGCCCGGACTTGCTGATCTTCACCAGCCAGCCCCTGGCCGCCCCGCTGGAAATCACCGGCCCGGTCCGCGCCCGGCTCTGGATCAGCAGCGACGCCCCGGACACGGACTACTTAGTGCGGCTGTGCGACGTTTACCCGGACGGCCGCTCGATCAACCTCTGCGAAGGCGTGCTGCGGGCACGCTTCAGGGCCGGTTTCGACCGCGAGCAGCCGCTGCGGCCCGGCCGGGTGTACGCGCTGGACGTGGACCTCTGGTCCACCAGCCTCATCTTCAACCGCGGCCATCGCCTCCGCGTCCACGTCACCTCCAGCAGCGCGCCGGGCTACGATCCCAATCCAAACACCGGCGACCCCTTTCGCGCCCGCGATTACCGCCGGGTGGCGCGCAACGTGGTTTACCTCGACCGCCGGCGGCCGTCGCACCTCATCCTGCCCGTGGCGAATCGGGAATGAGAGCGAGCCCGTCCGGCGAATCCAGGGCGTCGAGTCCGGCCTTGTCCTCCAGCACTCCCGCGCCGCCCACCAGGCAAAACTTCCGGTACCGGCGCAGCAGGTCCGCTCCCTGATGGGCCGGCCGGGGCGGCGGGTTGGTCGGCGTGGGCACGGGAACGCTGGTTGCACGGAGTCGGAGGTCGGGCCCCGTCGTTCCAACCCCGGTCAGGGCTCCTCAGTGGCGAGGCCTGCACTGGCTTTCTGCAGCCAGCGTGCGTCCCGGCTGGTTTCCGAAACCCGCAAGCCGGGGGAATAACCGCGCCCGGTGCGCAGCGCATCCCGCCAGCGGACGGTGGTGACATGCCCGTCCACGAAAGCGAAGTTGGCGGCGCCGGCGTGGCGGTGCGCCGGGAAATCAACCAGCACAAATGGACGGGACTGACCGCGTCCCTCGGGGTCGCCCGTGTTGCTCAGGTCCACGGCACAATAGCCGTCGTTGATGAGGCGCTCATACTCGTCCACAAAGGTAAAAGTGGCTGCCGGAGCCGAGACGTCCGTCAGCACACGAAAGACCGGGTAATGGGTATCGCCCCCACCCAGCCAGCGTGGCGGCCCGCCACGCGCACCGGGTTGATCCGGCAGTTGAGGGAAACGCTGCGCACCGCCGGGCCGCTGTCCGCCGGGCATTTGTAAACCCGTCCTTCCGGGACATACCGGGCAAGCAGCGAACGCGCCGGGTCAGTGAGCGTGGCCGGGTCGGTCCGCTCGCGCGGGTCGGCCATGTTGCCAAAAACCCAGTTGGCCACCCTCTCCCGCCCGAACAGCCCGTCCAGATTCGCCGGGAAACGCAAGGCGTGGTCGGCCCCGTACAACTCCAGGCCAAGCGCCAGTTGGCGGGTGTTGGAGAGGCACTGGGCCTGCCGGGCAATGGCCCGGCTGCGTCCCAGAGCGGGCAACAGCAGGGCGGCGAGGATGCCGATGACGGCCAGCACCACAAGCATCTCCACCAGCGTAAATG
The DNA here is from genome assembly GCA_037439785.1 of Verrucomicrobiales bacterium. GTDB lineage: Bacteria > Verrucomicrobiota > Verrucomicrobiia > Limisphaerales > J093 > DSVZ01. The sequence continues at coordinate 4,233 of JBBIVJ010000011.1, read as the reverse complement.
CCGCGCCGCATTCCTTCGTTCTCTCGGCCCCCCTGGCTCGCGGCAGACTCTCATCGCGCGGACAAGCGCCGGCTTCAGGCTTCACCGGGGTTTCTGGCCATTCAGACCGCCAGGTTCCGGGCGCGTCTCTTGACGGCGAACCAGGCTGTTGGGAATTCGTGGCGCTGTCTGTCATGGGTTCGGGAGTGGAGTGATGGGCGGCCCGCTACAGGCCCCGGTCGCGGAGGTATTCCCCCAAGCCGCGATGCGGAGAGAGACCGGGCATGCGGCGCAGCACATACAACGCCAGCCCCCAATCCGTCAGCACATGGGTGTACTGGGTCTCCACCAAGGCCCGCCAGGCCGGGTCCGGGCACTCGCCATTCACCCGCAGCAACAAGGCCTCGGGGAGTTGCTGGACAACAATTTCGCGCACCCGACTTTCGGTGAGGTTCCCGGACCAGAAGCGTTTCAAGGGCATGATGGTCAACTCGGGCACCGCCAGGCAGTTGGCCTAGGCCAAAAATGCCGGATGGCGCGCGCAGGCATGACGAATCTCCGGAGCCGCCGCTTTCAACGTCAGCACCACCGGGTTTTCCTGCACGCGCGGATTCCCTTCGATCCGGAGGACCTGTCGGCGCGCCTGATCCAGATCCAGGCTGAACCAACCGGCCAGCAGCGCCGCCCCGACCATCAGACGTCGTTCGAAATGGACAGTGGCCGGGTTCCGCAGCGGCTGCCGCAACTCCACCCAGATCCGGCGCAGCATCTCCCCCAAACCCCAGCCGCCCATCACCACCAGCCCCGGGCAAAGTGAAGCAGATAAAAGCTCCAAAACGGACGATGCACCAGATGCACTGCCAAGGGGACCCCCACCAGCAACGCCGGCACCAACCCCTCTCGCCACCGCCCGGCCCTCGCCAGGAGCATCCATCCCGCGCCCGCAGCACCCAGAGTGGCGACGGCCGGCAGCAGGAGCCCCGGGGTGAACGCGTACCCGCCCTGCTGGCTCTGCCAGAGCACCAGTTCGCTGCGCAGATGCGGCAGAATCAATCCCTGCATTTGGCCGTCGAGCCCCCAGGGCAAGAGAACAGCTACGGTACCCAGAAAAACCGCAGCCCAGGCCCACAGCCGGCCCTCGCCGAGGTGCGAACCGGGGCTTTTGTCCGAGTCGCGAATCCCCAGTGCCAGAGCCGTCAGCCAGGCGGGGAAAAACAGGAGGGCCACCAATTTGAGGCTCGTGGCCACGCCTGCCAACACGGCTGAAGCCGCGCAGTGCCACGGTGTCAACCGCCGGGCACCCATCAGTGGCGCCAACGCCAGCGTGGTCAGCCCAACACACGGCAGCTCCACCATCATGGAACAACCGAGCGGCAGGAACTGGGGCCAGGTCAGCAGCAACATGGCCCCGCACAAACCGTGCAGGGCGGAACTGCCCCGGGGCATCAACCGCGGCAGGGTCAGCAGCCAGGCGCTGGCCACCCCCACACTGAGGAGCCGGCCGGCCAGCCATTCGCCGCCGGAAAGGTACCACAGCCAGGCCAGCACCCGCGCGTACAGCCAGGGCTGGTCGGTCCACGCCCGCCCCATTTCCTCCGGCGCCCTGGCCACCAGCAGCGCCTTGGCCATCTCCATGCCTTCATCCGGCCCGATCTCGACATACCCCTGACCCAGCACTCCTGCCCACACCCAAACCGCCAGGGCGAGCGTGGCGAGGGCGCCGGTCCATACGGGCAATGGTCGCTTAAGTGTCACCGCTTGATGCCGCCAGCCACCGCTGATGCAAAAGCACACCGCCCGCCGTCAGCAACAGCCAGAGCAGAATCATCAGCAGCAGGTTCCGCTCGTACACCCCCAGCCAGGGCAGCCACTGGCTGATGCCGCCCAGACAGGGGCAGGGAGCTTGCGGAGACAGGATCATCAGCCGGTAACCGAGTGCGCCCACGGCGAAAATGAACGTCAGGGCGGTACCCGTTAACGCCGTGGCAGGGCCCAGCAACAGGCCGGCAAGAACCAACTCCCCCGCCGCCACGAGCGCTGCTGCCAGCGGCAGGGACAAGCCGGTCAGGGCTTCCTCCCCCCGGAGCAAGGGGCTCTTGAGGAGAATGCCCGCCAGCTTGGCCACGGCCGTGAGCATCAGCACAACGGCTCCGACCTGCGACCAACGCAGGTACGGATATGCCAAAGTTCCCGCCATGTCCGCGATTAGGTGTTTGTAGGGAACGTTTTAAGTCCCTGAGCCTGCACCGCCACAGGAAGGCATGGTACAAGTGTCCGACACGGGGGCTTCGATGTAAAAAGAACGGTCATGCTTCCTACCCTGAGTCGGGCAAAGGTACGAGCAAAACTCCTTCTCTTGAGCGAAAGGACGACCCGTACCTGTTCCGCATTGATTGGCCCAGTAAAACGTTTGACCGCGTGGATCAAGGGTGCAAGTCTCACCATTGATCTCGCTGGTAGATGGGCAATCGGGAGCATCTTGAATGTTTTTCCAGCAGACAGCGCCGACTCTGGCCGCCGACGCGATAACGATCAATGCAGCACCGGCCAGCGCCAACTTCAGGGGTTGTTTTCTCGCTACGAGGATGTTCATGACGTCATTCGGTCTTTGGTTCACGGCTGGATGGGTTAGGTTTTTCTGCGTCTGACCAGCCTCCAGACGAGGAAAACGGTGAAGAGGCTGATGGCACTCCATGCAAGATATTGAGCCCACCCGGGACCGGGCTTTACGAGGGCGTGTGCCGGGGGAGCTGCACCGACATGAGGCACCAATCCTAGCGCTGTTAAACGGTAAGTTGCGGCGTTGGAATCCACGAGCAGGCTACGATGGCGGTCGTGTTCATCCACAAAAAGCGAGGGGAGGAATCCTTCCGCCGCCTCTGGCAACAGCCCGATTTCCAAATGACGGATCAGATTGGTGTACGACTCCGGCGGCCGGTCTTTGACTTTGCGCGTGTGTATCACGGTACCGGGGAGAACGGCGCCCCGCCGGTCGTAGCGGTATTGCACCAGACACTCCAACTGCGGACCACTGGCAGCCCGGTATTCCAATCGGGCGGGCAATCCCTCGCCGTCGAGGGTCAGACGGCCGGTGAGCCGTACCAGGGGATTCTGCCGGGAAGTCGCCTTGAATTCGACCGGGGTCAGCCATTCGAGGGAATCGGGCGCGGCATCCTCGATGCCCAGTAGAAGCAGGCTTCTCAGAAGTCCACGGTAGTGTTCCACCAAAATCGCTGCGCCATTTCGGGGATCCGCCCCGGGTCCGGTCTTGGGTGCCAGCGAAACCACATTGGTGTCTACCGTCCAGTAGGTGTCCACCGACTCTCCGTAAATGCAGGGCATTACGTTGGGCTGATCCGTGGGGTATTCCCAGAAAAAGCCCTGGGGTTGCAGCGCAGCCCGTGCGGGGACGAACGGCCGGAGCGGCACCGGGGTTCCATCCGGCCTGAGCGCGCGAAACCGGCCGGTGGACAGTTCAAAAACGATCTCCTTGATCGGGGGCCGGTTGGTCAGGAACTCCAGGAACGCGGCGTGCTCCGGCACAGCGGCAGATTCGCGTTGCCCCAATTTTCAAAACGCGGCAACAGCATTTTCCGTCGCAGTTACCAAGGTCCGCCTCGCCCACAACCGGACCGGCCGGGTCATAGAACTGCCGGATGACCGCACCACGGTCATTGAACCCGCGCACGCGGCGGGGTTGCCGGACGAAAAGGCGGCGGTGTTCGCCGGGCCGCGGCTACCCAGCAGCACGCCGGGCGACGATCCCAATCCAAACACCGGCGACCCCTTCCGCGCCCGCGATTACCGCCGGGTGGCGCGCAACGTGGTTTACCTCGACCGCCGGCAGACGTCGCACGTGATCTTGCCGGTGGTCCAGGTGCCGTAACCGCCGCCCGCGCCGTTCCCGAGCCTCCTCCACCGGCCGCCGATCAACCGCGACTGAAACCCTGCGTCGCCCCGGCGGGCACCCTCCCGCGTGAATGCCATGTCATCTCCTGCCCCGGCCCATGCCTCCCGCTCCCGGGCCCTGGCGTTCACCGGGGCCGAGGCAGACTGCTGACCGCTGCCCCGGGGTTGGCTATTGCGACGGCGGCATGGGCTTTGGCAACGCCACGGCCGGCGACATAGCGCAGGCTTCCCAGCCTGCCGTATCGCCGGCTTCCGGCCGGCAGGCAGAAGGCTGAATGGGCAGTCAACGCTGCGGGGGTTTGCAGGCGAGACGCCTGCACCACACCAGCAGGCCAGAGGCTTGCA
>JBBIVJ010000010.1:0-117088 GCA_037439785.1 Verrucomicrobiales bacterium | reverse complement strand
CCGCCAAAACCGCCCCCTCCGAAGCCGCCACCACCCAGGCCTCCGCCCCCGAAGCCGCCGCCGCCGAAACCACCGCCGCCGAGGATGGCCGAGTAGTCAATCGCGTACACCCCTTCGAGCCCTTGCACGAACGTGTTGGGGTTGACCCGGAAGGTGCGGGTGAAAAGCTGCTGCGGCTCGGGCGTTTTCTTGCTGAACACCACGGCATACTCCTCGACCGAGTACTTGATCTGTTGGTCCGCCACCTTGACGATGGCATCCAGGACATCCGCCAGGCGCACATCCCGCAGGGGCGGGAAGATCTTGATCACGACTTCCTCCAGCTCGAACTCCGGCTGCTGCGGAGCCGCCGGCACGGCCGCCCCGGTGGTCGGATCAAACGTGGTCACGCCCAACCCGGGTTGGAGCGGCGCCTGAGAATCCACTTTGGGAGCCAGGATGAAGTTGATGCCCCGCTTGTCCGGGTCGCGCAGACGCACCTCCTCGTCAAGGTAGCGCACGACCTCGCTCAGCGGCACACCGGGGAACTCGACCCTGTCGAGGCGGATTTTGTCGAGTTTGGCGTAAATCGAACGGCGTCCGGGACCGGTGTGGATGGTGTTGGTCCGGGCAAAGGGATTGCCGGGAGGCATCTTTTCGCGCACCAGGGGCGGGTTCCAGGCCCGCTCGACCTCGACCATTTTGTTGCGGGCCATGATTTCACGCTTGACGGCGTCCTGGGAGTAGCGTGCGTCCTGGACCAGGGTCAGGTAGTAGCCGGCGGCGCGGTTGTTGGGGTCCAGCTCGGCGGCCTTGCGGAGCTTGGCTTCGGCCTCGTCCAGCTTGCCCATCTCGTAGTAAAGCTTGCCGTCCTGGACCAGGGTGGCGGCGTCCGTCCGGACCTGGGCAGCTTCCGGGAGCCGGGCCACGACTTCCCTGCTGGGCACCCGGCCCTTCTGTTCCTCGTGGGCGCGTTCGACCTTGACCTGGAGCGCCTGCGCCTCGGCATTGCGGGGGTCCACCCGGAGCACGCGGGCGAGTTGACGGCGGGCTTCCTCGTAATCGGCGCTGGCGTAGGAACGGCGGGCCTGGGTGAGGTAGGCCTCACTGAAGCCGGTCACTGTCTGCTGCCGCTCCCGCTGGATGCTGGCATCGCCGATGCGCTGCACCAGGTTCCAGCACTCTTCGTACAAGCGCACCGCGGCGGCGAGATCGCCCTGGGCGCGGACCTGGGCGGCCTCCTGCAGGGTGCGCCGCAACTGGATGGTCATCTCCTGCCGGCGCACGGCCTCCTCGGCGGCCAGCGCCGCCGCATCGGTCTGGGCGTGCAACGAACGGAGCGGGCCGGCGAGTCCCACCACTACGGCGAGGAGGGCCAGGGCAGTGCGAATCATGGGCGTGGGTTTTCTCGAAACGGAAGACATAAAGCAAACCAGATTTGAAAAAAATCCCTCACCGTGGGAAGGGGATAACCGTGCGGCGCTTGGTCTTATCGTCCTCGATGGTAACGTCGCGCTCGTTGATGGCAACGACATTGTACACGGTGCCGCCGATGGTGAGTTTGGAACCCGGCCGCTGCCGGGGGTAGTTGCGGTTTTCGCGCTCGTGCCGCAGGTCGGCCGAAAAGCCGGCCACTTCCACGTGGGGCTTGTCCTTGGTGACCGTGATCACCTGGCGGCTGTCGGTCAACTGCAACTGGATCGAGTCCGGATCGTCCGGCGGGCCGATAATGTCCTTGATGAACAGCGGGTCGGTGGGGGAGGGCTTTCCCTTGGCGGCCAGGATCAGGATGCGGCCGCGAGCCAGGGCGGAGTTGGTCGAGGCCTCATTCTGCATGTAAAAGCGGTACCGGTACCCAAAGGCCGCGCTGCTGCCCTGGGAGACGCCCTGGAATTCCACCTTCAGCTCCAGCGGACTGATGCTGGTGACCTTCAAACCCTCGACCCCGGAAGGGGCGGGCGGAATGGGCGGCCATCCCCCCGGGCCGGGCCCCTTGCGCCAGGTGCCGGCCGGCGTGAACAGCCCGTGCGGTCCCTCGCCGAAAGCGAACTCCACCTTCGAGGTCACCCGGGCCAGCACGGCTTCGTTGGTGGACAGGTCCAGCGGCTTGAGGGGTTCGACCCGGCCTTCTTCGATGGCGGTGGTGACCTCGGCCAGGCGCTCCCGCACCGAACTCACCACAAAGGGGAGATACCCGGCCGCGACGGCCAAACCCAGGAGGACCACGCTGAGGATCAGCTTCTCGTAGTGGTTCTTGAGAAAATCCATAACCTAGAAAGCGGCCGCGGTCGAAGCATCGGCTCCCTCCCCGGAAAGGTCGGTTCCGGTACCCTCCGCGCCGGGCGCGGCCGGACCGCGGCGTGACCGGGTCCGATCGGCGGCCGCCTCGGCGGGGTCCCGCAGCCGCACGACATCCACCCAGGCCGTGGCGCGAAACGGGTTTTCGCGGACGATGATGTTCGCCTCCGCGCGGGCCGCCTCGGCCGCGGGATCGGTCACCTGGGGCATCATGGGCATACCCCGCATGCCGGGGCGGATACCGTAGCGCATCATCATGAGCATCTGCGGGGAGAGGCGGGGCATGTTGCCCTCGTCACCGCCCAGCCCCAGGTCCGGGGCAAACATGTCCACTTCGTTGGTGTCTCCGGTGTCCAGCACCAGGTTTTTGAGCAGGAAGTTGTGAGGACTGCGCGCCAGGCCGGCCAGGAAGGATTGGAGTTCACCGCTGAAGCCGCGGAAGACCAGTTCGTAGGGGATCACCACCGCCAACTGGTTGGTGACCGGCTTGCGGGTCCAGTAGTCCGAAGGACCGCCCCCCAGCGTCAATCCCGGGCTGTCACTGGCCGAGACCGAGGGCCGCCGGATGCGTTCGATTTCAATGACCCGGGCCTCCAAAAGGATCTCGCTCAGGGCCCTGACCTCCATCAGGGCGCGGGTCAGGGGTTCGATGCTCTTGGGGTCCGGGGACAGGGCCTGGAGGTGGGTGGAGAAGGCGAATGTGTAGTTGTCCGGCAGTTTGGTCCCGGCGCGACGGGCCTTGCGGGTGAGGTTATCCACCGTGTCCGCGAGCAACAGCCCGAAGGCGCCGCCGTCCAGGTTGGTGGGGTAGGGCACCGGCTTGAACTGGGCGCGGGCGCGCTGGACGAAGTTGGTCAACTGGGTCTCCTGCTCGCGGGCCAGGGCGATGTTGTCCACCTTGCGGTTGCCGGGGTGGGGCCGCATCCGCATCAGCGATTGGAGCTTCTGGTCCTGCTCCTCGATTTGGGCGCTGACCGCATTGCTGAGCTGGATTTTGGTGTAGAGGTAGTAACCAGAGGCCCCCAGCGCCACCAACAGGACGACGGCGCTCAGGACCAGTGCAAGGTTCTTTTTGATCCAGTCCATACCTCGTTCAGAGCTTGATCGGCTTGGCCAGGACCAGCTTTACGTCGAACCGGAAGGTGTTGGTCTCCTCGTCCGGGCGCATCTGACCGGAGAGGCGCGTACCGTTGGTGCCGGACAAAAACAGCGGGCTCTGGGTCAGCACGTTGGCCAGGGTCTCGACCAGTTGGCGGTCCGCCCGGGGGTCGGCCCGGCTCCAACTGATGGCGCGACAGGTCAGGTTGATGATGGACACTTCGTTGGTGTTGGGACGGCTCGGCGCGGGCGCGACCCCGGCCATCGGGTCCACGGCCTCGCCGCCGGCCTCGCCGCCGGCCTCGCCACCGCCGCTCTGCCCGGCCTGGTCCAGCTCGCCGGAGGCCTGCATTTCGCGCAGCTTTTGGAGCATGGCCGGGGGCAACCCGATGCCGTAGCGGAGCATCATCCGCCAGTCCATCATCTGGGGACGGCCGGTGGTTTCCTCCTGCTGCTCTTCGGGGGGGGCCTGGAGGTTTTCCGCGGCCATGCGCTCCACCCAGACGCCGGTGGGCATGGTGGGCTGGAAGGTTAACCGCTCGGTGCGGACCAGGGCATTGCGCAGTTCGGTGAGTACATCGCCCCACGAAAAGCGCGTGTCCAGCCACTCGGTGTACTGATCCACCATCTGCTGGGCGGCGTCGCGCTGGCGCAGGGCCGCCCGGAGCTGGTCGGCGCGCATCTGGAGCCGCTCGACCTTGGGGGTGCGGTCGGTGATGGCCTGCTGTTTGACCGCCGCCACGCGGTCGAAGAACAGCCCCATGGCCAGCACGGCGAGGATGAGGCTGACGGCGGTGGCGATGAAATACGGCTTTTTCTGGTTGAGCTGCTGGCGTTTGAGGATGGAGGGGGGGATGAGGTTGAGCTCGATGGGGCAGCGGGCCGGGTTGCGCAGGCCCAGGCCGACCACTTCCCCGAAGGCGTGGGCCACCTTGGCCAGTTCCTCGATGTTGACGCCGGGGTCAATCTCAACGTTCCGGAACGGATTGAAGTAATCCACCGGCAGGTTGAGCTTCTCGGCAAAGAACTGGGCGGTGTAGGCCATGACCGAGGCCCCGCCGGACAGGAAGACCCGCTGCGGCGCCGAGCCGCCCTGCTGGCTGCGGTAAAACTGAATGGTCTGGTTGACCTGGATGTGGAGCCGGGTCATCACCTGCCGGGCAATCTTGGAAATGGCCGCCTGGCGCGGATTGTCCGGCTCCTCGTAGGCCCCGCCCAGGCTGACAAAGCCCTCGGCGATCTTGACTTTCTCCGCCTCGGCGAAGGGCAGCTTGGCTTCCGCGGCAAATTCCTGGGTGATGGCGTTGGCCCCGATGTTGATGGTGCGGGCGTAGACCTTGTCCTTCTCGAAGAACAGGACGTTGCTGGTCTTGGCGCCAATGTCCAGGAGCATCGAGCAGCCCTCCTGGTCGCTGTAGTTGTAACGGAAGGCGTTGGCCAGGGCCGCAGGGCCGGCATCCACCAGGTCCAGGCGCAGGCCCTGGGATTCGGCGGCCTTGAAGATGCTCTCGACCTGGGTGGTCTTGATGGCCACCAGGAGCACCTCCAGTTCCCCGGAGGGCAGGGTGCCCAAAATCTGGTAATCCCACACCACCTCCTCCAGCGGGAAGGGTACGTTCTGCTGCGCCTCGTACTGGATGATCTGGGTGGCCTTCGACGAGTCCACCGGCGGCAGCTTGATGAACTTGGAGAAGGTCTGGAAGCCCGGCGCGCACACGTTGCACCGGCGGGCGGTGAAGGTCTTGCCGGCCATCAATTCCTGCAGCGCCCGCTGCACGACGCCGTCCCGCGCGGCGTCCTGGCTGCCCGCCAGGCCGAGCGGGCGGACAGCGTATCGCAGCAGCCGCAACGCCCCGGCCTCCGTGGCGTCAAACTCGGCCACCTTCAGCGTACCCGCTCCAAAGTCAATACACAGGAACGATTTTGTGCCGTTCAGCATGATCGGTGCTCGGCGTGTCCCGGAACTTGGCCGGCCACTGCGTGGCCGGCCCCAGTGCAGCGTCGAGGTTGCGCAGGTTGGTTACTGGAAACGCTCATCCCGGTCAAACACAAAGGGTGTTCGTGCTTCCCACCCCGCGGTTATGGCCCGCCTTCAACCCCGCGGTCGCAGGCGGGGCTCCGGAACCACTCGATGGTTTGCCCCAGACCTTCGGTCAGCGAAACCTGGGGGCCCCAGTTTAGCAATTTCCGTGCTCGCGTGATGTCCGGCTGCCGCTGTTTGGGGTCGTCCTGCGGCAGGGGGCGGAACACGATGCGGCTGCGCGAACCCACCGCCCGCTTCACCGCCTCGGCAAATTCCAGCATGGTCATTTCCTGCGGATTGCCCAGGTTCACCGGCAGGGACTCGTCGGACATCATCAGGCGGTACACCCCCTCGATCAGGTCCGAGCAGTAACAAAAGCTGCGCGTCTGGGAGCCGTCGCCGAAGACTGTCAACGGCTGGTGGCGCAGTGCCGCGGCAATGAAGGCCGGCACCACCCGGCCGTCCGCCATCCGCATCCGCGGTCCGTAGGTGTTGAAGATGCGCACGATCCGGGTCTCCAGGCCGTGCTCGCGGTGGTAGGCCATGGTCAGGGCCTCGGCGAAGCGCTTGGCCTCGTCATAGCAGCCGCGGGGGCCGATGGGGTTGACGTTGCCCCAGTAGGTCTCGGGCTGGGGGTGGACCAGCGGGTCGCCGTACACCTCGGAGGTCGAGGCCAGCAGGAACCGCGCCCGCTTGTGCAGGGCCAGCCCCAGCGCCTTGTGCGTGCCCAGCGAGCCGACCTTCAGCGTCTGGATGGGCAGTTCGAGGTAATCCACCGGGCTGGCGGGGGAGGCAAAGTGCCAGACGTAATCCACCGGCCCCTCCAGAAACAGATACTCGGTCACGTCCTGGTGGATGAACCGGAAGGCCGGGTTGCCGGCATGATGGGCGATGTTGTCCACCGTCCCGGTCACCAGATTGTCCAGCACCACGACCCGGTGGCCGCGCGCCAGCAGCAGGTCCACCAGGTGCGAACCGAGGAATCCCGCCCCCCCGGTCACCACCGACTCCGGGGGGCGACCGCGCCGCCCCGGCCGGCGGACGGCGTGTTGGGTTCTTTGAGTCTTCATGGAGAAAATCCCTGCGGGCGGGGGTGGCGCGGCGGTGTCACTTGGCCCCCTCCCCCCGCAGGACCACCGGCACCGTCAAGAGCAGAATCTTCAGGTCCAGCCCCAGCGACCAGTTGTCAATGTACTCGAGGTCCAGCCGCACCCATTCCCGGAAGTCGCGCAGGTTGCTCCGGCCGCGGATCTGCCACAGGCAGGTCAGCCCCGGCTTGACGCTCAACCGCCGCCGGTGCCCGGGGTCATCAAACCGCTTGACCTCGTGGACCGGCAACGGCCGCGGCCCCACCAGGCTCATGTGCCCGGCCAGCACGTTGAACAACTGCGGCAGCTCATCAATGCTGTACTTGCGCAGGAACCGGCCGAAGGGCGTGACCCGCGGGTCCTGGCTGACCTTGAACACCGGCCCGCTCATCTCGTTGAGCGCCTCCAGCTCGTGCCGGCGCTGCTCGGCATCACTCACCATCGAGCGGAACTTGAGCATGGTGAACGGCCGGCCGTTGAGCCCGCACCGCTGCTGGCGGAACAGGATCGGCCCCGGCGAAGTCAGTTTGATGCCCACCACGGCCAGGAGCATCAGCGGCGCGGTCAGGATCAACAGCACCACCGCCCCGCAAAAATCCAGCACCTGCTTGGCCAGCAACGGCCAGGTGCTCGCCGGCACCGATCGGTACACCAGGACCGGCCGCCCCTGAAACCACCCCACCGAGGTCCGGGAAATCCGCGGCTTGAAAAAGTCCGCAATCAACCACACCTCCACCCCCTCCCGCTCGCACACCGCGATCGCCTGCTCGATCTGGCCAAAGAAGGTGTGCTGCACCGCCAGGATCACCCCGTTGGGCGATTGCGCGTGCATCAACTCGACCAGCCGCTCGACCGGCTCGGCATTCAGGTTCACCTCCGCCGCGATCTCGAACTGGCGGGTGGGGTCCCGGCGAATCTCCTCCGCCACCTGCCGCGTCTCCTCCGGTGTCCCCACCAGAATCACCCGCCGCTGGAGCGCCGCCCGCCCCATCCGGCTGGCCCGCCAGTGCAGCAACGCCTCCTCCTTGAGAAACACCAGCCCGAAGCTGAGCCCCCCGAAATACAGCAGCACCGACCGCGCGATGGCCTCGTGCTCCCGCATCAGCCACAACAACACCACCAGCCCCAACACCAGCGTCACACACGCCCGCCCCAACACCGCCGCCGTCTGCACCCGCGACGGCAGCCACGGCCGCCGGTAAAACCCGCTCAACCGCAGCACCACCGGCGCCACCACCCCGATCACCACCAGCAACCAGAAGTAGTACGAGAAGTCGAAAATCTCGCGCGTGCCGCCGAACAGCTCGAACGGCCAGCGCCGCCGCACCACATGCGCCAGGTAGAAGCTCAGGCCAAACAGCCCGGCATCCACCAGCATCTGCAACTGGGTTTGAAGGTCTCGTTGTTGGCGCAGCATGACGTGGCTAACGAGCGCGCCCCCTCAGTCTGCCCGAGCCCCCGCCGACCTGGCAACCGCCCGGGCTGCCGCCCGGCCCCCCGCCGCCTCCCCCACCCCCCCGGCCGTGGTCTGAAACAACGGCACCGCCCCCCGCAAAAACTCCCGCGCCCGCGCCGCGGCCCGCTCCTCCTCCCCGGGCGGGCACACCACAAAGGCACTCACGTACGCCCAGCGCGGCATCACCCCGCGCCGCACCAGGTCCCATGCCAGCCAGCCCACCCGCCCCCAGTGGCTGGCGGTCAACCGCCCCTCCGCCACAAACCAGAACAAGTACACCCCGCTCCACCGCGCCGTCCGCCCATCCGGCAACTGCCCCCACCGACGCGTCACAAACTCCCGCACCGGCAACTCGTACGGATGCGGCCGCTCCAGCGCCAGGCGCGACGTCCGGCGGGACACGATCTGCCAGCCCTGGGAGGTCAGGCAGTACTCCGGCTTGTGAATGCTCGTCCGGTCCGTCCCCATCAACACCACCCCCAGCAGCACCTCGAAGCCGTCCGGCGCCCGGTACAGCCGCCGCGCCAGGGTGGTGTCCCCGGGCAACACCTCCAACTCGATCGCCGAGGGCTCGATGTTGGTGGACCCGTAGTAATCCCCCACCCGCTCCGGCAGTTCAATCCGCCCCCGCAATCCCTCCCCCGTGGCCACCCAGCGCACGCCGGGTTCCCCGAGCTTTTGATGGTACTTCAAATGCCCCACCGCAGCCGCCACCGCCCCGATGATGGCCAGCCCCGCGCCCGCCAGAAGTGTGTGGGTGCGGCTCATGACGCCTGCGGCACCGCCCGTCCCACCTCCGGCGGGCCCGGTTCGCGCAGCCAGTGCCCCACCGCCAGCATCGCTGCCACCCCCACCCCGAAGGTCACAAACCCAAACCACTCGTGCACGAAATCGCCCGCCGCCCGGCCAAAGCCCTCCGCCGCCACGATGATGCTCACCAGCCGCAGCACATTACCCATCACCGCCAGCGGCAGCGCCAGGGCCACCATCACCAGCCGCTTCCAGGGCGTCTGAAAGCTCACAAACCCGTACACCGAGGTCAGCACCAGCAACGTGATCAGGCTGTTGATCCCGCTGCACGCCGCCGCCACCTCGTAGTGATACTGCCCCTTCGGGTCCAGCAACTGCACCCCCTCCTGCCAGACCGGAATCCCCAGCACATGCCGCGTCACCACCACCGTCACGTCCGTGGAAAACTGCCGCAACGGCACGGTCAGCGGCTCGGCCAGGTCCCCCACCGGGACACAAAACACCAGCAACACCATCGGGAAGGCGATCGCCCGCGCCAGCGCCCACCCCCACACCGTCGCCACCAACGCATAAACCCCCAGCAACATCGCCACCGCCGACACCCGCGGCTGTTGCACCGCAAAACCCAGCCCGTGCAGCAGCCCCGCCCCCGCCAGCGCCCCCAGCCCGGGCCACCACACCGCCGTCGGCACCTCCGCCAGCCGCCGCCGCCGCCACCACAACAACCCCAGCACCACCAGCGGCATCAGCGGCCCGTGACTGTCCTCCGACCCGCTCCGGCTGTAGGCCATGTTCAACCACCCCAGCAGCGATGGGGTGGCCACGTAGCCGAAGGTGGGATTGCCCAGTAAGTGGAACAGCGCCAGCCACGCCCCCAGCAGGGTAAAAAACAGGCCCTTGCGCGGGATGGCACGCCAGACCCCGGGCAGCTCCTCGCGGAGCTCATCCAGCGCGGTCGCGGCTTTGGGATTGGTCTCGCCCATGCAGGTCCGGAAGCCGTATCTCACCCCCACGCGCCCCGGTTGACAACCCCAAAGCCCGCCCCAGCCGGTGACAAAAGTTGCTCTCCCGGCTTCCGCCTTGCGCCTGCACCGCTCCCGGACCCGGATGCAGCTATACCGCCCCGCCGTCCGCCAGCGGCACCAGCGCGGTCCAGAGCCGGGAACCGAAGCGATGGAAGAAGACTTCCCGAAGCCGCTCGCCCGTACCCCCATCCGCCACCAGGGCGAACAACGCCGAACCGCTGCCCGTCATCCGCGCCGCCCAGGCCCCGTGTCCGGCCAAAAAATCCCGCGCCAGCGCCAGCCACGGGTATTTGGCAAAGGCCGGTGCTTCCAGCGCGTTCATCATCCGGTCGGCCGCGCCCGGCAGGTCACCACGCCGCAACGCCTCCACCAGCCCCGCCGCACGCCCCGGCTCGCCGTGCCGCGCCGCGGGAAATCGCCCCAGCGCCCGGTAAGCCCAGGGGGTGGAGATGCCGAAGCCGGGGTGAATCAGCAGCACCCAGTGCGACGCCAGCACCGGGAACGGCTCCAGCGGCGTCAACACTTCCCCCCGCCCGCTGGCCAGCGCCGGCCCCTCGTGCAGGAAGAACGCGACGTCCGCGCCCAGCCGCGCGGCGAGTTCCGCCAGCGCATCGGCACCCAGCGGCGTGCCGAAGAGGCGATTGAGGCCGCGCAGGGTGGAGGCGGCGTTGGCGCTGCCGCCCCCCAGACCGGCCTGGACCGGCACGCGTTTCTCCAGGTGAATCCGCACCCCCCCCGCCACACCGGCCCGCTCGAAAAAGGCCCGCGCGGCACGCTCGACCAGGTTGGTGCCGTCGGCCGGCAGGGTGGCATCGTCGCACGTGAACTGCACCCCGGCGGTGACGCGCTCGAAGGTCAGCCGGTCCCACACCGGCACGGGCAACAGCACCGTCTCGAGCTCGTGGTAGCCATCCGGGCGCGGCCCCAGGATGTTCAGGAGCAGGTTGATCTTGCAGGGGGAGAGCAGCTCCAACCGCATCGCAAAGGAAAAACGCCGCCCCGGACCCCCGGGCGGCGTTCAGCCGGGGTCGCGCGACCTCAGTAATCGAAAATCCGGAACCGGCTGCCCGGCACGAACGGCGCGGTGTCCCCGCCGGAAAAGCCGAGGTTGGTGTCGGTCTCAAACACGCTGTCGGCAATCAGGTTCGGCCGATGGCTGTCCGGGTAGGCGGGGCCCACGCTGGCATCCGGGAACAGGGGGTTGCCCGG
Organism: Verrucomicrobiales bacterium; assembly: GCA_037439785.1. GTDB lineage: Bacteria > Verrucomicrobiota > Verrucomicrobiia > Limisphaerales > J093 > DSVZ01. The sequence continues at coordinate 106,162 of JBBIVJ010000010.1, read as the reverse complement.
CTTGAGCCAGGGGTCATAGCTGGGGATGGGGAAGGTGACCACCTCGTACACGCCCACCAGGGTCCGCACGATGCTGCGGTTGATGCCGTGGATGAAGCCGGTGGTGTAGGCCACTTCCGGCCCGTCCCAGAGCGCCTTTTGCTCGACCGACCGCCGCACTTCCCCCAGGCGGGCGAACTCGGTCAGGTTGGCCAGGCCCCGCCCCAGCTTGCGCTCGGGACCTTTGCAACCCGCCGACAACAGGGCCGTCACCACCAGGGGAACCGCGAACCAGAGTGTGCCACGCATAAAACGATGTCGTTTCGCAGAACCGTACCGGCCGCGTGGGGCTTGTAAAGCCGTTTTCCCCGGCACGCCAATCACGGGCGGATCTCTTTCTATTGCCGTGGCCGGTTTTCGGCAACGCAGACTTCCCGGTCTGCCTTATCGTGGGTTTCCCAACCCGCGGACCTTCCGCGTTTCCCCGCCCCGCCGATTGGGAAATCGGCGATCCGGCAGGTTGGAAACCTGCGCGACGACCTCGGCAAGCAACCGAGATGCGCTCACCGAACAGCTCTCCCCACCCCAGCCTTGCCCGGCCCCCCGTTGCCGGGCACGCTGGGCGCGATGCCACCCCGCGTGCTCTCCGCCCTGCTCCTGACCTGGCCGGCCCTGGCCCTGCCGGTGCTGGAAGTCACCCACGACGACACCCCGGTGACGCGCTCCTGCCGGGTGGTGATCCCGCCGGGCACGGTGATCGCCGACGCCAACACCAATGGCGTGCTGCACGTGCGGGCTGACGGCGTCACCATCGAGTTCGCGCCGGGCAGTGAACTACGCGGCGCCCCGCCGGGCACGCCCTGGGACACGCTGCGCGGCATCGGCATCCGGATCGAGGGCCGGCGCAACGTCCGCGTCGTCAACGCGCGCGTGCACGGCTTCTTCAACGGCCTGGTCGCCACGCGCGCCGACGGCCTGCGGATTGAAGGGGGCGACTTTTCCGACAACTACCGTCAGCGGTTGCGCTCGACCCCCGAGGCCGAGGACGGCACGGACTGGTTGTTTCCCCACCACAACGACGAGGTGAAATGGCGCGACCAGTACGGCGGGGCGATCTGCCTCGAGGAATCCCGCCGCGTGACCATCCGCGGCGTGCGCGTGCGCCGCGGCCAGAACGGCATCCTCCTGGACCGCGTGACCGACGCGCGCGTGTACGACAACGACTGCTCTTTCCTCTCCGGCTGGGGGCTGGCGCTCTGGCGCAGCAGCCGGAACGTGGTCACCCGAAACGCCTTCGACTTCTGCGTCCGCGGCCATGTCGAGGGCGTGTACAACCGCGGCCAGGACTCGGCCGGCATCCTCTGCTTCGAGCAGTGCAACGACAACGTCTTCGCCGAAAACTCCGCCACCCACGGCGGCGACGGCTTCTTCGGCTTCGCCGGCCGGGAGGCGCTGGGCGAGCTGTGGCTGGAGCGGGAGCGCGAGCGGCTTCGGCGCGAAACCGGCCGCCAGGACGTGGAAGACCTGCTCCGCGTGCCGCCGGAGGTGGCGCGGGACTTCAGCAACCGCGGCTGCAACCGAAACGTGCTGCTCGGAAACGATTTCTCCTACGCCGCCGCCCACGGCATCGAAATGACCTTCAGCGAGGGCAATGTCTTCGCCCGAAACCGGCTGGTCGAAAATGCCATTTGCGGCATTTGGGGCGGCTATTCTTCGGACTCGCTCATCGCCGAAAACTTCATCACCGGCAATGGCGGCATGGCCTACGGCCTGGAACGCGGCGGCATCAACATGGAGCACGCCGCCGCCAACCGCATCCTCGCCAACACCTTCCTCAACAACAAATGCGCCATTCACCTGTGGTGGGATAACGACGCGGCCTTGCTCCGTTCGCCCGGGGTCGCCGGCCACTACCGCGGCGTGAGCGGCAACGTGATCGCCGGCAACACCTTCATCGTGGACGGCCGGCACCCCTTCGCGCCTCTGCGACCGGGCGAAAAGCTGGTCGTGCTCCAGCTCCGCGACGACAGCACCGGCAACGTCCGCGACAACGTGTACACCGCCAACACGGTCCGGCTGGACCTGACCAACGCCGTCGAGTTCGCGGTCGCGCCCGGCATCGAGCCGCGCCGGGAAGGCCCGGTGCCGCGCTACACCCTGCCCAAGGTCAAGGTGCTCGGCCGCACCCGCCCCGTGGGTGCGCGGGCGCACTTGCGGGGACGGGACAAAATCGTGATGGACGAATGGGGGCCTTGGGATCACGAGAGCCCGCTGGTGCGCGCCGCGGCGGCCCCGGCCGGCGCACGGGCCTGGGAAGTCTTTGGCGTGCCGGACCTCCGGCTCGAATCGTTATCCGGGACGGTCAATGCCCTGCTCGTCCCCGCCCAGTTAGGTCGGCCCGCGCTGGTGCGCGTGTGGGCGAGGGAGCGCGGGGTGACGCCCTTCGAGCTGCGCCTCCAGGGGATGGGCTGGGAACACCCTTTGCGCGGCACCCTCGTCGCCACCACCTGGGACGTGGTGTTCTTCCCCTGGCAACCGGCCGTGGACCCCCGAAAGGACCTGGCCGGCTGGCGGGTCCTGGCCGAGAGCACCAACGCGGTGCGGACCACGTCAGGCGCGCTCGACTTCAACTACGGCTGGCGCGGCCCCAAGGACCTCGGCCTCGGTGACGACCTGGCCCGGCACGGCCCTGGCGGCGACCACTTCGGCATGATCGCCCGAACCCGCCTGACCCTGCCGGCCGGTCGCTGGCGTTTCCGCACCTTGAGCGACGACGGCGTGCGGGTGCGGGTGAACGGGCAAACGGTCATCGAAAACTGGACCTGGCACGGCCCCACCCGCGACGAGGGCCTTTACGAACAAACCGCCCCCGGCCAGGCGGAGCTGGAGGTCGAGCATTTCGAAATTGATGGCTACGCCGTGCTGCGGCTGGACCTGGAACCCGCCCCCTGACCCGCCTCGGCCGGTGTGGTGCAGGCCTCCCGCCTGCCGACGCTGTGGTGCAGGCCTCCCGCCTGCCGGCGCTGTGGTGCAGGCCTCCCGCCTGCCGACGCTGTGGTGCAGGCCTCCCGCCTGCCGGCGCTGGGGTGCAGGCGCCTCGCCTGCAACCCCTGCAGCCGGGATGGCTGCACCACACACCCGGGTGCGTAGCTGCCGGCGTGAGCCGGCGGAAAGCAGGTCCGCTGCGTCCCCGCGGCGGCAACCGCCGGGCAAGTTGCCCTTACCCACCCGGCCGCTCCGCAGCCTGTCAAAACGCCGAAACGCCGAAATTCCGCCGGTACGGCGGTTCGCCGTCGGTGATTTGCTTTTTGACAGGGGCCGACCGGGTTCAACACTATCCGCCGCATGACCGGGCCGTTGACAACCTCCTCCGAGGAGGCGCGGCGGTTCGGCTGGACCAAATGAACGACAACAACCACGGCGCTCCCTACCGGCCACCCCGGCCTGCCGGCGGCTTGTGCCCCCGGGCCCTGGCCGACCGCACGGGTGTGCGCCGGGGCCGCCCTCCGCGCGCATGAAGAACGGGGACACCGCCAACACCACAGGGCGCACGCGGCCAGGCCGGTCGCGCAGCCGGGGGGAACGTTGGTACGCGCGCTGGCCGCTGCTGCGGTTGATGGCGCAGAGCCCGGCATTCCGGTTGTTTGTGCTGCTGTTCCTGGCGGCGGCCATCGGCGTCCCCCTGCTGGTGCTCAAGCTCTGGACGATCACGCCGCCGGGCGTCACCCCCGTCGAACGCATCAGCCTCCTGGACCGCCTCCAGGCCTGGTCCCTCAAGCGCAAGGCCCGCGAGGCCACCGCCCGCGGCGACTTCGAGACCGCCAAGTCCACGTGGCGCGCCGCCCTGGCCAACAACCCCGCCGACCCCGACGGCCTGCGCGAGGCCCTCAAGGTCCTGCCCCGGACCGCCCAGCCAACCGACGCCGCCAGCCTGGCACTGGGCTTCGGCGGATGGCTCCTGCGCATGGGGGAGACCAACGTGATTGAGGACGTCGAGCTCATTGCCTCGGTCTGGAACCAGTGCGAGCTGTACGAGCGCACCGCCCGCCTGCTGGTCCGCGCCACCAACCTGGCCTCCCCGGAACTGAACCGCCTCAAGGCGGTCGCCTTTTTCCGCAGCGGCAACCTCCCCGCCTTCCAGTTCCTGCTGCGCAGTGACCCGGACCTGCTCCGCACCGTCGAGTCCGCCCTGGAAACCCCACCGGCGGAGGCCCGGCCGACCCGCACCGAGGAGGACCTGCGCGTGGTGAGCCTGGGCTGGCTGGCCGGCTGGGGCAACGAGGAGCAACGCCGCCGGGCCGAGGCACGCCTGCGCGAACTGGCCGATCAACCCCGCCTGGAAGGTCTCGCCTACGAAATGCTCATGACCGCCTACCTCCAGCGCCAGGACCTGGAGGCCTGCGAAGCCACGCTCAAGACCCTGCAAAACCTCGGCCGATCCAGCCTGGCCAACCTCACCGCCTACTGGCAGCTCCTGGCCCTCACCGGCCAGCGCGACCAAGCCGTGAAATTGCTCCGGGAGGTCAATCCCGTGCCGCGCAACGACGCCGAAGTCCTCCGCCTTGTCACCACCTACGCCGCGCTCGAACTCTACGACGAGGCCGACCAGCTTTGCCGGCGTTACTTCAACGATCCTCCCTGGCTCCTGGAAGGGGCGTTGCTGCGCACCGACCTGCTCATCCGCCTGCAACGCTGGGACGAGCTGCGCCAGCTCGCCTACCGCTTGCGCCTCTACCCCACCATCATGAATGCCCTGGGCGGCTTCAGCGCCTTCATCGAGGGCCTGGCCCAATGGCATGAAGGCTACAAGGCAGACGCCGAACGCTCCTTCGAGCAGGCCACCCAGACCGGCTTCCCGGACACCCGCATCGCCCTGCGCGCGGCCGAAAATCTCATCCGCCTGGGCGCCGCCCGGCACGCCGCCACCATCCTCGACCAGCCCGAGTACCAGAACACCCTCACCAACAGCACCGGCTACCTGGCCCTGCGGATGCAGGCCGCCGCCCAGCTCCGCCAGATCGAGGACCTCTACGCCGCCGCCAGCGCCCTGTTCCAACTGGCCCCGAACAATCCCGTGGCCATGAACGACTACGCCGCCGCCCTGCTGCTGCTGCGCACCAACGTGGAAAAGGCGGTCGCCCAAACCTTCCGCCTCACCCAAATCTTCACCAACAACCCGGCCATCCAACTCAACCACGCCATCGCCCTCACCATGAACGGCCGCCTCGACGAGGCCGACACCCTGCTGGCCGCGGTCAACCCCGACACCCTGGGTCGGGAAAACTACCGCGCCCAATACTACCTGGCCCTGTTCGAGCTGCGCCTCCTCCAGGGCCGCAAGGCCGCCGCCCACGCCGCCCTCAACGAACTGCGCCGCATCGGCACCGCCGAACTGTTCCCCATCCAGGTCCAGTGGCTCGAAAGCGCCATCCCCAAACTCGAAGCCCTGCCGGACCTGCCCACCGCCTCGACCCGGCCTTGAGCGCCTCCGGCGCCGCTGGCCCCGCCCGGACTGATTCCCTCACCTGCCGCCGCCCGACCCCGGCTCGGGACCCGGCCGGCTCCGGGCTTTGCAAATCGGCCCGCCTCGCTACCCTGCCGCCATGCAAGCCCGATCTCCCTGGCCCCTGCTGGCAGCGTGGATGAGCCTGGTCGCTCAGGCCGCCGCCGCCCCGGAAGAAATCCCCCTCTGGCCCGGCGAACCGCCGCTGGCCGTGGCCACCGACAAAGCCGAGGGCTACCTGCCCCCCGACCCCGGCCAGGACCCGGACATCACCCGGCTTGGCCACGTAACCCGCCCCACCCTGACGATTTACCCGGCACCGCCCGAGAAACGCACCGGCACCACCATCCTCATCAGCCCCGGCGGCGGCTACTACATCCTGGCCATGAAACATGAGGGCAGCCAGGTCGCCGAGTGGCTCAACACCCTGGGCGTCACCGCGGCCGTGCTCAAGTACCGCGTGCCGGCCCCTGCCGGTGAACCGGCCCACCTGCGCCCCCTGCTCGACGCTCAGCGCGCCCTCTCGCTCCTCCGCGCCCGCGCCCCCGAGCGGGGCGAGGCCCCGGACCGCATCGGCGTGCTGGGCTTTTCCGCCGGCGGTCACCTGGCGGCCTGGTTGTTGTGCGAAGGCGACCGTCGCGCCCCTGGTTACCCCGACACCGGCGGCGGGGAACCTTCCTGCCGGCCGGACTTCGGCATCCTCATCTACCCCGCCTACCTGGCCACGCCGGATGGCCGCTTCGCACGGCCGGTGCTCCGCGAAGAGCAGAAGCCGGGGCCGGTTTTCCTCGTCCACGCCGTGGACGACCGCCTCGGCCCGGAACACAGCCTCGAGTTCTTCCTGACCCTCAAACAGGCCGGCGTGCCCGCCGAGCTGCATCTCTACCAGCGGGGCGGCCACGGCTTTGGCATGTTGCGCCGCGGCCAGCCGGTGCATGACTGGCCGGCCCGCTGCGCCGACTGGCTGCGCGCCAACGGCTGGTTGACGCCTCCCGCCCGCGGAGGTTAGCGCGGCACCGCGCCCCAGCGCTCGACCTCCCGGCGCACGCTCTTGAGGTCCGCCTCGACGCGGGCCAGCAGGGTCTTGATCTCCTCGGCCGGCCGGGCCGGGTCCGGCAGAGTGGCCAGTTCCTGCATGGTGGAAACGATGATGCCGATGAAGAGGTTGAGAATGGTGAAGGTGGCCACCACGATGAACGGCACGAAAAACGCCCACGCCCACGGGTGGCTTTCCATCACCGGCCGCGCGATGCCCATGGACCAGCTCTCGAGGGTCATGATCTGGAATAGCGAGTACAGGCTGCGGCCCAGCGTGCCGAACCACTGCGGATGCGTGCCGCCAAACAGCGTCGTGGCCAGCACCCCCGCGGTGTAAAAGAAGATGGCCATCACCGCGATCACCCCCAGCAGCCCCGGGATGGCGTGCAGGAACGCCGCCACCACCTGCCGCAGTTGCGGGACCACCGTCAGCAGCCGCAGCACCCGCAACACCCGCAGCGCCCGCAGCACTGACCACGCCCCCGCCGCGGGCAGCAGGGCAATGCCCACCACCAGCGCGTCAAACCAGTTCCAGCCGTTGCGCCAGAACACCCCGCGATAAACCCCCAGCTTCAGCACCAGCTCGAGCACAAACGCCCCCAGGCAGGCCCGGTCCACCGCCGTCAACCACGGCCCCCAGGCCGCGCGCAGCCCGGCGCTGGTCTCCAGCCCCAGCACCACCGCGTTGATCACAATCAGCACCGTGATGGTCCACTGGACCGGCGCCGACTCCACCCAACGCGCCAGCGCCAGCCGCCAGGGCGCCACGCCCGGCCGTGCCTCCAGCCGCTGCAATTCCATTTCGCTCATGCGTCCTTTACCTCCAGCCCCGGCCGTTCCGGCTGCCGTGCTCCAGCCCCCGCGGCTGCCCCGCCGGGACATCCACCTTCGCGACTGCCAGGGAACAGAGAGGAGCGCTCGGCTGCTTGGCCCACGAGGCTGCTCGCAGGGGGGGCTAGCCGCGCGGGCGGCGCGGGCGGAGTCACCCCGCTGCGGAGCGGGTAATCTCCCCTCCCCCGGCAGCGCGCCGGGAGAATGGCGTCCGCCCGGCCAACCGCAAGTCTTTCAGGGCGGAAAACCGAGGCCGGATGTGGTGCAGCCGTCCCGGCTGCTACCGGCAGGCCAGAGGCCTGCACCACAAAGGCAAGCCGAAGGTCGGACGTAGCCGCCGCAGCAGGCGACGCCGCCGCGCGCGGTCCTCAGCGGCCGGCCGGCGCGGGGGCGGGGGGCGGGTTGGTGCGCGCGGCGGGGGCGTTGGTGATTTGGTATTTGGCGAAGAGCCGGGCGTAGTCGCTGTTGGCCTGGGCCAGGCGCTGGAGGTCCTGGTAAAACCGGTTCATCTGGGGCGCCATGTTGGTCTCGTAGTCGCCCACCACGCGGGTCAGCTCCTGCACGGTCAGGTTCAACTGATTGGCCTGCCCCACCAGCCAGCGGATTTGGTGGAACAAGGTCAGGGTGGTGGTCACCAGCAGGAGGGCGACCACCCCCATCAGCACGCGCACCAGGTAGCCCTGCTGCCGCAACTCCCGTTCGAGGGGCGGGGGCGCGGCGGTGGCCGGGACGGGCGGGGGCGGGGGCGCGGGGGGGATGTCCATGCGGTAAGGGGTCAGTGGACCGGGGGGAGGGCGGGCAGTTCCAGGCGACGCAGCAGGTTGGTGTGGGCGAGCAACAGGCCGCTCACGGCGGGGACCTTGCGGCTGAACTCGAGCGTTTCCCCGGCCAGATTGCGCATCACCGTGACGTTCCGCGTGGCCAGGGCGGCGGCGAACTGGAGCCGCTGGGCCTGAAGCTGGAGGCGTTGGGCGGTGTTGAGCACCTGCAGGTAGCGGAAGAAGACCAGCAGGTTGGCCGCCGCCGCCAGCAGCACCACCGCCAGCAGCACGCTCGTCAGCCGGGAACGCCGTTGCATGGACGGCACCTTACCGGCCGGGGCGGGGCGCTCCAAGCGGGATTTGGCGGCGCGGTGCGGGGCAGCCGGCCGGCCCGCGCGCGGTCACATCCGTTCGGGCGTCTCGATGCCCAGGGCGTGCAGGCCGGTCTGCAGCACGCGGCCGGTCAGCTCGCACAGGGCCAGGCGGCGGGTGCGGATGGTGCCGGTTTCCTTGAGCACCGGGCAGGCCTCGTAGAAATCGCTGAAGTGGCCGGCCAGCTCGTACAGGTAGTTGCAGAGGTAGTTGGGGCGGTACTCCGCGGCGACCGCCTCCAGTGTGTGGCCGAAGTTCAACAGGTGCCGCGCCAGCACGCGTTCCGCCGGTGCCTCGGGCAGCAGCAGCGGTGCGGCCGCGCGCAGGTCCCACGCCTCCCCTGACTCGGCCAGTTTGCGGAACAGGCTCCGGATGCGGGTGGCGGCGTACTGGAGGTAGGGGGCGGTGTTGCCCTGCAGGGCGAGCATCTTGTCCCAGCTGAAGATGTAGTCGCTCTGGCGGTTGGGCAGCAGGTCCTGGTACTTGAGGGCCCCCAGACCCACCTGGCGGGCGATGGCGCGGCGCTCGGCCTCGGGCAGGGCGGGGTTTTTCTCCGTGACCAGGCGGAAGGCCCGTTCCTCGGCCTCGTCGAGCAGGTCGGCCAGCTTGATGGTGTCGCCGGCGCGGGTTTTGAACGGCTTGCCGTCCTCGCCCAGGATCGAACCGAACCAGACGTGGGCCAGGGTCACGCGCGCCTCCGGATGCCAGCGGCGGAAGATGGCAAAGAGCTGCTTGAAGTGGAGCAGCTGGCGGCCGTCGGTCACGTACAAAATCTCGTCCGGCTGCCAGGTCTCCAGCCGGTAGGCCAGGGTGGCCAGGTCGGTGGTGGTGTAGTTGGCCGCGCCGTCGCTCTTGAGGATGATGGCCGGATGGGCCTTCAGCTCCGGGTCGTCGTCGAAAAAGACCACCTGCGCGCCGTCGCTTTGGCGGGCGATGCCGCGGGCGACCAGCTCGTCCACCGCGGCCCGCAGGCGGGGGTTGTAGAAGCTTTCCCCCAGGGTGTGATCAAACCGCACCCCCAACCGGCGGTAAAGGGTGTCGAACTGGGCGCGGGACAGCTCGAGCATCCGCTCCCAGATGGCGCGGTTTTCGGGGTCGCCCTGCTGGAGCTTGACCAGTTCGCGGCGGGCCGCCTCGAGCACGGCCGGGTCCTGCTCGGTCGCCCGGTGGACCACCCGGTAGAGCCGCTCCATTTCCGCCACCGGGTCGCGCGCCAGGGCGGCGTCGTCCCGGTGATGTTTCCACCCCACGATCAGCTTGCCGAACTGCGTGCCCCAGTCGCCCAGATGATTGTCGGTGATGACCCGGTGCCCCAGCAACCGCAGCACCCGGGCCAGGCAGTCACCCAGGATGGTCGAGCGGATGTGGCCGACGTGCATCGGCTTGGCGACGTTGGGCGAGCTGAAGTCCACCACCACGGTGCGGGGCCGGATGGCGGGGCGGAAAAACAGGTGTTCGCCGCGGGCGGCGGCCTGCAGGGCGGCGGCCCGGGCCTCGGGGCGGAGGTGGAAGTTCAGGAAGCCGGGGCCGGCCACCTCGACCAGCGCACAGAGGTCCCCGACCTGGAGCTTGTCCACCACCGTGGCGGCCAGGGCACGAGGGTTGCGGCCGCGCGCCTTCGCCAGGCTCATGAGGGCGTTGGACTGGTAGTCACCGAACTTCGGGTCCGGGCAGGGGCGGACGCGGACGGTGGAAAGGTCGGCATCAGGCAGGACGGTGGCCACCGCCTCCTGGAGCCGGGTTTCCAGCAGATGATGCAACATGGAGCAAAGCGGGGACGGCGCGGCCGGGCCGCCGTTCAGCGCGGCAGCGCGCTTTGCCGGAGGATGCCGTAGATCGCCAGCGCATCGGGGGCCTGTTCCAGGGCCTGGCGCAGCTCGCGCTGGTGGAGCAGCTTGGCGATGTCGGCCAGGGTGTGGAGGTGTTTTTGAAACTGGCCCAGCGGGACCAGGAACAGCACCACCAGGGTGACGCGCTGGTTGTCCAGGGCCTCGAAATCAATGCCCCTCTTCGAGCGGCCGAACGCCCCCACCACCTCCGAGATCAGGTCGGTCGAGGCGTGGGGGATGCCGATGCCGTAGCCGATGCCGGTGCTCATCGAGCGTTCCCGACGTTGGACCACCGACCGGATGGCCTCCAGATGCTCGGGTTTGATGCGCCCGGCCGCGACCAGACAGCGAATCAACTCGTCAATGGCCTCCCAGCGGTTGGTTGCCTGGAGATCCGCCACGATCGAATCCGGGGTGAGGATGTCGCTGAGCGTCATCGCGCGCCAAATGGCGCAGGGCATTCCGCCGCAGCACCGGAGGCATTTCAAGCGCAATCCCGCCGAAAGCTTTTCCGGGGACGCGCCGGAGCCTCTGCCGGCCGCCGGCGGCAAAAAAAGCGGCTTGCACCCGAAATGCCGGTGCCTAAGATGCCCGCTCTTTTTGACCGAGGCTCCAATTATGCGCCGACCCAAAGGCATCAAGACCCGCAAGGCCGTGGCCAAGCGGTTCAAAATCACCGCCACCGGCAAAGTGCTGCGTTCCCGCGCCGGCCGCCGGCACTTGCTGTCCACGAAAAACGCCAAGCGCCGGCGCCGGCTCCGCACCAAGACCCAGGTGCCGCCGACCGATGCCCATCGCATCCTGGAAAGCCTCCCCTTCAGCCACCGCGGCTGAGGCCCTGTTTCCGGACTCCCCACCATGCGTGTCACCAACGCCCCCGCCTCCCGCGCGCGCCGCAAACGAATGATCCGGGCCGCCAAGGGCTACCGGATGCGGCGCTCCAAACTCTACCGCTACGCCTCCGACGCCGTGGACCACGGCATGGCGTACGCCTACCGCCACCGCAAGACCCGCAAGCGCGACTTCCGACGGCTCTGGCAAATCCGCCTCAACGCTGCCGTCCGCGCCGCCGGCTGGACCTACAGCCGCTTTATCGAGGGCCTCAAGGCCGCCGGCGTCGCCCTCGATCGCAAAATCCTCGCGGACCTCGCCGCCACGGACGCCCCGGCGTTCGCCACCGTGCTGGACCTGGCCCGCCGGGCCTTCGACGCCAAACACGCCGCGCAGGCCTGAGGCCGCGGGGCCCCGGCCACCGGCGTGCGACCGGTCGCTGCCGCCCCCACCCGGTTGCCCCCCGCGCGGCACGGGAGCTTGTTGCATGTCGCTTCTCCCCGACCTGGCCCCGCTGACGGCCGAAGCCCGTGCGGCCTTTGAAGCCGCCCCCAACCTGGCCGCTCTGGAACAGGCCCGCGCCGCTTTCCTCGGTACCCACGGCCGCTTCACCGCCCTGCTCAAAACCCTCGGCACCCTGCCGCGGGAAAGCCGGCCCGAGGCCGGGCGGTTGCTCAATGCCGCCAAGGCGGAACTGGAGGCGGCCTGGGCCGCCCGGCGGCAGACCCTGGAAAACCAAGCTGCCCGGCCGGCGCACCCCACCGACTTCAGCCTGCCGGGACGACGTCGTCCCCTGGGCCGCCTGCACCCGCTGACCCGGGTCACCGAGGACATCGTGCGCAGTTTTCGCAAGCTGGGCTTTGCGGTAGCGGACGGCCCCGAGGTCGAGGACGAGGAACACTGCTTCGACGCCCTCAACACCCCCGCCGACCACCCGGCCCGCGATACCCAGGACACGTTTTATCTGGGGACGCCCCGGCGGCGGCTGCTGCGCACCCACACCTCGTCGGTGCAAATCCGCGTGATGCGCACCCAGCCCCCCCCGGTCCGGATCATCGTCCCGGGGCGGGTGTACCGTCGGGACAACGCCGATGCGACCCACAACCCGACCTTCCATCAGGTCGAGGGGCTGTACGTGGACCGGGGCGTGACGGTGAGCGACCTCAAGGGCACGGTCGAGTTTGTCTTCCAGGAGCTGATGGGGCCGGAGACGCGGATTCGCTTCCGGCCGCACTACTTCAGCTACACCGAGCCGAGCTTCGAAATAGATTTCGGCAGCCCGCTTACCCGCAAGATGGGGCGCGAATGGCTGGAAATTGCCGGCTGCGGCATGGTCCACCCCCAGGTCTTCGAAAACGTCGGCTACGACCCGGAAGTGTGGACCGGCTGGGCCTTCGGGTTTGGCATCGAGCGGATCGCCATGATCCGGTACGGCATCCCGGACATCCGGCTGTTTTACCAGAACGACGTGCGCTTCCTGCGCCAGTTCTAGGCCCGCCCCCGCCGGGCGGCAGCCAAAGGGAAGGCACGCGGCGGGGGGTACGGCGCCCCCCTCACCGCTTGAGCATCTGTGCCCGCGCCTGCTCGAGGATGCGCCGCTCGCGCTCGGTCAGACTCTGCAGGCCGTGGGCCGAGATTTTCTCCAGGATGGGGTCCACCTCGCGGCTGATGAACTCTTCCGGCGGCAACTCCTCCCCGCCGGCCTCCCCGCCCCGCCGCTGCGGGCGCTCGCCCCGCGGCACACGCACCAGTTCCGGCCGCCCCCGCACCGGGCGCTCCGCCGGATGCCAGTCAAACAACCGCCGTTCCCGCAGCAGAAACCAGTGCACGTAGCCGATGCCTCCCAGCAGCCCGCCCAGATGCGCCGCATGCGCCACCCCCGGCTCGGACGGCACCACCACGAAAAACACCGACACCGCCAGGGTGAACAGTAGCAGATGCCACGCGCGCACCGGCAGCAGGAACATGAACAAAAACGTCCGGTCCCGCTCCAGCCACGCCAGCGCCGCCAACAAGCCGCACACCCCCGCCGAGGCTCCCATCGTCGGCATGCCAAAATACCGCGGCAGGATCAGGGCCAGCGTCGCCTGCAACACCCCCCCCAGGAAACTGCTGCCCAGATAAAGCTCGACCAGCCGCGCCCGCCCCAGCATGGCCTCCAGGGGCCGGCCCAGGAAAAACAGGCCGAGGGCATTGCCCAGAAAATGCCAGCTCCCCAGGTGCAGAAACTGGAAGGTGAACAACTGCCAGATTTTCCCGTGCTCCAGCCCCTCCCGGCTCAGGGCCAGTTCCCGCTCCACCGGCCACTCCAGGTACACCGCGTTGATGTTCTGGAACACGAACACGACCAGGTTCACCGCGATCAAGATCGCAGTGGCGGACGGCCTCGGGAACGCCCGCGACGCCGTCGCACGCATGTACGGCCGGTCGGCAATCACGCGCTGACAGTAAGCGCGGGGGTGGGGCATTTCAACGGCCAACCCGCCGCGAGCGCCGGCTTTGGGAGTGCGCCAGCCCCCTGGCGCTGTGGGGCGGTGCCGGCCATTTCGGATTTCGGGCTACGGCTTTCGGATTTCGCCCGCTCGGCCGGTCCCGACCCCGGGCACCTTTCGCCGATGGGCAATCGGCGATACGGCAGGCGGGCAGCCTGCGCTACCCCGCCGGCGCGGCGGCCCGCCGGTTCAGCGCGGCGGCATTCTCACCGCCCCACCTCAGACTCCGGCTCGCCGGGCAGCCCACCAGCCCCCAGGCTGTTCGCCGCGCAAGGCATGACCGGTCCCTGGACCATTTTCGCGCTGGGCGGAGCCGCCGCGCTGGCGGGCTTGGTGGACGCCGTGGCAGGGGGCGGCGGGTTGATCCAGTTGCCGGCGCTGTTTCTGTGGTTGCCGCCGGCGGAGACGACCGCCGTGGCCGCCGTCCTGGGCACCAACAAGCTCTCCTCGATCTGCGGCACCGGCATGGCGGCGGTCCAGTATGCCCGGCGGATTCCTTTGAACCGGCCCGCCCTCCTGCCAGCGGCGGGGGCGGCCCTGGTGGGGTCTTTCCTCGGCGCGCGGGCGGTGGCCTGGGTCAATCCGGCGGTGCTGCGTCCGCTGATCCTGGGCCTGCTGGTGCTGGTGACGGCCTACACCGTGGCCCGGAAACGCCTCGGCGAACACCACGCGCCCCGCTTCAACGCCCGCCAGGAGCGTGGCTGGGGGGCCCTGGTCGGGGCCGGCATCGGGTTTTACGACGGCTTTTTCGGGCCGGGCACGGGCAGCTTCCTGCTGTTCATTTTTGTCTGCCTGTTCGGGTTTGATTTCCTGGTCGCCTCGGCCTCGGCCAAGGTGATCAACTTCGCCACCAACCTCGCCGCGATCGGCTCCTTCGCCGCGGGGGGCCACGTGCTGTACCGGTACGGGATACCGATGGCGGTGTGCAACGTGATCGGGGGCTGGCTGGGGGCGCGGCTGGCCCTGGGGCGCGGCAACCGGCTGGTGCGTGCCGTGTTTCTGACCGTCACCACGGCGCTGATCCTGCGCTTCGGCTGGGAGGTGCTGACGCGGTGAGGGTAGCGCGGAGGTCTTCCTCGACCCGGCCGGAGGCTGCAAACCGGCAAAAACCTTGACCCGACCGGCGACCTTCGACTATGTCCGCCGTGCCATGACATCAACCTTCATGAAGACCCCAATCACGTTCCTGGGAAACGGGCTGGGCCTGGCGGCGATGTTGGCCGGGGGCCTGGCACACGCGGTGGTGTTCACCTTCGACCCGGACACCCCCGGCATCAACGATGGCGACAACATCAGCACCTTCTTTCCGGCGGCCCAATTCTTCGCGCGGCCCTCGGGTGGCGGCGGGGACGCCCCGGTTTACGCCACCTCACACGGCGCCGCCCCGACCGGGAGCCTGGTCTTCGGCTGGGACAACGGCGGCTTTCTGGATGGCCATTGGGGCCGCTCCAATGCACCCGACCTTTTTGTGGTCTTTTCCATCCCGGCCAACCAGGTCTCGATTGATTACTTCAGCGACGTGGGGATCGTCACCCTGCAAGCCTTTGACAGCGGCAACAACTTGCTGGGGACCAGCATCGGCACCCCCGACTTCTTCCCCCCAACGCTGACCCTTTCCACGGGCGGCCCGGACCTGATCCAAAGTGTGCGCGTTTCGGTGCGTCGCAGCCCCGGTGCGGACTTTGGTCTGCTGGACCACCTGGTGATGTACTCGAGCATCCCCGAGCCGCGCCAGACAGCCATCCTGGCGGCCCTGGGCCTGGCCGGGCTGGTCGGGTGGCGCCGCCTGAAGCGCCGGGCTTGAAGCCAGCCACGACTTCATCCCTTTCCCTCCACGGCCTCCGGGCCGTGTTTTTTGCCTCTCAGCGGAAAAAGCCACCGCGGCTTGGCGCGGGCGCCGGCCCCCAGATGCGCACGCGGGCAAACTTGCCGGTGTCATCAAACGAGCCGAAGCCGATCCGGCCGAAATCGAAGTGCCGGTCGCTGGCCTCCATGATCGGCGCGCTCAGATCATTGAAGAACACGCGGATGATGCCGTCGGCCACGGTGCGTTCCACCCGCACCCGATGCCACTGGCCGGCGCCCCAGTCCACGCCGGCGGTGGCGCGGGTGGCGATGTTGGTCCGGGGGGCATCATTGACCAGAAAGATGTTGTGGGCATTCGGGTCGGCGCGGCTGGCCAGGTGCACGTAGTAAAAGTTGGCCGGGTCCTTGGCGGCCAGGAACAGGCACAGGTCACGATGCCCGTACTCGCGGCCGGTCTGGTGCAGGTCGGCCTCGAGGATGAAGTCGCCGAACTCGGGGGCCCTGAGCAGGGCCACGTTCACGGGCGACCGCACCCGTGGGCGGTAGCGGCTTTGCTGGAACAATTCCAACGCCCCGGGCCGGCCGTCGGCCCCGGCCGTCCACCGCCAGGCCGCGGGGTCGCTGAACTCGAAGTCCGCCAGCGCCTCCGGCCCGGCGAAGTCCTGCTGGTACAAAAGCCGGTAACCCGGCGGCAACGGCCCGCCCGCCGGGGCGGGGTCGGCCGCCTCCGCGGCCGGGGCGGCAACTGCGAAAAGGCCCGCCAACGCCAGGACCGGAACACGGGCAGGAAACCGATGCCAGAAGCGGAATCGGAGCAGGTTCATGCGGGCAGTTTACACGCGAAGCCGCGCCCGAGAAACCCCGGAAACCCGCGCCTCCCCAGCACCCGAAGCGTGGCGCCCTCCGGGCCACTGACGCGCGCCAGGGCCGCTCCGGTTCCCGGGCGTTGCGCCCTGGCGGTGTGCTTCCTTGACGAAAGCGGCAAAGGATTGCCGCTCGCCGGGCGAACTGTGCGGCGGCCCCGCCGGCGCGCTCTTGACGAAAGCGGCAAAGGATTGCCGCTCGCCGGGATGCTGACGTGCGGAAGGTCGCCCCGCCGGGTGCGCCAGCTTGTGGAGTGTCTGGAGCCGGCGTCAGCCGGCGGAAGGCAGGTCCGCCGCGCCTCGGCGGTGGCTTCAGGCCGGGATGAGTCCGGGCTTGCCGCGCCGACAGCGTTGGAGAAGCATCCGGTCCGGCACGGGAAGGGTGGCTGAGTGGTTGAAGGCACCTGACTCGAAATCAGGCGTAGGCGCAAGCCTACCGTGGGTTCGAATCCCACCCCTTCCGCCAAGGTTTCCCGGGCTCAGCCGGAGTTTCAGAGTTTCGGAGTTTCGGCTTGTCGCGCCCAAAGATCGAGGCCCGGACCATTCGGTTGCAGTGCCGGCCGAGCCCCTCCGAAGAAGGGCTGGCGTCCCGCCGCCCGGGGTGTGCCGCAGCCTTCCGCCCCAAGCCTTTCATCTTCCCACCCTTTAACCGTCCATTTTCCGGGCCGCGGGGTGTGCGGGGTTTGACTCCGCCCCCACGGCCTTTACCCTGCGACCGGCAGCCGGAACGGCGCGTGCAGGGTTGCACGGCCATCGCCCCGGCGCGCCCTGACCTGTGAATGCCCCGGGAGTTCAGCCAGACCGCGGCCCCCGCCGTCACGGCCGCCTCCGTTTCATGAGCCAACTGTTGCCCGCCAGCGCCGCCGCGCTGTCGCTCGCCACCGCCCCCCCCGCGCCCGCCGCCGAACCCGGAGACCCCGGCCCGCTCACGGCCGAGTGGTCCGGGCCGTACGGCGGGGTGCCGCCGCTGGACCGGGTCAAGGTCGAGCACTTCCGGCCCGCCTTCGATGTGGCCATGACGGCCTACCGCGCGGAAATCCGCGCCATCGCGGAAAACCCGGCCCCGCCCGGCTTCGAAAACACCCTCGCCGCGCTCGAGCGCGCCGGGCGGATGGTGGACCGCGTGCAGGCGGTTTACGGCATCTGGAGTTCGACCCTGAGCACGCCCGAGTTCCGCGCCGTTGAGCAGGAGCTGGAGCCCAGGCTGGCCGCCCTGCGGGACGAGGTCTTCCAGAACGAGCCGCTCTTCCGCCGCATCGCCACGGTTTACGAGTCGCCCGACAAAGACCGGCTGACCCCCGAGCAACAGCGGCTGGTCTGGCTGCGCTACACCGATTTTGTGCGCGCCGGGGCGCGGCTCGACCCCGCGGCCAAGGCCCGCGTCGCCGCCATCAACCAGCGGCTGGCCACCCTGTACACCACCTTCAGCCAGAACCTGCTGGCCGATGAGGAAAACGATGTGTCCGTGGTCACCAATGCCGCCGACCTGGCCGGCCTGCCGGAATCCTTCCAGGCGGCCGCGGCGGCCGAGGCCCAACGGCGCGGCCTCCCGGGGGCCTGGGTCATCGCCAACACCCGCTCGAGTGTCGAACCGTTCCTGACCTTCGCCACCCACCGCGGCCTCCGCGAACAGGTCTGGCGCCGCTTCATCTCCCGCGGCGACCACCCCGGCCCCCGCGACAACAAGCCGATCATCAGGGAAATCCTCCGCCTCCGCGCCGAGCGCGCCAGGCTGTTGGGCTACCCCACCCACGCCCACTGGCGGCTGGAAAACCAGATGGCCCGCACCCCCGAGCGCGCCCTCGAACTCATGGAAAAGGTCTGGCCCGCCGCCCTGGCCCGCGTCCGCGAGGAGGTGGCGGACATGCAGCGCCTCGCCGATGCCGAGGGCGCCGGCCTGCGCATCGAACCCTGGGATTACCGCTACTACGCCGAGAAGGTCCGCAAGGCCAAATACGATCTGGATGAAGCCGCCCTCAAACCCTACCTCCAGCTCGAGGCGCTGCGGGAGGCCATGTTCTGGACCGCCGGCGAACTCTTCGGCCTGCGCTTCTCCCCCGCTGCGGGCGTACCGGTGAACCTTCCCGACGTGCGGGTCTGGGAGGTCCGGGACGCCACCGGTCGTCACGTGGGCCTGTTCTATTTCGACCCCTACGCCCGCCCCGGCAAGCGCTCCGGCGCCTGGATGAACGCCTACCGCAACCAGGAACGCTTCGAGCGCGAGATCACCCCGCTGGTCTCGAACAACTCGAATTTCCTCAAGCCCGCCCCCGGCCAGCCGGTGCTGGTCTCCTGGGACGACGCCCGCACGCTCTTCCACGAGTTTGGCCACGCCCTGCACGGCCTGGGCTCGGACGTGCACTACCCTTCACTCTCGGGCACCAGCGTGCCGCGGGATTTTGTCGAGCTGCCCTCCCAGCTCCACGAACGCTGGCTGTTGACCGACGAGGTGCTCGGCCGCTTCGCCCGGCATTACCAGACCGGCCAGCCGATGCCTGCCGCCCTGGCCGAGCGGATCAAGCGGGCGGCCCAATTCAACCAGGGCTTTGCCACCACCGAGTACCTCGCCAGCGGCCTGCTGGACCTCCAACTGCACCTGGCCGGCGAGCGGGACATTGACCCCGCCGCCTTCGAACGCCAGGAACTGGCCCGCCTGGGCATGCCGCGGGAAATCGTCATGCGCCACCGCCTCCCGCACTTCGCCCACATCTTCGCCGACGAGGGCTACTCCGCCGGCTACTACAGCTACCTCTGGGCCGACACCCTCACCGCCGACGCCGCCGAGGCCTTCGCCGCGGCCGGCTGGTACGACCGCGCCCTGGCCGCGCGCTACCGCGAGCACATCCTGGCCCGCGGCAACACACGCGAGCCGGCCGAGTCCTACCGGGCCTTCCGCGGCCGGGACGCCGGCATCGCCGCACTGATGCGCGACCGCGGCTTTCCCGTGCCCCCCGGCGCTCCCTAAGCCGGCCCGCCCGCTCCCTTCGGGTACCAACTCGAAAGCGGCAGAAGACTTCCGCTCTGCAGGAGGTTGACGCGAGGAAGGGGCGCCCCGTCCGTGTCCCGGCTTGGGGGGTGTCTGCCTGTGCGGTGCACGCAGACAGCCGCCGGGCCTCTGGCGCTCTGGGGTGGTGCCTGCCACTTCGGGCTTTGCCCTGCCGGCCGGCCCTCCCCAGGTACCCTTCGCCAATTGGCAATCAGCGCTACGGCGGGCTGGCAGGCCGCGCTACTCTGTCCGCTCGGTAGCTGCCGGCGTGACCGCGGCAACTGCAGGCGGCTCTGGCCTTCGATCTTCGACTTGTGGTACAGGTGGCCGCCGGCGTGAGCTGGCGGCGGCGAGGTCCGCCAGGTCACCGCGGCAGATTCAGGTCGCGGCGGAGGCGCAGACCGTGGTCATCCTCGGGCCAGCCGCGCCACGGTGTCGGCCACGGCCTCGGGCGCCAGGCGCACCATGCAGGCGTGGGGTTCGACGCGCCGGGTGCGGCAGATTCTCTGGAAGCAGGGACTGCACGGTACGCTGGTGCGCAACACCACGTGGTCCGTGCCCGGGGGTCCGGTGTAACGGGGGTCGGTGGGGCCGAACAACGCCACCACCGGCGTGCCCACGGCCACGGCCAGGTGCATCGGCCCGGTGTCCGTGGCCAGCACCACGCGGGCACGGCGATACAACGCGGCCAGGGTTTTCAACGAAGTCCGACCGTCGAGCCGCCGCATGGGGGTCTGCATCGCGGCGGCGATTGCGTCCAGGGCGGTGCGGTCGGCCGGGGCGCCGGTGAAGACCGCGGGCAGCGCGCGCGCCGCCAGCAGGTCAGCCACGGCGGCAAAGCCGGCGGCGGTCCAGTTCTTGGTGGGCCAGCGGGTCTGGGGATTGACGGCCACAAACGGCGCGTCCGGTCCGAGCCCCGTCGCCGCCAACAACCCGACGGCCTCGCCTTCGTTCCCGGCCGGGATGGCCAGGTCATATCGCACCGGCCCGCGCGGCACGCCCAGCGCGTCCAGCAGGGCCAGGTTGCGCTCGATGGCGTGCGCGCCCGGGTCGGGCAGGGCCGCGCGTCGGTGGTAGGCGAGCCAGGCCAGTTCGTTGCGACGCCGGCCGGGGCCGGGGCCCAGTTTGGTGGTGGCGCGGGCGGCGGCCACCCAGAGGGCGCTTTTGGCCAGCCCCTGGAAGTCCAGGACCAGGTCGTAGGAGGTGTCGCGCAAGGTGTGAAGGAACTCCCGCAGTGCGCGGGCGGCGGCGCGCCAATGCCCGCCCCGCCAGGCGGTGCGCCATGCCGACCGGGGCAGGATCAGGAGGCGGTCGAGCACAGGGTGGCCTTCGAGCAGTTCAGCAGCGGGGGGTTCGACCAGCCAGCTCAGGTGTGCGTCCGGCCAGTGCCGGCGCAGGGCGGTGAGGGCCGGCAGCGTGTGGATCACGTCGCCCAGCGAACTCAGCTTGACGATCAACACGTGCACGGGGAGCCAGGGTTCAGGGCAGGGTCGAAGCCAGCAGCAGCAGCGGCCGGGGGCGGGGCGTCCAGAAGGCAAATCCCTTCAAACGCAGCCGGTAGGCGGGCTGCACCTCGCGCAGCCAGGCCACGATCTGTTCGGCGTGGTGGTCCTCGTGGTAGGTGGTCACCGCCAGTTGGGGGGCGGCGGCGCGGATCAGGCCCCCGGCGCCGCGCAACACGTCGAAGTCCGCCCCTTCGGCGTCCACCTTGATCAGGTCCCGCGCCGTGAGGGTCAGGCCGCGGGCGCGGCAGTAATCCTCGAGGGCCACGCCGGGCACCTCGGTCCCCCCGCCGGCGGCGTCAATGCGCGCGGCCTCGGCGCCGGGTGCGGTGTTGAAGCGTACGGTACCGGAGCGGGCGCACACGGCCAGGGCCTCGGCGCGGAGGCGCTCGGCCACGCCGTTGGCGGCCGCGCCACGTTCGAGCAGGGCGTGCATGGCGGGGGAGGGCTCGAAGGCGATGACCTCGCGCGCCCGGCCCTGGCGGAGGCAGCGGAAGGCGAAGAGCCCCTCGCAGGCGCCCACGTCCAGGACGCGGCTCGCCGGTTCCAGCCGCACCGGCGGGGTGGTGTAGAAGTGCGGGTTGCGGGCGGTCAGTTCCTGCTCGATCAGGAACCACAGGTTCGGGTCCGGCGGCGCCGGCCAGAAAAACACCAGGCCGCCGTGGTCGGGCAGGTTCACCCGCCAGACCCCGCCCTCCGGCTCGATCCGCGCGTGCCGGGCCAGCGCCCGGGCGGCGGCGCGATGCGTGAAACGGGCCGGCAGCAGCACGCGATGGAACTGGAGCGCGGCGTCGCGCAGCAAAAACAGGCCCGGCCAGCGCCGGCGCAGGGCGAGCCAGGTCCGGGCGGCGGTCATGCCGTGGGCGAGGGGATTTTTCACGGGGCGGTGCGGGCGCGCCGGGCCTCGACGCGGTTCAGGACCCCGAACGTCAGCGCCAGCAGGAGCAGCTCGGCGCCGAGGTTCAGCCAGGCGGCGGCGGCGATGCCGTGGCGGGGAATGAGCCAGAGGTTGAGCCCCAGCGCCAGGCCCAGGGCGGGGGCCACGCAGGCCACCGCCAGCCATTCGCGGTAATTGGCGAACAGGCCCCAGACCAGCAGGCCGCTGGCCACGGCCAGAAACTTGGCGGCCAGCAGTTGCGGCAGCACACCCGCCGCAGGCAGGAATTCCCGCCCCCACAGCAGCAGGATGAGCGGCTCGCGCACCCACCCCATCACGGCCAGGCAGAGCGCGCTGGCCAGCCCGAGCGCCGCGGTCAACGCCCCCAACCGCCGCCGGAGCAGTCCCGGCCCGGCCGCCCGCCAGCGGACGATGCGCGGGTTCAGGATCAGCGCGAAGTAGCTCAGGAACACCTGCACCGCCGCCACCAGCATGGCGGCCGAACGGAAGTACCCCGCCTCGCGATCGCCCAGCAACAGCGTGCACAAGGGCAGGTTCAGGTTGATCAGGGCGCTGTAGAGCAGGTTGAACACCCACAGCGGCCGCGCCTCGCGAAACAACCGCCACGCCAGCGGCAGGCTGGCCGGCTGCCACAGCCCGCGTCCCAGCCGGCGGCGAATCCAGACCCACACGCCCACCGTGACTGCGGCGTTGAGGGCCAGCGTCACCGCCAGGTCACTGCCGATCCGTTGACCGGGCCGGAAGGCCAGCAAAAACACCAGGCTTGTCGCCACGGTCGTGGCGTTCTGGACCAGCGAGAACCACGGCATCCGGTCCGTGGCCTGGTAGTACCAACTGAAGCTCACCGTCAGGAACGCCAGATGCACCAGCCCCAGCCACCACACCACGCGCAACGTGCCCGGCCCGGGCCAGACCACCAGGAACAACGTGCCCGCGCCCAGCACCGCCGCCGCCAGCCCCGCCCGCAGGGTGAACAGCGCCGGCGTCAGGGCCTCCAACTTCACCGTCCCGGCCGCCACGTGCCGCACCGCCACGATGTCCAACCCGAAGTCCAGCACCAGTTGCGCCACCATCACCGTGGCCAGCACCGTGCCGGAGACGCCCACGCTCTCCGGCCCCAGACAGCGGAAGGCGTACGACAAGCCCACCACCCCCACCAGCTTGCCCACCACCTGCCACAACGCCGCCCACCCAAACGCCCGCACCACCCGCCCCGGCCGGTCGGCGGCCGGACCCCTCCAGCCGGGCTCGGCCAGGACCGGTTCGGGAGGCGTCTGGGAACGCAGGGCATCCACGGTCGCAAGGACCGGATGGTTGTTTCCCCCGTCACCAAACGCGACACAAACTTGCCGCCCCGCCCGCGGGCGCACGGGGCGGGCCGGGGGTCCCCGGTCGCGGACCCGTCCGGTCTGCCCACCCGCCCCCGCGGCGTTCCCACCATTGACGGCCCGCAACCCGCCCCGCAGCTTCGGCGCCGACGCGATGACCGCTCCCGCACGTCCCGCCCCCGCCGGCCCGGTGGTTCTGGGAGTGGAAGCCGGAGGCACCCGCACCGTGGCGCTGGCGGTGGATGCTGCCGACCGCGTGCTGGCGCGCCTGGAAGCCGGCCCCGCCAACCTGCGCCTGCTCGAGGACGCCGCCCTGCTCCGGCATTTCCGCGGACTGGCCGCGCAGCTTCCCCGACCGGCCGCCGTGGGCCTCGGCCTGGCCGGGGCCCGCGAGGCTTCCGACCTTCGTCGCATCCGCGCCGCCGCGGCCCGCGCCTGGCCGGGCGTGCCCTGCTGGGCGGGCAACGACCTGGACACCGCCCACGCCGCCGCCGGCCCCTGGCCACCGGATGTGGCGGCGCGCATCGTGGTCATCAGCGGCACCGGCTCCTGCTGCTTCGGCCGGGACCGCGCCGGCCGGGCGGCGAAGGTGGGCGGTTGGGGGCACCTGCTGGGTGACCGCGGCAGCGGCTATGACGTGGCCATTTCCGCACTTCGGGCGGTGGTGGAAGAGGCAGACCGGAGCGGACGCTGGCCGCGGCTGGGGGGGCGGCTGCTGCGGGCCGTGGCGCTGAACGAGCCCAATGACCTGATCACCTGGCTGCAGAGCGCCGGCAAGGCCGAGGTCGCGGCGTTGGCCGTTGAAGTCTGCGCCGCCGCAGCGGCGGGCGACCGTCTGGCCGCGGGGGTGCTGCAGGCGGCCGCGGAGGCCCTGGCACGGCAGGCCATCGAGTGTGCCCGCCGCCTGGTCCCCCCGGATGCGCCGGTGGAATTTGTGTTTACCGGCGGCCTGCTGCAGCAACAGGCGCGTCTGGCCGCCCGGGTGCGACAAGCGGTTCGTGCGGCCTGCCCGGCCGCCCGGTTTCGCGGGTTGGACCGCGAAGGCGCCTGGGGCGCGGTCGGCGAGGCGCGGAAGTGCCTGACCGAGGTGGGAGCTGCCGCGGCCTCCACCGCCCCCCGGGGAACCGGCGCGGCCGCCGAACCCTGGCCGATTCCCGAGTCAACCGCGTCGTCGCCCACCGAAGCGCCCCACCCGCGTTCGCGGCATCTGGACCGGATGCCGCTGCGGGCGGCGATCGCGTTGATGCTGCGCGAAGAAGCGCGAGTGCCGCGGGCGGTGCGGAGCGTGCGCGCGGGTCTCGAACGGGCCGTGCGGTGGGCGGCGGCGAGCCTGCGCCGGGGCGGCCGGTTGATTTATGTGGGCGCCGGCACCAGCGGGCGGCTGGGCGTGCTCGACGCCAGCGAATGCCCGCCCACCTTCAGCGTCGAGCCCGAACAGGTGCAGGGCGTGATCGCCGGCGGCCGAACGGCGTTGTGGCAGGCCGTCGAAGGGGCGGAAGACGACGCGGCGGCGGGGGCGCGGGCGATGGCGTTTCGGCGGGTGGGGCCGCGCGACATGGTGGTGGGCCTGGCCGCCAGCGGGCGCACGCCCTTTGTGTGGGGGGCGCTGCATGCCGCCCGGCGCGCCGGTGCGCGGACGGTGCTGGTCTGCTTCAACCCGCACCTGCGATTTGCCCGCGGCATGCGGCCGGACCTGGTGCTGGCGCCGGTGGTGGGACCGGAAGTGCTCACCGGCTCGACCCGCCTCAAGGCGGGCACCGCCACCAAGCTGATCCTGAACCTGCTCTCCACGCTCACCAACGTCCGGCTGGGCAAGGTGGTGGGGAACCTCATGGTGGACGTGCGGCCGACCAACACGAAGTTGCGCAACCGGGCGGTACGCATCGTGCAAACCCTCACCGGCGCGGACGCCGCCGCCGCTCGCGCCGCCCTTGAACGCAGCGGCTGGCACGTGAAGGCGGCCCTGCGGCGGCTGCGCGGGCGCGCGGGAAGTCAGCCCCGCTAGCGGGCCGGCCTCTGGAGTGCCTGCCGGCGCTGTGGTGCGGGCGTCCTCGCCTGCAAACCCTGCAGCCGGGACGGCTGCACCACCATTCCTCTTGTGATGCGGGCCTCTGGCCTGCCGGCGCTGTGGTGCGGGCGTCCTCGCCTGCAAACCCTGCAGCCGGGACGGCTGCACCACCATTCCTCTTGTGATGCGGGCCTCTGGCCTGCCGGCGCTGTGGTGCGGGCGTCTCGCCTGCCGGCCTGCTCTTCACCTGCCGGCATCCGCTGTCTTCAGTCCTTGCGGGGAAACAGCGGTTGGGGTTCGCCGATTTCGTGGCCGGGCGGCAGGCCGCCCCAGGCTGCTTCGCTCAGCCGGTCCGGTCTGCCCGGCAGGGCGAGCTGGCGGTAAATCCGTTCGGCGGTTTCGGGCAGGTACGGCCACAGCAGCACCGCCAGCACCCGGCAGGTCTCGGCCAGGGTGTAGAGGACCGCATCCAGCTGCGCTGCCCCGGCCGGGTCCCGGGCCAGTTTGAAGGGGGCGGTCTGGTCCACGTACTGGTTGGCGCGGGTGACCAGGCCCCAGAGGGCCAGGAGGCCGGCCTGCAGGCGGTGCTCGCGCCAGAGGAGGGCCAGTTGGGTGGTGAGCGGGGCGGCCTCCGCGGCCAGGTCGTCCGCGCGCGGGGGCACCCGACCGGCCCGGTAGCGCCGCAGCATGGAGAGGGAGCGGTTGACGAGGTTGCCCAGGCCGTTGGCCAGTTCGGCCTGGTAGCGGGCGCGGAAGCCGGCGTCGGTCCAGTTTCCGTCCGGGCCAATGTCCAGTTCGCGCAGCACGTAGTAGCGGAAGGCGTCAGCGCCCCACTCGGCGACGACGGCGAAGGGGTCCACGACGTTGCCGATGGTCTTGCTCATTTTGGCGCCGTCCTTCTGCCACCACCCGTGCACGAGCACCTGGCGGGGCAGGGGGATGCCGGCGGCGCGGAGCATGATGGGCCAGTAAACGGCGTGGAACTTGACGATGTCCTTGCCGATGACGTGCACGTCCGCCGGCCAGAGGCGGAGGGGGGGCTCGGCGGCGGGGGGAGGTTCGGGCTGGTAAAAGCCCGCGAGGGGGCGGGCGGCCTCGGCGTCGCCCAGGGCCACGGGCAGGCTGTAGTAGTTGGTGAGGGCGTCGAACCAGACGTAGTTCACGTAGTCGGGGTCGAAGGGCAGGGGGATGCCCCAGTTGAGGCGGGCGCGGGGCCGGCTGATGCAGAGGTCCTCGAGCGGTTCGGCGCGGAGGAAGCCCACGACCTCGTTGCGGCGGGACTCCGGCTGCACGAAGTCGGGATGGGCCCGGAGGTGTTCGAGCAGCCAGTCCTGGTAACGGCTCATGCGGAAGTACCAGTTTTCCTCGACGATTTCCCGCACCTCGCCCCAGGCGGGATCGAAGGTGCCGTCCGGCCGCCGGTCCTTGTCGGTCAGGAAGGTTTCTTCCTTCCAGGAGTACCAGCCGCGGTAGGGGGCCTTGTACAGTTCGCCGCGGGCGTGGAGGAGGTTCAGCAGGGCCACCACCACGCGCCGGTGCCGGGGCTGGGTGGTGCGGATGAACTCGTCGTTCGAGAGGTTCAGGACGCGGGTCAGGGCCTGGAACTGCGCGGCCCGTTCATCGCAGAAGCTCCGGGGGTCCTTGCCCTCGGCCGCGGCGGCCTGCTGCACCTTTTGGCCGTGCTCGTCGGTACCGGTCAGGAAAAACACCGGCTCGCCGAGGCTGCGCCGGGCGCGGGCGATCACGTCGGCGAGGACCTTCTCGTAGGCGTGCCCCAGGTGGGGCTGGCCGTTGACGTAGTCTATGGCGGTGGTGATGTAAAACCGCTTGCTCATGCCGGCCCACTCTGGCCGGGAACGCCGGCAAAGGCAAATGGTGGTGCGGCCGGAGGGGCGGCCGGCCCGGCCGCTAAGGGCGGGGCTCCGCCGCGCGGGGGACCATCGCCGCGGCGTACAGGGCGGCAAAGTCCGCCTCGGTGAGGGGGCGGGGGTTGAAGCGGGCGGTCCACTGGCGCGCGGCGCCGGCGGCCAGTTCGGGGATGGCCTCGGGGATTACTCCCAGCGCCCCCAGCGAGCGGGCGATGCCCGCCAGGTTCAGCAACCGCTCGATCTCGGCCACCAACGCCCCGACCGCGGGATCAAGACCGTCGCTCACGCAGGCCAGTTCCGGGGCGGAGGCCAGTTCCGCGTAGGCGCGGCGGGTGGCCGGGTCCGCCGCGTTGAAGCGCACCACGTGCGGCAACATCACGCCCACTGCCTCGCCGTGCACGACATCAAAGCGGGCGGTGAGCGGGTTGGCGCAGGCATGAGCGGCGCCGAGCATCGAATTTTCGATGGCCTGCCCCGCCAGCGAGGAAGCCAGGAGCATCTGCGCGCGCGCCTCGAGGTCCTCGGGGGCCTCCAAGACCCGCGGCAGCGCCGGGATGAGGCGCTTGAAGGCCTCGTGGGTGTACATCAGCGAGACCGGATTGCGGCGCCGCGTGACCGCGGTCTCGACCACGTGGGCCAGGGCATCCACGCCGGTGTGGGCGGTGACGGCGGGAGGCTGGGAAAGGGTCAACGCCGGGTCGAGCAGGGCGAGGCGCGCCGCGGCCTTGGGGTCCAGACAGGCCATTTTCTGATGGGTGGCCTCGTCGGCAATGAGGGCGGCGCTCTGGCATTCGCTGCCGGTGCCGGCGGTGGTGGGCACGGCCAGGAACGGCAACATGGGGCGCGTGGCGCGGCCCACGCCCCAGTAGTCGCGCATCTCCCCGCCGTTGGTGAGCAGAAAATTGCAGCCCTTGGCGGTGTCCATCGCGCTGCCGCCGCCCAGGCCCACCAGCAGGTCGCAGCCGCAGGCCCGCGCCGCGGCCACGCACCGCGCCACGTCCAGGGTGGTGGGATTTTCCCGGACCTGATCGAACACCGCCACCGCCAGGCCGGCCCCTGCCAGCGCGCGGCTGGCCCGCTCGGTGTGGCCGGCGCGGACCAGGCCGGCGTCGGTCACCAGCAGCACCCGTTGCGCGCCCAGTTCGCGGGCCAGTTCGCCCAGCCGGGCGAGGGCGCCCACGCCGAAAACCAGCCGCGTGCGGGGTTGATGATCAAAGGTCGTGTCGGCCAGGGCGCCGCCAAAGCACTCCAGTCGGGACGTCACGGCGCCAGACTAGACGGGGACCCCCCGCGTGGCAAACCGCCGCCCCCGAATGAAGCGGGCTGCCGAACCCAGGCAGGGTCCGCCGAAAGAAAGCCGCCCGGCATCGCACCGGGCGGCTGTACTCAGGTTGGGCGACGGCCCGCGGTGCCGCCGTCAAACCCCAAAGGATTGTCCGCACCCGCAGGACTGGCGCGCGTTCGGGTTGCGCAGCTTGAATCCGCCGCCGGTGAGGCTCTCGTCGAAGTCCACCACCGTGCCGCGCAGGTAGGAGGCACTGAAGGCGTCCACCACCAGCCCCACGCCGTGCTGCTCGTCATGCCAGTCCCCTTCGCGGCGCTCGTCGAAGACCATGCCGTATTGCAGGCCCGAGCACCCGCCCTTGTCCACGTACAGCCGCAGATGCCGCCCCGCCGGCTCCCGGGCCAGCAGGGTTTTGACCTCCGCCGCGGCGGTGGGGGTCAGGTGCACCAGGGGTTGAACTTCGACGGGATTCATTTTGCGCAACACTGCAAAGCTACGAACGCCGCCGCCCGCTGTCAAACCGGCCCCGCTCCGCGCCCGCCCGCGTCCTTTCCGGCCCGCAGCGCCCTCCGATTCCGCTTGACGGCGGCCCGGCTCCGGACCTTGGCTGCGGGCATGAACATCTCCCTGGTTCTCCGGGCCGTGCCGGTGCTGCTGCTGGCCGTGGTCCGGGCCGCCGCGCCGTTGGCGTTGCATCCGGACAACCCGCATTACTTCCTGTGGCGGGGCCGGCCCACGGTGTTGATCGGCTCCGGCGAGCATTACGGCGCGGTGTTGAATCTGGATTTCGACCACCGGAAGTACCTCGACACCCTGGCCCGGGACGGGCTGAACCACACCCGCACCTTCAGCGGGGTGTACTGCGAGCCGCCGGGCGCGTTCAACATTGCGCGCAACACACTGACGCCCGCGCCGGGGCGGTTCCTCTGCCCCTGGGCGCGCAGTGATCAGCCGGGGTACCGGAACGGCGGCAACAAGTTCGACCTCTCCCGCTGGGACGCGGCCTACTTCGCGCGGCTGAAGGATTTCCTGGGCCATGCGGCCGAACGGGGTGTGGTGGTCGAGCTGAACCTGTTCTGCCCCTTCTACGCGGAGGCGATGTGGGAGCTCAGCCCGATGCACGCCCGCAACAACGTCAACGGCGTCGGGCAGGTGGCCCGCACCAACGTGTACACCCTGGACCGGCACGGGGGGCTGTTGCCGTTCCAAGAGGCGCTGGTCCGCAAGCTGGTGACCGAGCTGAAGGCGTTCGACAACCTGTACTACGAAATCTGCAACGAACCGTACGCCGTCGTCGGGGTGACGATGGCCTGGCAGCACCACATGGCCGACGTGATCGTGGAAACGCTCCGGGCCGAGGGCGCGCGGCACCTGATCTCGATGAACATCGCCAACGACAAGGCGAAGGTCGAAAACCCGCACCCCGCGGTCTCGATCTTCAATTTCCATTACGCCTACCCGCCCGACACCGTGGCGATGAACTACGGCCTGAACAAGGTCATTGGCGACAACGAAACCGGCTTCCGCGGCACCAACGACCTGCCGTACCGGGTCGAGGCCTGGAGCTTCCTGCTGGCCGGGGGCGCGTTGTTCAGCCACCTGGATTACTCGTTTGCGGCCGGGCACGAGGACGGCAGCTTCGTCTATCCGGCCAGCCAGCCGGGCGGAGGCAACGCGGGCTTCCGCCGCCAAATGAAAATCCTGGGCGACTTCCTGCGCAGTTTCGACTTTGTCCGCATGAAGCCCGCGGCGGAGGTGATTGCAGACGGGGTGCCGAAGGGCCATCGCGCCTACGTGCTGGCCGAGCCGGGGCGGGCCCACGCGATGTATCTGGGCCGCGACACCCGGGACAAAAACGCCCCCACCGGCCCGCAGCATGCCACGTTGCGGTGGCGACTGCCGCCGGGGACCTACGTGGCGGAATGGGTCAACCCGCGCACGGGCCAGGTGGACAAGCGGGAAACCGTGCAGGGGGGCGGCGAGACGACCGCGCTGGCCAGTCCGATCTTCGAAGAAGACGTGGCGTT
Organism: Verrucomicrobiales bacterium; assembly: GCA_037439785.1. Taxonomy (GTDB): domain Bacteria; phylum Verrucomicrobiota; class Verrucomicrobiia; order Limisphaerales; family J093; genus DSVZ01. Next base: position 75,955 of record JBBIVJ010000010.1, on the reverse strand, counting down.
GCGGCTACGCAGCGTACAGGCCGGCGGCGGCTGATCGGCGCCCCCGGCGCGGGTCACGCCTGGATCAGGCGCGGCCGGAGATGGCGGCGCAGCACGGCGTGCATCTGGACGTAGGTGTAGGGCTTGGGCAGGAAATCGGTTTCGGGCATGGCCTTCAGCTCCTCGATCAGCCCCGCGCCGGCGTAACCGGTGGTCAGGAGAACGCGCAGGCCGGGCTGCTCGCCCTGCAAGCGCCGGGCAAGCTGCAAACCGTCCACCTCGCCGGGGATGACCAGGTCCACCACCAGCAGGCGGATGTTCCGCCCCTGCTCCTTCCAGAGACGCAGGGCGCGGGTGCTGTCAGTGGCCTCGAGGATGCGGCAGTCATATTCCTCGAGGAACAACCGGGTGGTCGCACGCACGTTCTCGTCGTCGTCCACCAGCAGCACAACGGCCCCCGCCGGGACCTCCGCCGGGGCACTGGTTGGAAGCGTTGGGGCCGAAGCCAGGGTGTCCGGGGCCGAAACCTCGGCCTCGGCCAGAAGGGGGAGGTGGAGTTCCATAAGCATGTGTCCGTTGGGCCGGCGGGAGCGTTCCAACCGCCCCTTCCAGCGGGTGATCATGGCCTGGGCGGTGGTCCACTCCAGGCCGGTCAGAAACGGTGAGGGCCCCGCGTCCGGTGCCGGGCCGACGGGCGGTTCTCCCGTCGGCAGGCCTTCGATCTGCACCAGCACCTCGCCCGCAGAGGGGCCGGTGCGGGAACCGGAAGCAGCGGGGCGGCGGTCCAGGTTGAAGCGCAGGCGTGAACCGGGAGAAAAGACCGGCAGCGCCAGGAGGGCCAGGTCGGTCAACACCCGCTGCAGCGCCGTGGCGTCGGCCGGGACCAACAAGGGACCTGTTTCCCCGTGGCATTCGACCTCCACCCCCCCCCGCAGGAGCTGTTGCAGGTGCCCAACCACCTGCCCGGTCACGACAACCAAATCGCACGCGGCCCGCTCCGTTTCCGAGGTCGGTGACTCCAGCAGGGTCAGTTGACTGACCAGCGCCGCGGCGCGGTGCAGGGTTCCCCGGCGCCGGCAGCGGGACCAGGCATCGATGCCACCCGGGGCCGCCTCCGGTTCCGTGGAAGGCCGCTCCAGGTGGACGCCCCATTGTCCCAGCCCTTGGAGCAGACCCTCCACGAGGTGGCGCAACAAGGTTTGGCCGGGCGCCAGGGCCGTGGTGGGGGGTGACGGGGAAGCCGGCAGGGGTCGCGGCGGCTGGAGGTGAGGCGAAACCGCGGCCGACACGCCACGGCCCAGGAGGGCGCGGATCAGCCCCCGCAAGCTGAGGGGATCGGGCGGCTGGGTCACCACACTGACCCGCCACGGATGCAGACGCTGTGCCACACCCTCCCACCAGGCGGCATCTTCCGGCGGGATGCACAGGATCAGCGGCAGTTCCGGCGCGGCTTCCCCCAACTGGCGGGCCAGTTTCAGGGCCGGACGCCGCGTCGCCGGCCGCACCACCAGGACCGCGACCGAGAGGCGCTCCGCGGGGCGGGACGTGGCATGGAGCAGGGACACCGCCTCGGCCGTTGCAGGGGCTTCGGTGACGCGGATGGCCCGGCCGAACGATCCGGCCCCGGGCTCGTGGCCCACCCTTTTGCCCTTGCCGCCCGGGGCCGGCTGACGGAGCGCCTCGCGGACCGCCCGCCGCAGCAGGGCATCCTGTCCCACAATCAGGACGCGTACCGTGAGCGGGGGAGGCCCTCCCCTGGAGCGGGTCGCCGGCGGTCCGGTTTTCCGACTGCGGACTGGGACCGACTTCTTTTTCGGCATGTTGAACGTCGCACGGTCGGTTGCGGCATACAGCCCCGCAGCCGCTTGGGCTTCCGCGATTCCCAGTCCGCGACCGACCCGGTCCAGTTGGCAAATCCCAAGCGCAGGATTCGTCACGTTGGGCGAACCGGGAGCAGTCAAGCAAGCAACATGCCCTGCGGAATTCGAGGGGGGATTTTCCTCCCGGCAGGAGCAGACCGGAGGCGGCAAGCCTTTGTATTCCAGTCGAAAAGGCCGTCGCCCTCCCAGCGCCGTGGTTCTCTGGCGCCGGTACTTGTGGAAATATCTCACAGGCCTTGGTCACGGCCGGCAAAAAAATTCACAAGCGGCCACCTGAGAGGATTGAGCCCCTATTTGTCCGGCCCCTTTCTGCCCTGTCCACGGCCGCCCAATGGTCCAGAGCAGGTCGTGGCGCGCCCTGTCGCGGACCTCCTGCTTTGGGCTGGCCTGGGGAGGGCCGTGCTGGCCTGGCCCAACGCCGGTGTGCCTCCCTGCCTGAATCCGGCCCTGGTCCTTCCTGCGGCCGGGCGGACCTTCAGGGGAGCACTTCGCGGGCGCGGTAGAAACTCCACGGATAGGCCGAGGCGGTGGGGTCGGTGAAGAACCAGACGCCTTCCGCAAGGCGGTTGGTGGCCAGGGGCAACCATTCCCGCAGGTCCGTGCTGACCTCCAGGGCGAACGTGCGGTGGCGTTCGGCGTGCAGGAACAATTCAAACTCCCCCTGCGCGTTCCGCCCCCACCACTCGAGGGTGACGGGGATGTGATCGGTGGGCTCGATCGTGATCTGGTAATCGTCAAACAACAGGTAGTTGTCCCCCGGCCGGCCGGGGGTGCGGATGGCCCAGACCGCGCCCACGTCACCGAGGTCCAGCCGTGTGCCGGTGGTGGTGATGGGCTGGGCGTCCACGACCACCCGGCCGTTCATGACCGCCTGCCAGTTGTTGCGGGCAAAGTTCATCCAGATTTCGAGCCGGTACACCACCTCGGTGCTGAAGGTGAAGCCGGTGCTCTGGAATCCCCGCGTGTCGTCCAGGAGGTAGTGAATCTCCAGGGACGAGTTGTCGAAATCCAGCGAGAAGAGCCGGTGCCCCTCGGTGTTGTAGGCGCTCCAGCGGAAGTCGTCGTACTCCCCGTTGGTCGAGTCCACGATCTGCATCCAGACCGAAAACTTCCACACCGGCCGGGCCGGGTCCGGGGCCGGTACATTCAAGGGCCGCCACACGCTCAACACCGTGTCCTTCGGCGCCGGTGGCGCGAAACCCACGAACGCCTGCTGACCCCGCCCTTCAAAAAAATCCTGCACCAGGCCGTTGCCTCCCGAGCCCTCGCCCACCCACCCTTGTTGCCCCCGCAGGGTCAACACCGCGTTGTAGCCCTCCGCCGCTTCAAAGCCGGTGTAATAGAGCACCTGCGGCACCGCTCCACAGGCCGTGCGCGACCACCCCAGGCCAGCCGCCACCACCCACGCGCCCGCCACACGACGCATCTTGCCCCTGAGATTCATTCCCTTGATCGGAGGTGAGGCGTCGGAGGGGACCGTGCCGGGCCGGCCGCGGGTTGCCTGCTGTCTTGCCCCCGGCCCCCGGCCCGGTGGGCTCAGCGCTCCTGAGTGTTGAAGGACCTGCCCTGGCGCGACCGTTCCCCGCCCTCGCCGCCGCGTCCTCCACCCGGGCTGAACGGCGCGGGTGCCGGGCTGCTGCGAAAAGACGGCTGCGGGGCGGGCGGCGCCACGCGCGCGGGGGCGGGCAAGGACGGCGGCGCCACGGACCATCCGGGCGAACTCGACCATGCCGGCGCGGGCGCGCGGCTGTTCCAGTCCGGCTCGCGCATCCGCATGGGCGGGGCGGCTGGAATCGAGCGCGGCCCCATCGCCGCGGGGGGATTCACCGCCGGGCTGGCGCTGCGGTTTGGAGCCCCGCCGGTAGCCGGCCGTGGCGGGGCCTCGTAACGCGTGACCGGGGCGGCCGGAGGAACGGCCAGCGTCCGCGACGGAGCCGGGTTTTGAGGCATCGCGCGGCTGGCCGGAGCGGAGGCAGGCGGACGTGCTGCCGGCGCCGCTTCGCGAGCGGGAGCCGTGGGCCTGTTCGGGACGGCGCGTTGCGGAGTGGCCTGTCCCGCTGCCGGGGCAGGCGACCGCCGAGGTTGGGCCGGCGCGGGGACCACTGCCTCACGTCGGGTGGGAGCGACGGGGGCGGCTGCCGGACTCTGCCGGCGCTCCGGCACCGTGGCGGCTGGTTGCGAAGGTGAGGTGGTGCGGCTTGGCGGAGCCCCTGCCACTCCGGACCGGGGAGATTCGCTACGGGCGGGCGGATTGAGCCGTGAGGGAGTCGGCGTCGGGGCAGCCGACCGCGCGGGCGAGACCCTGACGCGTTCCGGGCGGCCGGAGGACACTCCGGGCGCGGGCGCGGGGACGCGGACGGCGCGGGCCGGAGCCGCCCCTTCCTGCCGGGAACGCAGCGGCCGCAGCGGCGCTTCGCCGGGCTTGGCCGAGGCCAGTTTCAAATCCGGGGGCACCTGGGGTCGGTACACCGCCAACTTGCCTTCGGTCACGGTGGCACGTTCCGGGCGCAGCCGGTTCGGCGAAGCGGGGGAGACGTCGACCAGCTCGACCTTGCGCAACTCCTGCCGCACGCGCGCGGGCATGGCCTGGGGCGGCACGCCCTCGTTCACGATCGTGTTCCGGCTCTTGTCCACGTAGAAGTTGTTGATGATGGTGGTCTGGTTGTACACCACCGCCGTGCGGTGGGGGGGCAGGCAATAGCGGTAAGGGTGCGGTCGCCACCAGTCATCCCAGGCGCAGAACACAAAACTGTTCCAGCCCAGGTTAAACCCGAAACTCACCGAGACGCGGCTGCCCCGGTAGGTGAGCCCGAAGCCCGGATGCCAGGCGCAGCCCGGTGGCAGCGGCGCCCAGCCACAGTAAGCATCCGAGTACCGCCACGTGACCCACGCCGGCGCCCAGACGTGGCCCGGCACCCACACCCAACCGCAGGCGGGGCTCAGGTACCAGTTGCCATAGTGAAACGGCGCCCAGCCCCAGGTGTAGTACGATTGCCAGTACCAGCCCGCCGAGGTGTACACCCAGCGTCCGCCGTGCAGGTACGGCCGCCAGCTCCGGTCCACCACCGCCACCGTCGGTTGCCAGCACCAACCGTACGGGGCGATGTACAGCCATGAACCGTACGGCGTCAGCGCGCTGTAGAAGTAGTTCTCGGTGACCGGCGGGGCGGTGGGGGGCGGAGCCGCGGGGGGCGGCGGCGGGGCGCTCACCGTTTGATCGTAGGTGGAGGCCGGCGCCGGCGCGCTCGGCGGTGCGGCAGCCGTTTCGGTCGTCGCGGCGGGCGCGGCGGCGGCCTCGGTGACTGTGGCGCTGGCCAGGACTTCCGCGGCGCGTTGGTCTCCCCCGCGCTTGAGCATCGCACTGATGACCTCTTCGGGAACGCCGATGTCCTTGAGGTAAAGAATGTCTTCCGCCTCCAATGCCAGCGAGTTGGTCGTGGTCTGGATGTACTCGATCAGCACGTTGGTGGACACCTGGGCCTGCACCAAATCCACCACCACCTGCACACCCGGCGCCAGGCTGGGCGGTTGCGGTCCCACGCGGGCCAGGGGGGCCCCCGCGTTCGCGGCCTCCGCCGGCGGCGTGTCTGCCGGAGCGGCAACAGCCCCGGTCGGAGCGGGCGCGGCCGGCCCGCTGGGGGGGGGCGCCGCGGCTGTTTGAGGGTGAGCCGTTGCGGGCACGGGTGCGGGGGCGGCGGTCGCCACGGCTGCCGGCGGGGTGGGCGGCGGCGCCGGACTGTTCACGGCGCGCAACGGCGGCTGGGGCACGGGGTGTTGAGCCGTGTCCGCACTGCGGCAGGCCGTCAGGGCCAGACCCAGCGCGCAACCGAGCACCAGGCACGGACCTGCCCGAAGAGGAGATTTTTTCATGGCAGGGAAGGAGAGAACGAGCCCTCCGCTGTGGCCGGCTGTCAGTGTCCCGCAGACCTGGAACGGCGGGATGCTCCCCGGCCGGACCCGTTGTGTTGTGTGAGCGTTCATGCCACCTGCGGGCGGCGGGCCGGGCGTACCAGCCGGTGTGTTGGGCCGGGACAGCCCGACTTATTGCCACCAGCCACCAGCCACCAGCCCCATTGACCGCCCGCCGCCTCAAGTTATTCATCCGGCCGCCGACCGCCAGCGCGAACTGGCGGGCGGACATCCGCCGCCGCGCGCACACTCCGCCGTTGCCGGTCCGTGCCGCCGCCGCTTAATTGCCCCGTGCACGTGCGGCTCCTGCTTGGTCCGGCCGGCTCCGGCAAAACCCATCGCTGCCTGGCCGAGGTGTGCGCCGCCTTGTGCGCCCACCCGGAGGGGTCGCCGCTACTGTTTCTGGCCCCCAAACAGGCCACCTACCAGCTCGAACGCCAGGTGCTCGCCGACCCCGCGGTCCCCGCCTTCACCCGGCTGCAGATTCTGTCCTTTGACCGCCTGGCGGCCCGGCTGTTGGACACGCTCCACCGGCCCCCGCCCCCGTTGCTGGCCGAAGAGGGACGACGGATGGTCCTCCGCGCCCTGCTGGCGCGCGAGCGGGACCACCTGACGGTCTTCCGCGCCTCGGCGCGGTTGACCGGCTTTGCCGCGGAACTCAGCGAGTTGCTCCGCCGCTTCCAGCGCCACCAAGTGGGGGCGGCCCGCCTGACGCGCCTGGCCCGCGAGGCCGCCCTCCCCCGCACGTTGCGGGACAAGCTCGCCGATCTGGCGCGCCTGCTGGCCGCTTACCAGGCCTGGCTGGCGGACCACCAGCTCGAAGACGCGGACTCGTTGCTGGATGCTGCCACGCGCGCGCTGCACGAAGCCCGCCGCCGCGGCGCGGCACCGGCGTTGGGCGGGTTGTGGCTGGACGGCTTTGCCGAGATGACCCCGCAGGAACTGGACCTCCTGGTCGCGCTGCTGCCCGGCGTCGAACAGGCCACGCTGGCCTTTTGCCTGGACCCCGCCGGCGCCGGGAGTGGTCATGGCCTGTCCCCCTGGAGTCCGGTCCTGGAAAGCCTCGATCGTCTCCGCGAACGGCTTCGGGCGCTGCCGCAATGTGAAGTCATCGAGGAAGCCCTGTCCGCTGCACCGGACCGCGGCCGGTTCGCCCGGGCGCCGGCGCTGTTTCATCTCGAGCGCCACTGGGCGCTGCCCCGGCCGTGGAAGGGGACGCCCCCGGACTGCCTGCAGCTGGTGAGTTGTGCGGACCCCGAGCAGGAGGTGACCGAGGCCGCGCGGGAGATTCTGTGGTTTGTCCGGCACCGCGGCGCGCGATACCGCGACGTGGCCGTGCTGATGCGTTCCCTCGAGGGCCATCACGAACTGGTGCGCCGCGTGTTCCGCCGATACGGCCTGCCCTTCTTCCTGGACCGGCGGGAATCCGTGGCGCATCACCCCCTGGCCGAACTGACCCGCAGCGCGCTGCGGACCGTCGCCTACGGCTGGCAACACGCCGACTGGTTCAGCGCCCTCAAGACCGGTCTGGTGCCCGCTCCCCCGGCCGCGCTGGACCATCTGGAAAACGAGGCCCTGGCCCGCGGCTGGGAGGGTTCCGTCTGGCTGGAACCGCTCGACCTGCCCGAGGATCGCGCCGTCGGCGCCCGCCTCGAAGCCCTGCGCCAACAGGTGGTGCCCCCCTTCGAGCGGCTGGCGCGTGCCCTGGCAACCACCCCCACCAGCGGCACGGAACTGGCCGCCGCGGTGCGCGCCTTCTGGGCGGCGCTGGCGGTGGACCGGACCCTGGCGGAATGGGCCGCCCGCGGCGAGGCCTCCCCCCGTGACCCCGCCGCCCTCGAGTGGGCCGCGGTGCACCGGGCCGTCCGCGAGCAACTGGACGCCTGGCTGGACAATGTGGCCCGGGCCTTCCCCACCGAACGGCTCCCCCTGCGCGAGTGGCTGCCGGTGCTCGAGGCCGGCCTGGCGCATCTGAGCGTGGGCGTGATCCCGCCCGCCCTGGACCAGGTGCTCGTGGGCGCGGTGGACCGCTCCCGCAATCCGGACCTTCGCCTGGTGATCGTGCTCGGCCTCAACGAGGGCCTCTTCCCCGCGCCGCCTGCTGCCTCGCCGTTGCTGGCGGAAGCCGAGCAGCGCACACTGGCCGACCACGGCCTGGACGTGGGCCCCGACCGCACCTGCCAGACCGGCCGCGAGCACTACCTCGGCTACATTGCCGCCACCCGCGCCCGCGAACGCCTGGTCCTGACCTGGGCTCGCACCGACGCCGCCGGCCGCGCCCTGGGCGAGTCGGCCTGGATCGCGCGCCTCCGCCGCCTGTTCCCCCAACTACCCACCGAGACGGCAGCCGCCCCCGCCGCGCCCGCCGCCTGTCTGCACCCGGTCGAACTGGTGGGCGCCGGCCTGAGGCGGGAGGCCCTCTCCGACCCCGCGGTCCGGCAGGGGTTGCAGGCTGCAGGCTGGTCCGCGGAACACCTGACCCGCTGGTCCACACCCCCGGCAGCCGTGCCCGAACGCCTGGCGCCGGGGCTGGCGGCGCGCTTGTACGGCGCGCCCGGCCTGCGCGTCTCGGTCAGCCGGCTCGAACGCTTCGCCGCCTGTCCCTTCCAATTCTTCGTCAGCTTCGGCCTGCGCGCGGAAGAGCGGCGGCGCTTCGCCGTGGACGCCCGGCAACGGGGGAGCTTCCAGCACGAGCTGCTGCGCCGCTTTCACGAGGTGGCGCTGGCGGAGCGGGGAAGCTGGCGCGCCTTCACGCCCGAGGAGGCCCGCCAGCGCATCGGCCAACTGGCCGATTCCCTGAAGGCGGAGTTCGGCGGCGGCGTGCTCGAAGCCGATGAAGTGGGCGCGGTCAACGCCCGGGCCCTCACCCGCCAGGTACAGGACCACGTGGCCGACCTGCTGGCGTGGATGCATCGCGGCTACGATTTCAACCCCCTGGCCGCCGAGCTGGCCTTTGGGGGCCGGGACGGCGCGCTGCCCGCCTGGACCCTTCCCCTGCCCGGCGAACGGTATCTGGCCCTGAGCGGCCAGGTGGACCGCGTGGATGTGGCGCAGGACCCCGCCACGGGCGCTCTCTGGTGCGTGGTGCTGGATTACAAGGCCGGCACCCACCAGTTTGATCCGCTGCTGTTCCGCCACGGCATCCAACTCCAACTGCCCGCCTACCTGGCCGCCCTCTGCGCCCTGGGGCTGCCGACCCCGCCCCCCGCCGCAGCCCCGGACCCGCCCCGCTCCGCTCCCGCGGGACCGGACACCGCCGGCCCCCCACCCGCCCTGCGGCCGGCCGGCCTGTTTTACGTGAACCTCCGCGGTCAGCGCCCGCCCGCCCGCTCCCGCAGCGAGGTCGTGGGCGGCTCCGGCGGTCCGGCCTCCGCTCCGCCCCCGCTGCGCGGCCGTTTTTCCGTCGCGGCACTGGACCTCCTGGACGGCCGCCCTTCCGGCGAGCCCAGCGGCCAGTTTGCCTATCGCCTCAACGCCGCCGGCACCGAAGTCCACCGCGGCGGCGACGCCCTCAGCGCGGAGGACTTCGACGCCCTGATCACGGCCACGCGCGAGCAACTGATCCGCCAGGCCACGCGCATCCTCGGCGGTGTGGTGGCGGTGGACCCCTTCCAGAAAGGTGCCTCGCTCCGGGCCTGCGATGTCTGCCGGTTCGCGGCCATCTGCCGCATTGACCCCGCACAACATCGGTTCCGCCGGCTGACCTGAAGCACCACCGGACCGGGCGCGGACCATCCCTGCCGACCCACCCGAGCCCGCGTTTGGCCCCCTGCCTGCCAGCCTTGCCGCCGCCGGCCGGCCGGCCCAGGATGCGGCCATGCACCTTCCCCGCCCCGCGCCATTGCCGCCAGGCACCCCCTCCACCCCCGCCGCTCAGGGGCGAGGCCGTGGGCGGCGACGCGGCCTCGGGGTGTGGGGGCTGGCGATGATCGGGGGAAGCCTCGCCCTCGCGGCCGAACCGGCGGCGCTGCGCGTGGCGGCGTTCGAGTGCGACGTCACCCCGCCGCCGGGGCACCCGTTGTGCGGCGGCTGGATTCGGCCGCTCGAGGCGGTGGACGATCCCCTGCTGGCCAAGGGCGTGGTGCTGGCCGAGGGGGACCGCCGCTACGTGCTGTGCGCCGTGGACTGGTGCCTCCTCCAGACCGCGGCCCACGACCTGTTCCGCGCGCGGCTGGCGGCCGGCGCCGGCGTGCCGGTCGGTCACGTGGCGGTGCATACCGTCCACCAGCACAACGCGCCCATCGCCGATGCCGCGGCGGAGCGGCTGCTGCGCGCCGCGCCCCAACCTCCTCCCCACCTGGACCTCGAGTTTCTGGACGCCGTGACCCGCCGGCTCGAGGCCGCCGTGCGCGAGGCGACCCGGCGCATGGTCCCCTTCACCCACGTGGGCTGGGGGCGGGCGCGGGTCGAGCGCTTCGCCTCCAACCGCCGCGTGCGGCTGGCCGACGGCGCCATCCACGTCCGCTACAGCGCCACACGCGATCCCCGGCTCCAGGCCGCCCCGGAAGGGCTGGTGGACCCCTGGCTACGCACGGTGACCTTGCTGGACGGGGACCAACCGCGCGTGCGGCTCCACTTCTACGCCACGCACCCCATGAGCTTTTACGGCGACGGCCGCGCGACCTCGGACACCGTCGGCCTGGCCCGCCGCGCCCTCGAGGCCGAAGAAGGCGTGCCGCAGATCTACTTCACCGGCTGCGGCGGCAACATCACCGCCGGCAAGTACAACGACGGCTCGCCCCGCGCCCGGCGGGAACTGACCGACCGCGTGTTCGAGGCGATGCGCCGCGCCGTCGCGGACACCCGCACCGCGCCGGTGCGGCGCCTGGAGTGGCGGACCGCCCGCGTCCGGGTCCACCCGCGCACCGAGCCGGAATGGTCGCCCACCCGCGCCCGCGCAGTGGTGAGCGATCCGCAGGCCCCGGCCCCCGCCCGGTTGCGCGCGGCGCTGGACCTGGCCTGGAGCCAACGGCTGGCGGCCGATCCCTTCCTCGAGCTGGCGCGCCTGCACCTGGGGCCGGTGACCACCCTGCACCTGCCCGGCGAGGCCTTCGTGGAGTATCAACTCTACGCCCAGAGCCTGCGGCCGGACCGCTTTGTGGCCGTGGCGGCCTACGGCGAAGCCGGCCCCGGTTACATTTGCTGCGACGCCGCGCTCAGCGAAGGCGGCTACGAGCCGACCATGTCGCGGGTGGGACCGCCGAGCGAATTCGAGCTCAAGGCCGGCATCGCCCGGCTGCTCGCGCCGGTGGACCGCCGGGCGGCGTGGTTCCAGCCGGACAAACAGCACCTGCTGCTGTGGCGGGACCGGCGCGGGGTCGAGCACCCCGTCCGCTCGGTCCGCGACTGGTCCCGTCGCCGCCGTGACATCCTCGGGGCCCTGACGCGCGTGCTGGGCGAGCCGCCCCGCCCGCGGCAGCCCGGGCCGCCGGAGGTGCGGGTCCCGGAGGTCATCCCCGAGGCCGCTTTCGTCCGCCTCCGCCTGACCTTCCGCACGCCGGATGGCGACGCCGTGCCGGCCTGGCTGCTGGTGCCGGCGGGGCGGCCGGGGCGGCTGCCGGCGATGCTTTGTCTCCACCAGACCACGCCGGCGGGCAAGGACGAGCCGGCCGGGCGGGCGGGTCTGGCCGATCTCCACTACGCCGCCGAGCTGGCAACGCGGGGCTTCGTGACCCTGGCGCCGGACTATCCGAACTTCGGCGAATACCGGGTGGATGCCTACGCCCTGGGCTATGCCAGTGCCACGATGAAGGGGGTGGTCAATCACCGGGCCGCCCTCGAGGTGCTGTGCCGCCGGCCGGAGGTGGACCCGGCGCGGGTGGGGGTCATCGGCCATTCGCTGGGCGGCCACAACGCGCTGTTTCTGGCCGTCTTCGAGCCGCGGGTCCGCGCGGTGGTGAGCAGTTGCGGCTTCAACTCCTTCTTCAAATACCGGGGGGGCGACCTCACCGGCTGGAGCCACGCCGGCTACATGCCGCGCATCGCCACGGAGTTTGGCCGGGACCCCAAGCAGATGCCGTTTGACTTCCCCGAGCTGCTCGGGGCGCTGGCGCCGCGGCCGGTGTTCATCAACGCCCCCCGCGGGGAGGACAACTTCGAGTTGTCCGGCGTGCTGGATTGCGTGGAGGCGGCCCGGCCGGTGTACGCGCTGCACGGGGCGGCGTCGCGGCTGGTGATCGAGACGCCCGCCGCCGGCCACACCTTCCCGCCGGAGGTCCGCTCCCGCGCCTACGCCTGGCTCGAGGAGGTCCTGGGCCCGCCCGCGCCGCCGGAATCCGCGCTTGCCGGCCGCCGGCATGAGGCGCAGCCTCCGGGCGAATCTCCGAATCGTTCCCAGCCATGAATCCTCCCCTGACATCCCTGGCCCTGCTCCTGGCGGGCGGCCTGGGGCTCGGCGCCCCGGCCCTGCGCGCCGCCAAACCCGCCCCCGCCCCGCTGCGCATCATCTGTTTCGGCGCCCACCCGGACGACTGCGAAATCCAGGCCGGCGGCGTGGCCGCCCTGTGGTCCGCCCGCGGTCACAAGGTCAAACTGGTCTCGGTGACCAACGGCGACATCGGCCACTGGCGGGAGGCCGGCGGTCCGCTGGCCCGCCGCCGCACCGCCGAGGTCGAGGCCGCCGCGCGCGTGCTCGGCGTCACCACCCAGGTGCTGGACATCCACGACGGCGAGCTGCTGCCCACGCTGGAAAACCGCCGCCTGCTGGTCCGCCTCATTCGCGAGTGGCAGGCGGACCTGGTGCTGGGGCCGCGGCCCAACGATTACCACCCCGACCACCGCTACCTGGGGATGCTGGTCCAGGACGCCGCCTACATGGTCACCGTGCCGTTCTTCTGCCCGGACGTGCCCCACCTGCCGCGCAACCCGGTCTTCCTGTACTACCCGGACGCTTTCAAGAAGCCCAACCCCTTCCAGCCGGACGTGGTGGTGGCCATTGACGAGGTGATGCCGCGCAAGCTCCAGGCGCTGGGCCAACTGGTCTCCCAGTTCCGCGAAGGCGGCGCCAACGGCGGTCCCGAACTGGCCGACCCCGCCCGTGCCGCCGAGCGGGACCGCGAGGTGGAAGCCTGGTTCCGCCAGCGCAGCCGCAACCTGGCCGAGCGCTTCCGCGCCCAACTGCTCGAGGCCTACGGCCCGGAACGCGGGACGCGCGTCGAGTACGCCGAGGCCTTCGAACTGTGCGAGTACGGCCGCCAGCCCGACCGCGCCGAACTGCGGCGCCTGTTCCCGTTCTTCGGCCCCTGAGCCTCAGCGCCCTTTCCCGGCCCCCGCCTCCGCGCCGCCCGTCGCCGCGTCCGGCGCGAACCCGAAGCGTTGAAGAAACTCCGCCGCCGGCGCGGTGATGCACACCGGCCGGCCGGTGAAGGGATCGCGGTAGGCCAGCCCCACCGCGCGCAGGCCCAGGCCTTCGGCCGCGGGCGGCCCACCGTAGAGCGTGTCGCCCACCACCGGCAGGCGCGCCGCCGCCAGGTGCACGCGAATCTGATGGGTGCGCCCGGTGAGCGGACGCGCCTCGAGCAGGGCCCGCGGTGGCGCGGCCGCCGCCTGCACCGTGGCCAGGAGCCGGACGGCGGTGAGGGCGGGCCGGCCGGCGCGCCGGTCCACCCGCGCGGGCCGGTGCGGACCCTCGGGCGGGCGCAGCGGCCACTCGCAGGTCCAGGCCGTTTGGCGGGACAGGCCGGCCACCACGGCCAGGTAGCGCTTGTCCACCGACCGGGTGGCGAAGAGCCGGCTCAACGGTGCCAGCGCGCCCGGGCTGCGGGCCAGTAGCAACACGCCGCTGGTCTCGGCATCCAGCCGGTGCACGAAGCGGAGGAACTTCAACTGGCGGCGCCGCGCCCAGGGGGCGCCACCGGCAAGGCCGGACTCGAGGGCGGCCTGGAGGTTGCGGTGGGTCTGCCGCCAGTGGGCGGGGGCCAGCAGCCAGCCGGCCGGCTTGTCCACCGCCAGGACGGCGCGGTCCTCGTACAAGACCGGCAGGCGGGTGCCGTCGCCCAGTTCCAGGAAATCGGGTTGGCCCACGGCGGGAGGGGCGGCCGGCTCAGGGGGCCGGCGCCACGTAGGTTTCGCCGCGGGGGATGCCGGCCACGATCATCTCGACGGTGCGTTCGAGGGCGCCGGCCTGGCGGCGGACCCCCTCGCGCGCGGCGGCGCCCATGCGGTCCCGAAGCACGGGATCGGCCAGCAGTTCCGCCACGGCCGCCTCGAGGTCCGCGGCGTCGCGCACCTGGCGGGCCGCGCCGGCGCGGACGAACGCCTCGGCAATCGCGGCGAAGTTCTGCATGTGCGGCCCGAAGACCATCGCCCGGCCCAGCGCGGCGGGTTCGATGGGGTTTTGACCGCCCTGGGCGGTGAGGCTCTTGCCCACGAAGACCACGGTGGCTTCGGCGTAGAAGGCCTTGAGTTCGCCGGTGGTGTTCACCACCAGGGCGTCCAGGGAGCAGGGGGGGCACCGGGTGGCGGCGGTGATTTCGCGGCGGTAGAGGAAGCGCAGGCCGCGGCGGGCGAGTTCCTCACCCACCTGGCGGCCCCGCTCGAAGTGGCGCGGCACCAGCACCAGGAACAGGTCCGGGAAGCGCGGCCGCAGCCGCAGAAAGACGTCGGCCAGGATCGCCTCCTCGCCGGCATGGGTGCTGCCACCCAGCAGGACCGGCGCCCCCTCCGGCACGCCGAGTTGCCGCCAGAGGGCGGGCACGTCCAGCAGGCGGCGCTCCTCGACGGGGGCGGCCTCGAACTTGAGGCTGCCGACCACCTGCACCGCCTCGGGGCGGCAGCCCAGTTCCAGCAGGCGGCGGGCATCCGCCCCGGTCTGGGCCCCCACCGCGGCCAGGCTGGCGAAGAGCGGACGGAAGAGGAAGCCGAAGCGGCGGTAGCGGCGGTAGGAGCGGTCCGAGAGCCGGGCGTTGACCAGGAACACGGGGATGCGGCGGGCGCGCAGGCTCCAGAGAAAGTTGGGCCAGATTTCCGCCTCGACCAGTACCACCGCCTCGGGATGGAGCGTTTTGAGGGCGCGCGAGACGCAGCGGCGGAAATCCAGCGGGTAGTAGAGGGCGCTGATGTGCGGGGGCAGGCGCCGCTCCAGCTCGGCCCGGCCGGTGGTGGTGGTGGTGGAGACGACCACCTTGAGGTTGGGCAGGCGCGGCTCCAGCGCCCGCACCAGCGGCAGGGCAAGGTTGACCTCCCCCACGCTGACGGCATGGACCCAGAGCACCTGGCGGTTGGTCACCGCCACCTTGATGCGGGAGCCGTACCGGCCGAAGCGCTCGGCAAAATGCCGCCGCCAGTCCCCCCGTCGGACCAGGCGCAGCAGGTAGTAGGGTGCGCTCAGCACGAACGCGACCGCGAAGAACAGATTGTACCACGTGCGCAGCACCGGCCCGGCCGGGCAGTGTGGGGCGGGGCCGGCGGCGGCGCAATCCGGGGTTTTTTGTTTGACCACCCGCGCGGCGCTGTGCGGACATACTGGGTTTCTACGGTTGTTTTCGCTCGGAGACCACGATGCCACGACCGCGCAAAAGCCTCGCGCCCCGTCCGGGGCAGGTGAACAAGTACGATGCCATCCAGGCGGCGCTCCAAACCGCCTACGGCGACTGGGCCGACCTGCGCCGCGAGTTGTCCGACTCCCGCGCCGCCGTCGAGGAGCGCCGCCACCTGCTCGAACTCTTCGCCCACTGCCAGGATTCCCAGCGCGCCTGGCTGCTGCTGGAGGATTACTTCAACAAGCTCTCCCTGGCCCGGCGCGATTTCGCCGGCACCGACTGGTGGCCCCGGCTCCTGGCCGTGACCGGCCCCGCCCGCCTGGAGGAAACCGCCCTGCTGTTCCTCCGCCACAACCGTCCCCTGCCCAGCGAGCTGGCCGCCTACGCCAACTTCGAGCGCCTGGCCGAACTGGAACGGCTCGAGGCCGAACAGAAACGACTGGCCGCCCTCGAACAGTGGCTGCTGCCCGCGCGCCCCGAACACCTGGATGCCCCCCGCGCCCGCCTCCGCGTCCTGGCCCGCCCCCTCCCCAGCCCCACCACCCCGGCGCTGCACGAGCTGGCCGTTGAATTCCTCCTGTACCGGCCGCGCTCGGGCGAAAAACCCCGCACCGCCGCCGAGCTGATCGAACTGACCACCCGCGCCCAACACGAGCAGGAGCTGTTCACCCCGCACGACTGGGAGTTCCTGCTCTGGCTCGCCGCCCGGCATGGCGGCCGGTTGGTGGACGGCGAACCGCTGCGCCTGGCCGGCCTGGACCTGCTCCAATGGCTGGCCCACTGGGGCAACCCGCCCTGGATCGAATGGGCCGGCCGCCCGGACAACGTCTTCTTCCCCGGCCAACTGGCCGAACTGGTCCCCCATCTGGACACCCGCGACACCGACCTGATCTTCACCCAGCGGTTGCGGCTGCCGGACCAGCGCGTGGTGGAGTTGCGCGAGGCACGGTTCTTCGCCGGCCAGCCCGCGCTGGTGGCATTACCGCCCACCCTGTACCTGCTGCGCAACGCCCCCCCGCCGGACCTGCTGGCGTCCCTGCTCCAGGACCCCGGCGTGCCGGTGCGTCGCCTGAGCCACCGCCTGCTCACGCACCTGCGCAAGACCGCCCCCCGCGACAGCACCGACTGGGACCACCTCTGCGTGGTCCACACCGCCCGGCCGCAGTTCCTCTTCGAGCTGGAAGCCGAAACCGTCCGCCTGCGCCTGCACGCGGTCAGCGAACGGGACCAGAGCCGCTGGCAGTGGAACGGCCACGAATGGCAGCGCCTGGAACCGCCCGCCTCGCCCGCCAGCCGACCCGACGTCCTGGACGACCCGCGCCTGGACCAGGCCGCGGCGTGGCTGCGCCGCCTGGACTGGTTCACGCCCGAGCCCGGCCTGTGGGTGGGCGACGCCCACGACGCCTTCCTCACCGCCCTGGCCACGGCCTGGGCCGACCGCCCGGCCGGGGCCGATTACCTGGCCAACGCCGCCTTCCAGCGCCTGTTCCTGCAGCCCCGCCAGCTCAAGCCGCGGATCCTCGTCCAGGGCAGCGGCATTGACTGGTTCGCCGTCTCCGCCGCCTGGGAACAGGAAGGACTCAAGCTCAGCCGGGCGGACCTCGAACGGCTGGCCACGGCCACCTCGCGCTTCGTCAAACTGCCCGATGCCGGCTGGGTGCAACTGGACCTGGGCGCAGTGCGCCAGGCCCACGAAACCATGGCCGACCTGGGCCTGGAAGGGCTCTCGGCCCTGCCCCAAAAAGTGGACATGGTGCAGGCCGCCCACCTGGGCGAGGAGGGACTGGCCCGGTTCGCGGACCAGCCGGAAATGCGGTTGCTGCGCGAGCGGCTGTCCGAATTCCGCGGCGTCAGCGCCGTGCCCTTGCCCGCCGGCATCACCGCCTCCCTGCGCCCCTACCAGAAGGAGGGCTTCGACTTCCTCTGCCACCTGGTGCGGGTCAAACTCGGCGGCATCCTGGCCGACGACATGGGCCTGGGCAAAACCCTCCAAACGCTGGCCTGGCTGGCCTGGCTCAAGGCCCAATACCCCCGCAAGGCCCGACCCGCCCTGGTCATCTGCCCCGCCTCCGTCCTGCACAACTGGCGGCGCGAGGCCGAAAAGTTCACCCCCGACCTCAAGGTGCTGGTGCTGGAAAGCGGCCCCGCCCGCCACAACCTCCGCAAACAGATTCCCCACTACGACCTCATTGTCACCAACTACGCCCTGCTCCGCCGGGACCTGGAGGCGCTCAAGAAATTCGCCTTCCGCGCCGTCATCCTGGACGAGGCCCAGTTCATCAAAAACCCCACCGCCCAGGTCAGCCAGTCGGTCAAACAACTCCAGGCCGAGCACCGGCTGGCCCTGACCGGTACCCCGCTGGAAAACCGGCTCCTGGACCTCTGGAGCATCGTGGACTTCGTCAACCCCGGCTACCTCGGCACCCAGCAGCAGTTCCAGGAAACCTACGAGCCCGGCGGCGAAAACGCCGAGTGGAACCGCCGCCTCGCCCGCCGCAAACTCACCGCCAAGCTCCGCCCCATCCTCCTGCGCCGGCTCAAGAAACAGGTCGCCCAGGACCTGCCCGACCGCATCGAAGAACGGCGCGACTGCGAACTGACCGACGACCAGCGCAAACTCTACCTGGCCGAACTGCGCCGCAGCCGCGAACAGGTGCTCCAGACCGTGCAGGAACGCGGCCTGGCCCGCAGCAAACTCCAGGTCCTGGCCGCCCTCACCCGCCTGCGCCAGATTTGCTGCCACCCCGCCCTGGTCGGCAGCGACTGCGCCTCCGGCAAGACCGACACCTTCTTCGAACTGATCGAACCGCTGCTGGAGGAGGGCCAAAAGGTCCTGGTCTTCAGCCAGTTTGTCCGCATGCTGCTCCTGCTCGAGGAGGAATGCCGCAAACGCGGCCTCCCCACCCACCTGCTCACCGGCGAAACCAAGGACCGCCAGGAGGTCGTCCGCGCCTTCACCGAAGACCCCCACCCCTGCCTGTTCCTCCTGAGCCTGCGCGCCGCCGGCACCGGCCTCAACCTCACCACCGCCAGCTACGTCGTGCTCTACGACCCCTGGTGGAACCCCGCCGTCGAGGCCCAGGCCATTGACCGCACCCACCGCATCGGCCAGACCCGCACCGTCAACGCCTACCGGCTCATCGCCCCCGGCACCGTCGAGGAAAAAATCTGGGAACTCCAGCAGGCCAAGGCCCAGACCATCGCCGACGTCCTCGGCGAGGAAGGCTTCGCCCGCAGCCTCACCCAGGCCGACCTCGAATACCTCTTCGCCGAAAGCTGAGCCGGCGGTTGCCCCCCTTCAACTCCGCGCTCCGCGGCGCCGCCGGGCGCAAACCAGCAGGAGCACTGCCGGCAGCGCGGTCACGCCGAAGAACAGCGGGAAGTTGGCGCCCGCCTTGTCCGCGAAAAACACCAGCGCGGCGGCGACTACCAGCACGCTGCCCGCCACCTCCCAGCGCCACAGCGCCAGCAGGCCCAGCAGTATCAGCAGGTGCGCCACCTGTCCCAGCCACACGAAGGCAGGCGGCGTGGCCGGAAACGGCTTCACAAACCACTCGACGAGGTGCGCCACAAAGAAGCCGCCCCAGAACAAGAACAGGCCCGCCGCCAGCAGGCGCGCCGTCCAGCGCAGAACCACCAAAGACCGGGGTTCAAGGTTCGGGACATTCATGGAATTAACCACCGGGCGTTCACCGCGCAACCGCGCCGGGCCAGGGCCGCACTTCCGCTGCGTCGGGCAAAAATGATGCTCACCTTGGGCCGGTCCTCCCGCCAGGGGCAAGGCGCAAACCGCCCGTCATGCCGGGGGCGGTGGCTCACGGCGTCAGCCCCGCCGCCCACGCCGTGCCGCGGCGGAGCAGAACGCCGACCGCCTCGACGCCCAGCGCCGCGGCGTCGTGGCCCAGCGGGGTGTGAAAGACCCGCCCCCGGCCGTACTCGCGCACGAAGGCCATCGGGTAGTCCCGGCCGTCCACCTTGGACCGGGCGACGGCCAGGACGCGGATGGGCGAGTCGCCCTCGAGGCAGGTGTACAGCTCGTCGCGGGTCTCGAAGTCTTTCAGGCCGGCGGTGACCGGGTGCTGCGAATCCAGGATGCGCACCGTGAATGGACCGTAGGGATCATGCTGGCGGCCGCCCTGCGGGCCGTACCAGGTCCGGCCGGCCAGGTTCTTGAACTCGGGCCACTCGCCGTACCAGGCCCCGCAGGCGAAGTGGAGCAACACCAGTCCGCCGCCGTTCTCGACCAAGCGCCGCAGGTTTTCCCGCGCTGCCGGGCCGGGGCCGGGCGTTTCCCAGTTTTGGAAGTGCAGCACCACGGCGGCGTAGTTCGCGAGCGCCGCCGAGTCCAGCAGGTGCGGGTCTTCGATGACGCTCACCGCCAGGCGCGGGTCTTTCTCGAGGTGTGCGCGCAGCACGGGCGTGGTCTCGCGCCAATGATGGCCGGGGTAGTCCACGCCGGTGACCAGGAGCACCCGGGCCGAACCGGCCGCCGCCGTCGGGAGCGTTTGCCCCGCCAGCCCCAGCAGTAGGGCGGCGCCGAGGCCGCGCCAAGTGGCCCGGCCGAGGAGATTGAGGAAGGACGATTTCATGTTCGGAGCGGGTTAGTTCGCGGATGGCAGGCGCTCAGAGACGCGGAAGAAGTCAAAGTCCGCCCAGCCGCCGGCGGTGCGGGTGGCGTAGTGGAACAGGGCAAACCGGTAGCCCATGAAGTGCGGCAGGGTGTAGGTCATGCGCAAGGGCCGGCCGAGGGCGGTCCATCGCCGGCCGTCCGGGCTGTAGAAAAAGCGGCCGACGTCGGCGCGGTTTTGGAAGTCGCAGGTGGCCGCGAGCCAGACCGTGGCGCCGGCCAGCGGTACGCGCTCGATCTCTTCCGGTCGGTCGGTTTCCGCGCTGACCATGACCAGCCAGCGGGCGTCCTCTTCCTGTTGCACGCCCACCAGACCGAAGCGCCGTTGGAGCAGGGCCAGGCCGGCGCAGTCGCCCGGCTTCAGACCGGAGACGTCCAGGCGGGTGACGGCCGCGCACTCCGGCCCAAAGGTGCGCTGGGTCAGGGTGTTTCGGGCCTGAAGGAAGCCGGGGTCCACCCGACCGGAGATCAACCGCAGCCAGCCCGGCCGCGCGGTGAGCGACCAGTGGCGCGGGTCGGGGTTGTGGTTCCACTGCCAGGCCAGTGACAGCGGCGGCTCGCCGGGCTGGCGGTCGAATTCATCGGCGGCGACCAGGTTGGCGAGGGAGTTGGTGGCGCCGGGGAGGTCCAGGGTTTCGGGCACGCGGCCGTCCACCCCGTACACCGGCCAACCGTCCTCCCAGCGCACCGGCACCAGGTAGGGAATGCGCCCCACCGCGCCGTGGTCCTGGAAGAGCAGCGCAAACCAGTCGCCGGCGGGGGTGTCAATCAGGCCGCCCTGGGCGATGCCCGCGTGTTGGAGGGCGACGCGGCCCTCGTAGGGTCCGGTCAACCGGTCGGCCCGGAAGATCAACTGGGTGCGCATGCCCCCGCGCGGCCAGGTGATGAGGTTCAGGTAGTACCTGCCGTGGATTTTGCGCAACTGCGAGCCCTCGGCAGGCAGGCCGATGTTCGGTCCGGCCACGCGACTGGCGTTGGTGATGATGACCTGGTGAAGGCCGCCGGGCCGAAGACCGGTGAGGTCCGGCGTCAACTCGACCAGCCGGATGTCGCCACTGCCGTACACCATGAACACCCGGCCGTCCTCCTCGAAGTGCAGCGAGTGGTCGTGGAGGGCGGGGCGGAAGGCATTGGCCTGCCAGGGGCCGCGCTCCGGGTCGCGCGTGCGGTACACGTGCGTCTGACCGGTGGTCGAGGAAAAGGTGGTGACGTAAAACACGCCGTCGTGGTAGCGCAGGCTGCTGGCCCAGGAACCGGCGCCGTAGGCGTTGCGGCCGTTGTGCAGGGTCAGCGCGTCGTTGTCGGCCAGGGTGTCGTAGGCGTAGCTGACCAGTTCCCACCGGACCAGGTCGCGGGACTTGAGGATGGGCTGCCCCGGGCTCAGGTGCATGGTGGTGCTGCTCAGGTAGTAGGTGTCGTCCACGCGGATGACCGCCAGGTCGGGCAGGTCCAGCCAGAGCAGGGGGTTGCGGGCGGCGCGCGTCTCCAGCTCGGTCAGGAACGCCGCCAGTCCCAGTGCCGGCGCCAGGAGTTGTCGGGGAACATGCATCGCCAAGGACAATGCGGTCCGGGCCCGCGCGGGGCAAGGAAGGGTCTCGCCTCCTCAAGCGGGGGCGACCGTTCAAATCATCCGCGTCCGGCCGGGGATGGGCACGGGGTAGCTGCCGTCGGAACCGGGCTTAACCGGCGGTTCCATGTCGTCGCGGCAGTCCTCGGGCTTGACGTTGTAGAAAAAGTCCGACGCCCAGATTTGCTCCCAGGTGACCTCCTTGCCGGTGTAGCAGGAAATCTGGCCCATGACGGTGGTCATGGTGCTGTCCACCAGGTAATCGCCGTTGTTGATGGGCTGGCCGGAGCGGATGGCCGCAAAAAGCCGGTCGTGCTCGATCTGGTAGGGGTCCACCTGGTGGGGGTCGTTGCTGGCCGGCTGCCAGCGCCAGCGGGTCTCGCCGCTGATGCGGCAGGCCTTGACGTTGGCCACGCCCCTGGTGCCGAAGATCAGGCTCGAGTCCTCGTTGTAACAGCCGGTGGTGGTGCGGCAGAAGGCGTACACCCGCACGCCGTTGGGGAACTCGTAGATTACCGAGTGGTGGTCGAAGACGTCGCCGTAGATCGGCTCGGTCATCGAGGACCGTCCGCCCAGGCCGTGGCACTTCACCGGGTTCAGCTCCTTCAGGGCCCAGCGCGAGCGGTCCAGGTTGTGCACCAGCGACTGCGGTACATCGTCGCCGGACAGCCAGCGGAAGTGGTACTGGGTGCTGCATTGCCACTGCAGCTCGGTCAGGCCGGGCTTGCGCTCGGTCACACCGTACGGCGCGCGCAGGAAGTTTTCCTCGATGGTGACAATGTCGCCGATGGCGCCGTCGTGCACGCGCTGGATGGTCTCGGCGTAGCCGGGATGGTACCGGCTCTGGAGGCCCGAGACGACGCAGAGCCGTTTCTCGCGCGCCAGATCGCAGGCCCGGCGCATCATCTTGACGGTGTAGGGGTCAATGCCGTGCGGCTTTTCGACAAAGACGTGTTTGCCCGCCTCAATGGCCGCCAGCGCCTGGAGCGGGTGAAACTTGGCGGCGTTGGCGATGCAGACCACGTCGCTCAGCTCGATGACCTGCTTGTAGCCGTCGAAGCCGGTGAAGCAGTGGGCGTCGGGCACCTGTACGGCGTCGGCGCGGCCCTCGCGGGCCAGTTCCGCCCGGATGGCCTCGCGGGCGCCGCGCACGCGGTCCAGGAAGATGTCGCTGATGGCGACCAACCGGGCGCCGCGGTCGGCCTTCAGGGCCTGGGCCCCGGCACCGGTGTTGCGGCCCCCGGCGCCGATGAGCCCCACGCGCAGCACATCGCTGCCCGCGGCGTGGGCGAAGCGGGCAACGCTGAGGCCGGCGAGGCCGGCCGTGGCGGCAACGGTGGCGGAGGTGCGGAGGAAGTCCCGTCGCGTGACGGGTTGGGGATCAAGTGGAGTGGTCATGACAGGTGTGAGTGGTGCAAAAGCATTTGAGGGCCTTTCCGCCGGGCGAGGCAAGTGTGTTTCGCGCGGCGCCACCGGCCCCGGGCCGCAACGAACCGGCGGCGGGTTGACCGGGAGGGCATACGGGTGGAGCATTCCGCGCACGGTAAGGCCATGTCCAAACCCCCGCTCATCGAGGTCGAGGTGGTGCCGGAGGCGGAAGGGTCGCCGCGCGGCGGCCGCCGCCCGACCGCGCCCTTGCCGCCCGTGCATCCGCTGGCGGCGCTGATTCTCCTGGCGGTGGACAACCTCTGGAGCCTGGCCGAATGGGCCGTGATGAGCTGGGTGGTCACCATCCCGGCGGCCTTCCTCTCGGTCTTTGTGCCGACGCTGATTCTGCACCGGCGCAACCTGGGCCAATCCAAACCCCGGGCGCTGGCCTGGGCCACGCTGTTGGGGACGATTGCGGCGGTGCCCTTTTCGGTGGGTGGGACGGCCATTGGCGCAGCGTTGCTGGCCTGGCTGGGCATTCAACGGCTGGGACAACAACGGCCGCCCGGAGCTCCGGGCCAGCCGCCGGGCACGGCTTGAGTCTCCTCAAGCCCGCCGGGGGACCGCCGCCCAGCCAGTGGGCTGCCGGCTGGCGCTGGCGAGGCGCGCCCCCGCCGGCGCCGCGCCGCTCAATCTCGTGGCCACAGCGCGGCGATGGCTTCCGCGGCGCGCTGGCTGGCGCACGGGGCACCCAACCGGGCCACCACCTCGGCGTAGCGACGCCGCTGGGCGTCGCGCCGGGCCGGGTCATCCAGCAGGGCCAGGACACCGCGCGCCAGGTTCTCCGGCGTGGCGGCGTGTTGAATGAACTCGGGCACCACCTCTTCGCCGACCAGCACGTTGGGCATCGCCAGGTAGCGCACCGTGACCAGCCGGCGCCCCACCTGGTACGTCAGCGGCGCGGTGATGTACAAGGCCACGGCCGGCACGCCGCGCAGGGCGCATTCCAGGGTGACCGTGCCCGTGGAAGCCAGGACCACGGCGGCGCGGTCCAGGGCCGGTCCCAGGCCGCCCACCTGCACGGCCACTTCCAGCGGCGGGGTGCCGGAGGGCTGCTGGTCCGCGGGACGCCGCGGGTTTCCGCCCCGCTCCCCCGCGCCGGCCGCCGCCAGCAGGGCGCGGGCCTGGATCGCCAGGGCCGCCTCCGGCAACACCATCGCCCAGCGGACCGGCCGTTGGGCGGTGATCTGCCGCCCCGCCGCCAGCATCACCGGTAGATGGTACCGCAGTTCGCCGGCGCGGCTTCCCGGCAACAGCAGCACTTCCGGCACCGGGGCCGATTCCGCGGCCCGGCGCACTTCGGGTACCACCGGCGGGTGGCGGTCCAGGAGGGGATGGCCCACGGCCACGACCCGCAGCCGCGGCTCGTGTGCCGCGTACCATTCGGCTTCAAAGGGGAACAGGCACAGCAGCAGGTCCAGGTCGCGGGCCAGGGCCCGGGCGCGACCCGGCCGCGAGGCCCAGACCTGGGGCGAGACGTACTGGATCAGGCGCGGCCCCCAGTTGTGGAACCAGCCGCCCGGCGGGCCGACGTGCCGGCGCAGCGCACGGGCGAGGCGGCGGTTGAAGGCCTGGAAGTCCACCAGCACCACCGCCTCCGGCTGGCGGGCGCAGGCCAGCGCGGTCAGGTCGCGCAACAGGCGCCGGAACCGCAGCAGATGCCGCAACACTTCGATGAGGCCGGTCACCGCATGCCGCGTCAGGTCCACGGTCACCTCCGCTCCGGCGGCGGCCAACTGCGGACCGCCGGCGCCGAAGAAGCGCGGGGCAAAGGGGTCGCCGGCCCACACCCGCCGCAACGCCCCGACCAGCTCCGCCGCCAGGGCGTCCCCGCTGGGCTCGCCTGCCACGAGCATGACAGTGCGGCCGCTCATGCGGGCGGTGCCCCGGCACGGATTTGCCGGGTGATCTCGAAGGCCAGGTCCAGGGCGCGCTTGGCCGCCTCCCCCGAAACCACCGGCTGGCGGCGGGCGCGGACGCAGTCCACGAAGCTGCGCAGTTCGCGCTTGAGGGGTTCCTCGCGGGCCAGCGGCACGGGTTCGCGCACGATGCGTCGGCCGCCGAACTCGCTGACCACCGTTGCGTCCCGGGCGGTCAGGAGTTTTTTCAGCAGCGAGGTGGGGGCCTCGTCGGCCCGCGCCAGCCGGTACAAGTAACCGGTCTGGGTGCGGTAATCGAGGGAAACGTAGGCCGGCTCGGGGGCGCTGCTGAAGACGCGGATTTTGCGCAGGCGCTCGGCGCTGACGCGGCTGGCGGTGAGGTTGGCCAAGCAGCCGTTGGCGAAGCGCAGGCGGGCGTTGGCGATGTCCTCGGAGGCGCTCAGCACGGGGATGCCCACCGCGTCCACGCTCACCACCGGGGCGGCCACAAAGGCCAGCACCACGTCCAGGTCATGGATCATGAGGTCCAGCACCACGCCGACATCGGTGCTGCGGGCGGGGTAGGGGGAGAGCCGGTGCCCTTCGATGAACCGGGGCTCGCGCACCCGCTGCTGGAGGTAGGCGAAGACCGGGTTGAACCGCTCGATGTGCCCCACCTGGAGCAGGCAGCCACGCTCCCGGGCCAGGCGGATCAATTCCTCGGCGTGGGCGGCGCGGTCGGTCATCGGTTTTTCCACCAGCACGTGCCGTCCCGCGCTGAGGAGGGCGCGGGCCAGGTCAAAGTGCGTGGCGGTGGGCGTGACCACGCTCAGCGCCTCGGCGGCGGCGGCCGCCTCCTCAACCGAGGCCAGGGCGCGGGTCCGGTGCGCGGCGGCCACCTCGCGGGCGCGGGCGGCGTCGGTGTCAAAGACCCCCATCAGTTCGACCAGGCCTTCGGCGGCCAGCTCGGCGTACACGCGGGCATGCTCCCTGCCCAGCGAGCCGGTCCCGACCACCGCCACCTTCAACGGTTCAGGCATGGCCGGGAGGTTAGGCGGAGGCCCCGGCCGCCTGAAGCGGATTTTCCCCGCCCGGTCCGGCCGGTACGGACACCGCGCCGGCGGTGCGGAAGGGGGGGCGCTCGCCGCCCGCGGCCACGCGCTTGCACTTTGGGGCCGGCTCTGCCATCACCAGCGCCATGAAACGTTTTCCCCTTTGGGCGGTGCTGGGTGTGTGCGGCGCGGGGCTGATGCTGGGTGCGGCCCGCGGCGCGGACGCGGAAGAGGGCTGGATCAGCCTGTTCAACGGCCGGGACCTGACCGGCTGGGTGAAGGTCCATGACGTGCAGGCCGAGGGGCACGAGGGGCACCTCCGCATTCTCAGGGGCATGGGCTGGCTGCGGACCGAGCGCGAGTTCAGCGACTTCATCCTCGAGTTCGAGTGGCGCGCCCTCGAGGACAAGTACGACAGCGGGCTCTTTTTCCGCGCCGGCCTCGAGGGCAAGCCCTGGCCGGACCGCAGTTACCAGGTCAACCTCCGCTACGACATGCTCGGCGGCCTGGTCAAGGGCTTCAAACCGGTGGTGCCCGCCGAGACGCCCCGGATGCCGCTGAACCAATGGGTCAAGTTCCGACTCGAGGCCCGCGGCCCGCGCGTGAGCCTGGACGTGGATGGCGAACGCGCCTGGGAGACCGACAAGGTCGAGCCCGGCAAGGGCTACCTGGGCATCCAGATCGAGGACCGCAGCTTTGACTTCCGCAACCTCCGGGTGCGGGACCTCAGCGGCGGCGGCCGTTAAGCACCGCCCGCGTTTCGGGCGCCGCGGCGACGGCGTGGGGGCGGTGGGAAGCGAGCCCCGGCCTCACGGCGGCCAAGCAGCGCCGGGCGGGCCGATGCGACGCCACCCGAACCGCGCCCCTTCAGCCCGCCCGCTGCCAGAGGTCGTGAAAGAAGCGGCCGGTCTGGCTGAGCGAGCCGTCCGGCTTCACCAGCCAGAAGCCGCGGACGTGCGCCGGGTCCGTAACCGGCGGCCGGGGCGGTGGCGAGAGCCGGGGGTTCAGTTCGTTGCAGAACAGTTCCCACTGGACGATGAACGGCACCTCCGCGGCCAGCAGCGCGCCCAGCCATTCGTCCCAGCGCTCGGCCACGCGCTCTGGCTGCTCGTTTTCCGGCAGGCCAATCTCACCCACGTACACGGCGCCCGGCCCGAACAGCGGCCCGGTGCGGGCGTGCCGGCGGATGTCCTCGACACACCGCCAGAGGGTCACGCCGTCGGCCAGGCCGTCGTAGGCCGAGTAGGAGACCAGGTCCAGTTCGACCCCCGGCAGCACGGCGCGGGTCATGGTGGGGATGCCCCGCCAGGCGTCCGGCACGCGGTTGACCTCGGCGGCGTGGGTCACGCGGCACCCGGCGTTGGCGGGGGCCTCGCGGCGCGCGCGGCTCACGCCGGCCTGGCGAGCGGCCAGCCAGCGCTGCATCCGCTCGCACTGCGCCGGCCAGTCCGGCGGCGGCGGGTTCCATGACTGGCCGGCACCGCGCAGCAACCAGTCCCCTTCCCAGTGCTGGAGGAGGATTGTCACCGGCCGATCCTGGCAAACCCGGTACAGGTGGGCGGTCAGCTCGTAGAATTCGGCGGTGACCGCCTCGTAGAAGGAGGCCGGCAGGCCGGGCCGTTTCCACGGTTCCTCGCACGGGGCATGGGCCTCGAAGACCAGGGTCTCGAAGGGCATCGCCAGCAGCTCGGCGAAGGGCTCGCTGCGCGCCAGGCTCACGAGCGAGTCGTACCGGCCCCAGCGGTGGTGGAAGGGGTAGGAGCGCACAAGGTCGCGCGGGATGAGCCAGAACTTGCCCAGCCGCGTGCCCAGCTCCAGGAGCCGGGCCGCGCCCTCGAGCAGAAAGGGCCGGTCGGTGAAGTGGTACTTGCCGGCCACGTGCGTGGCGCCCACGCGGCGGTTGAACCCGTCCGGCAACTTCGTCAACCGGCTCGGGCGATGGGCGTCAATCAACCGCAGCATTTCCTCCCGCCGCGCGGGCGAGAGTGGCGGCTCGCCGGCCCGCGAGTCTTCAGCGGCCGAAGCGAAGCGGGCCAGGGCCGGCGCCCCGCCCAGCACTGCGGCGGCCGCTTGAAGAAATCGCCGCCGCCGCCAGGGGGACGTGGATGGCGGAGACGGCCGGCCGGGGCGGGAGGCCTCACCCGATGAAGCTGTAGTCATAGGGCGCCCGCATCGTGCGGGCGAGATGGGCATTGGCCTCGGCGGCGCCCTCGCCGGTGAACTGCTCGCGCGCCGGGTCCCAGCTCAACGGCCGGCGCAGCCGCAGCGCGATCGTGGCCAGGTGGCAGACCGACGCCGAGCGGTGGCCGATCTCGACGTGGGCGATGGGGTCCCGCCGCGAGCGGACGCAGGCAAAAAAGTTGCCCATGTGGTCGGCGCTGGCCTCGAGCCGCTCGGCGCCAGCGGGCAACGGCGTGGACAGGATGTCGTCCCGGCTGGCCTCGAGGTCGCCCCGCGTCACCCAAATCCAGCCCTCGGTGCCCTCGAAGCGGATGCCGTGGCGCTGGCCGTCCTTGTTCACCACGCCGCCGAAGATGTTGTCGTCGGTGGTGGTCCGGGCCACCAGGCGCACCCCGCCGGCCCAGGTGTAGGTGACCTCGTACTCGCTGATGGCGGTGTAGCCGCCGGGGATGGGTTCGGCGAGGGCCTTGCCGGCGACGGTGAGCGGTCCGTCCTGGCCGAGCGCCCAGCGGGCGATGTCCAGGTGATGCGCGCCCCAGTCGGTGATGGTGCCGCCCGAGTAATCGAGCCAGTAGCGGAAGGTGGTGTGGCAGCGTTCCTTGACGTACTCGACCTTGGGCGCCTGGCCGAGGTAGTAGTCCCAGTCCAAGCCGGGCGGAACGGGTGAGGGCGCAAACGGCCCGCCGCGCAGGCCGGCGGGCAGGAAGACCCGAATCTGCTCGAGGCGGCCGATGCGGCTGTGGCGGACCAGTTCGCAGGCGAGGCGGAAGCGGTTGTCGCTGCGCTGCTGGGTGCCGGTCTGGAGCACGACCTTGTGCTCGCGCACCGCCTGCGCCAGCCGCCGGCCCTCGTCAATCGTGAGCGTCAGCGGCTTCTCGGCGTACACGTCCTTGCCGGCGCGCACGGCGGCCAGGTTGATGAGCGTGTGCCAGTGGTCGGGGGTGGCGTTGATGACCACGTCCACGCCGGGATGGGCGAGGGCCTGGCGGAAGTCGCGGAACTGCGCCGGCGCCCTGCCGTCCCGCGTGAACTGCTTGACCGCGGCGGCCGCGTGGCCGGCGTCCACGTCGCAGACGGCCAGCACGTCGCCGAAGCGCTGGGCGTTTTGGGCGTTGCCACGGCCCATGCCGCCGCAGCCGACCAGAAGGATGCCGGGGCGGTCGTTGGCGCTGCGGGGTGCGGACGGGGGCTCGGCGGCGGAGAGCGCGCGTTCGACAAACCACGCCGGCAAGCCGGTGCCGGCGGCCACGGCGGCGCAGCGGCGGAGGAAGGCGCGGCGGTTGAGGGGGAAAACCTTCGGTGTCATGGCGGGATTCAGCGGGGTCGGCCCGGCAGCGTCAAGGTCGGGGCACAAAAGGCGGCCCCGAGCCGGGCAGTGGGAACCCGGCCTTGGGAACAGAAGTTGGGGGTGTCAGATTGGCGGCGGTGCTCAGTCCGGCGCCGCTACGCGGGATGCCGACCCTTCCCAGCCACGGAACGGCGGAATGTCCAACGCACGCCCCGACCTCCTGACTTCTGGCTCCTGACTCCTGGCTTCCACTCTCCCCGCTCCGGGCTCGTGCCGCACGGACGCCTGCGGCTGGCGTGGGCGGACCGTCGCGCCGGCGAGAGTGACGGCCACGGGCTCCAGGTTTTCGGCTTGGCAGCCGGGGGAAAACGCCCATTTTGGCGGGCATGAAGTGGCGGCGTGTGTGGCGCATCGGCGGGCTGGTTCTGCTGGGGGTGGTGCTGTTGGTGGGCGGATTGGCCGGGGGGGTGGGGTGGTATCTCAACCCGCGGTGCGAGGTGACGCGGGGGGTGGCGTACTCCTCGCGGCGGCCGGAGCTGGTGCTGGACGTGTTGCGGCCGGCGCGCCCCAATGCTTACGGGGTGCTGGTGATGGTCAGCGGGAGCTGGAAGTCGAGCCGCGAGGGCATTCATCCGGCGTTGGTCGCCCCGCTTTTGCGGCGGGGCTACACGATCTTCGCCGTCCACCACGCTTCCCAGCCGGAGTGCACGGTGATGGAGATTGTCGAGGACGTCCGCCGCGCGGTGCGGTTTGTGCGGCATCACGCCCGCCAGTACGGCGTGAATCCGGACCGGCTGGGGGTCTGCGGCGGCAGTTCGGGGGGGCATTTGAGCCTGATGATCGCCACGCGCGGCGGGCCGGGCCGGGACTTCGCGCCCGACCCGGTGGACCGGGAGAGCGACGCCGTCCAGGCGGTGGCCATCTTTTTCCCCGTCACCGACCTGTTGAACCTGGGCCGGTCCACGGAAAACGCCGGCGACGGCGGGCCGCCCCGGAGCTTTGTTCGCGCGTTTGGTCCGCAGTCCACCAACCTGGCGGTGTGGCGGGTCATCGGGCGGGAGGTTTCCCCCATTTACCACGTCACCTCGAACCTGCCGCCGGTGCTGATCGTGCACGGAGATGCGGACACGCTGACCCCGCTGGAGCAATCGGAGTGGTTTGTGGCGCGGGCCAGGGAGGCGGGTCGGGAGGTGGAGCTGGTGATCCGTCCCGGCAAGCGGCACGGGTGGTGGACCATGCCGTGGGACATCCGCCGTTTTGCGGACTGGTTTGACCGGCACCTGCGCGGGCCGGGGGGCGGGGATCAGGAGATGAAGGTGTCGTGAACGGCCCGCGCGGCCTGTTCGCCCCGCGCGGCTTCGACCACGACGGTGATCTTGATCTCGCTGGTCGAGATCATCTCGATGTTGATGCCTTCGCGGGCGAGGGTGGCAAACATTTTGGCGGCCACGCCGGAGTGGCTGCGCATGCCCACGCCGACGATCGAGACCTTGGCGATGGCCTCGTCGGCCAGTAGTTGGCTGAAACCCAGTTCGGCCTTGAGACCTTCGATGACCTTGCGGGCCTTGAGCAGGTCGGGTTTGTCCACCGTGAAGGAAAGGTCGGTGGCGGGCGGGGTCGAGTTGTGGCTGACGTTCTGCACGATCATGTCCACGTTGATCGCGGCGTCGGCCAGGGCGGAGAAGATCCGCGCGGACACCCCCGGCCGGTCCGGCACCCCCACCAGGGTGAGTTTGGCCTGGTTTTTGTCCAGCGAGACGCCGCGCACGACGACGTCTTCCATGCTGCGGGTTTCCTCTTTCACGATCGTGCCTGGGTTGTGGTTCAAACTGGAGCGCACCTCGAAGACCACGCCGAACTTTTTGGCGAACTCGACCGAGCGCAGTTGCATGACCTTGGCGCCGGCGCCGGCCATCTCGAGCAGCTCGTCGTAGGCCACCTCGTCCAGCTTGCGGGCGGTGGGCACCACCCGCGGATCCGCGGTGTAGATGCCGTCCACGTCGGTGTAAATCTGGCAGAGGTCCGCCTTGAGCGCGGCGGCCAGGGCGATGGCGGTCAGGTCCGATCCCCCGCGGCCGAGGGTGGTGATCTGGCCTTCCTGCGTCTGCCCCTGAAACCCGGCCACAATCACCACCTGGCCACTGTCCAACAGGGCGTGCACCTGCCGGGGGGTGATGTTCATGATCTTGGCCTTGGTGTGGACGCGGTCGGTCACGATGCCGGCCTGGGCGCCGGTCAGGGAGACCGCCGGCACCCCCAGCGTGTGCAGGGCCATGGCGGTGAGGGCGATGGTGGTCTGCTCGCCGGTGGCCAGCAGCACGTCCATCTCCCGCTCCGAGGGCAGGGGCATGATGGCCCTGGCCAGCTTGATGAGGTTGTCGGTCACCCCGCTCATGGCGGAGACCACCACCACCAGCCGGTCGCCCCGCTCGCGATAGCGGGCGACACGGGCGGCAACGTTTTTGATGCGCTCGGTGTCGGCCACCGAGGTGCCGCCGTACTTTTGAACAATCAGGGCCATGCCGGTAGGCGCCGGTCACGGGCAGGAGCTGCGGCCGGCCGGCGGAACGCACGCTACCGGGACGCTTCGGGGTGTCAAGGCACCTTATGACCACCGCGGGCGAACATTTGCCGTCATGACACCCCGGACCTCTCAAGGGGGCGGCCCGGCCCGGCGGCCGGGGTCCCGCCCCAGCCGGCGCGAGTGCGGGTTGGGGGGCGACCGCCGGGCGCGTGGCCGCATCGCCGCACCGCCCGGGGGCCGCGTCGGCCGGGCGGTGATTTTCCATTTCTAGACCGGCCGGCGTGGGCGGTAAGCTGCGCGGCGCATGGACGCCAAACCGACCTTGTTGATCGTGGACGATGAGAAGGCCACGCGCGAGGGCCTGCGGGCGGCCCTTGAGGAGCGGTTCGAGGTGTATGTGGCCGAGGACGCTGCCCAGGCCATCCAGCTCCTGGAGGCGGAGCGGTTCGATGTGGTGCTGACCGATTTCCGCCTGCCCCGCGAAGATGGGATGAAGGTGATTGCCCGGGCCAAGTCCCTGAGCCGTCCGCCGGTGTGCATCCTCATGACGGCCTACGGGTCGGAGGAGCTGGCGGTCGAGGCGATGAAGCGGGGGGCCGACGACTACATTTCCAAGGGCCGGCTGCAGATTGACGAGCTGGAACTGCGCATCGCCCGGGCACTGAAGGCCCAGCGGTTGGAGGGCGAGGTCCAGGAGTTGCGGCATCAACTGGACGCCAAGTACGGCCTGGAGAACCTCGTCGGCCGCTCGCCGGCCATGCTCGAGGTCTTCGAGATCATCCAGCAGGTGGCCCCCACGCCGGCCACGGTCCTCATCCAGGGCGAGAGCGGCACCGGCAAGGAACTGGTGGCCCGCGCGCTGCATCAACTCAGTCCCCGCGCCCACCGGCCGCTGGTCACGGTGCATTGCGCGGCGCTGCCGGCCACGCTGCTGGAGAGCGAGCTGTTCGGGCACGAGAAGGGCGCGTTCACCGGGGCGCACGAACGGCGCATCGGCCGTTTCGAGCAGGCCAACGGCGGGACGCTGTTCCTGGACGAGATCGGCGAGATTGACGCCAGCACCCAGGTCAAGCTGCTGCGGGTGCTGGGCGAACGCACCTTCGAGCGGGTGGGCTCGAACAAAACCCTCTCGGTGGATGTGCGCCTGATCGCCGCCACCAACAAAAACCTCGCCGAGCAGGTCCGGGCCGGCCGCTTCCGCGAAGACCTCTACTTCCGCCTGCGCGTGGTGGAAATCTGGCTGCCCCCCCTGCGCGAACGGCCGGGGGATGTCCCCCTGCTGGCGCTGCATTTCCTGAAGGAGATCGCCGCCGAGTACGGCAAGCCGGTCACCGATTTCACCCTCGACGCCATGCAGGCGCTGGTGAACTACTCCTGGCCCGCCAACGTGCGCGAGCTGCGCAACGCCATCGAGGGCGCCGTCGCTCTCTGCCGCGGCGACAAGATCACCCTGCGCGACCTGCCACCCAACGTCCGCGGCCAGCCGGCCGGACCGTCCGCGGCACGGCGGCCGGAGCCCGACGCCACGCCCACGCTCAAGGAGGCCGAGCGGCAGTTGATCATTCGTGCCTTGCAGGAATGCGGGGGCAATCGCACCCTCGCCGCGAAAAAAATCGGCCTCAGCCGCCGCACGCTTCACCGCAAGCTGCACGAGTACCACTTGGAAGGCTTGTGAGCCGGCCGCTGCGATCGTGGCCCCCCATGCGCATACCTCCCGTCCAAGAAATCATCCACTGGCTGGAAGCGGGCGAAGGCGCCCGCTGGCTGCGCCGCGTGGTCAGCGTCCTGTTCATCCTCACGCTGCTGGCCTGGTACAACCTCTATCAAACCCGGAACTTCAGCGCCCCGGAGGCCATGGAAGCGGCGCAACTGGCCCGCAACCTGGCCCGCGGCGAGGGCTTCGCCACCCAGGTCGTCCGCCCCCTGACCCTCCAGATGGTCGAGGACACCCTCGGCGTCGAGGCCCGGCTGGGCCGCCGCCCGCATCCGGACCTGGTCAACCCCCCGCTGTACCCCGCCCTGCTGGCGGGCTGGATGAAGCTGCTGCCCTTCCGCTTCGAGATTGAAGGGCCGTTCTGGCGTTACCAGCCGGAGGTGTTCATCACCCTGTTCAACCAGCTCCTCCAGCTGGGGCTGGTCCTCTGGGTCTGGTTCCTGGCCCGCCGGCTCCTCAACGCCGAGGCCGCCACTGTCCTGGCGGCGGTCCTGCTGGTCTCGGATTACCTGTGGCGCTTCAGCGCCTCGGGACTGCCCACGCTCCTGACCATGCTGGGCTTTGTCGGCCTGCTCGACGCGCTCTCGCGTCTGGAGCGTCGACAGCGGGAAGGCCATGCCCGCGGGCGGCACCTGTGGCCGGCAGCGGCGGCGGCGGGGCTGGCGCTGGGGTTGCTCGGCCTGACCCGCTACGGGCTGCTGGCGTTGATCGTGCCGGTCGCGCTCTTCTACCTGTTCTTCCTGGAACGGCGGGCGCTGGCGGCGTTTCTGGTAACCCTGGCCGTGGCCGCGGCGGTGGTGGCGCCGTGGCTGGTGCGCAACCACCAGCTCAGCGGCACCCTGTTCGGCGTCCGCAGCTACGCGCTGTACCAGGAGACCCTGCGGTTCCCCCAGGGCCGGCTCGAACGCACCTTCCAGCCCGACCTCGAGATCGTCCAGACCACCGATCTGATCCGCAAAGCCAGCGAAGGGTTGCGGCAGGTGGCCGGCGACGATCTGCTCCGGCTGGGCGGGAGCTGGGTGGGGGCGTTTTTCCTGGTGGGGTTGCTGGGGCAGTTTGGCCGGCCGGAGCTGAACCGGATGCGGGTCTTCCTGCTGATGTGCCTGCCGGTGCTGGCGCTGACCCAGGCCCTGGGCCGGACGCATCTTTCGGCGCTGAACCCGGTCTTCACCACTGAAAACCTGCTGGCCACGTTGATGCCGGGGATTTGTCTGGTGGGCGTGGCGTTTTTCTTCTGGCTGGTCGGCCGGCTCGAGCTGCCCTACGCGGAATTCCGCCATGTCCTGAGCACGCTGCTGGTGCTGGGCACCGCCCTGCCGCTGGCGTTGCGTGTGCTGCCCCCCCGCACCGTGCCCATCGTGTACCCGCCCTACTACCCGCCCTACCTCCAGGAAACCGCCGGCTTCCTCAAGCCCACCGAACTGATGATGTCCGACGTGCCCTGGGCCACCGCCTGGTACGGCGACCGCCTCTCGGTCTGGACCACCATGGACGCGCGCACCTCCTTCTTCGAGGTCAACGACCGCCACAAGGCCGTCGCCGCCCTGCTGCTCACCCCGCAGACCACCGACGCCCAGTTCCGCCGCCAGATTCTTCAGAGCCGCGACCACGGCTGGGCCCGCCTGGTCCTCGAAGTCCTCTTCCGCACCAACGTCCCCCCCGGCTTCCCGGTCCGACATGCCTGGCGACGCGGCACCCCCGACCACCTCTTTCTGGCCGACCGGCCCCGCTGGCTGGAACGGCCCAGCGGCGTTGAAGACACTGCGCCCGCCGTGCCCGCCCCCACGGAATGAGCCGGCCGCCCCCCGCCGGCCCTCAAACGATCAGGCTGAAGAGTGCATCCCGGAGCTTGGGCTCGAACCACGTGCTCTTGGGCGGCATGATTTCCCCCCCGTCCGCCACCGCCATCAACTCCTCGATGCCGGTCGGATGCAGCGCAAAGGCCACGGCCGCCTCGCCCACCCGCACGCGCCGCTCCAGCTCCTCCGGCCCGCGGATGCCCCCCACAAAATCAATCCGCCCGCTCCGCCGGGGGTCCGTGATGTCCAGCAACGGCGCGAGCACGTGCCGTTGCAACAGGGCCACGTCCAGCCCCTCGACCGGACGGTCGCCGGCGGTCAGCTCCGGCCGGAAACGCAACGTCCACCAGCGGTCCGCGAGGAACACCCCCACCTCATGCCGGCCGGCGGGGCGCCCCGCTCCCCCGGGCCGCAGCTCGCCCACCTGACGCAGGGCGTCCCAAAAGGCCGGCGCCTCCCGGCCGTTCAGGTCCCGCACCAGGCGGTGGTAGGGCAGAATCTGCAGGGTGTCGTGCGCGAAGATCACGCCCAGGAACCGGTCCTCCTCCGGCCGCGCCCCGCGTGCCTGCCATACCCGCGCCGCGGCAGCCGTGCGGTGATGCCCGTCGGCGATGTACAGCCGCGGCAGGGCGGCCAGGCGATGTTCCAGAAAGGCCATCCCGTCCGCGTCCGCCACCGTCCAGGTGCTGTGCCGCACCCCGTCCGGCGCCACAAAGTCCACCTCCGGCACGGCCGCCGTCCGCTCCCGAACAAACGCCGCCAGCGCCGGGTCCGCCCGGTAAAACAGAAACGCCGGCCCGGTCTGCGCGCCCACCGCCTCGATGTGCCGCATCCGGTCATCCTCCTTGTCCGGCCGGGTCAACTCGTGTCGCCGCACCACGCCCTCGAGGTATTCCCGGCAACTGGCCGCGCCCACGATGCCGGTCTGGCGGTGCGCCCCCATCACTTGCCGGTAGAGGTAAAAGGCCGGCTGGCGGTCGCGCACCAGCACCCCCTGCGCCTGCAGCGCCGCGAACTGCGCCCGCGCCCGGGCGTACGCGGCCGGCGAGTGGGGATCGGTACCGGGCGGCAGACCGACCTCCGGCCGGCTCACTTGTAAAAAACTCAGCGGCTGCGCCGCCGCCAGGGCGCGCGCCTCGGCTTCGGACAGCACGTCGTAGGGGGGCGCGCTCACCGCCGCGGCCAGCTCCGGCCGCGGCCGCAGGGCCGCAAAGGGTTTCACAGTCGCCATAAATCCGGCCGCGGAAAGTAGGGGGGAACGGCCGGGGGCGAAAGCCCAAAGCCCTTGCCGTGGCCGGCCGGGCGCGGCAGCCTGACCCCATGAAAACCACCCCTTCGGCCGCGGCGGCTTCCCGCCTGGTGGTGGTGGAAGGCGACATCACCCGCCAGGACGTGGACGCCATCGTGAATGCTGCCAACACCACCCTGCTCGGAGGAGGGGGCGTGGACGG
Organism: Verrucomicrobiales bacterium; assembly: GCA_037439785.1. GTDB lineage: Bacteria > Verrucomicrobiota > Verrucomicrobiia > Limisphaerales > J093 > DSVZ01. The sequence continues at coordinate 39,218 of JBBIVJ010000010.1, read as the reverse complement.
TGCCATCCACCGCGCCGCCGGCCCGGAGTTGCTGGCGGAGTGCCGCACCCTGGGCGGCTGCCCCACCGGCGAGGCCCGCCTCACCCACGGTTACCGGCTGCCGGCGCGCTGGGTCATCCACACCGTGGGGCCGGTCTGGCGCGATGGGCAGCACGGGGAAGAGGAGCTGCTGGCCCGCTGTTACCGGAACAGCCTGGCCCTGGCCCGCGCGCGCGGACTCAAGACCGTGGCCTTCCCGGCCATCAGCACCGGCGCCTACGGTTTCCCCCTTGAACGGGCCGCCCGCATCGCCGTGCGCGAATGCCGCGCCTTTCTGGCAGCCCACCCCGACTTCGTGGAAATCCGGCTCGTCTGCTTCGGCGCAGCGGCGCGTGCGGCCTTCGAGGCGGCGCTCCGCGAGGAGGGCGCCGCCGGCTGAAGGCCTGCCGGTTCATGCCGGCCCGGTTTCAGGGCGCCCCGCTTCGCCACCCCTCGCCGGGGGCCAGCGTCCGCCGCGTCCAGGTTGGGGCGGGGGCTTCCCGCCAGCGCAGGCCGACCTCCAGCGGCCGCCCGGATTCGTTCCAGATTTCCACCCGCGCCCCCGCGCCGAGCCGACGCACCAGGAAGTCCCGGCGATGACACGCTTCCAGGGCCGCCTGCTCCAGCCGCAGGCGCAGCCCGCCCACCGCCACCGCCGTGCTTGCCGGAGACGGGGACCGCGTGGCAGGGGAAGCCACGGCCCAGACACGTGGCGTTTCGCCCGCCGGCTCGGCGTGAAGCAGGACCGGCTCGACCCCCGCGGGCAGGTGCCGCCGGATTCCCGCCAGGTCCCGCGTGACCAGCACACAGGCCGCGTCACCGGCCAGCAACCGCGCGGCCTGGGCGGCGTCGCAGACCAGTTGGTGGCGGTTCAGGTAAAACTGCACGGTCAAGGTGTGCTCGACAAAGGTCAGCAGCACTGCGCGGGGCCCTTCGGCTTCCCACCAGGCCGCCATCGCTTGGGAGGCGCGGGTGGGGATCAGTTCCGCCGCCGTGTCCCTTCCTTGCGGTCGCACGACGGCCAGCAGGACCAGCAGGCCGCAGGCCCCGGCCAGCGAGGCCCGCCACACGCGGGGCTCACCGAAACGCCCGAGCGCGGCCGCCAGCTCGCGCCCGGCCAGCAAGGCCGCCGCCGGGATCAGGGGCAGCAGCAAATCCGGCCGCTTGTGCGGGGCGGCGGTGAACACCAGCAACCCCACCGCGAACCAGCCGAACAGGAACCGCTCGAACCGCCGCTCCCGGACTGTCGCCGCCGGCCGGCGGCCAACCCGCACCAGACCGACGACGGCGAGCAGGCTCCACGGGGCAAAGCGGGACAGGAAGTACAGCAGCGGGTGGAAGGGATCGGAGAACAGCCGCTTGCCGCCGGCCTCGGCCCCGGTGAGATGGCCGGCCAGTTCGCGGCCCAGTTGCTTGTGGATCAGGTCCTGCCCCGCGTCCAGCCAGGCCAGGGCAAACCAGCCCCCCACGACTGCCAGCCAGAGCGCCGCCGCTCCCGCGACTGCTCCCGCGGCGGGGCGGACCGGGGCTTCGCGGGGCTCCCCGCGGAGGGCCGGCAATCCCCCGACCGCCAGCAAGACACCCAGCGGCCCCTTGGCCAGTGTGGCAGCAGCAGCGGCCAGACCGACCCCGGGCCAACCCCGGCCGGTGGTCCACGCGCGCCAGGCGGCCAGGGCGGCCAGCGTGACCGTGAAGGCGAACAGGGCGTCGTTGCGGGCCAGCACCACGTGCTTGAAGCCGTAGGGGCTGAACAGGAACACCAGGGCGCCCAGCCCGCCGGCCAGCCTGCCGAACTGCGCGCGTCCCGCCGCCCAGATCAGCAGCGCGGTGCCCACCACCGCCGCCGCACTGGGCAGGTAGAGGGTGAAACGGCTGATCCGCCCGGCCAGGGCGGTCGCGCCGCCGGCCAGCCACGACAACAGCGGCGGCTTCGAGGCGATGTCATCGTAGGCATCGCGCTGGATGGCCCAGTGACCGTTCTGGACCGCGTCCAGCACGTACGAGGCGGGGCGTTCCTGGTCGTTGTCCGTCAGGTCGGCCGGGCCGGCCAACCGCAGGGCAAACAGGAGCAGGCCCAGCAGCACCAAGGCGAGGGCTTCCCGCCACGCGGCGGGGCGCTCGGGGCCGGGCAGGGCGACGGCAGCCATGGGCGGACTTCAGCGTTCGCGCACTTCCAACTGGTAGCCGGCGGACAGCCGGCTGTGGGGCAGGGGCCGGCCCCAGCCCTGGACGTCGTAGTCGAACTTGAAGTGGTAGTTCACAAAGCGGCGGTCCGGCGGCAGCGGCAGCTCGGCTTCCCAGCGGTTGGAGGTCAGCGGCGTCCGCTCCATCGGGTAGCGCTCCCCGCCCAGGACGACCCACGCGCGAAAGCTGTCCTCGCGGATGCCGCGCCGCTGGCTGTCCCAGTGGGCGGCGAAGGGGATCAGCCCATCCGCCGGCCGTACGACCTGGCGGGGGGTCAGATTGGTGATGCGGCCGGAGAAACAGCCGGTGCCCAGCAGGACCAGGCCGGCCATCAAGCCCGCGAACACCTTGTGTCTCATGCCCTGCAACCTGACCCCGCCGCCCGCGGGAGTAAAGCAGCTTCCCCGCCGGGCGGCATTTGACAACCGGGCGGCCGGCACCACGTTACGCGCGCTGAAACTTCAGGCCCTGCTTCGGTGTCCAGAGTGCCGGGCGGCGGCCGGAACCCCGGGGGATTCCCCCACCGGGGCTTCCTGCCCGGGAAGGCAGGCGGCGGGAACCGCAGGACCCCTTGAAGGCCCGGCCTCTGCCCCCGCCCGAAGCGGAGCTCGTGATCCGATGAACACGCTCAAGACGCAAGCCCACCGGCGCAGACACACCGGCAGCCGGCCCTTGCTCGCGGCCCCGGACCGGCCGGGCGTGAGCCGGGCCGAAACCCGCGCCCGCCTGGAAGCGTTGAAGGAACGGTTGCTGCGCCGTTACCTCGAAGACCCCCGGACCGGAGACCTGGCCGAGCGGCTGCGCTGGGCGGCAGCAGATGCCGCTTCGCTGGCCTGGGCCACGGCGTTCCCGTTGCTGGTGCTGCCGGAACTGGTCGAGGAAAAACTCGAGGCGGCCCGCCGCCAGGCGGCCCGTCAGGAACGCATCCGCCGCCGCAGCGCGGCCCTGCTGGCCCGAACGGTAGCCCCTGGGGGGCCCGTGCCACCGGCGCCGCCCGCCTCCGCCAGCTAAAGCCACGCCGAGTAAGGGCCGGCGGAGTCGGGGGCGGGAAACCGCCTTCTCAGCGGCCCCGCCCCCTTCAATACTCGGCGCGGTGGCCACCACGTTGTACGACCTGCTGCTCCGCGCCGAAAACGCCGCCAGCGACCGCCTGTTGGGGCTGTTTCTGGACTACGTGGCCCGCCGCGGCCTGACGCTCTACCCGGCCCAGGAAGAGGCCATCCTCGAACTGCTGGAAGGCCGCCATGTCATCCTCAACACGCCCACCGGCTCGGGCAAATCACTGGTGGCGCTGGCGCTGCTGTTCAGCGCCCTGGCCCACGGGCGGCGGGCGGTCTGGACCTGCCCGATCAAGGCGCTGGTCAACGAGAAGTGGCGCGACCTTTGCCGCGAGTTCGGGCCGGACAACGTGGGTTTGTCCACTGGCGACGCCACCGTGAACCGGGGTGCTCCCCTGCTCTGCTGCACCGCGGAAATCCTCGCCAACATCGCCCTGCACCGCGGGGAGCAGGCGCCGGTCGAGGACGCCGTGCTGGACGAGTTCCACTGGTATGCCGACCGCGAGCGCGGCGTGGCCTGGCAGGTGCCGCTGCTGACCCTGCGCCGGACGCGCTTCCTGCTGATGTCCGCCACGCTGGGAGAGACGGAGTTTTTCGAACAGGCCCTCACCCGCCTGACCGGCCGGCCAGCGGTGACGATCCAGTCCGCCGACCGCCCCGTGCCGCTCGAGTACTCCTGGTCGGAACTGCCGCTGGCGCGGATGCTCGAGCAGCTCGTGGCCCGGGACCGCGCGCCGGTGTACGTGGTGCATTTCACCCAGGCCGACGCCGCCCAGAGTGCGCAGGACTTTACCAGCCTCAACGTCTGCACGCGGGAGGAAAAGGCCCGGCTGGCAGAGCGCCTCGAAGGCTTCCGCTTCAACTCGCCCTACGGCCCGGAAATCCGCCGCTGGCTCCGGCACGGCATCGGCCTGCACCACGCCGGCCTGCTGCCCAAGTACCGCGTGCTGGTCGAACAACTGGCCCAGGCCGGCCTGCTCAAGATCATCTGCGGCACCGACACCCTCGGGGTGGGCGTGAACGTGCCCATCCGCACCGTCCTCTTCACCCGCTTGTGCAAGTTCGACGGCGAGAAAACGGCCATCCTCAGCGCGCGCGACTTCCACCAGATCGCCGGCCGCGCCGGCCGCAAGGGCTTCGATGACCGCGGCTGGGTGGTCGTCCAAGCCCCGGAACACGTCATCGAAAACCGCCGGCTCGAGGACAAGGCCGCCCGCGAGGGGCGCAAGCCGATTCACCGCCGCCCGCCGGACTCCCACCTCGTCAACTGGGACCAGAAGACCTTCCAGCGCCTGATCAGCGCCCCGCCGGAACGGCTGACCTCGCGCTTCCAGGTCACCCACGCCATGCTGCTGCAGGTGTTGAGCCGGGAGGGCGACGGCTGCCGGGCCATGCAACGGCTCATCCGCGACTGCCACGACACCCCCCGGCAAAAGCGCGCGCATTTCCGGCGCGCCTGGCAGTTGTTCCGCTCGCTGGTCGAGCGCGGGATCGTCGAGTGGGCGCCGCCGTCGCCAGAGGATGCCCCCGCCGGGCCGCCCCCCGCTCGCCCGCAGCACCGCCTCCGCGTCAACGTCGAGCTGCAGGAAGATTTCTCGATGGACCAGACGCTGTCGCTCTACCTGCTGGAGACCCTGCCGTTGCTCGACCCCGCCCGGGAGGACTACGCCCTGGTGGTGCTCTCCCTGGTCGAGGCCATCCTCGAAGACCCGGACTTCATCCTGCGCCGTCAGCTTGACCGCGAGAAGGCCCGCGCCCTCGAAGCCATGAAGGCCGAAGGCGTCCCCTACGAGGAGCGGATGGCCCGCCTGGAGGAACTCGAACACCCCAAGCCCGAGCGCGACTTCATCTACGCCACCTTCAACGCCTTTGCCGACCGCCACCCCTGGGTGGGCCAGGAAAACATCCGGCCCAAAAGCATCGCCCGGGAAATGTTCGAAACCTTCCGCTCCTTTGCCGACTACGTCCGCGACTACGACCTGCACCGCGCCGAGGGCCTGCTGCTCCGCCACCTCCACAGCGTGTACAAGACCCTCAAACAAACCGTCCCCGACACCGCCAAAAACCAAACGCTCCGCGAAATGGAGCTTTACCTCGGCACCCTGATCCGCGCCGTGGACTCGAGCCTCCTGGACGAATGGGAGCAGATGCGCGATCCCGATTACGAGCGCCGCGTGGCCGCCGAACGGGCCGCCATCACCGGCGAAACGCCGCGGCCACCCGCCGCGGACGCGGCCGCCCCCGACTCCGAGGCCTTCCTCGCCGCGGTGCGGCACCGCGTTTTCACCTTTCTCCGCGCCTGGGCGGGGCAGGATTTCAAAGCGGCCCTGGCGGTGCAGGCTCCCGCCACCGCAACAGCGTCAGCCGCTGCCGGACCGGAGTGGACTGCCGAGCAGCTCGCGCAGGCTTGGGAACGCTACCGCGCCGAGCATGAGCGGCTGCTCCTCACCCCGCAAGCCCGCAACCACCGCCACACCCATGTCACACCCGCAGAAGACCGCCCGCTCTGGCGCGTCCAGCAAATGCTGGTGGACCCCCATGGCCACAACGACTGGGTGGCCGAATTCGAGGTGGACCTGCCGGCCTCGCGGGAGGCCGCCGAGCCGACGCTCCGCTTGCTGCGTCTCGGCCCGCTGGTCTGACCCACCCTCCGGCGCCCGGCGGCCGCTGTGCGTCAGGACGGGCGGCTTTTCATCTTCGCCCGCCAGCGCGGGTGGCGGTGGGGCAGTTGAAGCTGGCAAAGGCGGCCCGGGGCGGTACCTTCAGCCAAAACGTTGGAGCCAAGGCCATGTGTGCAGAATGCGGTTGCGACAAAACGGAACGCTTCGGAGTGCAGCCCCTCCAAGCCCCGCCCGATCAGCCCCTGCGGTTGGTGGAAACCGGCCCCCCCACCGCTGCCGGCCGTCCGGAGGCTGAACACGACCACGAACATGAACACGTTCATGCCGACGGCACCCACCACAGCCACCCGCACCGGCACGCCGTCGGTCACGAAGAAGACCACACGCACGATCATCCCCCGGCCGCGGCGGCAGGTCCCGTCTCCACGCGGCGGGTCATTCACCTGCATCAGCCCATCCTGGCGCGCAACGACCGCCTGGCGGAGCGCAACCGCGGTTACCTGCAGGCGCGGGGCTTGATCACCCTCAACGTCCTGTCCTCCCCCGGCGCGGGCAAGACCACCTTGATCGAAAAAACAGTGGCCGCCCTGGCCCGCGACCTCCCCGCCGCCGTCATCGTCGGCGACCTGGCCACGGCGCGGGACGCCGAACGCATCCGCTCCGCCGGCGCGCCCGTGGTCCAGGTGACCACCGGCACCGTGTGCCACCTGGACGCCGAAATGGTGGGCCGCGCCCTCGAGCAACTGAACCTGGACGGCTGCCGGTTGCTGTTCATCGAAAACGTCGGCAACCTGGTCTGCCCGGCCGATTTCGATCTGGGCGAGAGCGTCCGAGTGGTGCTGTTGTCGGTGACCGAAGGGGAGGACAAGCCGCTGAAGTATCCGCCCATCTTCCGCTCGGCCCACGCGGTGGTCGTGACCAAGACCGACCTGGCGGCGGCCACGGGCTGCGATCGGGAAGCGCTGCGACGCCACGTCCGGGCGGTCGGACCCCAGGCGCGGCTCTTTGAATTGTCCGCCCGCACCGGCGATGGCCTTGACGCCTGGCTGGACTGGCTGCGCGGGCTGGCCAGGCACTGAAGCCGGCCACGGTCAGCGGCAGGGACCGGCGGTGCTCGGAGATGCGACGTTTGGCTTTGCTCCCCAGCAGGCAATCCCAGCGTTGAGGGCCTCGCCGGGTACGCAGCCGCCCCGCTGCTTCGGTCTGCCGTTCATGGGTTGCCCGCGGGCGGTCGCCGCTGGCGACGGCCATTACGGTTGATTGGCCGGTCTTGTCTCTGAAAGTGCCTTCAGGACGGCGTGGAACGCCGGCTTGGGCTGGCTGTTGTTGTCGAACAACAGCGGCCGGCCGGCGGCCCGCCAGGAGTTGCCGTCGTTGGGGCCCCAGAACGTGACCAGCCTCACCGAGTCGCGATGCTTGAGGAAGGCCCGGAAGAGGCCCGCATAGGCCTCGGCCTGCCGGCGGTCGGCATCGCTCACGAGGCCTCCCTGGTTGGCGGCGGCATTTTCGGCGATGTCCGCGCCGAAGCCGCGCTGGCCCGCCATTGCGCCGGTGACGTCGAGTTCGGTGATGTGGATGGGCAGGCCCAGCGTGGCCATTTCCGCCAGGGCCTCATTCATGATTTCGAAGGTGATCGAGACGTTGACGTGCGCCTGCGAGCCGATCGCGTGAACCGGCACGCCCTGCTCCCGCAAAGACCGGATCAGCGTGAGGAGCTTGCGGCGTTTGGCCGGGTTCTCCAGACCGTAGTCGTTGTAGCGCAGGATGGCGTCCGGATCCGCCTCGTGGGCGTAGTGGAAGGCTTTGGCGATGTAATCCGGGCCGATGATTTGTAGCCAGAGCGAGTTGCGCAGGATGTTGGCACCGCCGTCGGCCAGGGCCTCGTTGACGACGTCCCAGATTTTCACCCTGCCCTTGTAGCGCCCCACCACGGTGTGGATGTGCTCGCGCATGCGCACCAGCAACTCCTCGCGGGACGCACGCGGTCCGGTGAAGGCGCCGCGGCCGAAACCACCCCCTCCGCCCCGCCCCGCCCGGCCCGGACCCGGCGCGTTGGTGCGCGACTCATTCACGGTCGCCGGGGAGGCGGGGGCCTCAGGGGTGGCGTCGGCGGGCGGCGGATTGGTTCCCTGGAAAACCCAGTTGGGCGTTTGGGAATGCCAGACCAGCGTGTGCCCGACGAGTAACATGCCGTTGCTGAGGCCGAAGTTCACGAAGGCGTCCGCCGGCTCGAAGTTGTAGCCATCCGGTCCTGGTCGCGGGTGGATCAGCGCCCACTTCATGTCGTTTTCCGCCACGATGTGGTCGAACTGCGCCTTGACCAGGGCGATGTCCCGGCTGAGCAGTTCGGGGCTGCGGCGAAAGCTGGTGCCGGTGGCGATGGAGCGGTTGATGGCCGTGCCGATGTGGAAGTGGTCCTTGAACACTTCCTTCAAGCGGGGCGTTTCGGCCGACCAGGCTGAAGTGCCCGCGGCCAGCAAGGCCGCCAGCACAGCGCCCGGGAAGGTTTTCGGAGCGGAAGAGTTCATCGTCAGGAAAGGCTGAGGGTTCTCAGGGCGATTTGAAAAGCCGCTGCGCGAAAAGCCACAGGTTGTTCCGCCAGTGCGTCGGGTCGTGGCCGTTGCCGTCCACGTGCCAGACGTGGGGGACGTTGTGCTGCTTGAGGTAGGCATGGACGCCCTGGCTGATGCGGATCAGGCCATCCTTGTTGCCGCAGGAAAGCCAGAGCAGCCTGAGTTGCCGGGCGGCCGCGGCGGGGTCGGGCACCAATTCCTCCGGCCGGCGGGTGTTCGGTGCGGAGGAAAAGCCGCCCACCCACGCGAAGGTGTCCAGGTGGCCCAGGCCGAAGTTGAGGGACTGGCCGCCGCCCATCGAGAGGCCGGCCAGGGCGCGGTGCTCGCGGTCGGCGCGCACGGAATACCGGGACTCGATGGCGGGGATCACGTCGTCCTGGAGGTCGCGCTCGAAGACAGCGAAGGCGGGGGCGGTCGCCATCGGATTGGGACCGGGCCGGTCGTCTTTTTGGGCGCGGCCATTGGGCATGACCACGATCATGGGCACGGCCTTGCCATCGGAAATCAGGTTGTCCATCAGCACGTCCACCGTGGCGAAGCGCTGCCACTCGGTCTCGTCGCCTCCGATGCCATGCAGCAGGTAGAGCACGGGATACTTCGTCTCCGGCGAGTACCCCGGCGGCGTATAGACCTGCATCCTGCGGCGGGTGCCGACGGTCTTGGAGTCGTACTCGATCATCTCGAGCTTGCCGCGGGGGATGCCCTCGCGCCTTTCCGTGATGCCCGGAGGCGGGTCGTCAAAGGCCGGTTTGTCGTCCGGCCCCAGGGTGATCGGTCCTCCGAATCCGCCCCGGCCGCCTCGCCCGGCCCGTTCTCGCTGGCTGTCCGGTACCGCGGCGGGAGCCGGCGGCGCGGAAGCGGCCCCTGGCTGGGGAGATTCGCGGAACAGCAGCGGGGCAAACTGGTACAAGCTGCGCCGCCAGGATTGCCATTCGTGGCCCGTGTCCGGCGACACATAGAAGTGACTGTTCACACCCGCCGCCCTGAGGGCTTCAGTGTTGGCTTTCGGATCGCCCCCGAACCGGCCGGCGCCGCGCTCGCCGCCCAGTTCGCGGCTGCCGTAGCTGACGAACACCAATTGGACCTGTCGCTTGAAGGCTTCCATGTCAGCGATGTCCGCCGGCCCGATGCTGCCGCCGCTGAACACGCCGATGTGCGAGAACTTGTCCAGGTTGGTCAGGGTGATCGCGCGGGTCTGCATCCCTCCCATCGAAAGACCGGCCATCGCTCGGTGGGGTTGATCCGCCAGAGTGCGGAAGTTGGCATCAATGAAGGGAATCAGATCGCCCAGCAGCACCTTGGAGAAGGCGCTGAAGTCAAACATGCGTCTGCCCGGCCCCCCACCGCCCAGAGGCGCGTTCGTGCCGGCAGCCGCCGGGGCATTGGTGGCGCCAGCCGGAGCGGGCGGGCGCCCGGGGCCAAAGGCGCCAGGGACGTAGCTGTTGGCCATGACGATGATGAACGGCCGGCTTTTGCCCTCGGCCAGCAGGTTGTCCATGATCAGGCCGGCGCAGCCCTGATTGCCCCAGCCGGTTTCGTCCTCGCCGCCGCCGTGCTGCAGTTAGAGCACGGGGTACCGCCGGGTGAGGTCCTTGTCGTAATCCGGCGGGGTATAGACGAAGCACCGGAGCACCGCGTTGGCGTTGGTGGAGGGATAAAGCACCTGCCGCAACTGGCCGTGCGGGACATCCTTCAGCGCATAGAAGTCCTGGTCCTTGGCCGGGACTTCCACCCCGCTGCCCCAGCGGCTGCCGCCATAAAAGTAAAGCGTGCCGGGGTCCGGCACGCCCGCGCCGTCAATCACGAGCTGGTAGTAGTGGAACCCTTCGTCCTGCGGCCGCGTAGTGACCAGCCAGGCGCCATCGTCGCCCTTGGTCATGGGGTACTTGGCCCCGCCCAGGAAATCGAACACCACGCTCTGCGCCTCCGGGGCGACGACGCGCGCGCGGACGCGGCGCTCGGAATTGACCTGGGGGTACAGTTTGCCTGGCTGGTTCAGTGAGGAGGGCTTGAAGTCTTCGACCACCGGTGCGTCGGTTTGAGCCAGGACGAGCGGGCCAGTGAAGGCACCAGCCAGCAACAGGGGGACGAGTTTTGTTTTCATGGTAAACGGTTGCGAACAGTGTACGACGATGAGACAGACAAGGGCCCCCGCTGGTTACATCCCCAATACCTTAGCTCGACGGGGCGCGCGCCCGCTTCGGGCGCGGTTTTCCACGCCGTGCGGAACACCCGGAGTTCCCCAAAAACTTGCGCCATCAGCCTTCGGCCCGAGCCCCCAAAGGGGTTGGCCGCGATGCGCGCTCCGCGACGCCCGCCGGCGGCCGTACTCCCCCACTGCGGCGACCGGGTTTCGGGCACCCTTTCGGATCGCCTCGACTCCCCTCGCCGTGGTCGCGCGGACCCGGACCGCTGCCTGTCCTTTGATCGCTCTTACTCCCCACCCGGGCCCGGCCGCCAGGTGGCGTGCTCTTGCAACCACAGAATGTCCGGGTTGCCCGGCATCCGCGCATCGTCCCGCGGCGGCGCCCGCGTCCGCGCATCCTGCCACCGCCGCCGCGCCACGTGCCCGTCGGCAAAGGCCAGGTTCGCCCCGCCCCGGTGCCGCACCCCGGGCTTGTCCCGCAACACCCACCCCTCCGGCCGAAGGGCGTCAAACGCCCATTGCAACGCAAAGCTCCCGTCGTTGATCGTCTCGACCCGCTCGTCCACAAAGCTCAGCATCTGGGCCGGCCCCGGCCGGATGATCTCCCCCAGCTTCCGGTAGGTCGTCGCCGCCGGACTGTCCACCGGGCTGCCCAGAAAGCCGTTCAGCGACACCGTCCGCACCCTTGGCAGGCGGCTGGTCCCCAGGACGACCGGCCCCCGTGACGCCGGGCACTGCCACAGGCCGACCGCCCCGCCCAGGTAGGGGGCCAGCAGGCTCTGGCGCAGGTACAGGGTGTTGGTGCAGTCCGGCCCCGGCAGGCCCAGCCAGCCCTCGACCCACCTGGCCCCCAGCGCCTCGGCCCGGCCGTCGGCGTCGGGCGGCAGCCGGTCGGCATGGTCCTGGGCGTAGAGCGGCAGGGCCAGGGCAAACTGCCGCAGGTTCGACGCGCAGGCCGCCGTCCGCGCCCGCCCCCGAGCCGCCGACACCGCCGGCAACAGCAGCCCCGCCAGCACCCCGATCACCCCCAGCACCACCACCAGCTCGATCAGGGTGAAGGCGGCTCTGCTATCAACCTTCGTTTCTTTCACGTGTTCGAAGCGGAATCGCACCTTGGTGTTCGAACCATTGTCCACTCCTGCGATTTACTGCGTCCACTTGTCCGATCGTACGGCAATACCACACCATGGGAACAATATCCCTTTGGCCATTAGCAACCAACACAAGATGGTATGCGAGGCAAAGGGCCGGGTCTATGCCAAACCGATCGGCGCTTGGAAACCTGTCGGATTTTCAACCGGATGGCCAGCAGGTTAGGCCCAGCAGATTCTGGTGGTTAACGGCTATTCACGGTGATGATCTGCCCGAAACACCCCAAGAGATTGATGAATCGCCACAATTCCGAAGAGGCCAGCGACGGACATGTAGCTGGCAAAGCTCAGGAGGACAGACCTTGTGATCGATTCTGGCACTGGTAGCCATCCGATTAATGATCCAAGACAGGGACAATGCTGGTCGCCGCCCAAAAGCATTCCGGCCACATGGTACCATGTGAATGCGAGTCCGACAGCCAAACACACTAACGCTTTAACGCGCACAGCCACCGTAGGCAACACCAGCAATAGTCCTGCTGTCAGATCTACAAGGGTAGCCACAGCTAATGCGGCAGCAATTTTCACCCCAAGTAACGGATCGATCGCTTCCACCAACGGCTCATTGTGGGCAAGCGTAATGATTTTGGCACACGCTGTGCCAAGAAGAACGCATCCAATTATGAACCACTGCAAAGCCACGATCCCTATCTGGTTACGACCAACGGTCAAATAGATGGATGCGGCACAATTACGGACAAGGGGTGCTCCAATCAGTCGTGGTTTGGGTTCCGCCAGGTAATGCAACATTAACCATTTGCCCCGTGCAGTCTGGGCCAACCAGACACATGAAAATGCAATTCCCGAGGCGTATTGTCCCATAGTATCCTGCCCCCCGCTGCTTTGACCAGAAGGCGGCTCCCGGGGTTTGAGACTGTACCTGTATAGTTTCCTTGTCCCGGACAATTAGGGCTTGGGCCGGAGCATCCGGCATTTAGCTTGGCGCAGTCCACAGTCATGTCCGTATTACAAAACTGCTGCGTTGCAAATACCGACAACGCCGTGATCAACGGCAGCAAGTTCATTGTCAGGCTTAGTCGCGCCCGCCCACCGCGGGTTATCGGTTGGTTCGGATTACCGTGTATCATGGTGCGTGCTCTTTTGTTCTATTGTTTCTGTTTTTGATGGTGTCTGCATCATCCACCAGCTGGTGGAAAAGCGTTAAATATTTGTGCGAAGGTGCCGAGAAGGGTTTCGGTGGCGCAGGTAGATAAACAAGGGAAACAGTATCAACAGCCCGAGTACGGTATAGAAGACTACGGTGACAGGAACACCTCGCGCGTCGCCTACTTCTTCCGCGGTCGGCTGTCGCACCTTTCGGCCGTGCTCATCATAATAGTACACATTGCCACCCTCGGTAAAAAAACGAAAAGAGCGAGGTGTCGTGAAGCCGTCGGGCATAAACATGTCACGCGGTAGACTGTTGGAAGTAAGTTCAATCGTCAGGTATGTCAAATTATCAATCTCCCGGTAACCACCATCTGGTTCGCAAAAGAATTTTTTTGTACGAGCGGGAAGGTAGTCAGGTCGTGGGCCCGGCTCATACAGATAGCGAAACATGTATGACCAGGAACGCGGCTTTTCAGCCATGGCGTCGAAGAACGTTTTGTCAAGGCGCATGGACGCAACGCGGTCCAGTGCGTCCCGCTGTATTGTCCCGGAGAAAGACGTCTCGAGAAACCTTCCTTGCCAGTGCCTTTGGGTGCGGAGTGTAAAGGTGTCGTCGATCCACTCCCACTTCCACATCCCTACGACTGAGGGTGTGAGCGTAATGTCATTAATCCCAAGTAGAAGTAACTCCATGCCAAGGCAAAACTGTTGTTCAAGGGTTTCCCGGACGGGATCACTTACGTCTGGCGTGTCATCACTTTGGTTCCAGATTTTAACGTCACGTGCCACCCCCCCGACGGTCCACCAGTTGCTCTCGTATCGACCAGCTGCGAAAAATGCCGAAGTGGCGTTGGCAACCACGCGTGAGTTTGTAGTGGTCGAAGGGGGATTTATGAGGGGCTGCAATGCGTCCGCAGTGACAAAAAGGAAGGCATTCGACTGATAGCGTATCAAGTAATACTGGTCAGGGACATCCTTTTTGCGGGTAGCATAGGATCGCATGACGATCATCTCTTTAACTACCGGAGGAGAGGCTAAATATGCTTTGAATTGCTCACCCGGCGACCCGCGGGTGTCGGCATAACTATCAGCACTTGAATCTTGGCTTGACATTGTCTGAAACCTAAACGCTAGAGCCAATAGTAGGAAAGCCGTTACTCTAAGGGAACGCGGGCAAGTGGGACTACGCTTTCCCCTTTGGGTAGGTACACGGTGAGGCAACCTGTCCGCTGCTTGATGGGGGTTCATGATGGATGCGAAAAACTGCATGGCTTCATCTTTGCTACCGCACACTGCTGACAGAGGTGACCGCGACCTCGGCACTGAACTGGACGGTCCCTTCGACGGCCCACTGCGCGCCCAAGACTGGGCCGTGGGCCAGTTTCGTTTTGAGGCGGTGGTCCAGTGCTCGCATGCGCTGCTCGATCCCCACGGGGGGCGTCTGCCTCGACCGACGTTCGTGACGACGATGGCGGTTAGGCGTTCCGCATCCGTCCTCCGCCACCGCAGCCGTGTCCACCAAACTCGGGCCGAAGGTGGTGGCCTCGTTGGTTAGGGCGTTTTGTTGGAGTCGTGCCCGACGGGCAAATCCTTGCGGCGGACAGGCAGGTGGTCGGATTGGGCCAAGATCCTTCAAAGAGTTAACCGTACAACCGCCGGGCCGGGGGCTGGCTGAAATGGTATGGCGACCTGGTTTGACCGCGAGACCAGAAAACTCGCCACGCAGGCCCAGGGATTTGACACCGCCGTATAAAGGTTCGGCCCGGTGGTCAAAGGGCTCCACCGGACTAGGGAAAGACCCGCCCCGCCCTGGCCGGCCGCAGGGGCTGGCGCTTCCCCCCCGCGCAGGAACCTCGGAGCCATAAGACGGAAAAGGGGGAAGGTTGGGACCTCCGGCCGGGCATTGCGGCAATCGCCCCGGCACGGACCCGCGGCTCATTCCTGCCCGGGGTCCACGGCCGGGCCCTGCGCCCCGCGGGCTTGAGCAGCGGCCGGGACGAAGCGGCCGGGACGGGGCGGCGACTGGGTTGATCACGTCCATAATCAGGCTGACGATGCAACCCCTAATCCCCACCACGAGCTTGTCAACACCTTTTTTGAGGTTTTTTGGATTTTTCCACAGCGTGCTGACCCGCAAGAGGTTGTGCCACTCTGCGAACCGCCGCACACGGCCGGCCTGGCGCCTTTTACCCCGGCGGCCTTCCCTGCTCGGGGCCTGCGCCGGACCCACCCGCGCGCTTCCGCCTCATGGGCAGCCTTCGCCCCACGTCGCTCTCCGGCGTGCCCCCCGATTGCCCCCCGCTTTCCCCGCGGCTTTCCTCGCGGGTGCCTTGCGCCCTTTCGGATCGCCTCGACTCCCCTCGCCGTGGTCGCGCGGACCCGGACCGCTGCCTGTCCCTTGATCGCTCTTACTCCCCACCCGGGCCCGGCCGCCAGGTGGCGTGCTCTTGCAACCACAGAATGTCCGGGTTGCCCGGCATCCGCGCATCGTCCCGCGGCGGCGCCCGCGTCCGCGCTTCTTGCTGCTGTCCGAAGCAGGGTCCCTACAGGCTGGAGGATGGCTGGAGCGGGGAGGGTGGACCTGGCAAGAGCAGCAGCGGTGTAACGTGGTTATTCTGGTGGCTACCGCCGAAGGGGGTGTGGTTCCGGACGGCTGCAGCCGGCCCGGGTTGTGCGCGAAGGGGTGAAGTCGGGTTCCGATGGTCGCCAGGGGCAGTGTACCCTTCCAAACCGCTTTGTCTGGCCGCGCGGTCGGTGAAGGGGGAGGTTCGACATCGCGCAGGCCGAACTTCCGGTTCCCAGGGACATGAAACGGGGTGACTTGGGCTCAAAAAAACCTTGTCGCCCGCGTCGGGGTTGGGCAGCTTTCGCGTTCCCCGCCGCCAGCCGGGGGGGTCCGAAAAGCAACGAATCCGACGTGTGAGCTTGCCTCGATCCAGTGGCTATTGGGCTGTGGCCGCCGCGACGCTCGCAGGAGGGGTGGGGACGGCCTGGGGGGCGGAAGGCGCCCATCACGAGCTGCCGCTGCATCCGGTTGAGATTGGGCGGGTCTTTGGCTTGCCGATCACCAACTCGATGCTGATGACGTGGCTGGTGGCGCTGGCGTTGATTGTGTTTGCCCGCTTGGCCACGCGCCAGATTCGCGCGGTACCGGTGGGAGCCCAAAATTTCTGGGAGTGGCTGGTCGAGTCGCTTCACAGTTTCCTGGAGGGCATCTTGGGCAGCCATCTGGTGCGGAAGACCTTCTGGTTCTTCGCCACGATTTTCGTCTTCATCTTGTTCTCGAACTGGTTCGGCCTGCTGCCCGGGGTGGGCTCGATCGGCTGGAAGGTCACCCTGGCCGACGGCAGCACGGACTGGCGCCCTTTTTTCCGCGGGGCCAACGCGGACCTGAACATGACCTTCGCGATGGCGATGGTCTTCTTTTTCCAGTGGACGGTCTGGGCCATCCAGGAAAACGGCGTCGGGGGCGTCGTGGCCCACCTGTTTGGGGCCAAGGGCGGCACCACCGGGTTGTTGAAGCTGTTGATGGTGGTGGTGTTTTTCTTGGTGGGGCTGCTGGAGGTGGTTTCGATCCTGTTCCGGCCGGTGTCATTGAGTTTCCGTTTGTTTGGCAACATCTACGCGGGGGAGAACATGCTCGAGTCCATGGCGGCGCTGGGGGGCGCGGCCCTGGGCTGGCTGATTGCCATCCCCTTTTACTTCCTGGAAGGGCTGGTGGGGCTGGTGCAGGCGCTGGTTTTCATGCTGCTGACCGCGGTCTTCACCCTGCTGATCTGCCAGCATGAGGAAGAGTCCCATGAGGGCCCGGCCCATTCCGGCGGATGACGAACCCTTTCCGGTGCCGGACCGTGCTGCGCGCGCGGGGGCACCGGGATAAGACGAAAGGAACCCACACCATGCTGACACCCCTGTTGGCGGAAATTAGCGGCAACCTGCACATCGGCCTCGCCTGTCTGGGCGCGGCCCTGGGCGTAAGTTTCATCGGCATGAAGGCTTCGGAAGCCGTCGGGCGCAACCCCGGCGCGTCCACGAAGATTCTTGTCCAGGCGATCCTGAGCACGGCCTTCGCCGAAGGCATTGTGTTCTTCGCCATCTACCTCGCCGGCAAGTGACGCACCGCGGCGCGGCCCCCGGGCCGTGCCGCCCCCTTTTCCCGACCATGACCGACCTCCTGGCAATCTTCGCGGCGGCCGCCCCTGCGGCGGGCGAGGCGGGCAACGTGGTGCAGGAAATCTCCCGCACCTTCGGGCTGAACCTCACCCATTTCATTTCCCAGGTCATCAGCTTCAGTCTTGTGGCCTGGTGCCTGCACCGCTTCGCCTACAAGCCCATCCTCAAGGTGCTCGAGGACCGTCGCCAGACCATTGCCGAAAGCCTCGCCAACACCGAAAAAATCAAGGCCGAGCTGGCCCGGACCGAGGCCTCCCGCAAGGAAATCCTTGCCCGCGCCAACGAACAGGCCGCCCGGCTCATCGAGGAGGCCCGCGCCGCCGCCGCCCGACTCCAGGAACAGGAAACCCAGAAGGCGATCGCCGCTGCCGAGCAAATCCTCGCGCGGAACCGTGAGGCCGCCCAGGCCGATTACGCCCGCATGTTGGCCGAGCTCAAGCGCGAGGTTGGCCGCCTGGTGGTCCAGACCACCAGCCGCGTCACCGGTAAGGTGCTCACCTTGGAGGACCAGCGGCGGCTGGCCGAGGAGGCCACCCGTCAGCTTGCCGCCTGAGTGGTTTCCATCCGGTCGCTCCCCTGATGCGCATCAGCAAATACGCCCGGCGCCTGGCCAAGGAGCTGTTCACGCTCTGCCGGGTCGAAGGACGGCTGGAGGAGGCCCGTGTCCGGCAGGTGGTGCACCGGTTGGTGACCGGCCGGCCCCGGGGCTACGCCGGCATCCTCCGGCACTTCCTGCGGTTGGTGGAGCTGGACCTGGCCCGGCGCAGCGCCCGGGTCGAGAGCGCCCATCCCCTGCCGCCGGACATCCGGGCAACCCTGGAAAACGCCCTGAACCGTCGCCACGGGCCCGCCCTCCGGCTCGCCTTTGTGGAAAACCCCGCCCTGCTGGGCGGCCTGCGCGTGCGTGTGGGCAGCGACGTGTACGACGGCAGCGTAGCCGGCCGCCTGGCCTCGCTGGACGCACGCTTTCAGACCTGAACCCCCTCCCGAGGATCGGCCCGTGCTGCTGAACCGCCCCGTATGAGCAACCTGTTGCAGGAAATCGAACAGCAAATCACCGGCCTCTCCACCGGCCTCCAGCGTCAGAACGTCGGCATCGTGCGCGAAATCGGCGACGGCGTGGCCCGCATCGAGGGCCTCACCGACGCCATGATGAACGAGATGCTCGATTTCGGGAACGGCGTCATGGGCCTGGCCCTCAACCTCGAGGAAACCGAGGTCGGCGCCATCATCCTCGGCGACTACACCGGCATCAAAGAGGGCCAGGAGGTGCGCACCACCGGCAAACTCCTCCAGGTCCCCGTGGGCAAGGGCCTGCTCGGGCGAGTGGTCAACACGCTGGGGGAACCGCTGGACGGCAAGGGGCCGATCACGCCCACCACCTTCTACCCCGTCGAAAAAATCGCCCCCGGCATCATCAAGCGCCGCTCGGTCAACCAGCCCGTGCAGACCGGCATCATGCCCATTGACGCCATGATTCCCATCGGCCGCGGCCAGCGCGAGCTGATCATCGGCGACCGCTCCACCGGCAAGACCACCCTGGGCATTGACACGATGATCAACAACGCCCGGCTGAACCGGGCGGCCGAAGAAGCCGGAAACCAGGATTACCGACCGCTGTACTCGATCTACGTGGCCATCGGCCAGAAACAGTCCAACATCGCCAACGTCATCCGCGTGCTCGAGGAAAACGGCGCCCTGCCCCACACCATCGTGGTGGTGGCGGCGGCCTCGGACTCCGCCACCAGCCAGTACCTGGCCCCCTTCGCCGGCTGCGCCATGGGCGAGTGGTTCATGGACCACGGCATGGACGCGCTGATCATCTACGACGACCTTTCCAAGCACGCCACCGCCTACCGCCAGGTCTCGCTCGTGCTCAAGCGCCCCTCCGGCCGCGAGGCCTACCCCGGCGACGTGTTCTACCTGCACAGCCGGCTGCTCGAGCGCAGCGCCCGCCTCAATGAACAAAACGGCGGCGGCTCGTTGACCGCCCTGCCCATCATCGAAACCCAGATGGGCGACGTCTCGGCCTACATCCCCACCAACGTCATCTCGATCACCGACGGCCAGATTTACCTCGAAACCGACCTCTTCTATCAGGGCGTGCGTCCGGCCATCTCGGTCGGCCTGTCGGTCTCCCGCGTCGGCTCCGCCGCCCAGATCAAGGCCATGAAACAGGTTGCCGGCCGCATCAAGGGCGACCTGGCCCAGTTCCGCGAGCTGGCTGCCTTTGCCCAGTTCGGCTCGGACCTCGACGCCAAGACCCAGGCCCTCATCGCCCGCGGCCGCCGCATCGTGGAAATCTTCAAACAACCCCAGTACCAGCCGGTGCCGGTGGAACTCCAGGTCGCCGTACTCTGGGCCGTCCAGAACAACTTCCTGGACGACGTCCCCGTCGAGCAGGTCAAAGCCTTCCAGGGGCGGCTGGCCGACTTTCTGACCACCCGCAAGGCCGACCTCCTGGCCCGGCTGGCCCGCGAGAGGGAAATCAAGCCCGACCTGGCCGAGGCGCTCAAGGCGGCCCTGACCGAATTCAAGCAACTGTCCGCCTAGGCCCCCATGCCCAGCACCCGCGACATCCGCCGGCGCATCAAGTCCGTCAAGGGCACCGCGCAGATCACGAAGGCCATGCAGATGGTGGCCTCGTCGAAAATGCGCAAGGCCCAACAGGCTGCGCTCCACGGCCGGCCCTTCGCCGCCCTGGGGCGTGAGATCATGGACCATGCCGTGCGCGGCGCGGCCGATTTCACCCACCCCCTGCTCGAGGTCCGCGAGGGCGGGCGCCGCGCCGTCATCGTGGTCAGCACCGACAAGGGCCTGTGCGGTCCCCTCAACGCGAACCTCTTCCGCGAGGCCTCCCGGTACGATCCCGCCCAGACCTGTTTCCTGGCGGTCGGCAAAAAGGCGGCCCAGTTTCTGGCCCGGACCCGCCGCCAGCTCGTGGCGGAATTTACCTACCACGATCCGCCGACCTTTGGCGAGTCTCAGGCCATCGCCCGGGCCGCGGCCGAACTGTTCCTCCGGGGCGAGGTCAACCATGTCGAGGTGCTCTACACCCGCTTCATCAATACCCTCTCCCAGAAACCGGACACCTGCCGACTCCTGCCCATGGTGGAGGTGCTGACCCGCGCGGCAGCGCCGGCCGCGCCAGCGGCGAGCGGAAACCCCGAGTACCTCTTCGAACCCTCCCCGGCCGCGGTCATCGGCACCCTGCTCGACTACGAATTGATTTTCCAGGTCACCCAACTGCTCTTGGAAGCCCGTGCCAGCGAGCACAGCGCCCGCATGGTGGCCATGAAAAACGCCACCGAAAACGCCCAGCAACTCATCAAGGACCTCACCCTCGAATACAACAAGATGCGCCAGGCCGGTATCACCAAGGAACTGCTCGAAATTGCCACCGCCCAGATGGCCCTTGGCTGACGCCCGCCCCCGTTCCCCCTTGACCGCATGAACAAAGGCAAGATCGTTCAAATCATCGGCCCGGTCGTGGACGTCGAGTTCCCCGACGCACTGCCCGCCATCTACAACGCACTCACCATCGAGTACGACATGCCCCTGCGCGGGCGCACCCGGCTGGTGCTTGAAACCCAGCAGCACCTCGGCGGCAGGTGGGTCCGCACCGTCGCCATGTCCTCCACCGACGGCCTCAAACGCGGCTACGAGGTCGTGGACACCGGCCAGCCCATCTCCATCCCCGTGGGCGACGCCGTCATGGGCCGCGTGCTCAACGTCACCGGAGACCCCGTGGACGAGCGCGGCCCGATCCAGGCCGGCCAGTACTACCCCATCCACCGCCCCCCGCCGGCGCTGGTGGACCAAAACCCCTCTCCGCAGGTCCTCACCACCGGCATCAAGGTCATTGACCTCATCTGCCCCTTCCTCAAGGGCGGCAAGGTCGGCGCCTTCGGCGGGGCCGGGGTGGGCAAGACCGTGGTCATCATGGAGCTGATCAACAACATCGCCAAACTCCACGGCGGCGTCTCGGTCTTCGCCGGCGTGGGCGAGCGCACCCGCGAGGGCAACGACCTTTACCACGAGATGTCCGAAGCCGGGGTCATCAACCAGCAGCACCTCGGCAAGTCCAAAATCGCGCTGGTGTACGGCCAGATGAACGAACCGCCCGGCGCCCGCCTGCGCGTGGCCCTCTCCGGCCTGGCCATCACCGAGTACTTCCGCGACGAGAAAAACCAGGACGTGCTCCTGTTCATTGACAACATCTTCCGCTTCTCCCAGGCCGGCTCGGAAGTCTCCGCCCTGCTCGGCCGCACCCCCAGCGCCGTCGGCTACCAGCCCACCCTGGCCGCCGAAATGGGCGACCTCCAGGAACGCATCACCTCCACCAAGAAAGGCTCCATCACCAGCTTCCAGGCCGTGTACGTGCCGGCGGACGACCTGACCGACCCCGCCCCCGCCACCACCTTTGCCCACCTGGATGCCACCATCGTGCTCGAACGGTCCATCGCCGAACTGGGCATCTACCCGGCCGTGGACCCCCTGGCCTCGACCTCCCGCGCCCTGGCCCCGGACATTGTCGGCCAGGAGCACTACGAGGTGGCCCGTGGCGTCCAGCGCGTGCTCCAGCGCTACAAGGACCTCCAGGACATCATCGCCATCCTCGGCATGGACGAACTCAGTCCCGAGGACAAGCTCACTGTCTATCGCGCCCGCAAAATCCAGCGCTTCCTCAGCCAGCCCTTCTCGGTGGCCGAAGTCTTCACCGGCCGCCCCGGCAAGCAGGTCCCCGTGGCCGAGACCGTGCGCGGCTTCAAGGAAATCCTCGAAGGCAAGCACGACGACGTGCCCGAGGCCAACTTCTACATGAAGGGCGGCATTGACGAAATCCACGAGGATTGACCGCTCATTTGACCATGCCCGCCTCACTCCAACTCGTGATCATCACCCCCCAGGGCACCGTCTTCTCCCAACCCGTGGACATGGTCACCCTGCCCGGCAAGGAGGGCGAAATGGGCATCCTGCCCCAGCACGCCCCCCTCATCACCCTCATCGGCGAGGGCGAAATCGTCGCCCGCCGCGGCCTGGACGAACACCGCTTCCTCATTACCGGCGGCTGCGCGGAAATCACCCAGGAACGCGTGGCCATCCTCACCGTCTTCGCTACTGACGAAGCGGCCATTGACGAAAACAGCGCCGAGGAAGCCCGCCGTCGCGCCGAGGCCCGCCTGGCCGAAAAACTCAGCCCGGAGGAGACCGCCCTGGTCCAGGCCGCCCTCACCCACTCGCTCAACCAGCTCAAGCTCAAGCGCCGCACCCGCTGAGCCGGCTGTGGCCACCGAGCAGGACCTTCTCCCAGACGTTTGGGCTGGGGCATTTCCCTGCGCGGCAATCCGCAGGCGTTTTCCCTTCGCCCCGGGAACAGGCCGGGGCAAAAAGAACGGCGGGCACCTTGCGGTGCCCGCCCAACCCAAACAACCAAACGAACCTCCTCTCCGCTCGGCAAACCGACCGAACGGATACCCTTGCAACCATCCGGCTAGCGGGCTCCGGCACTGTCGCTCGGGCATTGAGTCAGACGTGCCGGCTCTGGTTCGTGTTCAAATTATCTTCAAGGTCTTGAAACCAAGCCGGTTTTGGCGTTAGGTGTGGGGCGTTGAAGATTCAAAACCTCAATCCAACCCCGGACATTGGCGCCAGCGCCTGGCTGGTGGAAATCGAGGGCCGGCGGCTGCTTCTGGACGCCGGCGTCCACCCCAAACGTGAAGGCAACGCCGCCCTGCCGCTCTTTGGGGCGGTACCGGGGACGCACCTGGATGCCATCCTCCTGTCCCACTGTCATCACGACCATGTGGGGGGACTGCCCGTGGCCCTGCGCCGTTTTCCGGAGGCCCGGGTCTGGATGACCGAGCTGAGTTACTTCCTCATCGAACGGGTCCTGCACAACTCGGTCAACGTCATGACCCGTCAGCGCGAGGAGCTGGGCCTGGCCGAGTACCCCTTGTACACCCACCGGGAGGTGGACGACTTCGCCGCCCGGTTCGAGGGCTACCGGTACGGACGCGAGCTCGTGCTGCGGGGCGGGGCCCGCCGCCGCGGCGGCGCCGCCGACCTGGGGGTGGAATTCCGCGACGCCGGCCACACGTTGGGGTCGGCCGGCATCCGGGTGTGCGGCCGGCAGGAAACGCTCTTTTACACCGGCGACGTGTGCTTCACCGACCAGACCCTGATGTGCGGGGCCCGCTTGGACGAGGTCAGCGCTGACGTCCTGATTGTGGAAACCACCCGCGGCGGCCGCGCCACGCCGGCGGGGTTCAGCCGGGAGGCGGAAGTCGAGCGCCTGGCCGCCACGCTCCAACGGGTGCTCAAGCGCCGGGGCAGCGTGCTCATCCCCACCTTTGCGCTGGGCCGCACCCAGGAAATCCTGGCCATCCTGGCCCTCCTGATGCGGGCGGGACGGCTGCGCCGGCAACCCATTTACATCGGCGGGCTGGGCCGGGTGTTCACCGAAATCTACGACCTCCAGGCCCCGCGCACCCACCGGCAGCATCCCCACCTTCAACTCCACGAGGCGCTGCAACTGGAGGTGCTGGACCCCCACCAGAGCCGCTCCCTGCGTCTGAGCCCGGGACGGCTCTTTGTCCTCACGGCCGGCATGTTGACCGAAAACACCGCCGCCCACGACCTGGCGGTTCGCCTGATGGCCGACGAACGCCATGCCGTGTGCTTTGTGGGGTACGCCGATCCGGACACCCCCGGCGGCCGGCTCAAGGCCTCCCGGCCGGGCCGCCCCTTCCACTTCAGCCAGACGGTGGGTGAGGTGGTCCGCCGTTGCGAAGTCCTCGACTTCGACCTCACGGCCCACGCCTACCGGGAGGAGCTGGTGGACTTCGTCGGCGAGGTCCGTCCCCGCGCGGTGGTCCTGGGGCATGGCGATGCGGAAGCCCGTGCCTGGGTGGCCGCGGCCCTGCGTCGCCGGTACCCGCGCCTGCGGGTCGAGCAGCCGGCGCCGGGCGAGGTGGTCGAGTTTTAGCCGGCGCGGCTGTTCCATTGCCCCCCCGCCGTCCGGGGCTAAGCTCGGCGCATGGCGTACGCCTCGTTTCGCGAATTCCTCAACGCCCTGGAACGCGCGGGTGAACTGCGGCGGGTGCCCGTGCCCCTCGCCACCGAACTGGAAATCACCGCGCTGGCCGACCGCGAAATGAAATCGTCCGGCGGCGGCAAGGCCCTGCTCATCGAGAAACCCACCGTCAACGGCCAGCTCTCGCCCTTCCCCCTGGCCATCAACACCCTCGGCTCGTGGAAACGCATGGCCCTGGCCCTGGGGGCAGAGTCCGTGGAAGCCGTCGCCGCCGAGCTGGGCGCGCTCCTCCAGGCCAAACCACCCACCGGCTTCCGCGAGGCGATCCGGCTCCTCCGCACGGCGTTGGACCTTCGCCACACCCGGCCAAAGGCCGTCAAAACCGGTCCCTGCCAGGAGGTCATCCACCGCTTCGAGCCGCCCCCGGTGCGGACCGAACCGTGGCCGCCCGCCCCTCCCCTGGAGCCGCCGCGGAATGCCCCGCCCCTGCCCACGCTGCTGAACCTGCCCATCCTCAAATGCTGGCCGCTGGACGCCGGCCGCTTTCTCACCCTGCCGTGCGTCGTGACCCGTGATCCCGACACCGGCCAGCGCAACCTGGGCATGTACCGCATGCAGGTGTACGACGCCCAAACCACCGGGCTGCACTGGCAACTCCAGAAGGTCGCCGCCCGCCACGGCCGCCGGTACTACGAACGCGGCGAACGCATGCCCGTGGCCGTCTTCCTCGGCGGCGATCCCGTCTTCACCTTCTGCGCCACCGCCCCCCTGCCCGATGGTCTGGACGAATTCCTGCTGGCCGGCTACCTCCGCAAACGCTCCGTCGAACTGGTCCGCTGCGTCACCTGCGACCTCGAGGTCCCCGCCGACGCCGATTTTGTCCTCGAAGGCTACGTGGACCCGCGCGAGCCGTTGCGCGAAGAAGGCCCCTTTGGCGACCACACCGGCTTCTACACCCTGCCCGAGCCCTACCCGGTCTTCCACCTCACCGCCCTCACGCACCGCCAGGACGCGGTATATCCCGCCACCATCGTCGGCATCCCCCCGATGGAAGACTTCTACCTCGGCAGCGCCTCGGTGAAGCTCTTCCTGCCCATCATCAAGATGAACTTCCCCGAGATCGTGGACCTGGCCCTCCCGGCGGAAGGCGTCTTCCACAACCTGGTCTTTGTCAGCCTCCGCAAGACCTACCCGATGCAGGCCTACAAGGTCATGCACGGCCTCTGGGGCATGGGGCAGATGATGTTCACCAAATACCTCGTGGTGGTGGACGACGACGTGGACGTGCACAACACCCGTGAAGTCCTCTTCCACCTCTGCGCCAACACCGACCCGCAGCGCGACAGCATCTTCACCCGCGGCCCCGCCGATGTGCTCGACCACGCCACCAGCTCCGTCGGCATCGGCTCCAAGCTCGGCCTGGACGCCACCCGCAAACTCCCCGGTGAGGGCTTCCCCCGCCCCTGGCCGCCGCGCATCCGGATGGAGCCGCAAGTGAAGGCGAAGATGGAGGAACTTTTCCCCCATCCACCGCGGCGAGAGGAGGCGCCCAAGCCATGAACCCCGAGCACATCCAACACGCCCTGGCTGACATCACCGCCGAGACCGATCCCACCCTCAAGCACTTCAAGCTGGCCGGCCTGGTCTCCACCGTCTTCCTCGAGCGCGGCGTGGAACTGGTCGTCGTGGGCGGTTCGGCCATCGAGTTCTACACCGAGGGGGGCTACGTCTCGGGGGACCTTGACTTCTGCGTCGCGGCTTCCGTCCCCCCCCTCACCGTCCGCCTGCGCCAGGAAATCATGGCCCGACTTCACGCCATCGGCGGTCCCCGCAGTTGGCAGGTGGGGGGCTTGTTCGTGGACCTTCTGGCCCACTTCGAGAACCTCGCGCGCACGCCTCTGCGCCGGCTTGAAGGCCCTTACGGACAGGTTTGCCTTTGCCCGGTCGAGGAGCTCATCGTCGAGCGGGTGCTCATCGCCCACTATCCCCGGGACTACCCCCCGGCCCGTGACTGTGCTAAAAAGCTCGCCGCCGCCGCCCTGCAGGGGGAAGTCGAAACCGACTGGGCCGAGGTCAAACGGCTCGCCCTCCTCCCCGCTTACCAAAACTGGCGCGATGTGCAGGCATTGGTCCATGAACAAGCCCGGGCTCTCCAAATCCGGAGTCCCTACCATCCCGATGCATGAACCGATGCGCTGGGAAGACTGGCTCCGGGGCCGCCGCGCCCGGCGCGAAACCGGCCTCCGCGTCGCGCCCGAGGTCATCCGCCGCCCCGCCAGTTCCAGCGACCGGCGGCTGCATCGGCTGTTCCACGGTGCGCGCGGCCTGCCGTTCAAAAGGACCGGGGACCTCTGAGCCGCCCCGCCCTTGCGCCGATCCGCCTCACCGCGTTGGCTCCGGCGTCAGGCGGCGGAAAGGAGGTCCCTTGGCCTCAGCGGCGGCAACAGCCGGACGTTGCTGTAGCGCGGACGGCGCCGCGGTCTAGCCGGAGGATTCGTCCTCGAGGGCGGGGGACGGCTTGGGGCCGGTGGGTTTCCCGGCCAGGCGGTAGCGGACCACATCCCGGCTGACCCCCAGCAACCGGGCGGCGGCGGTGACGTTGCCACCGGCCTGGGCCAGGGCGTGTCGCACCAGCCGGTCCACCGCCGCGTCCAGTGAGAATCCGGTTTCGGGGAAGCGGAAGACCGGGTTGAACCACTCCGAGTCCGGCAGGGCGGCGGAGGCCGCGGGGGCCGCCGCGTCGGCCGCCCCGCGTTCCAGGTGTGGGAATTCCAGCGGGCCGTCTTCGAACACCAGGGCGCGCTCGATCTCGTGGCGCAGTTCACGCACGTTGCCCGGCCAGGGCCAGGTGCGCAGCCGGCGGCGGCCGGCGGGGCTGATGGTCCGGCGGGGCAGGCGATGCCGGTGGCAGAGGTGTTCGACCAGCCGCTCGGCCAGGGGGAGGATGTCCTCCGGCCGTTCGCGCAGCGGGGGGAGGTGCACGCGCAGCAGGTTCAGGCGGTACCAGAGGTCCTCGCGGAACTGGCCGGCGGCGACCAGGGTGGCCAGGTCCCGGTTCGAGGCGGCAATCAACCGCACGTCCACCGGCAGGGTCTGATTGCCGCCCAGCCGCCGCAGCCGGCCGTCCTCGATGACCTTGAGGACCTTGGCCTGCACGGGTAGCGAGAGGCTGGACAGTTCGTCGAGGAACAAGGTGCCGCCGTCGGCGGCCTCGAACAACCCCAGCCGGGCGGAGCGGGCGTCGGTGAAGGCGCCGCGTTCGTGGCCGAAGAGTTCGGACTCGGCCAGGGCCTCGGGCAGGGCCGGGCAGTTGACCTCGACCAGCGGCTGGTCGGCGCGGGGGCCGTGGCGGTGCAGCCAGCGGGCGAGGACGGTCTTGCCGGTGCCGGTTTCGCCGGTCAACAGCACCGGCGGCAGGTGGTGTCCCAGGCGGCGGTCGGCGGCGAGGATGCGCTCGAGCTGGGCGTGCACCCCCGCCAGGGCGGCCCCGAAGACCAGTTCGCCCTCGGTCAGTTCGGCGTCGGTACGGCGGTGTTCCTCGCGGCGGCGGGCGCGGCGTTCGCGGCGCACCTGGGCGAAGACCAGCAGCAGCTCGCCCGGCTCGAAGGGTTTGGTCAGGTAGTTCAGGGCCCCCAGCTTCATGGCCTCGACCGCGCCCTGGACGCCCCCCTCGGCGGTCATGACCACCACGCCGGTGTTGCTGGAAAAGGCGCGCTCGCGCAGCAGGTCCAGGCCCGAGCCGTCCGGGAGGTTCACATCCAGCAGGGCGAACTCGAAAGGCAGGGCGGCCAGGGCGGCGCGGGCGGCGGCCAGCGATTCGGCGGCGGTCACCTCCGCGCCGTGGCGTTGCAGGTAGGTGGCCAGTTGGCGGCGCAGCAACGGCTCGTCCTCGACCAGCAGCACGGTCGCGTCCTGCAACAGCGGGGGTTCCGGCGTGGACATGGGGGGGTGTTCAGCTCAGGCCGGTGGTTTCCGGGAAGCCGCACATCAGGTTGAACGCCTGCACCGCCTGGCCGCTGGCGCCCTTGAGCAGATTGTCCTCGGCGCTGAGGACCAGCAGCCGGCCGGTGCGCGGGTCCACCCGCCAGGCCAGGGTGATCTGGTTGGTGCCGGTCACGTGCTTGGTGTCGGGCAACGCCGTCCCCTCCAGCAGCCGCACAAACGGCTCGCGCTCGTAGGCCGCCTGGTAGCAACGGCCCACCGCCGCGGCCAGCGCCGCCGCCGCCTCCGCTCCGCGCGCGCCCCCCCCCGCCGGGGAGAGGTAAAGGGTGGTGAGGATGCCGCGGTTGACCGGCACCAGGTGGGGCGTGAACTGGAAGGTGACCGGCCGGCCGGCGGCCAGGGACAGTTCCTGCTCGATTTCCGACAAATGCCGGTGCTTGGGCAGCCCGTAGGCCCGCAGGCTCTCGTGGCACTCGACAAAGAGGTACTCCGGCTCGGCCTTGCGCCCCGCCCCGCTCACCCCGCTGAGCGCGTCGGCGATCATGCCGTCGGGCGACACCAGCCCGGCCCACAGCAACGGCACCAGCGGCACCAGGATGCTGGTGGGATAACAGCCCGGCGCGGCCACCAGTCGCGCCCCGCGAATCCGCTCCCGGTACAGCTCCGGCAGGCCGTACACCGCTTCGCCCAGCAACTCGGGGGCGGGGTGGTCATGGCCGTAAAACTCCCGGTACACCGCGGCACTGCGCAGCCGGAAATCCGCGCTCAGGTCCACCACCCGGCACCCGGCCTCCAGCAGCGGCACGGCAAACTCCGCCGCCACGCCGTGGGGCAGCGCCAGAAACACCACCCGCGCCCGCGCCGCCAGCGCCGCCACGTCCGGCTCGGCAAACCGCAGCGTCCGGGCACGCGGATGGCCCGCAAAACGCGGGAACACCTGCGCCACGGTCTGGCCGACCTGCTGGCGGGAGGTCACCGCCACCAATTCGACCCGTGGGTGGTTCAACAGCAGCCGGACCAGTTCCTCGCCCGAATACCCCGAGGCCCCCACCACGGCCACCGGCACCGGCGGGCCGGCGGGGGCAGGGGCCGCGACTTCGCCCTGTGAACTCATGGACGGAGGGTGCGGGCCGGCCGGCCGGTTGGCAAGTCGCCGGCCGGCCGGGTCAGATGACAGCCCCCGGCTGGTCCGCTACGTTCCGGCCATGAGCCCGCCGGCCGGTCCCAGCCCGTACAACGCCACGGTGATTGCCCGGGAAGTGATCAATCCCCTGCTGCTGATCCTGCGCGTCCAGCCGGACGGACCGCTGTTCGAGTTCAAGCCCGGCCAGTTTGTGGTGCTGGGGCTGCTGGGCCGGGAACCGCGCCTGCCCGAGGCGGCACCCGAGGACCCGCCCACGCCGCCGGACGCCCTGATCCGCCGTGCCTACAGCATCACCTCCTCGAGCCTGGAACGCCGTTACCTCGAGTTCTACCTCACCCTCATCACCAGCGGTCAGCTCACCCCACGCCTGTTCCTGCTCCGGCCGGGCAGCCGCCTCCACCTCGGCCCCAGGGCCAGCGGGGTGTTCACGCCCGACCGCGCGGCGGCGGACAAGTCCCTGCTCCTCATCGCCACCGGCACCGGCCTGGCCCCGTACATGTCCATCCTGCGGACGCTGCTGGTGCACGACACCCGCCGGCGGTTCGTGGTGCTGCACGGGGCGCGGTACAGTTGGGATCTCGGTTACCGGGCCGAGCTCGAGACGCTGGCCCGCCTGCGCCCCAACTTCACCTACCTGCCCAGCATCACCCGCCCCCAAGAAGACCCGACGTTCCGCGGGGCGACCGGCCGCGTACAAACGCTCCTCGAGCAGGGCGTGGTCGAGGCCGCCACCGGCCTGGTGCTGGACCCGGCCACGGTCGAGGTCTTCCTGTGCGGGCACCCGGACATGATCCGTGAGGTCAGGGCGCTGCTGGAGGCGCGCGGTTTCCGCACCGCGCGGGGCAGGGAACCGGGCACCATCCACGTCGAGGAATACTGGTGAGGCGCCGCCGCCCGCGCGTCCGGGCCGTGGGCGAATGCGGGCGGGGCCTTGTCGCCCCCGGCCGGCCGGTTAAGCTCGCCCCATGTACACGCCCACCGCCTCGCTCCACTCCCTCCCGTCTTGTTCGGTGCCTGCCGTCTTGACCCGCCGCGCCTTTCTCCGGCGCACGGCCGGGGTGGCGGCGGCCGCGCCGCTGGTGGTGCCCGCCGCGCTGCTGGGGCGGGCCGGCGAGCCGGCGCCCGGTCAGCGGCCCGCCCTGGCCGGCGTGGGGGTGGGCGGGGTCGGCTTCGGGCAGTTGGCCGAACTGGAGGAGGCCGGTTTCCGCATCGTGGCCTTGTGCGACGTGGACGATGGCTACGCCCAAAAGGCCTACGACCAGTGGCCGCAGGCGCGCCGCTACCGGGATTTCCGCGAGATGCTCCGCGCCGAGGCCGACCGCGTGGATGCGGTGTACTGCGGCACGCCGGACCACACTCACGCCCTGGTGGTGATGGCCGCGCTGCGCCGCCGCAAGCACGTCTGCTGCGTCAAGCCGCTCACCCGCACCGTGCACGAAGGGCGGGTCCTGCTTGCGGCCGCCCGCCAGGCCGGTGTGGCCACGCAGATGACCGCCGCCCCGCACACCACCGAGGAACCGCGCCGGCTCCAGGAGTACCTCGACGCCGGTCTGCTGGGGGCCGTGCGCGAGGTGCACGTCTGGAGCAATCGCCCCGTCTGGCCGCAGGGCATGTTGCGTCCGGCGGGCGAGGACCCCGTGCCGCCCACGCTGGACTGGGCGCTCTGGCTGGGGCCCGCGCCGTTCCGACCGTTCAAAGACCGCTGGCCCGCGGGCAGTTACCCCCTGGCCCAGCGCAAGCCGCAACTGGACTGGATCGCCGGCTACAACGGCGTGTACCACCCCTTCAATTTCCGCGGCTGGTGGGACTTCGGCACCGGCGCGCTGGGGGACATGGGGTGTCACCACTTCAACCCCCTGGTCAAGGCCCTCCGTCTGGGGCCTCCCGCCCGCATCGAGGCCACCTCGACCCAGGTCCTGTCGGAGAGCGCGCCCCTGGCCTCGATCATCACCTACGACTTTCCCACCGCCGGGACGCGGCCGCCGGTGCGGGTGGTCTGGTACGACGGCGGCCTGCAACCCCCCCGCCCGCCCGAGCTGGACGAACCGCTGCCCGAGGAAGGGGCGTTGTACCACGGCGAGCAGGGGCGGCTGCTCTACTCGTGGCAGGGCGTGCAGGTCCTGACGCCCAAGCTGGCCGCCCGCGCCCGGGACATCCCCCGCACCCTGCCGCGGCGGCCGGGCACCTGGGGCGAGTTTTACCAGGCCTGCACGGGCGTAGAGCCGGCCGGTTGTGCGCTGGACTGGGCGGTGCCGCTGACCGAGCTGGTGCTGCTGGGCAACATCGCCCTGCGTACCGGCCGATCGTTGGTGTGGGACGCCGCCGCCGGGCGTTTCACCAACCACGAACCGGCCAACGCCCTGCTGGCCGAGCCGTACCACCACGGCTGGTCGCTGGACACCATCTGAAGGACCGGCCCCGTGCAGCTCCCGGAAGCCCTGATCGAGCGGCTGCGCACCTGCCGCCACGCGGTGGCGTTGACCGGTGCCGGCGTCTCGGCCGAGAGCGGCGTCCCCACCTTCCGCCAGGCGCAGACCGGACTCTGGGCCCGCTTCAAGCCCGGGGAGCTGGCCACGCCCGAGGCCTTCCAGCGTCACCCCCGCCGGGTCTGGGAATGGTACGCCTGGCGACGGGAGACGGTGGCCCGCGCCGCACCCAACCCGGCCCATCTGGCCCTGGCGTCCCTCGAGCGGCGGCTGCCCCGCATCACCCTGATCACCCAGAACGTGGACGGCCTGCACCAGCGCGCCGGCAGCCGGCACGTCATCGAGCTGCATGGTAACCTGACCCGCACCCGTTGCGCCGTCGAGGGTCGGGTGGTGGACCGCTGGGACAGGTCCGGTCCGGTGCCGCCGCGGTGTCCCCGCTGCGGCGGGCCGTTGCGGCCGGACGTGGTCTGGTTTGGTGAAGCCCTGCCGGCGGAGGCCCTGGCCGCCGCTCAGGCCGCCAGCCGCGCGTCCGACCTGTTCCTGTGCATCGGCACCTCGACGGTGGTGTTCCCGGCGGCGGAACTGCCCTTCACGGCCCTGGCGACGGGGGCGGGGGTGGTGGAGATCAATCCCGAACCCACCCCCCTGAGCGTCCGTGCTCACTGGGTGTTGCGGGGCCGGGCCGGGGAGGTGTTGCCGGCCCTGGTCCGCGCCCTGGACACCGGGGGCGGTTGAAGCAAGGCGGGGCGGGGCCGCGGGTCAATCCTCGCCGTCGGTCACGTTGGGGGGGATCAGCCGCTGGTAGTCGGCCAGCGTCCCGCCGTCCAGGCAGCATTCGATGATCTGCCGTCCCAGCGGGCTGAGGTCCGGCTCGAGGAACTTGCGCACCTGGATGTGGAAGAAGTCGCGCAGAATGGCCGCGCCCTGGTCGTACGCCTCGGGGCCGACCTCGGCCTGGGCGTCCACGCGCAGGAAGACGTCGGCGATGCTCTGGCCTTCGAGGACCATCGAGCGCATGGCGTAGCCCAGCAGGGGGCAGCGGGCGGGGACGACCTGCTGGGCGTTGAAGCGGGCGTGGCCGCGGCGGGCGAGGTATTCGCGCGCCAGCCATTGGGGCATGAAGCCGACCTCCCAGGTGCCGATGTGCTGGTTGGGGCAGAGGATGTAGCGCACCTTGGGGGCGTCCACGATCTGGTCCAGGAGCAGGTTGGCCTGGATGACCCGGCGGCCAGTGGCAAACGGCCAGTATGAGCCGACCCCTTCCGAGCTCATGCCCTCCTTCTGGACGATGCTGGGGTTGGCGTGGCCGCGCGGGGCCACCAGCCGCCACAACCAGGCCAGCGCCGGCGGCAGCACATGGAGCAGACCGAAAATGCCGTAGGTGGGGCGCTCACGCGTGCAGGGGGGGGTGCGCACGCCGAAGCTGCGGATGTCCACCGCCACCGGGCCGTCCACGATGCCGGGCACGATTTCACGCGGCAGGATGACGCGGGGGTTGGGGCAGCGCTGGCCGGGGGCATCCTCGATGTGTTCCCAGATCAACGCGGTGCTGTGCGGCTGCGCGTCCAGGTTCAGGAACAACAACGGCCGCGGGGGGTGGACGGTCAGTTCCTCCAGGTGCGGGTCCACGCCGTAACGGGTGATGTGGTTGACCCGCACGAACCAGGCCTTTTCGGCGTCCATCAGCACCAGCCGGCCCGCCGTGCGCGCCTGCTGCAGGCTCGGGTGGCACAGGGCCATGTCGTCGGTCACCGGCCGCAGCTCGCAGGCGCGGGGCAGGATGAGGGTGCGCAGGCTGCCGGAGACGAGGTTGCGGCCCAGCAGCAGGCTGCCATCCCGCTGGCGGTGGATGTGTTCGAGCATTTCGCTTTTGCCCCCGCCGCTGGCGCCCTCGTGCATGAAGGTGACCTTGTTTTCGTAGGGGGTGATGACCTGCACGGTCGAGCAGTGGGCGGTGAGCCAGCTTTCCGGTTCGCCCATGGCCAGCAACATGCCGTACACGCCCTTCTTGGCGCTGGGGCCGGGGTAGAGGTTGTAGCTGAACAGCTCGTGCAGCCCCGGCCTCCGGTGGTGCACCACCACCTGCCGGCCCTGGAACACGGTGTGCCGGAAGGGCGGCGCCACGTACACGATGGCGCCGGGCCGGAAGGGGCGTTTCAGTTCGGCCGGGTCGAGGATGCCCTGGAGCAGCGCCAGCCCGAGCGCGAAGAAGCCGGCGTTGGCCGGCGCCACCGCCAGCGCGTCCAGCCCCTTGCCCGGCACGCCGGTCTCGAAGGCAAACACGGCCAGCTCCTGGGTCTTGAGCCAGGCGAAGGTCTGTTCCCGCAGCGGCCCGAACTCGGCGCCGAAGCGCGAGCGGTAGGTGGGCTTGTTGGTCGGCTGGTCGTCCCCGATGACCATGCAGTCGGGGTCGCGGCGCCGCATGTAGGGTTCGAGGTAGTTGGCGGAAATGCCGTTGCGGACGCGGCAGACGCGGGCCTCGACCACCCGGCCGCGGCCCGGCACCTCGTAGGCCACCTCGTGGTAGCCCTGCTGCTGGTCGCGCACCGCCAGCTCGACCAGTTGGTCGGTGCTCCGCGCCAGCGTGTAGCCGGGGCAATGGTTCAGGATGTCCGCCAGCTCGGGCGGGAGGTTCAGCGTCTGGAGATCGGGGCCGTTACTCATTGGCGCCGCCAAGCTAAAGGAGCCAGCCCGCCGGTCAAGCCGGCGCACCCGCACCGCGAAAACCGTCGCCCGCGCCCCGCCGCCGCCGGTCCTTTTTGCTGGCCTTGACCGCCCCGCCGCCGTACTCTCCCGGCAATTCCAACCGGCGCGAGGTAGCTATGGACCTGAATTTCCACTGCCCCCATTGTCAGCAGGAACTGCTGGTGGACGAATCGGCGGCCGGTCAGTTGATCCAGTGCCCCACCTGCGGCGCGGAAATCGGCGTCCCCATGGCCGATGCCACCAATCTGCGCCCGCACAACCCCATCCACGGCTCCGCGGCCGCGCGGGTCGAACACCACTTCGTCGTGCCCGTGTACGAAGGCCCCCCCGAGGTCCTCATCCCCCAGTCCAATAAGGAGGAGGACGTCAGCACCGGCCCGGAGAAAAAGATCAAAATCCGCATCTTCCGCCACAGCGACTGCATCGAGGTGGGTCGGGACCGCTACGAGGAAATGGTCTCCGCCTTCTTCAACAAGATCGGCTGGGACAACATCCTGAGCGTCACCCCCCTGAACTACACCCACATTGACATCGCCACGCAGAAAATCCTGACCGACTATGCCATCCAGATCATCTACCGGGGTTGAGACCCGCACCCCGCGGCAGGCGACCTGGCGCCTGGCGGCCCGCGGCACGGGTCGGTTGGGGGCTGACAACCTCCGGCCTTTGCCCCACTCTCCCGCGCCGGACACAACGCCTTTCCAAAACCGCATCACCCTCATCCCCTCGCCGAACCATGAACACCGTCACCGCGCTCAAGACCGTCAAGGGCAACACCCGGGCCAGGGTCACCGCCGAACTGTCCCGCACCGGCGGACTGCTCCGGCTGGCCCCCTGCTGGGTGCCCCGCTCCTTCCTCCAGCCCGGCCTGCGCCTGAAGCTGCACCCGGACGACACCTACGCCTACGGGGCGTACCGCGGCGGCATTGACGAACGCTGGTTCGCCTCCACCACCGAGGCCGCCAATGAGGGCCGCGTGCCCGACGAAGGCCTCAGCTACGTCGTCGTGGGCGGCGAACGCTTCACCCTGCGCAAAGCCGTTGAAGACTGCGGCGCCACCCTCGTCGGCAAGGCCCTCTGGAAAAAATACGGCCGCTGGCCGGTGTACTCGAAGTTCTTCGACAACCTGGGCCCGATCCCCCACCACATGCACCAGTCCGACCTGCAGGCCAAACTCGTCGGCCAGGAAGGCAAACCCGAGAGCTACTACTTCCCGCCCCAGCACAACAACGTCGGCAACCATTTCCCCTACACCTTTTTCGGCCTGGAACCGGGCACGACCAAGGAGCAGGTCCGCCGCTGCCTCGAAAACTGGAACAAGGGCGACAACGGCATCCTGGACCTCTCCAGGGCCTACCGGCTCAAACCCGGCACCGGCTGGCTGGTCGGCCCCTGCATCCTCCACGCCCCGGGCAGCCTCTGCACCTACGAGCCGCAATGGGGCAGCGACGTCTTCGCCATGTACCAGAGCATGGTCGAGGGCCGCTACGTCCCCTGGGACCTGTTGGTCAAAGACATGCCCAAGGAACGTCACCGCGACCTGGATTGGATCGTGGACCAGCTCGACTGGGAGGCCAACGTGGACCCCAACTTCAAGGACCACCACTACCTCGAACCGGTCCCGGTGGCCAACACGCTCAAGGAAGGCTTCGTGGACCGCTGGATCGTTTACGGCAAGGTCCACGGCCAACAGCTTTTCACCGCCAAGGAACTGACCGTCGAGCCCGGCGTCCAATGCACCATCCGGGACTACGGCGCCTACGGCCTGATCTGCGTGCAGGGCACCGGCAAGATCAACGGCCAGCCGCTCAACAGCCCCAAACTCATCCGCTTCCACGAACTGACCGAGGACGAATACTTCTGCACCGAAGAGGGCGCCCGGGCCGGCGTGACCTTCGAGAATACCAGCCAGACCGAACCGCTGGTCACCCTGCGTTACTTCGGCCCGGAAGTGAACCCCGACGCCCCCGAGCTGGGCGCGCGCCGGCAGAACACCTTCTGAGCCAGGCTCCGCCAGCACAAACGGCCTCCTGCCACGTGATCCCACCCCTGCCCCAAGCGGGGAAGCGAGAGGTCGGATGGTGCTGTTTCCCCCGCTTCCTCCTGCTTTGGCGGTGTCATTCGTACGTGCGGCCGGCTTTACCCCCGGGGTGGGGGCCCCCGCACACCGTCCGGAGACGGCCCGTGGTGGTCCTGCGGATCACGGACCGCGGGCCTTACCCGCAGTGTACCCGCTACAAACTGCCCCTCCGCCCCGTCTCCCCCCTCCGGCCGGCCGCGATCGGAGCAGATCCGCCGGCAGGCCTGACGATTTCCGCCTTGCCAACCGGCCGTCCCTCCCGGAAACAGCCCGGCGCATGCGATGAACTTCCCCGAATCCTTTGGCCCGGGACAAATCCTCCACGGCCCCTGTTTTAACGAACCGATGCGGGTGGAAACGGCGGCCCGGAGCGGACCGGAAACGTGGGTGCTGGGGCTGGTGGGCACGAAAACCGAGCGGTTCCGTCGGGTGACACTGACCGCCGGGGAGCTGAAACTCCTGACCCTCCTGGAACCCAGCGGCACCTTCAATGCGGACGGGGGCCTGCTCCGGCTCGGCCTGCAGGCCTACGCCCTGGGCATTGCCTGGGAGTTCGACCCTTACTTCGGCCTGTCCCTTTCCCGCGTGGACCCCCTCCCCCACCAGGTCGAGGCCGTGTACGAGCACCTGCTCAAGCTCCCCCGCGTGCGGTTCCTGCTGGCCGACGATGCCGGCGCCGGCAAGACCGTCATGGCCGGCCTGCTGTTCCGCGAGCTGGAGCTGCGCGGCCTGGTCGAGCGCATCCTCATCGTCTGCCCCGCCAACCTCGCCTTCCAGTGGCAGCGCGAGCTCAAGGAGAAGTTCGACGCCCCGTTTGAAGTCCTCAAGGGTGCCGACCTCCGCGAGCAATTCGGCTTCAATCAATGGCAGGAGAAAAAACGCGTCATCACCTCCCTCGACCTGGCCAAACGCCACGACATCCTCCCCGGCCTGCGCCAGGTCCACTGGGACCTGGTCATCGTGGACGAGGCCCACCGCCTGTCCGCCGCCGACGAATCCCACAAGAGCCTCCGCTACAAGCTGGGCGAACTGCTGCGCGACACCGCCGATCACCTCCTGCTCCTCACCGCCACCCCGCACAAGGGCGATCCGGTCAACTTCAGCCTCTTCCTCCAGCTCCTGGACGCCGACGCCTACGCCGACGTCCGTTCCATCCGCCAGGCCATGGACCAGCGCCGCGCCCCCTTCTACCTCCGCCGCACCAAGGAGGCGATGGTCTTCTTCCCCGAGCGTCAGCCGGACGGCACCTGGGTTGCCCGCAGGATCTTCACCCGCCGCATCCCGCACACGGTCGCCTTCCAGATTGACGGGGCGGAATTCGACCTCTACCGGGACGTCACCCGTTTTGTGAAGCGCCAAAGCGCCCAGGCAGCCGCGCGCGAAGCCGACCCGCGTGCCCGCGCCGTCGGCTTCCTGATGTCCCTCTACCAGCGCCGGCTTGCCTCCAGTCCCTACGCCCTGCGGCGCAGCCTCGAAAAGCGCGCCGACAAGCTCCAGGACGCCCTTGAACGCGCCCGGGAACTGGCCACCCAAGCCCCGCCGGACCTCCCCAGCCCCGAAGAGCAGGAAGAAATGGACGAACACGACCGCGAGCGCCTCGAAGAACTCCTCGCCGCCGTCACCCTGGCTGCCACCGCCGAGCAGGTCCGCCAGGAAATCGCCGACCTGCGCCAACTCGCCGCCCAGGCCCGCACCGTGGAAGCCAGCGACACCCAGGCCAAGCTTTCCAGGCTCGATGACCTCCTGCACCGGGAGGGCTTCTTCGACCGCCCGGACCAGCGGCTGCTGATCTTCACCGAGTTCAAGGACACCCTTGACCACCTCGTCGCCAGGCTCCGCGCCTGGGGCTTCCGCGTCGGCTTCATCCACGGCGGCATGAGACCCGGTTCCCGCGACGAGCCCGGCACCCGCCTCCACGCCGAACAGCAGTTCCGCGAAGGCGCCCTC
Source organism: Verrucomicrobiales bacterium (assembly GCA_037439785.1). Taxonomy (GTDB): domain Bacteria; phylum Verrucomicrobiota; class Verrucomicrobiia; order Limisphaerales; family J093; genus DSVZ01. Next base: position 900 of record JBBIVJ010000010.1, on the reverse strand, counting down.
CAGATTCTCGTGGCCACCGAGGCCGCCGGCGAGGGCATCAACCTCCAGTGCTGTCACATCCTCTTCAACTACGACATCCCCTGGAACCCCAACCGCCTCGAACAGCGCATGGGCCGCATCCACCGCTACGGCCAGCCGCGCGATTGCCTCATCTTCAATTTCGTCGCCACCAACACCCTCGAAGGCCACGTCCTCCGCCGCCTCCTGGAAAAACTCCAGGAAATCCGCGACGCCCTCGACGATGACGCCGTCTTCAACGTCGTCGGCGAAATCCTCCCGGCGGCCCGGGTCGAACGCATCCTGCGCGACTACTACGCCGGCCAGCTCGGCGACGCGGATCTGGAGGAACGGCTGCTCCAAAACGTGGACGAGCACCGCTTCCGCGCCATCTGCCAGAGCGCCCTGGAAGGGCTGGCCTCCCGCAACCTCAACCTCGCCATGCTCCTCGAACGCCGCGCCCGTGCCCGCGAACGCCGCGTCGTCCCCGAGACCCTCGCCCGCTTCCTCCGCGAGGCCGCTGCCCACGCCGACCTCCCCCTCCGCGACCTCCCCCCTCTGCCGCACACCTTCGAGCCCGGCCGCACCCCCCCGCAACTGCACGACCACGAACGCGCCCCGGACTGGAAGCTCCCCCCCCTGGCCGCCAGGTATCCGCGCTGCTCCACCGACCGCGACACCGCCGAAAAACACCACCTCGAATGGGTCACCCCCGGCCACCCCCTCTTCGAGGCCCTGCGTCGCCACACCCTGGCCCGGGCCGCCGACGCCTTCAGCCGCGGCGCCTGTTTCCACTCCCTCCAGCACCAGGCCCCCGCCCGCATTGACTTCTACCGCGCCCGGGTCGTGGACGGCCTCGGGCGGGTGATCCATGAACGGCTCTTCGCCTACTTTTGCAACAGT
>JBBIVJ010000009.1:0-120802 GCA_037439785.1 Verrucomicrobiales bacterium | reverse complement strand
CCCGGTGTTGGGCGCATCGTTACCGGGGTCATGGATGATCCAGCAGCCGGGCTTTTCGGGCGTGGAGGGAGTCACGCAGCGGAGCGGGTCTTTGCTGTTCAGCGGCTTGCTGCCGGCGTCGGTGTATAGCACGGTGGTCGCGGGCTGTCGGACCATGACCTCGGACATCGGCGGCCAGTCCTTTACGTCCCAGATGCCGGGCCAGTCGCAGCCGCCCACGCGGAAGTTCATGCCGTAGTTGGAAACCGCCTTGTCCGTGGCGTCGCTGGGGTAGTTTTGGAGGAACTCCTTGAACTTCCGGGTGCGCACCGGGCAGAGGAGGAGGTTGGTCGAGTCGCTGTAGGGCTTGAGGAAGTTGAACCAGGCCTTGCGGAAGACGTTGTTGCCCCGCACCTGGAAGGTATGGGGGTAACGACCGGCGAAATCATCGGCGTAGAGCTTGGTGGCGATCATCAACTGGCGCTGGTTGTTCAGGCAGGACGTGGCCTGACCCTTCTGCTTGGCCCTGGACAGGGCGGGCAGGAGCATCCCCGCCAGGATCGCGATGATCGCGATCACCACCAGCAACTCGATGAGGGTGAAGCCGCGGGCAGACGGCAACGCAGGTGAACCGGAGACTTTCTTCATGACGTTGGACCATACACCAACACGGGTTTGCCGCCAACCGCCCTCACCTTGCCCCGCCCGCGGCTGCCCCGTGTGATTGTGGCATTGATTCAACCTCTGCCCCCCGGTTGTGTCCATCAAATCCTGCGTTGTTTAGCATCGTGACAGGTCATCTCCCCGTGCCGGCGGCTGCCCCCTTTCCCCTCGACCGGAAGCAAGGCCGGCACGGCAGCCGCGACCGCAGCAATTCCCTCTCCGCCCCTCGGCCTGGCCTCGCAGCCGGTTGATCCCGAATCCAGCAAGGATCGTACATCGCCGGAGGGGCCGCGATTTCCCTCTGGCTGCGCTTCAGCGGATGACGCTCCACGACCGGGAGGTCCGGGGCTCCCGGTGCGGGCAGATCGCCATTTTTCCGCGCCCGGCTCCCCGCGGGCGGCCGAGCCACGAGGTGGTCTGCCCCACTGCGCCGCCGGGTTTTCCAAGGTTGTCAGGGAGGCGGCGGGGCGGGTAAACCGGCGGGGTGAAAAGCCTTTTGGTTCGGCTGGCCTACGGCGAGCGGGGCGTGGGGGTGGAGCTGCCCGCCGCGGTCACCACGGTCATTGAGCCGGAGCACCGCACCGGTCTGGCGGGTGAAAAGGCCGCGGTGCAGGCGGCCCTGCGCCAGCCGGTGGACGCGCCGCCGCTGCGGCAGGCCGTCCGGCCCGGCGACCGGGTCTGTGTGGTCTTCACGGACAGCACCCGGGCCACGCCGAACGAGCGGTTGATCCCTTGGTTGCTGGAGGAGTTGAGTCATGTGCCGGCGTCGCAGATCACCCTGCTCAATTCGACCGGCTCCCACCGCGCCAACACGCCCGCCGAGCTGGCGCGGATGCTGACGCCGGAGGTCCCGGCTCGGTACCGCGTGCTCAATCATGACTGCCACGACGCCGCCTCGCTGCGAGAGATCGGCCGGATGCGGGACGGCTCGCCGGCCCTCCTGAACCGGCACGTGGTCGAGGCGGACTGGCGCATTGTGACCGGCTTCATCGAGCCGCATTTCTTTGCCGGGTTCAGCGGTGGGCCCAAGGGCTTGATCCCCGGTTGCGCCGGGCTGGCCAGCATCATGGCCAACCACCGGCCAGAAAACCTGGCCAGTCCGCAGGCGACCTTTGGCGTCACCGAGGGCAACCCGCTCTGGGAGGAACTGCGGGAAGTGGCGATGCGCGCGGGGCCGAGTTTCCTGCTGAACGTGGCCCTCAATGAACGGCGCGAAATCACCGGCGTCTTCGCCGGCGACCTGATCGCGGCGCACCGGGCGGGATGCGAGTGCGTGCGCCGCGCGGCCATGCGGCCGGTGCCGGCGCCGTTCGACGTGGTGGTGACAACCAACAGCGGCGCACCGCTGGACCTGAATCTCTACCAGGGCGTCAAGGGCCTGGCCGCAGCGGCGCGCATCGTCAGGCCCGGCGGTTCCATCCTGCTGGCCTGCGAATGCCGCGAGGGGGTGCCGGCAGGCAGTCCGTTCGAGCGGCTGCTGCGGCAGACCTCGGATTTGGACGCCTGGTTGGCGCGGTTGACCGCCAGCGGACAGGTCGAACCCGAGCAGTGGCAGGTGCAAATCCTCGCCCAGGTACGTCAGCGCGCCCGCCTGGCGCTTTACAGCACGCTGTCGCCGGAGGTGGTCCGCGCCTGTCACCTCGAGCCGTGCGCGGACATCGCCGAGTGGGTCAGCCGGGAACTGGCCCGCCACGGGGCGGGCGCCCGGCTGGCGGTGTTGCCGCAAGGGCCATTGACGATTCCCTACCTGGCGGGCGGCGCCACGCCCGCGGCCGGCGCGGCTGGTTGAGGGCCGTTACGCCGGCGGCTCCAGGCTGAGGCGTTCGCCCAATTTCAACACCCGAAACGGCTGCCCCAACCGCCGACACTCCGCGACGAATTCCTCCGGGCTGACGGTGTTGAAGGCAAACAGGTCGTAGTGGCACGGCACGACCAGCCCGGCGCCGATTTGCCGCGCCAGGGCTGCAGCCTCGCGGCCCCAGAGGTTCCCCGCCACGCGCCGTTCGGGCAGCCGGCCGTTGATCGGCAGCAGGGCCAGTTGGACCCCGTAGAGGCGCAGGCGCTCAACCTGCTCCGCGTAAAGCACCGTGTCCCCGGCATGGTAAAGCACACACGGGCCGGCCTTCAGAACGAATCCCACAAAGCGGTAAAGTCTGGCATCGTCGCGCTCGAGGGTTTCGTGCGCGGCGGGCACGGCATGGAATTCAAAAGGGCCGACCGCCACCCAGCGGGGAGGTTGGTCGGGGTCGAGGCCGAGCACCTGCGCCGGGGCCAGGGTCGAACGCTGAAGGGCTTCGGCCAGGTTGGCCCGCGCGCAGATCAGACGCAGGCCCACGTTGGCGCGGGCCAGGGGACGCAGCGTATCCGGGTCCAGGTGATCGGTGTGGTTGTGGCTGGAGGTGACGACATCCACAAAGTCCAGCCGCTCGGGGGCCACGACGCGCTCGGAGAGGCGAACGTGCGGCTTGTCCGTGCCGGCGTATTTCCGGCTGAGGGAGTCGGAGAGGTACGGGTCCAACAGGACGTGGCACCCGGCCCATTGGAGCAGGTAGCCGCTCTGGCCCAACCACCAGAGGTGCAGATGGTCGGGCTGCTGGCGGGCGGCCTCGACATCTGCCAGGAAGGCCTCGTCCTGCAAGACCGGCTTGATCATGAGCGGAGGCTAGGTCGGCCGGCCGGTGGCCACAATCACCCAATCTCCTCCCGCCGTGGCGGTGCCCCCGCGAAATATCCCGCCCCATCTGCCAATGCGCCAGAGGCCGTGCGCCCCGGCAAAAGCGGCCTGGGGTGCCGGAGCGATCAGAGCAAGGCCACCAACCGGGCGCGCATCGCCGTTTCGAGAACTCCAGGGCTGCTGACTGCCCGGGCAACTGAGCACTGCCGGGAGGTGTCGGGTGAAGTTACAATTCAAGGCCACGCGATTCCCGTGCACAACCAACAGGTGATCAAGGTGATGCCAGAACTTACAAGCCGGCCGTCGGTGAAAGTCGTGACGTTGTCGGCACAAATTACACCTCCGGCTTCCGTGCGCGGATTTGATCCGCGCGGATGTCTGGTGCACAACTCGCTCTGCGCGTGCACCTTGCCATGTAATTCTACCCGGATCACGGACCTGGCACGCCTTGTGTTCTTCTTCTGGGCGCTGAAGAGCTCAAGGGGTGCTGAGAAGACCGCTGGGGACAGCGGAGAAGGAGGGTCAACCGTGGGGGACGGGTTAAGCGCAGACCAACTTTTGCAGGCCGATGCCCAAAGCATCGGCCTTTTTTCATGCCAATGGCCTTGCGTGCCGGGCTGGAAGGCCGAGCCGGCACCGGGGGTTTTTCCCAGTTGTCACCGTTCTGTAGCCTCACCGCCACCGACCAGACTCACCCTGAAGGCGCGTCATGTTGAGCGCGCCTTCGCAACTCCGGATGATGGCGTTACTGGTGGGGCTATCTCTTGGTCACGCCGCCGAAACACCGGTCGTCGCCGCCCGCAGCGCCCTGGAGCAGTGGGTCCAGGCTCGCAAAACCCTGGCCGTCACCCGCTCGGATTGGGCCGCGGACAAGGCGACCTTGGAGCAGACGGTCACCCTGTTGGAACGCGAGCTGGCCGGCATCCGCGAGCAACAGGCCCAGGTCCAGACCAGCCACGTTGCCGTGGAAACCCAGCGCCGGGCACTCTCGGATCAGCAGGCCCAATATCAGGCGGCGCTTGAGGCAGTGCGGGGGCGGGTGAGCGAATTGGAGGCACGGGTGCGACGGCTGGAACCGCTGTTTCCGCCGTCCTTGAAGGGCACGGTCCAGCCGCTGCTGCAGCGCCTGCCGGCGGACCCCCCCGCCACGAATACGGCCCTGCTGCCGCGCGTGCAGGCGCTGGTCACCCTGCTCAACGAGGTGGACAAGTTCCACGCCACCTTCAGCGTGGCCGAGGAGACGCGGCCGGGGCCGGGCGGTCGTGAGCTGGCGGTCGAGGTTTTGTACGCGGGGCTGGCCCAGGCCTGGTTTGTCAACAAAGCGGGCGATTTCGCCGGCGTCGGAGTGCCGACGGCGGAGGGTTGGCAACGGACCCCGCGCCCGGAACTGGCGCCGGCCGTGGCGCGCGTCATTCAGATGTACCGCAACGAACTGCCGGCCGGATTCGTGTCTCTGCCTGTCCAACTCCCATGAAGCCCCGGTCCCTGCTGTCCTTGCTCATTTGCGTGGGGGCAGCCTCCCCCGTGGCCGGCCAGACGACCCCGCTCACCGTGGAGACACTGGCCGGGGTCGCAGCCGCGGACCTGCGCCAGGCCCTCGATGAACTGGCCCGGTTGCGTGCCGAGATCGAAGCCGAGCGCCTGCCGCTGGCGCAGAAAGTGGCCGCTCTGGAGCAAACCGTCCTGGACGAGCGCGCCGCCCTCCAGCGCGCCCAGCGCGAGGAGGCCAACCAGTTGGTCCTGCTCGGCGTCCAGCGCAACGAAGTCCTGCGGCTGAGCAACGAGGTCCGCACCCTGGACAGCCTCTTCAGCGAATACCGCCGCGCCTGGGAAACCCGCCTGCCGGTGGCCGAACTGCCGCGCCACCGCGACCTCCTCCGCGACACCGCCGCAGCCGCCGAATCGCCCGACCTGGCCCCGGCCGACAAGCTCGCCCGCCAGCTCGACTTCGTCACCGCAGCGCTGGCCCGTCTCGAGGCCGCGGCCGGCGGTGACCGCTTCCCCGGTCAGGCCCTGGCGCCGGACGGCCTGGTGGTCCGGGGCCGGTTTCTCCAACTCGGCCCGGCGGCGTACTTCTCGGGCGACACCACCGACGTGGCCGGCGTCGTGGAACAGCGGTTGAATTCGGCCGAGCCCTACGTGGTCGCCCTGCCCCCCGAACAGGCCGGGGCTCTGCGCCAGGTCCTGGACCGCGGCGCGGGCGAGTTGCCGCTGGACGCCACCGGCGGCAATGCCCTGCGCCTGCGCGCCACCCAGGACCCCCTGACCGTCCACATCGCCAAGGGCGGGCCGGTGATGGTGCCCATCCTGGCCCTGGGGGCCTTTGCCCTGCTGGTGTTCGGGGTGAAATGGCTGCAAATCCGCCGCGTGCGCGGGGCGCGGCCGGCCGAACTGCGCGCCATCGTGGAAACCCTCGCCGCCGGGCAGCCGGCCCGCGCCGAGCGCCAGGCCCGGGAAATCTCCGGCCCGGTGGGGGAGATGCTGGCGATGGCCATCCAACACCATCGCGAGCCCAAGGAGTACATCGAGGAGGTGATGTACGAAAAAATGCTCGAGACCCGGCCGCGGCTCGAGCGGCTGGTGCCGTTTCTGGCCCTGGCCGCCGCGGCGGCGCCCCTGCTCGGCCTGCTGGGCACCGTCACCGGCATGATCAACACCTTCAACATGATCACCGTCTTCGGCACCGGCGACCCCAGGACCCTCGCCGGCGGCATCTCCGAGGCGCTGATCACCACCGAATTCGGCCTCATCGTGGCCATCCCCTCGCTGCTGCTGCACGCGGTGCTTTCCCGCAAGGTCAAGGGCGTGCTGGGCAGCATGGAACAGACCGCCACCGCCTTCATCAATGCCCTGCCCGCGCCGGCGGCGGAAAACTTTCCCCCACAATCCCCCTCCCTGAGCCATGTTTGAGCACATCCTTCAAATCTGGGCCGATGGCGGCTGGGTCATGTGGCCGCTGTTGGGCGTGTGTCTGATGCTGTTTGTCGTGGGCCTGCGCCTGTGGCTGGACCTGGCCCGGCGACAACACCGGCGGCTACGCGAGGACGAGTGGCAACGCTGGGTTCGACAGCCCGAACTGGCCGAGGGCGAGGTGGGCGAAATCATCCGCTTCACCACCGCGGGGCGCACCGCCGAGGAAGTCAGTCAACGGTTTGCCGAGGTCAGCGCGGCAGAGCTGCCGGCCATTGACCGGCGCCTGGGCACGCTCGGCACCCTGGTGGCCGCGGCGCCGCTGGTCGGTTTGCTCGGCACGGTGCTGGGCATGTTGGTCACCTTCCAGGCCCTGGCCGGCGGCGGCGGCGGCAAGGTCACCGAGGCCATGGCTGACGGCATTTCGCAGGCCCTGTTCCCGCCCGAAGTGGGCCTGTGCATTGCCCTGCCCGGGCTGCTGCTCACCCACCTGATCCGCCGCCAGCGGCAGGAGTACGAGGCCTTTCTGGCCCGGCTGGAGAGCTACACCATCCAGCACTTCCGCAAGACCCTGCCGCCGCCGGACCGCTCGGCCACGCCCGCGCCCGCCGCCGTGCCGGTGCCGGTCCTCCAACCGCGCCCGTTGCCCGCATGAGATACCGCCGCGCCCTGGTCGGGGCGGACGAGACGACCGACATCAACGTCTCGCCGCTCATAGACATGGTTTTCATCCTGCTGATCTTCTTCATCGTCACCACGGTCTTCGTCGAGGAGACCGGCACGGAGGTGGACAAGCCGCAGGCGGTCACCGCTACCCAGCTTGAGAAAAACAGCATCCTGCTGGCCCTCACCGCCAAGGGGGAGGTGGTTTATGGCGGCAAGGAAATCGGCCTGGGCGGCGTGCGCCCGCTGGTCAGCCGTCTCTGTCAGGGCGACCCCCTGCCGGTGATCGTGCAGGTGGATCAAAAGGCCAGCGCTGGCCTGCTGGTGCGGGTGATTGACGAGGCCAAGCTCGGCAGGGCCAAAAACGTCAGCATCGCCACCGACCCGGCGGCCCCCTGAGCCGCTGCGCGCCCGCCGGCCATGCGCCCCCTCTACCGCCCCGCACCGAGCCGCGCCGGCCTGCCAGGCGTGTTTCTGGGTGCGGCCCTGCTAACGCTGGCGGTCTTTCTGGTCCTGCCCCTGACCCAGATGGTCTCCGCCCGGCGCCAGGCCGTGCAGGCGGTGCGCCCGGTGGAAATGGCGCAGCCGGAAACGCCCCCCGAGGCCGATGCACCACCGCCGCCCCCGCCCAACGAACCCGAGCCGCCCCCTGAACCGCCCCCGCAGCTCGCCGAGTCCGCGCCTCCGCTGAACCTTAGCATCAACCTCGACGTGGCCTTCGGTTCGGGCGGGGCGCTGGCGGGCGCGGCCGACTGGCTCCGGGAGGCCGTCGCCCAGGCCGGCGGTCCGGAGGCCTTCAGCGTGGCCGATCTCGAACGCCGTCCCGAACTCCTGAGCAGCGTGCCGCCGGCGTACCCCGAGACCCTGCGTCGCGCCCGCGTCGAGGGGGCAGTGACTCTGGCCCTGGTGCTGGACGATGCCGGTCGGGTCCAGGACCTGCGGGTGGAATCCTCGACGCACAAGGAATTCGAGGCGGCGGCGCTCGAGGCGGTCCGGCGCTGGAAGTTCAAACCCGGCCAGAAGGACGGCCAGTCAGTCCGCACGTTCCTGCGCCAGACCCTTCGCTTCCGGCTGCCCGAGGTCGCCGCCCGTTGATGTCGCTTCCATGAAACCCGAGCTGTTCGCCCGCCGAAACCTTGCACCGCACACCGCGCGGCCGCGCCCAGCCTGCACCTGGCTGCGCGCGGGCAGGTGGCTGGTCGTCCTCGGCCTTGCGGGCGTGGTCCTACCCGTCGAGGCCGCGTCCCGGCGCCCGCGAAAAACCGCAACGGACGCCGCCGAAGCCTCCACCGCTACCCAGCCTGCTGTGGCCCTGCCGCCCTTCGCGCCGCTGCCGCCGGACCATCCCCTGGCCGGCCTGTGGAATGACCCCGAAATGACCCGGCGACTCTGGGGCGGCTTCGGGTTTTTGTCCGACCGCGAGCCGCGACTCAGCGCCGAGGAACAGGCGCTGTACCGCGACACCCTCCTGCCGCTGCTGCGCGAAGACCCGGAGAAGGCCATTCCGGCCTTGGAAGCGGCGGTGAAGCCGGACGCCAGCGCGCTGTTCGACTACACCCTCGGCACGGTCCATTTCCAACGCGGGGACTCGGCCCGGGCCATCCGACACTTCGAGGCGGCGCTGGCCAAGTTCCCGGACTTTCTGCGGGCGCAGCGCAACCTGGCCCTGGCCCTGGTGCGCGAAGGCCGCCATGCCGAGGCCGTGCCGGCGCTGAGCCGCGCCCTGGCCCTGGGGGGACCCGATGGCCGGCTCTACGGCCTGTTGGCCTTTGCCCAGGTTCAACTCGGCCGCCACCTGCCCGCCACGGCCGCCTACCAGCAGGCGTTGCTGTTCGAGCCGGAGAACTGGGATTACCTCCTGGGCCTGGTCCAATGTCACGTGGCCACCGCCCAGTACCCGGCCGCGCTGGCCCTGCTCGAGGACCTGCTGGCTCGCCACCCCGATCGCGAGGTGCTCTGGACCCTCCAGGCCAACATCTTCATCCAGCAAAACCAGCTCGCCCGCGCCGCCGTGAATTTCGAAGCCCTCCGCCGCCTGGGCAGGGCTACGCCGGCGCAACTGAGCCTGCTCGGCGACCTCCACCTGGCCGAAGGCGTGCCGGACCTGGCCCTGGCCGCCTACCTCGAAGCCGCCCGGCTGGACGGCGGCACCAACCTCGCCCGCGCGCTGCGCGCGACCGAGCTGCTGGCCTCGCGCGGCGCCTGGCCGGAGGCCCGGCAACTGCTGGCCCACACCCGCGAGCTGGCCGGCGCGAATCCGCCCCGCGATGACGAGCTGAAGCTGCTGCGGCTGGAGGCGCGCGTGGCCCTGGGCTCGGGCGAGGGCGAACGCGCCATCCAAACCCTCGAGCGCCTGCTGGCCCTCAATCCACTGGACGGCGAAGCCCTGCTGCTGGCGGGCGATTACTACAAGCAGGCGGGCGACCCCGACCGGGCCGCCTTCCGCTACGACGCCGCGGCCAGGATCGAGGGCTTCGAGGCCGATGCGCTGGTCAAGCACGCGCAGCTCCTGGTCGAGGGGCGGCGCTATCCGCAGGCGGTAGAACTGCTCCGGCGAGCCCAACGGCTCCGGCCGCGCGAGCACGTCCAGCGTTACCTCGAGAAGGTCGAACAGGTGGCGGCGCGGAGTCGGAGCTGAAGCCCCGAGGCACCCGCACAAGCCGGTGCAGCGAAGCGGCAAAGCCACAAGAAGGTGAAAAGCAGGAAGAGCGGAATGGTGAATCGGGGAGGCCAGAAAGAAGGAAGGTGGTCAGTTCTGCCGGTTCCACTGATTTCCGGCCTCCGGCCTCTCGCCCCGCGTCCCATTCCTGAGTTCCTGAGTTCCCAGCTTGTCCCCCTCCTGCCTTCGGCCTTCAGCCCTCGGACTTCGGCTTTCGGCCTTCCCCGCCACCCGCAGAGGCCCTGGCGGCTGGGCCGCGCAGTGGCTTTGAGCGGCCTGTTGCTGGCGTGCAGTGCACGGTCCCAGGAATCCGGGCGCGGGGCCCTCGCCGGCACGGTCACCGAAAGCTGGGAGGGCCGGCCGCTGGCCGGGGCCACGGTGGTGGTGCGTGGTACCACGCTGGCGGTGACCACCGATGCCCAGGGGCGCTTCCAACTCAACGGCGTGCCCCCGGGCGTGTACGCGGTGCAATTCGCCGCCCCCGGCTACAGCCCGGCGGTGGTGGGAGAGGTGTTGGTGGCGCCGGACCAGACCGCCACGGTCAGCTTCGGCCTGCGGCCGGAGTTTTACGAGATGGAGGAGTACGTCGTCACCGCGCCGGAGCTGGAATCGGGCACCGAGCAGCTCCTGGCCGAGCGCCGCGAGGCGGTGGCGTTGCTGGAGGTTATCGGCGCCGACCAGTTCGCGCGCGTGGGCGCGAGCGACGCCGCGGACATCGTGAGCCGCGTGGCGGGCGTGACGGTCGCCGAGGGCAAGACGCCGGTGGTGCGCGGGCTCAACGAGCGGTACGTCGGCCTGACCTTGAACGGCGCGGAGGTTCCGTCGCCGGACCCGTACAAGAAGACGGTCAACCTCGACCTGTTTCCGGCGGCGCTGATCCAGAGCGTGACGGTGCAAAAGAGCTTCACGCCGGACCAGCCGGGCAACTTCACCGGCGGCGGGGTGAACCTCGTGACGCGGTCCCTGCCCGAGGCGTTCGTGTTTCAGCTCTCGGGCGAGGTGGGCTACAACACGCTGGCCACCGGCAACGACCGCTTCCTGAGCTACCGCGGCGGCCGTCTGGACTGGCTGGGCATTGACGACGGCACCCGCGCGCTGCCGTCGGCGCTGGCGGCGCCGGACCTGCGGGTGCCCTTCCCGCCCTTTAGCACCGGCCGGCCCACCTCGCCGACCTACGCGCAGCGCAAGGCGGACGCGGAGTTGCTGGCGGACCTGACCCGACAGATGGGGGCTACGGAGTTTCAGGGCCGCTCCCAGGCGCCGCCGCCCAATCACAAGGGGTCCCTGGCCTTTGGCGACACCGTCAAGTTGTTCGGCGGCTCGCTCGGTTATTTCGTCGGCCTGCCCTACGACCGGCGTTACAGTTTTTACGATGACGGCGTGGCCCGCCGCTACGCGCCCGGGCTGGGCGAGAACACCTTCGTGGTCCGCAAGGATTTCCGCGACTGGCGCAGCGTCGAGGAGGTGACCTGGGGGGCCTTGGTGAACCTGGCCTACGTGTTCAACGAAGCGCACGAGGTCGGCTTCCACTACATGCACAACCAGTCCACCGAAGACCTGGTGCGCCGCCAGCTCGGGGTGATCAGCGACGACCCCGGCACGGACTTCGACCTCAACCGGCTCATCTTCACCGAGCGGGCGCTGGACACCTTCCAGTGGCGCGGCCGGCACGAGTTGCCCGCCCTGGCCGACCTGCGCGTGGACTGGCTGGGTTCGCTGGCCACCACCACCCAGGACGAACCGGATGCGCGATTTTTCAACTTCGGCTGGGAAGGCGGTCAGCCGGTGCTGGACCGCAGCGGTTTTCCCGAGCCCCGCGCCCCCACGCGCTACTTCCGGGAACTGAGCGAGGACCAGGCCGGCGGCAAGGTGGACCTCACCCTGCCTTTGACCCAGTGGTCCGGCCTCGAGGCGCTGCTGCGTGGTGGCTTCTTCATCACGGATGCCCGGCGCGACTTCCTCGACCGCGAGTTTTACTACCAGGGCCAGTCGGGCGAGACCGCGCGCCACCCCTTCACCGGCGACCCCTACACCTACCTGACCCCCGAGAATCTCGGCTACCGCGCCAGTACCAACGCCACGACCGGCGCCATCACTTACACCTGGGACCGCTACCTCCAACTGCGCCGCAGCCGCTACGAGGGCCGGCAACAGATTCTGGCCGGCTACCTCATGACCGAGCTGCCGCTGCATGAGCAGTGGAAGCTCGTGGGGGGCGTTCGCCTCGAGACCACCGACCTCTCCGTGGCCTCGGATAGCTACCTCGCCAACTCAATCACCGGCCTCACCACCAACCGCAGCGACCTGGCGCGGACCGACTGGCTGCCCGGCGTGGGCCTGATCTGGAACCCCCGCCCGGACATGGCCGTGCGCCTGAACTACGCCCAGACCCTCGCCCGGCCGACCTTCCGCGAACTGGCGGCCTACCGCGGCTACGATCCCATCCTCGACGAGTTGCTGGACGGCAACCCGCGTCTGCGCCTGAGCGACATCCAGAACTACGACCTGCGCTGGGAATGGTTTCCCCGCCCGGGCGAGGTGTTCTCGGTCAGCCTGTTCTACAAGGACCTGCGCAACGCCATCGAGCGGAACTTCGTCACTCGCGACGCGGAAATCGTCTCCTTCTCCAACCGGGACGAGGCCGAGACCTACGGCGTCGAGTTCGAGGCGCGGCGGGTGCTGGACTTCCTCCTGCCTGCCGAGTACGGCACTCTGACCCTGGGGCTGAACCTGGCCCTGATCCAGTCCGAGGTCGGCCTCACCCCGGCCGAGCTGGCCGCCAAGCGGGAAGTCCTGCCTGACGCCCCGGCCACGCGCGCCCTCTACGATCAGTCGCCCTACATCCTCAACGTGGACCTGAGCTACGATCTGCCGCAGACCGGCACCAGCCTGACCCTGGGGTTCAACCTGTTCGGCCCGCGCATCACCATCGCCAGCCTGACCACCGAGGACGTCTTCGAGCAGCCCGCGCCGGTCCTGGACCTGGTGCTGCGGCAGCGGTTGAGCCGCAAGCTCAGCCTGAAGTTCTCCGCCAAGAACCTCCTCGACCCGGCCATCGAACGCACCTACGGCGAGAGCGGCGGGCTGCTGTACTCCTCGTACCGGCGGGGCCTGACCTTCGCCCTCGGGCTCAACTACGAGCTTTGAAGGCCGCGCAGTCGCTCCCGGGAGCGGCCTTCCCCCGCCCACCGCGCCGCGCGCCCGCCGGCAACGCCAGTCTTGACCGATTTGTCACCGTTTCCACGCCGACCTGTCACGCTGGTTTGATGTTCTGGGCGGCGTCATGAACGACGCAACAACCATGCGCAAACGAACGATGAAACCAATCCAGCGGTACCTGCTTCTGACGACCGCGTTGTGCGGGAGCCTGGTTGCCCTCGCTGACACCATCCAGGTCACGGAGAACATCACGGGACGGGTGGAGTGGACGCGGGACAACGAGTACGTGCTCAACGGGTTCATCTACGTGCTGGCGGGGGGGGAGCTCCACATCGAGGCCGGCACGGTGGTCAAGGCCCGCCCGGGCACCCAGAACGACGCCTCGGCCCTGATCGTCACCCAGGGGGGCAAAATCTTCGCCGAGGGCACCCCCACCAGCCCGATCATCTTCACCGCCGAGGCCGACGACGTCACCGACCCCGACGACCTGCCCCCCTTCGAGCGGGGCCTCTGGGGCGGGGTGGTTCTGCTGGGCCGGGCCACGATCAACACCTCCCTGGACACCGCCGGCAACGCCGCCAGCCCCAAGTACGATGTCTTCGAGGGCCTGCCCGACACCCAGGTGGCCGGCCAGTTCGTCCACCGCTTCGGCGGCGGCGAGGACAATGACAGCTCCGGGGTCATGCGCTACGTCTCCATCCGCCATGCCGGCACCCAGTTCCAGCCCAACAAGGAACTCAACGGCCTGAGCCTGGGCGGGGTGGGCCGCGGGACGGTGCTGGAGTACATCGAGTGTTACGCCATCGCCGACGACGGCTTCGAGTTCTTCGGCGGCACGGTCAACACCAAGAACCTGGTCAGCGCCTTTGTGGACGACGACATGTTCGACACCGACCAGGGCTGGCGGGGCAAAAACCAGTTCTGGTTCGGCATCCAGGAGCCGGGCAAGAAGGACAACGCCGGCGAACTCAACGGCGAGCCCAACGGCGCGGCGGTCAACGCCACCCCCGTGGCCGCCTACGAGGTGTACAACGCCACCTGGATCGGGGCGGGTACCGCCACCACCGGCAACCGCGGCATGACCATCCGCGAATACGCTGCGCCCAAGTTCTACAACTGCGTGTTCACCGACTTCGGCGGCAGCGCGGTGCGCCTGGACGACAAGTCGGCGATTCACCTGGCCAGCGGTCTGCTGGACCTGCGGGACAACCTGTTCTTCGGCTTTGCCGGTCCGCTGGCCGAAAACACCAACGCCGAGGTGCTCTTCACCGACACCACCCGCAACAACCAGAACCTGGACCCCCGCCTGCGTGGCATCAGCCGCCAGGCCAACGGCGGCCTGGACCCCCGCCCCGCCGCAGACAGCCCCGCCCTGACCAGCCCCCGCACCGCCCCCAACGACGGCTTCTATTCTCCCGTTGCCTACATGGGCGCCTTCGACGCCAGCGATCTCTGGCTGCACGGCTGGACTTTCCTGTCGCAAAAAGGCTTCCTGCCCCCCCCGACACTGCCGGGTGAAGATATGGTCCTGTCCGCAGCCCGCGAGGGCAACGATCTGGTGCTGACCTGGACGGGCGACGGCGCGAGTTTCAAGGTCCAGACCAGGGCCAGCCTCAACGATGCGTCGTGGACCGACCTGACCACCACCAGTCAGAAGACCTTCCGCCTGCCGATCCAGGGCCAGGCGGCATTCTTCCGGATTGTCCGGGAGTAGCGTCCGGCCGCGGCCCGGCTTTCAGGGAACCGCAAGCTGGTTGCATGGAACACGGAACCCACGGGGGCGCCTTCGGGCGCTCCCGTTTTCGTTTTTTGGGCCGGGTCGGAGGCCCGCGCCGTCTGCCGGCCGGTCAATCCGCAGGCGGAAACCCGATCACTAAAACGGTCGAAACGCCGGGTTCGAGGGCCGGCACCAGACACCCGCTGCACGGTCCCGGACGGCCCTGCCCCCCTTTCCCATTCGCCCTTCAACCCATTCACAATTTAACCGCCCCCACCTGCCGGGGCACCCGACTCGGTCAACAGGTCCAGCAGCCGCTCGGCGGCGGTGGTCAGGCGCCAGCCGCCGCCCCCGCGGGTCACCAGCTTGCCGCAGGGACGGGCCTGCTGCTCGGCGGTGTTGACCTCGACCAGATGGTAGCGGGCCTGGCTGCGCAGTTCCGACGCTGCCAGCGGCAACCAGCGGAAGGGCAGGCCGTGGTAGTTGAAGGCGATCTCGTAGCCCGCCACTCCCTCACGCCGGGCGCGGGGATTCTCGACACCGAACTGGGGGTGCCGCTGCAACCACGCCGGCCGCGCCGCCCGCACCTGGACGCGGCAGAGCGGGGTTTGGGCCCGCAACAGACCCACCAGGTCAAACGCCGCTCCGCGGCGGAGCTGCTCGCGAAACACTGGCAGCGGGTCCACACCCAGGAAGTTTCGACCGTTGAACTCGCCGTGGTCGTTGCGCTCGCCGGGAAAGTGCCTCCGGTGCCACGCCCCGAACCGGTCGCTGAGCCGCAACCCCAGCTCGAAGTGCAGGTGCGCCCGGTCGCGGCTGATCCCCGGGCGCGTGTTGGCGCTGCGGCCCAGGACCCCCAGCACCTCGCCGGCGCGCACGCTCTGGCCGGCCGCCAGCCCCGGGCGCACCCGGGCCAGATGGGCGTAGAGCGAGTAAATCTCCAGGCCGTTGACGCGGTGTTTCAGGATCAGGTACCGCCCGTAGTTCGATAGGCCCGGCCGGGTGCTGACGTAGGCCACGACGCCGTCGGCAGTGGCGCGCACCTCGTCGGTCGGTTCTCCCCGGGAGTCGCGTCCGACCGGCCGGATGTCCCAGCCTTCGTGCAGTTGTTCGCCCTCGGTGCGGACACAGCCGAAGGTGCCGCTGGTCCACGGCCGCCCGGCCGTGCCCACGAAAAAGCGGCTTTCCCCGCCCGCCCGGAAGAGGTCCTGGTTGGCGGTGGGCAACTGAAACGGCTGGGCCAGCCCCAGCCCGGCGCCCCCGCAGACCCCCAGGACCGCCCCCCACACCCTCATGACCCCGCGCATGGTCAGGACGTCGGTCGGGCCGGTTCCGGGGCGGGTGAGGCCGTCGGCGAGGGTTTGGAATCCGCCGGGCCGCGCTCAGGCTTGGAGGGGGACGCTGCCCCGGGGGACGCCGCCCTGGACGGCTTTGGTCGGTTGCCCAGGTTGACCGCCACGTTGTTCAGGCCGCGGACAATCCGCTCGGCCTCCTCGCGGGTGGCGTCGGGCGTAAACACCAGCAAGCCGTCCCGGAGGCTGGTGGTGATTTTGGGTGCCGCCAGCCAGCGTCCTTCGGTGAAGTGGCTGTGGATGACCATCCGCTGGCCCCGGTACGAGGTGGTGATGTGATCCAGCACCCAGGTCCCGTGCAGGTTGAACCGGACGGCGATGGCGAAGCCGCCCACCACTTCCACCACCCGCGCTTCGGTGATGGACCCCTCATCCAGAAACGGCTCCCGGGCGATCCGCAGCAGCACCGGGCTGGCGCGGTACACCGGCACGACGGCGGTCTTGTCGCCGGTGGTGTCGAAGTCGGTTTCCAGGTACAGGCGCAAGGTGCTGAGTTCCCCGGCCGCCTGTCGCTCCTGCGGACTCCGGCACCCCACGGCCAGCCCCGCCAGTGCCAGGACGGCGACCAGAATGCAGTTGAACGGCCTCCAGCGGCTGCGCATAGTCCGCGCAAACAAACGACTTCAGACGACAAAGTAAAGCGAAACCATGAGCAAGCAGTACAACAAGATCCAAAAGCGGCGTCGCCGGGCACGGTATCTCAAGCGCAAGAAGCAGGCCGCCAAACTGGCCCGCCTAACCAAGGGTACCGCCAAACCCACCTCGCCCCCCCCTGCCGCGCCGGCACCAGCCGAACCCGCCCCCCCTGCCCCGGCGCCGGAGCCCCCGGCCAACCCCGCGCCCGCCGCGGAGCCTGCGCCCGTGGCCTGACCTCTTGGGATCTGCAGCACTTTTCGGCCACTCCGCGGAGTGGCCTTTTGCTTTTCAGCGGTCGCCGGTCCCCGGCCACTCACCCCGCAACCAGTCGGCCAACAGCCCCAGCTCCGATTCGCTCAGCAGTTCCTCGACCCCGAACCGGGGCATCCGGTCGTTGCGGCGCCCGTAGAACCGCGCGTGGGCCGGGTCGCGCAGAAAATCCATCAACCACGCCCGCGAGCCGTACCCCGTCAGGTCCGGCGCAATGGCATCCTCGTCCGGCTGGCGGAACTGATGACAGCCGGTGCATTTCATCTCGCGGGTGCGGATCAGGTCGCGCCCCTCGGCGATGAGCTCCGCGTCACGGGCATCGGCCTCGGCCTGGGCGGGCAGGGCCGCCTCGGCGGAGACGGCGGCAATGACCTTGGCCAGGGCCGCTCGTTGGGCCTCGTTGAACCCGGCCACGTCCCGCTGCACAAAACGCACCATCCGCCCCTGGGCAAAACGCGTCCCCCCGAAGTAATGCGCCGTGGCCACCCGCGCCGGGTCCAGCAGGCCGGCCAGCCATTCCCGGCTGGCAAAGCCCTTGAGGTCCGCCGCGCTGGGCGGGTCGGCGGGTATTCCTCCCATCCCGTCATGGCCGTCGTAGCGGTGACAGCCGGCGCAGTGCCGGGCAAACAACTTCGGCCCCTGCAACCACGGGTCGGTCCGGACCAGTTCGAGCGCACCGGCCGGGGGAATGCCGCCCGCGGCCAGGGCCCGGGCGCGGGCCCCCGCTTCCCGCGCCGCCCTCACCGCCGCCGGGTACTGGGCGTTGGCCCGGTCTTCGCGCCACGCCAGGACGCCCAAAGTCACCGCCCCCAGGGCCAGCCCGAGCATGAAGGCGGCGTTGAATCGCGCCCCCAGCCGCCAGCGGCCGATCCAGGGCATGGCCGCCACCACCAGGAACACCACCGTCGGAATCACCACCGCCCCCCACACCTCCGTGCCCGCCGGGAAGTACTTCAGAAACTGAAACAGAAACAGCATGAACCATTCGGGCCGGGCCGCCGCAAACGGCTCCGCCGGGTCTGCCGGTGCCAGCAGTTCGGGAAACACCCCGTCCTCCTCACGCAATCGCAGCCCCTGCACGATCCCCAACAGCGCCACCAGCACCGCCAGGCACACCACGGCGTCCCGCAGGGCCTGGTCCGGCCACCACCCCGCGGCCGGCCGCCCGGCCGTGGCGACGGCCGCGCCGGCGTGGTCCGCGCGCCGGTCCAGCCGCCACAGCCACCACCACAGCCCCCCGATGGCCAGCGGCAACACGGTGACGTGCAGGGCCAGGAACCGGGTCAGCGTGGCATGCCCCACTTCCGCGCCTCCCACCAGCAGGGCCTGCAAGGCCGGTCCCACCCCCGGCACCACGCCCACGATGTTCAGCGGCACCCGTGCCGCCCAGTACCCCTTCTGGTCAAACGGCAGCAGCCAGCCGGTGACCGACTGGGCCAGCGCCAGCGGCAGCAGCACCAGCACCAGCCACAAATTCAACTCCCGCGGTGCGCGGTAGGCCCCCGCCAGCACCACCTGCAACAGGTGCAGCGCCAGCCCCACCACGAAGGCCTGCGCCGCCACCACATGCAGTCCCCGCAACCAGCCGCCGCCCGGCGTCTGGAATTGCAGGTGAAACACGCTCTCCCACGCCGTCTGGGTGCTGGCGCCGTAGCCGGAGAGCAGGAAAAACCCCGTGACCGCCTGAACCAGAAACAGGAACCCCAGCCCCGCCAGCCAGCTCCGCCGCCAGCTGACCCCGCCCGGCAGCGGCTCCCACAGCAGCCGCCGCGCCGCGCCCAACCACCCGGTGCGGGCCTCCAACCACTCGCTCACGCCTTTCATGCCGGGATTTTTTCGCGCACGCCGGCGCGAAAGTTCTGGAAGCGCACCCACACCTCGTCCCCGCCGCGGATCTCGACCTCGAGCGTGTCCAGTCCCCGCGGGCTGGGACTGGCCGGGTCATTCACCGACCCGTCCACCGCAAAGGTGCTGTTGTGGCACGGACACAAGAACCCGCTCCGCGCCGGCGTGTATTCCACCGGACAGCCGGCATGAGGACAGGTGGCATGCAGGGCCTGCACCTGGCTCTCGCCGGTGCGCCGCAGATACACCGCCCCCACCGGCCGGCGGGGCAGGCGCGTCCAGGCATTGACCTGCTCGGCCGACACCAGAAACCGCCGCGGCACGCCGTCGGCCGGCAGCGCCGTCAACCGCGTCACCCGACTCCACGCCCCTGCCCCGCGCGGCGCCCGCAGTGGCTGCAGCCACACCTGCACCCCGGTCCCCAGCGGGACGGCCAGCGCCACGCCCCCCAGCACGGCGGCCGCGGCTCCGCGCAGGAATTCCCGTCGCGGCGCGCCACCGTCACCCGTCTCAGTTTGGCTACTCATGGCTTCGGCGCGTCAAGCTAACGGCTCCCGCCGCCTTGGCAACCGGAACCGGCGCCCGCCTCCGTGACAGGAGGCAGGGTATAAAGTTGCCGGACACCCGATTCGGACCACAATGCTGCCCGTGACCATGCACGCGTCCGCCCCCGCTCCGGCCGCGGCCTCCCCCCCCGCCGCCGGCGAGCCGCCCCGAGCGGCCGACGCCCCGGCACCGCTGCGCCCCCCGAAGAAAGGGGCCTGGCAACTGTTCCGCGACGTGCTCGACCACGCCGGCCCCGGTTACCTCCAGTTCGCCATCACCAACATCTGCAACGCGGACTGCGATTTCTGCGGCTTCGCCCGCTCGAAGTTCGACCCGCGGGCCCGCCGCTCGGTCACCCTGGCCGAGGCACGCGACGTGGTCGACATCTGCGCCCGCAACCACATCGGCTATCTCCTGTTCGTGGGCGGGGAGCCGATGGTCCACCGTGACCTCCCGGCCATGGTCCGCTACGCCGCCGGGCGCGGTCTGCGGCCGATGATCTGCACCAACGGCGGCCTCTGGACCGAGGACAACCTCCGCAGCCTCACCGACGCCGGCCTGACCAGCGTCATCATGTCCATTGACGCCCACGACGACGCCCGGCACGAGGCCAACCGCGGCCTGCCGGGCGTCTGCCAGAAAATCCGGCGGGCGAACGAATTTTTCGCCCGCGTGGGCATCCAGACCACCGCCAGCGTCACCGCCAGCCGACTGATCGAGGATTACGAGAAACTGCCGGCCTTCCTCGAGAGCCTGGGCTTTCACTCCTGCACTTTCAGCTATCCCCTGACCGCCCTGGGCTCCAGCTACCTGAGCTACAGCGACAGCGGCCTGGTGAACTACCGGCCCGAGGAACTGATCGAGGTCTTCGAGCGCATCAAAACCCTCAAGCGCCACAGCCCCTTCCCGGTGGTCAACCCCCGCGAGTCGCTCACCGACATGCAGCGGCACCTCCGCGGCGAATCCGAGCGCTTCGGCTGCCTGGGCGGCTTCAAGTACTTCTACCTGGACTGGAAGCTGCAGCTCTACCGCTGCCACTTCTGGGAAACGCCAATGTGCAGCATCTACGACTTCGACGCCTCGAAGCTCATCCGCGACGGCTGCACCCGCTGCATGATTGACTGCTACCGCGACCCCAGCGTGCTGCAGTTTGCCGCCGTGAGCCTCCACGACGCCTGGCAACAGCTCAAGCGCGGCCGGCTGTTGACCGCGGCGCGGCACCTCCTGGACCGCCGCAATCTCACCTCGCTCCGGGCGGTGTGGGAAGACCGCCGCTACATCCGCGGCGTTTGAACCGCCCGCCGGCTGCGGGTATCCGGCTCCGGCCTTAGGACTTCGGATTTCGGACTTCGGTCCGCGGTCACGCGGCGGACCTCCGCTCCGCCGGCTCACGCCGGCAAGCCCGGGCACTGTGGTGCAGCCGTCCCGGCTGGCCGGGCAAGCAGGCGCGACACCTGCACCACACCCCCCGCAGGCCAGAGGCCTGCACCACAAGGAGAAGGTCGAAAGTCGAAGGTCGAAGGCTGAAGCCGGATGCCAGTTGCCCCCGCGGTCACGCGGCGGACCTCCGCTCCGCCGGCTCACGCCGGCAAGCCCGGGCACTGTGGTGCAGCCGTCCCGGCTGGCCGGGCAAGCAGGCGCGACACCTGCACCACACCCCCCGCAGGCCAGAGGCCTGCACCACAAGGAGAAGGTCGAAAGTCGAAGGTCGAAGGCTGAAGCCGGATGCCAGTTGCCCCCGCGGTCACGCGGCGGACCTCCGCTCCGCCGGCTGACGCCGGCGGCTACGGGTCACGGGCGGCTTGCGGCGGCGGGGCGTTCTGGTTGACTCCGCGCCATGTCGCTGCTGTGCGTGGAGCGGCTCAGCAAATCCTACGGCGAACTGCGCGCGGTGGAGGGGGTCAGCTTCGCGGTGCGCGCGGGGGAACTCTACGGGTTGCTTGGCCCCAACGGCGCCGGCAAGACCACCACCTTGTCCATGATCGCCGGCCTGCTGCGACCGGACGCCGGCACGGTGGTCGTGGACGGCGTGGCCTTCAGCGCCGATCCCCAGCGGGCCCGGCGCATCATGGGGGTGGTGCCGCAGGAGCTGGCCCTTTACGAGGAGTTGTCGGCCCGCGAAAACCTCGAGTTCTGGGGGCGGCTGGCCGGGTTGTCCCGGCGCGACGCCCGCCAACGGGCCGGCGTGCTGCTGGAGGCACTGGCGCTGCACGACCGCGCCCGCGAACCGGTCAGGACCTACTCGGGCGGCATGAGACGCCGGGTGAACCTGGGCTGTGCGCTGGTGCACCGACCGCGCCTGTTGCTGCTGGACGAGCCGACCGTGGGCATTGACCCGCAGGCCCGCCAGAACATCCTCGAGTTCATCCGCGGCCTGCAGCGCGAGGGCACGGCCATCCTGTACACCACCCACTACCTGGAGGAGGCCGAGACGCTCTGCCAGCGCGTCGGGATTCTGGACCACGGCCGGCTCCTGGCCGAGGGCACGCTCGAGGCGTTGCAGGAGCGGGTCGGCGGCGACCGCGTGTACGTCCTGGAAGGGGCGTTTGCCGGCGCCGATCCCGGCGACTGGCCGGGGTTCGAGAGCCGCTTTCGCCTCCTCCAACACACCGACCGGCAGTGGGTGGTGGCGGCCCGGGACCGCGGCGAGCCGGCCGAGTGTCTGCGGGAGCTGTTGAGCCTGCCGGTGCGGGTGGACAACGTGCTGTTGAAGCGGCCGAGCCTGAACGAGGTGTTCCTCCAGCTCACCGGCCGGGAGTTGCGCGAATGAACCTCTGGCTGACGCTCCTGACCAAGGACCTGCGCCGGGCCGTCCGCAATCCCCTGCCCTGGCTGATCCACCTGGCGGTGCCGCTGGCCCTGACCGCGCTCCTGGGCCTGGCCTTTGGCCGCGGCACCGGCGAGGGGGCCGCGCTGGGGCGCATCCGCTTTGCGGTGGTGGACGAGGAGGATTCGCCGCTGACGCGTCTGCTGCGCGGGGCGTTGAATCAGGGCGAGGCGGCGCGGCATCTGGAACCGGAGTTTCTGGACCGCACCGACGCCCTGGCCCAACTCCACGACAACCAGCTCAGCGCGGTGGTGATCCTGCCGCCGCACTTCACCCGCGACTACCTGGCCGGGCGCGGGCCGGTGACGCTCGAGCTGATCAAGAACCCCGCCCGCTCGATCCACCCGGCGGTCCTCGAGGAACTCCTCGGCGTGGGGGTCACCGGCCTGAACGCGCTGGCCCGCACGCTGGGCAGCGAGTTCCCCGCCTGGCGGGCGGCCTTTGAACAGGGCGCGGACTACCGGCAGGTCGCCGACCTGATCCGCAGCACGGGCGAGAAACTGGACACCCTGCGCCGGTACCTGGACCCGCCGCGGATCACCTACCGCCGCGAGACGCCGCCCGCGCCGGAAAGCCCCGCGCCGGCCGCCCGGCCGGGCGGCGGGCACAACCTGTTCGGCTACCTGCTGGCCGGCCTGGCCACGATGTTCCTGCTGTTCCAGGCCAACACCGGCATGGAGGACCTCCAGCGGGAATTCGCGCGGCACACCTTCGCCCGCTACCACACGCTGCATCACCGGCTGCTGCCCTTTCTGGCGGGCAAGGGGGCGTTTGTGGGGGTGATGCTGCTGGTGGGGGCCGGCATCTTGTTCGGGGGCGGCGGCCTGCTCTTCGGCATCGCCTGGAAGCATCCCCTCGACCTGGCGGCGCTGGTCGCGGGGTTCCTTGTCTTCGCGGTGGGGCTGGCGGCCCTGCTGGCCGCCCTGATTGCCGACGCGCGGCGGGCCGATGCCCTGGGGACGCTGATCGCGATGGCGCTGGGCATGGCGGGGGGATGCGCCTTTCCGCCGGAGTCGTTGCCGGCGTTCCTGCGCGAACATATCACGCCCCTGCTGCCCACCGCCTGGCTGGCCCAGGGCATCCGCGAGCTGGAATTCGGCAGCGAACCGGTCCACGGCCCCCTGCTGGCGCTGCGGCTGGCAGCGGTGGGGATGGTGCTGCTGGGTCTGGCCGCCGCCGGGTTCCGGCGCCGCTTTGCGCGCGGCCTGCGCCCATGAAGCCCATGCTCCTCATCGGCCACAACGACCTGCGGCTGTTCCTGCGCAGCCGCCTCGCCTGGGTCTGGCTGTTCGTGGTGCCGCTGGTGTTTGTTTATTTCATGGGCTTCGCCAACCGCGGCCCCGGCGACCCCGCCAACCCCCGCCCGGCCGTGAGCGTGGAAAACCTCGACCCCGGCTTCCTAGGCCGATTGTTTCTGGACGAGTTGGGCGTGCAGGGGCTAACGGTGGTGGCGCCCACCAACGGGGAGAACGCCCCGCGCCGGCTGCGCGTCCCGGCTGATTTCACCGCGCGGGTGTTGGGGGGTGAGCAGGCCAGGATCGAGTTGTCCGAAGCCTCCGGTTCCGCCGCGGGTAAGGCGGCGATGGTGGAACTGCGGGTCTTGCGGGCCGTGCTGGCCCTCAACTCGCACCTGCTCGAAGTGGTCACCGGCCACGGGGAGGCCGCCCTGGGCGAGGAAGCGGCCTGGCAGGCGGTGCGGCGGCAGGAAAACCCGGTGCGGCTGGAGGCGCGCTTTGCGGGCCGCAAACCGGTTCCCACCGGCTTCAACTTCTCCCTGCCCGGCAACCTGGTGATGTACCTGCTGATGAACCTCACCGTGTTCGGGGGCGCGGCCCTGGCGGCGGAGCGGCGCAGCGGCGTGCTGCGGCGTCACGCGGTGCACGCCGTGGGCCGGAGCGCGCTGGTGCTGGGCAAGCTCTACGGCCTGCTGCTGCTGGCGGCGGTGCAAAGCGCGTTCTTCCTGGCGGTGGGCCGCTGGGTCTTCGGCGTGCCGCTCGGGGCCAACCTGCCCGCCGTGTCGGTGACCCTGCTGGCCTTTGCCTGGGTGGCGGCCGCGCTCGGCGTGCTGGCCGGCAGCGCGATCCAACAGGAGGAGCGCGTGGTGGGCGTGTGCGTGCTGGGCAGCCTGCTCCTGGCCGCGCTGGGCGGCTGCTGGTGGCCGTTGGAGGTGGCGCCGCAGTGGCTGCAAGTCTTCGCCCATCTGCTGCCCACCGGCTGGGCGCTGGAGGCGCTGCACCCGCTCATCAGCTTCGGCGCGGGCTGGGAGGCCGCGGCGCGCCCCCTGGGGGTGCTGGCCGGCTTCGGCGTCGTCATCACCGCCCTGGCGGCCCGGGCGTTCCGCGTGTGAAGCGGGCCGCCCGCGCTTCGCACTCGACGGCCGCCGCGGCCAACGCCATTTTCCGCGCGTGAACAACCCTTCCGCTTCCGACCTGTGGCGCGCCCTGCGCGGCCTCGCGGTCTGCGCCCTGGCGGTGCTGACCCTGACCGCGCGCGCCGAGTTCCGCGCGGCTATCGCCGTCCGCAACGTCACCCCCGACCCCCTCCTGCCGGTCTCCGGCGGCGTCGGCCCCTCGCATCCGACCACCCGCAAGGCGGGCGAGCTGACCGTCCGCGCGCTGGTGCTCGAAAACGACGGCACCCGCGTCGCCCTCGTCAGCGTGGACTTCCTCGGCTTCCCCGCGGTGCTGGGCGACAAGGTCCGTGCCCGCGTGCCCGGGATTCCGGCCACCAACATCCTCATCGGCGCCACCCACACCCACAGCGCGCCGGACTGCTACGGCTTCCCGGACGCGACCGGCCGGACCGGGGCCGATTTGAAATACCTGGACTGGGTCTGTGCCCGGACGGCCGAGGCCATCAACGAGGCGGTCGCCCGCCTGGCGCCCGCGGCGGTGAAGATCGCCACCGGCGAAGCGCAGGGCCGGATCGCCTACAACTACTACGCCGAGCAACTCTACGACCCCCGCTGCCACGTCATCCAGGTCCTGGACCCCGCCGGCCGCCCCGTGGCCACGCTGGTCAACTACGCCATCCACCCCGAAGTGCTCGGCTCCCGCCAGGGCATTCTCAGTCCCGACCTGGTAGGGCCGCTGTACGACCGGCTGGCCGAGGCCGGCGGCGGTACCGGCCTCTTCCTGAACAGCGCCCCGGGCGGCATGGTCACCGCCGACAACCGTCGCCCCGACGGCCGCGAGGCCAACGACTGGTCCGAATGCGAGCGCATCGGCCGCCTGCTGGCCGACGAGGCCTTGCGCATCGTTGCCGGCGCCCCGGTTCAGAAAAACCCCCGCCTGCAATGCTTCGCGCGCACCATCGAGTTTCCCGTGGACTCGCCGCTGCTGCTGGCGGTGATGCAGGCCTCGCCCCTGGCCCTGGGCTTCCGGCCCGTGCGCGAGCGCCACGTGGCCACGGTGCTGAACCTGGTCAACCTCGGCAACGCCCAGTTGCTGACCATCCCCGGTGAGGCCCTGCCCAACATCGGCTACTACCTCAGGCGCAAGATGGCCGGCGAACACAACCTGCTGCTGGGCCTGACCAACGATGCCTTCGGCTACATCCTCACCAAGGAGGACTGGGGCAGCTTCCGACGCTACGACTACATCACCCGCACCTGCCTGGGCGAACTGACCGGCGAGATTTACGTCCGCGAAGCCCTCCGCCTCGTGGCCGACTGCCCCCCGCCGGAACGCCTGGCTCCTTGAGCCGCCGCGTCGCCGCCAGCGATTCCGTCTTGGCCGGCCCGGCCGCCCCGCTACTTTGTCAGCGTCATGCCGCGGTTCACCGCCACCGACCAGACCGGCCGCGCAAGCATCTCCCTGGTGGCACGACTCTGTACGCAGATGGGGGTGATCTGGCGGGCGACCAGCTCGTCCGACACCGGCTTCGACGGCGAAATCGAGCTGACCCGTGGCGACCACGCCACCGCCCAGATCATCAAGGTCCAGGTCAAGGCCGGCCGTTCCTACCGCCGCAATGAAACCGCGGGCCGCTTCGTTTTCCAGGCCGACGCGGACCATTTCCATTACTGGCAGGCGGCCACCAACCCCGCCATCCTCATCGTCTGCGATCCGGCGACCGAGCGTGCCTGGTGGAAAGACCTGAAGGCCTGGGCCGCGCTGCATCCGGACCTGCTCCGGTCCGGCCGGAAGCGGGTGAAAATCAGCTTCGACAAGCAGCGCGACCGCTTCACCAAAGACTGTGCCGAGGCCCTGCGCCAGGTCTGCCTCCGCACCCTCGAAAGCCTGCTCCGGCCCCCGGCCGAGCCCGATCCGCCCACCCCGGAGCCGGACCTGCTCAAGCCCCGGCATCGCGCCACCCGCCTCGTCGGCCGCGACGCCGACCTGGCCGGGCTTTGGAGCTGGCTCACGTCCGGCGAACCCCTTTCCGCACGCCTCCTGGTGGGCGAGGCCGGCGCCGGCAAGACCCGCCTGGCAATGGAGCTTTTGCGGCGCGTGCAGGCAGAGCGGAAGGACTGGCGCGCCGGCTTCCTCACCCCGGAAGGGCGCGACCGGCTCCGGGCCGACGCCCCGCGGCGCCGCTCCGACCCCGCCGCACCGCCGGATTGGACCTGGCACGTCCCCACCCTGCTGGTGGTGGATTACGCCCAAACCCTGGCCCGCCCGCTGGCCGCGCTGCTCCGCACCCTGTTCCGCCAATGCCGGGCCGGCCGGCCCCCCCTGCGCCTGCTCCTGCTCGAACGCGTCGCCGGCGACTGGTTCGAGGACCTGCTCCGCGCCGAGGACAGCGACGGCCCCGGCCCGGTCCGCCGCCTGTTCCACCCGCCTCAGCCGGTCCGGTTGACGCCGATTCCGCCGGGCCCGCTGCGCCGCCAACTCCTGGCCGACACCCTCGAGCAAGCCGCGCGGCTCGCCCAAACCACCCCGCCCCCGCTGCCCGCGGAAACCGACGCCACCTTCACCGACTCCCTCAACCGCGAGGACATCGAGAACCCGCTCCACCTCATGTTGGCTGCGCTGACCGCCTCGGAAATGGGGCTGACGGCCGCCCTGAAGCGGGGGCGCGTGGAACTGGCGGTTGACCTCGCCCGCAAGGAACTCCGCCGCATCGGCCGCTTCGCCCCCGTGCCCAACGGACCGGGCCTGCCACGCCTCCTCGAACACCTGGCCGGTTGCGCGACCCTGGAGCACGGCTTCACCGCCGCGGAACTGCGGCGGGCCATCGAGGAGGAACTGCCGGCCCTGGGCCTGGCATGGCCGGGAGGGACGGGAGACCTCGAAGCCGTGCTGAAGCAGGCCCTGCCCGGCGAATTCCTGCCCGTGGCGTCGGTCGAGCCGGACTTCATCGGCGAGGCGCTGGTCCTGACCGCCCTGGCCCGGCCCGACTGCCAGGCCGGACCGGATCGCTGGACAAGCTGGTGCGCCACCGTCCGCCGCTGTGCCGGGCGTGACCCTCTGGCCACGCCCGCCACGGTGCTGCATGCCTTCCAGAACTTCGGCAGTCACCCCGAATACGGTGAGGCCCTGCTGGCGGCCACCGATCACCTCATCCAAACCGGCCTGGCCGACCGCGACCCCGCCCTGCTGATGGGCATCGAGAATGCCCTCCCGCGCCAGACCCTCGCCCTCTGCTCCCGAGCGGCGGAGGTGACCCGGAGGCTCTACCAGCGGTTGAAACGGGCGTCCGCGGCCGGGCGGAAGGAACTCAAGCCCGAGGTCGCCCGATTGGCCAACAACCTGGCGATCCGTTGGAGCGAGCTGGGCCGGCATCAGGAAGCCCTGGCTCCGCTCCGGCACAGGAGGCGGTGAAGCTTTACCAGACGCTGGCCCGACAGAACCCCGACGCCTTCCAGCCCGAGTTGGCGGGGTCGTTGGCCACGTTGGGACGAGTGATCGAGGCGCTCCAACGCCCCGCGGAGGCGTTGTCCTGTTACCACGAGGACATTCGGCTGCTGCAATCCCATTTCCTCGCCCTGCCCGCAGCCCATGCGCGGGTCATGGAGGCTTTGGTGGACGACTACGAGCAGCTGGCCACGGCCCTCAACCAACCGCCCGATGAGTCGTGGCTGACGCCCATCCTGTCGCGGTTGAAATGCCGGCGGTGGGGCGAGTGAGGCGGGCGTGTTCCCGCGCTCCGACGCGGCTCAGGCACCCCCGCCCAGGCTGTCCATGAACTGCCGGGGTTTTTGCATCAGCTCGATCTCGTAGCCTTCCGGGGCGTCAATGAAGGCAAAGCCGCTGCCGTCGGGCCGCAGGGTCGGGCCGTCCGAGTAGCTGAGACCGAAGCGGGCGAGGTGTTGGGCGAAGGCCTCGAGGCTCTCGACCTCGAAGGCCAGGTGGGTGAGGTCCGGCTGCACCTGCACCGGGCCGCTGGCGGGGTAGCAGCACAACTCGATCGTCTCCTCGCTCCGGGGCGCCTTCAGGAAGACCAGTTCCGAGCCGCGGGGGGATTTGTGGCGGCGGATTTCATGCAGGCCGAGCACTTCCTTGTAGAAGCGCACGCTGCGTTCGAGGTCGTCCACGCGGTAGCGGGTGTGGAGCAGCCTGGTCACCATGCGCCGAAGGTAGCGGGCCGGGACGCGGCTGCCAAGAGGCGGGGGGAACTCCGGAGGGGCTGTAAGCCGAGTTCTGTCTGCCCCGCCCGGAGGCGGGGGAGAGGCTCATTTCTCTGAGCGGCCTTACCCGGGATCTGCGCCGTGGGAGCGGCGCGCGGCGCGGGCCACGCTCTGGACCCCCTATTTGGCCTTGCACCCGACGGGGTTTTCCGTGCCCCGGTGCTCACGCGCCGGGCGGTGGGCTCTTACCCCACCTTTTCACCCTTGCCGGCCGCCCCGCAGGGCGGTCGGCGGTCTGTTTTCTGTGGCACTGTCCGTCCACCGGGCCTCGCGGCCCGGCGTCCCGCGTGTATTCCCGGGCCGGAGCCCGGGGTTACGCGGCGTCGCGCCCTGGGGTGCTCGGACTTTCCTCCCCCGGCTCAAGCCGGGAGCGAGCCTCCGCCCCTCCGGAGTTCGTGCCCATCTTAGGCGAGGCGCCGTCGGGCGGGCAAGGGAACCTTGCGCGGCGGAGGCAGTACGGGGGGCATGCCGGTTTCTGTCCGTTGCCGGGGCGGCGGTCGCGCAGCACTCCCGGTGGCCGTCTCGCGGCTTTCCCCTCCCGCAGACCCGAAGCGGTCGGCTCAGGGCGTCGCCGGAGCGGGGGGTTCCGCCTGGCGCAGGAAGCGGGCCAGGGCGGCCAGGCGGTCGGTGTTGATCAGGTCCACGCCGGCGTCGAGCTGCTCACGCCAGACCGGCTCGAAATCGGGGGCCCCCCAAAAGCGGAGCCGCCGCCCCTGGGCGTGGGCACGGGCCGCCCAGTCGCGAAGCTGCGCCCGTTCGACCTCCGGCATCGGCCCGGAGCCGCGCCAGGTGAAGACGCCGCCCCATCGGGCGCTGACCCACGGCACCAGCAGCGGGCTGGGGGAGGCTTCCAGGTCGTCCAAGCGCCCGTCCACGGCGGCGAGCCGGCGGGGTTCCGCCGCCAGAAGGTCGCGAGGCACGTTGCCACTCAGGACCACGGTGATGGCGTTGGTGCGGGCGGCGTCGGGGCCAAATTCGGTCAGCCAGGGCCGGTAGCGTTCGAGTACCGCCAGCAGGGCGCGCCAGGTGGGCGGGCCGTCGGATTTGAAGTCCACCAGCAGCCAGAAAGTGGGGCCGCCGGGGTACACCCGCCCGCCGTGGGCGGCTGCGCGCGCCCGCAGCGGTTCCAGGTACAGGGCCTCGAGGGTCCGGCCGGGGCGGGTCTGAGCGCGGTTGTGGGCCACCCGCAGTTCGCCGTCCACCAGGTGGATGTCCGCCTCGACGCTGCAAAAGCCGTGCTCGAGGGCGTCCAGGAGCGGCCGGGGGTGTTCGTAATCGTTGTGGGCGTGGGCCCGCGGTAGCGGCGCCGCGGGCGGCGGTGCGGGGACTTCGCCGGCGGGAACCGGCCCGGCCGCGCAGGCCAGGCCGGTCAGCAGCACGCCGATGGCGCAGCGCCAGATCATGGCGGAGGGTGGCCGCCGCCGGGCGCGAAGTCGAGTTTGGTTTCACGGACCGGCGGCGGGACGCCATACTGGCCGGCCATGCCGGAACGGCTGCCCATTTATGAGCTGGAGTCGGAGCTGCTTGCCGCCCTGCGGGCCGGGGAGCGGGTGATCCTGTCCGCCCCCACCGGCTCGGGCAAATCCACCCAGGTGCCGCAGATGCTCGAGCGGCACGGGTTGCTCGGGGCGGGGCAGGTGGTGATTCTGCAACCCCGCCGGCTGGCGGCGCGGCTGTTGGCGGCGCGGGTGGCGGCGGAGCAGGGCGTGCCGCTGGGCCGCGAGGTGGGGTACCAGGTGCGCTTCGAGGACCGCACCAGCCCCGCCACGCGCATCCGGTTTGTCACCGAGGGCGTGTTGTTGCGGCAGATGCTGGCCGACCCGGAACTGCGCGGCGTGGCCGTGCTGGTCTTTGACGAGTTCCACGAGCGGCATCTCTACGGGGACCTCACCCTGGCGCGGGCGCTGGACCTCCAAGCAGGCGCCCGGCCGGACCTGCGGGTGGTGGTGATGTCGGCCACGCTGGACCTGCAGGGGCTGGAGCGCTACCTGCGGCCGTGCCGGGTGTTGGAGACCACCGGCCGGTGCTTCCCCGTGGAAATCGAGTACCTGGACCGGCCGCTGGACCCGGAGTGCGACCCGGTCTGGGAAGCGGCGGCGGAGGTGTTTGCCCGGCACGCCCGCGCCGGTGGCCGCGGGGACGTGCTGGTGTTCATGCCCGGCGCCTACGAGATCGCCCAAACGATCGAGGCGTTCCGGCACTGCGACGAGGCGCGCGGCTGGCTGTTGCTGCCCCTGCACGGCGAACTGCCCCCGGAGGACCAGGATGCCGCCGTGGCCCGCTACGACCGGCCCAAGGTGGTGGTGGCCACCAACGTGGCCGAAACCTCGATCACCATTGACGGCGTGCGGCTGGTGATTGACAGCGGCCTGGCCCGCATCCCCCGCCACGACCCCCGCCGCGGCCTCAACACGCTCTGGGTCGAACGCATCAGCCGGGCCGCCGCCGACCAGCGCGCCGGCCGCGCCGGCCGCACCGCGCCGGGACGCTGCGTGCGCCTGTGGACCGAACGCGAGCACGCCACCCGGCCGCTGCGCGAACTGCCCGAGGTCCGGCGCCTGGACCTGGCCGAGGTGGTGCTCACCCTCAAGGCGGCGGGGGTGGAAGACCTGCGCCGCTTCCGCTGGCTCGAACCCCCGGAGGAGGCGGCCCTGGCCCACGCGGAAGAATTGTTGACCGACCTGGGCGCCCTGGAAGTGCCCCGGCCGGGCGCGCCGCCGGTCGTCACGCCCCTGGGCCGCCAGATGCTGTCCTTCCCGGTGCATCCGCGCTGGGCCCGCCTGCTGCTGGCCGCCCGCGAGCACGGCTGCGTCTATCAGGCCTGCCTCATTGCCGCGCTCACCCAGGGACGCGACCTCTGGCTGCGCAGCGTGGACAAGACGGTGCGGGAGGCCCGCGCCGACCTGCTGGGCGAGCGGGCCGGCTCCGACCTGTTCCTGCTGATGCGCGCCTGGAACTACGCCGCCAAACAGCAGTATCGCCTCGAGGCGTGCCGGCGCCTGGGCCTGCACGCCCAGACCACCCGCCAGGTCGCCCCCCTGCTCGAGCAGTTCCAACGCCTGGCCCGCGAGCAGGGGCTCGACCCCACCCCGGGCCGCTTTGACGAGGACGCCCTGCGGCAATGCCTGCTCATCGCCTTCAGCGACCGCCTGGCCCGCCGGCTGGACCGCGGCACGCTGCGCTGCGAACTGGTGCACGGCCGCCGCGGGGTGCTCGCCCGTGAAAGTGCGGTGCAGGATGCGCCGCTGTTGGTGGCTGCCGAGGTGCGGGAGGTGGGGCAGGCCGACGGCGAGGCCCGGACGATCCTCAGCCTGGCCACGGCCGTCGAGCCGGGCTGGGTCGAGGCGTTGTTTCCCGCGCAGGTGCAACGGGAGGTGCGGTGCCGGTACGAGCCCCGCCTGCGCCGGGTGGTGGCCGAGGAGCGGTGCCTGTTCCGCGGCCTGGTGCTGGAGCAACGCGCCGTCGAACCGCCCCCCGCCGAAGCCGCCCGGCTGCTGGCCGCGGAAATCCTGGCCGGGCGGGAAACCCCCGAGGACTGGGACGCCGCCCTCGAACAGTGGATCGTGCGGCTGAACTGCCTGTGCACCTGGTGCCCGGAGCTGGAACTGCCCCCGCTGCGCGAGGCGGACCGCGCCCATCTGCTCGAGCAGTGGTGTGACGGCGCCACCAGCCTGCGCGAGCTGCGCGACCGCCCCATCAAACCGCTGATCCACGCCTGGCTCAGCGCCGAGCAGCGTCGCCTGCTGGACACTCACGCCCCCGAGCGGCTGGAGTTGAGCAACGGCCGCCGCCCCCGGTTGGTGTACGACCCGGTCCACCCGCCCCATTTCTCGCTGCGCATCCAGGACCTGTTCGGGGTGACGCGCCTGCCGGCCATCGCCCTGGGGCGCGTGCCGGTGGTGGCGCACATCCTGGCGCCCAACCACCGGCCGGTGCAGGTCACCCGGGACCTCGAGGGCTTCTGGCGCGAGCACTACCCGCGGCTGCGCCAGGAGCTGCAGCGCCAGTACCCGAAGCACGAGTGGCGGTGACCCGCACGCCGGCCGCCACCGCTCCCCCCTCCAACGGGCCGGGCGCCTTGTCAGCGGTGGCGTCGGCCGGCTAGCGTGCCCGCGTGTTTCGGCCCTGCATTGACCTCCATGAAGGCCGGGTGAAGCAGATTGTGGGCGGCACCCTCACCGACTCCGGGGCCGGCCTGCGGACGCACTTTGTCGCCGACCGCCCCGCCGCCTGGTACGCCGCCCTGTACCGGCGCGACGGCCTGCGCGGCGGGCACGTCATCTGCCTGGGACCGGGCAATGACGCCGCGGCACGCGAGGCGTTGGCGGCCTACCCCGGCGGCCTGCAACTGGGCGGCGGCGTCACCCCGGACAATGCCCGCGCCTGGCTCGACGCGGGTGCCTCGCACGTCATCGTCACCTCCTGGGTCTTCCGCGACGGGCGGCTGGACGCGGACCGGCTGCGGGCCCTGGAGCGCGTGGGGGGAAGGGAACGGCTGGTGCTGGACCTGAGCTGCCGCCGCCGCGAGGACCGTTACTGGGTGGTGACCGACCGCTGGCAACGGTTCACCGAACTGGCGCTCAGCCGGGAAACCCTCGCAGCCCTGGCCGCACACTGCGCGGAGTTCTTGATCCATGCCGTGGACGTCGAGGGGCTCTGCCAGGGCGTGGACGAGGCCCTGGTGGCGCAGCTTGGCGACTGGGCCCCCTGCCCCATCACCTACGCCGGCGGCGCCCGCTCCCTGACCGACCTTGAACAGGTGACCGCCCTGGGCCGGGGCCGGGTGGACCTGACCATCGGGTCGGCCCTGGACATTTTTGGCGGGAAGGGGGTGCGCTACGCCGATTGCGTGGCGTTCAACCGCCGGCTGGCGGCCGCCCGCGGCGGATGAACTCCCGAAGGGCCGTTGCTGCCTGGCGGGCTTCCGGGATGCGGAGCCACCAGGCCAGCGCGGCGTACACCGCGGTAGCGAGCAACGCGGGCAGGAAAACCTCCCCCAGGCGCTGGAGCACCGTCTGGTGTCCGATGCCGCGCGCCCAGGCCGCTGCCCCCGCCCACGCCAGGCCACCGGCCAGCAGGGCCGCCGGCACCAGTCCCAGCAGCCGCGACCAAAGGCCCGTCAGATCGAGGGTCTTGAGCTTGCGGCGCAGCGCGCGCCCCAGCAGCCAGACCTGGAGGGCGGAGGTGGTGGT
Organism: Verrucomicrobiales bacterium; assembly: GCA_037439785.1. GTDB lineage: Bacteria > Verrucomicrobiota > Verrucomicrobiia > Limisphaerales > J093 > DSVZ01. Next base: position 87,139 of record JBBIVJ010000009.1, on the reverse strand, counting down.
GTTGGCCAGCCCCAACCCCGCCTGCCGCAGCGGCCCCACCCACCAGAGCGAGAGCAGCAGGTTCAACCCCAGACAGAACAAACTCACCCGCATGGGCGTGGCCGTGTCCCCCAGCGCGTAAAAGGCCCGGGCCAGCAGATTCGCGGCGGAAAACGCCGCCAGCCCCGGCGCCAGACAGACCAGGGCCAGGGTGGTGCGCCGCGTCGAGGCCAGGTCGAAGTTCCCGCCCTGAAACAGCAGCCGGATCATCGGTTCGGCCAGGGCCACGAGCAGGGCCGCCGCCAACAGGTTGGCCAGGGCCATGTAGGCCAACCCCTGCCCCAGCGTCTCGCGGAACTGCGGATACTTCTTCTCCGCCGCCAGCCCGGACAGGGTCGGCAACAGGTAGCTGGCCAGCGAGACCCCCACCAGCCCCTGCGGGAATTCCATCAGCCGCACCGCGTAGTCGAACGACGCCACCACGTAACGGTCCACGCCGTACGAAAAAAACATGATGAGCGTGACGTTGAGCTGGTAGGCCGCCACCCCGACCACCCCCGGCCCCATGCGCCGGACCACCTCGCGCACCGTGGGGTCGCGCCAGGGCGTCACCCAGCGGAACCGGAACCCTTCGCGGAACAGCAGCGGCAATTGGAAGGCAAACTGCGCCACCCCGGCCAGCAGCACCCCCACGCCAAGGGCGAAGACCTGCGTGTCCAGCGTGGGGCCGAACCGCGGCGCCAGCAGCAGCACGCTGGCAATCATGACCACGTTCAACGTGGCCGCTCCCAGGGCGGGCACAAAGAAGTGACCGCGCGCGTTGAGCATGCCGATGCACAGGGCCGCCAGACAGACCACCATCAGGTAGGGCAGCATCAACCGCAGCAGCCGCAGCATCAGCCGCACCTCCTCCGAAAGTGTCAGGGGCGGAAACACCACCCCGCCCTCTCGCACCCACGTCCCGCCGCTCCACCCCAGCAGCAGACTCACCACGACCAGCCCCAGCCCGACCAGCGCCGCCGTCACCACCACCAGACCGGAGAGGGTGGCATTGGCCGCCTGCCACATCGCCTCCCGCCCCTCGCGGGCCTCCTTGAGCTTGAACAGCGGAATGAAGGCCGCGCTGAGCGCGCCCTCCCCCAGCAATCGCCGGAAGAGGTTGGGGATTTGAAACGCCACCTTGAACGCCCCCGCCACCGGCCCATCCCCCATGAACCGGGCATACACCTGCTCGCGCACCAGCCCCAGCAAACGGCTGGTCAGCGTGGCCGCCGCCAGCGCGGTGGAGCTTTTGAGCATTTGCGACATGGCCGCCGCAGTCTAGAAGCCCCCCGGCTTGCGCCAAGCGACAAAGCCCCCCGTGGCCGCCGCGGTCTGGCGGTGCACCGTCTGCCTGCCCCCGGCTTTCTGCCGGTCGGACAGCATCCGAAATCCGAAGTCCGAAGCGGCCGGCGCGGTCGCAAAGCGCCAGAGGACTGCCCCTTTCGGCGGCGAAGGGTCACCACCAAGACACCAAGACACCAAGCGCCAAGGGCTGTGAGGGAGATTCATCTCTGGGCGCCCCCGTTACCGCCGCGGTCGGTCAGCGGCCCTGCTTTGTGCCGGCTGAACGAGAGAACCGGCCCCTTGCTCGTTCAGGCCGGGACCGCGAGGACGCGGCGGTGCGGGGTGGAACGGGCAACCTTGCCCGCTCTGGCCCCGCCACGAGGACGCGGTCCTTCCCAACGGCGGTCCTTCGCCGTGGAGGCGTGGGAGGATCGGCTTCCCCGTCGACCCTGCCTTTTCCCTTGGCAGGGCTGAGCTCCCGGTACCCCGTAGCCGCCGCGGGCACGGGGCGGACCACCTTTGCTCCGGCTGAAGTCGGTGGCGATTCCAGCCTGCTGGCCGCCGTGGTCATGTGGCAGGCCACCCGCCCGGTCCCGCCGCTCAAAACTCGATCTGCGTCCCGTCCCGGGGGATGCAGACCGGGATGGGGGACAAGGCGCGGCGGGCGCGTGCCTGCCAGAGGCGGCGTTGCCGCCACTGCTCGGCCGAGAGGTGGACCAGCGCCAGCCGGCGAATGGGCTGGCCGCAGAGTCGCGCAAACAACGCCGGCGGCTCCAGGTGCGCCAGTTCGCACACCAGCAGGTCCAGCGGTTCCTGGATCAGCGGCTCGATGTCCTCGCCCCCCCCGAGGTCGGCCGAGTGCCCCACGCGGACCTGGGCGGTGTGCAGCAGGAAGCTGTAGGCCACATCCGCCGCGTGTTTGCGGCCGGAGCGTCCGGCCAGCACCCGCAGGTGGCTGGAGGGGAGCGGGGTCACGGTCAACGGGCCCACCGGCACCGGTTGTCCCGGCCGGAGGACTTCCCAGCGCAGCGGGAACGGCGGCGGACCCTGGAAGAGCCGCGCCGCCGCCATCAGGTTTTGCACCGGTTCCAGCCCCGTGGCCGGCAGGTGCAGGACCAAGGGTCGCTGCCGGCCCGAAAGCCACAGGGCCTGCAGCAGCGTGAACAGACCGCCGACGTGGTCGAAATGCAGGTGGGACACCAGCACCGCATCGAGCGTATCCAGCCCGAAGCCCGCGCGCAACAGGGCGCGGGTGGCCGGCTCCCCGCAGTCCACCAGCACGCGCACGGGGCCGAATTCATACAGGAAGGCCGCGTGCCCCCGCTGCGGGTCCGCATGGCCGTCCCCCACCCCCAGGCAGGTGACGTGGTGCGGCGGGCGGGCGGGCATGGGGCCGGGCGGGGCGGGGCGGCCTCAGATCACCGTGCCGTGCGGGATGACGGCATTCTTGGGGATGATCACGATGCCGTCGCGGATGAAGTACAAGGGGTGGTCCACCGAGGCGGGCTTGTTGTGGGGGGTGATGACGCAGTTGTCGCCGATGCGCGCGTTTTTCTCGATGATGGCCATGTCAATGCGGGTGTTGCGGCCGATGCCGATGCGCGGCTGGCCGGCGGCGGCGTGGGCGGCGATGGACTCGGCCGACTCGTAGTAGTCGGCCCCCAGGATGACGGTGCGGGTGACGTGGCTGCCGGCGTCCACCAGGTAGCGCAGCCCGACGATGCTCTGGGAGATTTTGCAATGGTTGAGGATGCAGCCTTCCGAGACCACCGTGTGGTCCAGCGAGGCGCCGTTGATCTTGGAGGGGGGCAGGAAGCGGGGCCGGCTGTAGATCGGCGCGGTCATGTCGAAGAGATTGAACCGCGGCAGTTCGCTGGTCAGATCGAGGTTGGCGTCGAAGTAGGAGCGGATGGTGCCCACGTCCTCCCAGTAGCCCTGGAAGCTGTAGGAAAAGACGCGGCACTCGTGAATCAGGCGGGGGATGATGTGCTTGCCGAAGTCGGTCTCCTGCCCCTCCAGCGCCCGGTAGAGCACGTCGCGGTTGAACAGGTAGATGCCCATCGAGGCCAGGTACGCCTCCTCCGTCGCCGGCAGGCCCAGGCGCTCCCGGGTGGCGGGGTCCACCGGCAACTGGTCCAGCAGCGCGGGTTCCCGGGGCTTTTCCTCGAAGCGCACGATGCGCTGCCCGGCGTCAATCTGCATGATGCCGAAGGCCGGGGCCTCCGCGCGGCTGACCGGCTTGGTGGCGATGGTGACCTCCGCGTCGCAGGCGAGGTGATGGCGGAGCAGCTCGCGGTAGTCCATGCGGTACAACTGGTCGCCGCTGAGGATGAGGGCGAAGTCGAATTCGCTGTTCCGCAGGTGGATCAGGTTCTTGCGCACCGCGTCCGCCGTGCCCTGGTACCAGGAGGAATCGGTCATGGTCTGCTCGGCGGCCAGGATTTCCACAAAGCCCTGCGAGAAGTGGTCGAATTTGAACGACCCGTACACGTGCCGGTGCAGCGAGGCGGACAGGAACTGGGTCAGCACGTAAATGCGCCGCACCCCCGAGTTGATGCAGTTGGAAATGGGGATGTCCACCAGCCGGTACTTGCCCGCGATGGGCACCGCCGGCTTGGCGCGCTCGCGGGTCAACGGATACAGGCGGCTCCCCTGCCCCCCGCCCATGATCAGGGCCAGGACGCGGCGGGGGTCCACGGTGGAGGTCGGGGGGGCGGACATGGGTGCAATTCCTTTCTTGCGCCGGGTGTTTTTCCGCTTATAGCGTCGCCCCCCGGTCGCGCGCAAGCGACAACCCCGCCCCGCGCGACGCCTCCTCATGTGTGGCATCGTGGGCTACGTCGGGCGCCAAACCGCCGCCCCGCTCCTGCTGGCCGGCCTCCGCCGGCTGGAATACCGCGGCTATGACAGCGCCGGCCTGGCCACGCTGGCCGACGGCGCCCTCCACTGCCACAAGTGCCGCGGCAAGATTGATGAGGGCCTGGCCCCCCGGCTCGCCCGCCAGCCCCTGCCCGGCTCGACCGGCATCGGCCACACCCGTTGGGCCACCCACGGTCCCCCCACCGACGCCAACGCCCATCCCCACGGCGACGCCTCCGGCCGCCTGGCCCTGGTCCACAACGGCGTCATCGAAAACCACGATTCCCTCAAACACCGCCTCCTCGCCGCCGGCCACACCTTCCGCTCCGACACCGACACCGAGGTGCTCGCCCACTGGATCGGCGCCTGCTACGCCGACCCCGCCCTGGCCACCGACCCCCCGCCCGCGCGCCTGCTCCGGGCTGTCGAGCGCGCCCTCCGGGACGTCCAGGGCACCTACGGCCTGGCCATCCTCTGCACCGACACCCCCGACCTGCTGCTGGGCGCCCGCCGCGGCTCCCCGCTCATCCTCGGCCTGGGCCGGGGCGAACACTTCCTGGCCAGCGACGCCACCGCCATGGTGGCCCACACGCGGGACGTGGTGTACCTCCAGGACGGCGACCTGGTGGTCGTCACCCCCGACCACTACCAGGTCACCAACCCGCTCCGTTCGGCGCCGGTCCAGGTCAGCCGCCTTGACTACGCCCCCGAGGCGGCCGAACGCGGGGACTACCCGCACTTCATGCTCAAGGAAATCTGCGAGCAGCCGGAGACCATCGCCAACGCCCTGCGCGGCCGGCTGGACCCGGCCGAGGCCACGGCCAAATTTGGCGGCCTGAACATGACCCCCGCCGAGCTGCGCGCGGTGGACCGCATTGTCATTACCGCCTGCGGCACCAGTTGGCACGCCGGGCTGGTGGGCGAGCATTACCTCGAAAGCCTCGCCCACCTCCCCGTCGAGGTCGAGTACGCCAGCGAGTTCCGCTACCGCAACCCGCCCCTGGACAAGCACACCCTGGTGCTGGTCATCACCCAGTCCGGCGAAACCGCCGACACCCTGGCCGCCCTGCGCGAGGCCCGCCGCCGCGGCCACCGCGTGCTGGCCCTCTGCAACGTCGTCGGCAGCACCATCGCCCGCGAGGCCGACGGCGGCATCTACCTCCACGCCGGCCCCGAAATCGGCGTCGCCTCCACCAAGGCCTTCACCTCCCAGGTCACCGTCCTGCTCCTGCTCGCCCTGTACCTGGGCCGGCTCCGCGGCCTGGCGCCCGACCGCGGCCTGGCCCTGCTCGAGGCCCTGGAACAGGCGCCCACCCTCGTCCGTCGGGTCCTGGACTGCGACGCCCAGGTCCGCGCCCTGGCCGCCTGCTACGCCGACCGGCGGGACTTTTACTTCCTGGGCCGCCAGCTCGGCTTCCCCGTGGCCCTGGAGGGCGCCCTCAAACTCAAGGAAATCTCCTACATCCACGCCGAGGCCTGGCCCGCCGCGGAGATGAAGCACGGCCCCATCGCCCTGATGGATGCCGCCACCCCCTGCGTGTTTGTGGCCCCGCGCGGCTTCCTGTACGAAAAACTCCTCGGTAACATCGAGGAGGTCCGCGCCCGCGGCGCCCCCGTCATCGCCCTGGCCACCGAAGACGACTCCACCCTCCCCGCCAGGGCCGCCGAAATCATCTCCCTGCCGGCGGCGGACCCCTGCCTGCTGCCGCTGCTGGCAGTGGTGCCCCTCCAACTGCTCGCCTACCACATCGCCGTCCAGCGCGGCTGCGACGTGGACAAGCCCCGCCACCTGGCCAAGAGCGTCACGGTCGAGTGACTTTATGCCCACCCCTCCCCCCCGCATCGGCATCATCGGCGGCAGCGGCCTGTACGAACTGGACGGCTTCACCCGGCGACGCTGGGTGCGCGTGCGCACGCCCTTCGGCGCGCCTTCGGACGCCCTGTTGACCGGCGAGCTGGCCGGTCGCGAGGTGGTCTTCCTGCCCCGCCACGGCCGCGGCCACCGGCTGCTGCCCAGCGAGCTAAACCCCCGGGCCAACATCTACGCCCTCAAAAGCCTGGGCGTGGCCTGGATTCTGAGCGTCAGCGCCGTCGGCTCCCTTCAGGCGCGCTACCGGCCCTGCGACATCGTCCTGCCGGACCAGTTTGTGGACCGCACCAAGCGCTGGGCCGAGCAGACCTTTTTCGGCGGCGGCATCGTGGCCCACGTCGCCTTTGCCCATCCGATCTGCGAGGAACTGCGGCAAATCCTCCTGGCCGCCGGCCGCGAGCTGGGCCTGCCCGTCCACGACGGCGGCGTGTACGTGAACATGGAGGGACCGGCCTTCAGCACCCGCGCCGAGTCCCTGGCCAACCACCGCGCCGGCTACGACGTCATCGGCATGACCAACCTGGGCGAGGCCAAGTGCGCCCGCGAGGCCGAAATCGCCTACGCCACGATGGCGATGGTCACCGACTACGACGCCTGGAAGGAGGACGAGGCCCACGTGACCGTGGCCCAGGTGGTGGAAAACCTCCGCCGCAACGCCACCGCCGCTCAGGCGCTCATCCTCAAGGCCCTGCCGCGCATCCCCCCCACCCCCGACTGGCCCTGCCACCGCGCCCTCGACCACGCCATCCTCACCCCGCGCGAACTCTGGCCCGGGGCCACGGTCAAGCGGCTGGGCTGTCTGCTGGCCCGGTTCCTCGACGCCCCTGCCCCACTCCGCCGCCGGCAGACTGCGCGCCGCTGAGGCAGAAAGGTCTGACGCGCTGCAAAGCCCGCGAGTCGCCGCGTCGCCCCCCCGGTCGCAGGCTCGCTGCGGCCAGAGGTCGCCACCACCTCAGCGGTTCAGCGGCTCCATTGTGAGCGGGTCGCGCAGGGGCACGTCCACCACCCGCCCGCCGGCCAGGTCGGGCAGCTTTACCGGATGGTCCGGGTGGCCGAGGAGGATTTCGTTTTTCTGCCCCACCACCAGGATGACCACGCGCTCGGGGGTGAGGTACTTGCGGGCCACGCGCTGGACGTCCCCCCGCGTGACCGCCGCCACGCGCGCCCGGTAGTGCTTCCAGTAGTCGGGGTCGCGGGCGAAGCGGCCGGTGAACTCATCCTCGGCAAACCGCGCGGCCACCTGGGCTTTGGTGGTGAACGCCCGCGGGAAGGTCTCGATCAACGCGCGTTTCTCGGTCTCGAGTTCCTCCTCGGTCACCGGCTCGCGGGCGATGCGTTGCATCTCCTCGAGCACGATCGCCGCCGCCCGCGCCACGGTGCGGGATTTGGACTGGAAACCGGCGACGAACATCAACGGGTAGTACACCCCGCCGGGGAAGGCCGAGGAGGCCGCGTAGGCCAGGCCCTCATCCGAGCGCACGCGGTTCATGATGCGCGAGGTGAAGCCGCCCCCGCCCAGGATGCGGTTCATGAGGGTAATGGCGAAGAAGTCCGGGTCGTCGCGCCGCACGCCGGGCAGCAGCAGGCTCACGCGGCCCTGGTTCACGTCCTTGTCCACCAGATACACGCCCGGCGGGGCGAAGGTGATGTTGGTGGGGATGGGCGGCGGCGTCTCGCCGGCGAAGGGCCAGTCGGCGAAAAGGCGCTCCAGCCGGGCGGTCATCTCGGCCCGGTCGAAATCGCCGCTGGCGGCGACCACGAAGTTGGCGGGGTGAAACCAGCGGCGGTGAAAGGCCACGAGGTCCTCGCGCCGGATGGCGTTGACGGTGGCAGCGGTGGGCAGGCGGTTGGCCCAGAACGGCTCGCCGAAGCCCAGGAAGTCCCGCTCGCGCGCCTCGATGTCGGCCGCGTCGTCGTTACGCTGGCGCATGGCCTGGAGCATTTGCTGGCGGGAGAGCTGGAGCTTGTCCTCCTGGAACCGCGGGGCGGTGAGCACTTCGCGCAGCAGGGCCAGGCCGGTGTCGAGGTCCTTGGACAGGAGGTTGAGACTCACCGTGCCCTGGGTCTCGCCGATGCCCGAGCCGAGCTGGGCGGCCAGGAAGTCCAGTTCCTCCTCGAGTTCCTCGGCGGTCTTCGACGCCGTACCGCCGCGGGCGAGCAGGTGGCCGGTCATGTCCGCCAGGCCGAGCCTGTCGGCAGGTTCGAGGTACTGGCCCACCCGCACGTAAAGCACCAGGTTGACCAGCGGCAGGGTGCGGTCCGGCACCAGGTAGGCCACCGGGCCGGCCCGGAGCGGCACGCGGTAATCCGCCGGGTGCGGCGGCTCGTACTGGAGCGGCGGGAATCGAAGCTTCTCCGGCCGGTCCGGGATGTCTGCGGCGGTTTGCGCCGCGGCGGCGGCTGACGCGGTTGTAGCGGCGGTTTTGGGTTTGCTGGCGCAGCCCGTGGTGCCGACCAGGCCGCTCACGGCCAGGGCCAGGGCGGTCAGGCCGGCCAGTCGAAACGGCGCGAGACGACCCGCGCGAAATCCGAAATCCGAAATCCGAAATCCGAAAAGAGAAAGCCGCCGGGACGGCTGAACCACAGACAGCCAAGACGTCCACACCTTCGGCAGCCGGGACGGCACCACCACAAAAGGGCGGTGCGGCCAGCCGCCGGTCATTGCGCTTCGACTTGTGGTGCAGGCCTCTGGCCTGCAATCCGGCAGCCGGGACGGCTGCACCACAAGCTGGCGGGACGGCTCCACCCAAAACAGGCGAAACGCCCGCACCACGAGCAGGCGAAACGCCCGCACCACGAGCAGGCGAGACGCCCGCACCACAAGGGGGCGGGACGGCTGCGCTTCAAGGTTCGCGGCGTCATCGCCCCGCACCGGCGGGCGGCCGGGGTGCCACCAGCCCTGCCAGCCTCGCCGCACAGTGGATCGGTTCATGTTGGGAAATCGGGTTCAGTTTTTCGCTGCCGCCTCGAGTTCGGCCAGCCGTTCCTGGAGCTTTTTGCGGAACAGCTCGATCATCGCCCGCATTTCCGGCGGCGCCTGGGCGAGGTTTTGTTCGAGGCGTTCGAGGCCGGCGCGGAGCCGGGCGGGATCGGTCACGGCCTTTATCTGCTCAAGCTGTTGCTTGAGTTGGGCGCGCTGCTCGGCGGGCAGGGCGGCGATCTCCGGGTCTTCCGCGGCGGTGCCGGGCTTGCGGGTGTAAATGGCCACGGCGCGGTTTTCGCGGGTGAAGTACTTCCGGGCCACGCGCCGGAGGTCCTCGGCGGTGACGGCCTGGATTTTCGGGCCGGCGGCGTTGATCTCGCGCCAGTCGCCCAGGCCCTCGTTGAAGATGAGCTGGAACAGAATGGCGTTGTTCGAGATGAGCTTCCGGTACTCGGCGGCGGCGAACTGGTTCTTCACCTTTTGCAGCTCGCGCTCGGGCACGAGGGTTTCCTTGAGCCGGTCCAGCTCCTCGTAAAGGGCCTGCTCGACCTCCTGCGGCGAGCGGCCCTCGCGGGCCTCGCCGCCGGCGTTGAACAGGCCGGCCCAGCGGCGGGATTCCTGTCGGGCAAACACCGCCGTGGCCACCTCGCGCCCGAGCACCAGGCCCTTGTAGAGCCGGCCGGTGCGGCCCGAGAGCACCTGCGCCAGCACCTCCAGCGCGTACGAGTCCTTGTGCCCGAACGGCACCGTGTGCCAGAGGATGTCCACCTGCGGGTTGGTCTCGGCCTCGGCGTAGAAGCGTTTCTCCGCCGGCTGCGGCGGCTCCCAGGTCACCACCTCGGGCGGGTCGGTCCGGCCGCGCGGGATGCGGCCGAAGTATTTCTCCGCGCCGGCGCGGGCGGCCTCCGGCGCGAAATCGCCCACCAGGATCAACGTGATGTTCTGGGGGGCGTAGTAGGTGGCGTAGAACTCGTCGGCGTCCCGCTTGCTGATGGCCGGGATGTCGCTGGGCCAGCCGATGACCGGCCAGTGGTAGGGGTGCGCGTCCCAGAACACACTGTTGAAGGACTCCTCGAACTTGCCCAGCGGCGTGGACTCGATGCGCATCCGCCGCTCCTCGAAGACCACGTCCCGCTCGGCGTAGAACTCCCGGAACACCGGCCGCAGCAGCCGCTCGCTCTCCATCCACAGCCACAACTCGAGCTTGTTGGCCGGCACGGTGATGAAGTACGCCGTCAGGTCGTAGTGGGTGAAGGCGTTCATGCCCGAGGCCCCCTGGCTGGTGTAGATGCGGTCAAACTCGTTCTTCACCAGGATGGCCCGCTGGGCCTCGATCAGCCGCTGGAACTCCGCCTCCAGCTCCCGCAGCCGCGCCGACTTGTTTTCCGGCTTCTGCGGGTCGTCCAGCTCCCCCCGCCGCCACGCCTCGCGCAACCGCCGTTCCTCCGCCCGCATCAGTTCCCGCACCCGTTCCTGCTCGGCGATGATCTCCAGGTCCCGCTGCGCGTCCCTGGTACCAATGGTGGGCGTGCCCTTGAACATCATGTGCTCGAACAGGTGGGCAATGCCGGTGATGCCCGGCCGCTCGTGGGCGCTGCCCACATGGACCACAAACGCCCCGGCCATGGTCGGCTCGTCGTGCCGCTCGACCATCAGCAGTTTCATGCCGTTGGACAGCGTGTGCTCGAGCACCGGCACCTGCTGGGCGAGCACCGCCGCTCCGGCCAGCCCGGCCAGCCACGCCGCCGCCGACCCATGGCGCAGGAAACATCGCAAACGCATGGCGGGAAACTGCCGCAACCCCGCCCCGCGTCAATGCCCCGCTGGAGCACCGACCCCCCCCGCGGATGACCTGCACGGAGCGGCAGTGACTCGACCGCTTTTGTGATCAAGCGGGACGAGCGGCGCCGGATCACCAGGGTCACCAGCCGCGTGGCCCTGGCCCTGGCCCGTCAGCGCCTGCTTAAGGTCTGGTTCGGCTTCTGCAAGCGGAAGGGGAGCGCGGGCGTCCCCCCCTCCGCCACCCGAAACCTCGCCCGCGCCCCTGCCCTCGGCGCGGACGCCGAAGACTGCGCCCGAGACGGGCGCACACCCCGGCAGTCCCCCTCGGTTTCCCCCGCCAGAGCGTCCCCACCCCTCACCCTGAAGAGCAGCACCCAAAAGGTTCCCCAGCCCTCGTCACATCCAACACCGGCCCCCCGTGAGGCTCGCAGGTGGTACAGCCCGGCCTTGACGCCGCCCGCCGTCCGCCGCACAACCACCCCATGAAGCCCGCGCTCCTGGCCCCGCTGGCCGCGGCCTTGCTCGCCCTCGCCGGCCGGGCCGGCGAGTTCGCCCCCCTGCTCCCCAACGCCGACCGCATCCGCCCCTACGCGGCCAACCCGCGCTACTGGCAGTATCGCGGCCAGCCGGTGCTGCTGCTGGGCGGCTCGAAGGACGACAACCTGTTCCAGATTCCGGACCTGCAGGCGCATCTGGACGCGCTGCGGACCGCCGGCGCCAACTACATCCGCAACACCCTGAGCGACCGCCCGGACAAGGGCTTCGAGGTCTATCCGTTTGCCCGGCGCGCGGACGGCAAGTACGACCTCGAACGCTGGAACCCCGAGTACTGGCAGCGGTTCGCCAATCTCCTGCGCTGGACCTTCGAGCGCGACATCATCGTCCAGATCGAGGTTTGGGACCGCTTCGACTACTCGCGCGCAAACTGGGAGAAACACCCCTACCACCCGGCCAACAACGTCAACTACACCTTCGAGCAGTCCGGCTTCGCCCCCCGCTACCCCGACCACCCCGGCGCCAACCGCCAGCCGTTCTTCTTCACCACCCCCCGCCAGCGCCACAACGCCGTGGTCTTCCGCTTCCAGCAGCGGTTCGTGGACGAGATGCTCCGCCACGCCCTCCCCTACCCGCACGTGCTCTACTGCATGGACAACGAGACTTCCGGCGACCCGGCCTGGGGGGCCTTCTGGGCGGACCACATCCGCTCCCGCGCCCGCGAGGCCGGCGTGGACGTGTACCTGACCGAGATGTGGGACGACTGGGACCTGCGCGGCCCCCAACACCGCCACACCTTCGACCACCCCGAGCTGTACGACTTCGCCGACGTCTCGCAAAACAACCACCAGAAAGGCCAGACCCACTGGGACAACTTCCAGTGGGTGCGCGCGTACCTGGCGCCGCGGCCACGCCCGATCAACACGGTCAAAACCTACGGCGCGGACACCGGCCCCTACGGCACCACGCGCGACGGCCTCGAACGCTGGTGGCGGCACCTCATTGGCGGCGCCGCCGCGGTCCGCTTCCACCGACCCGACTCGGGCCTGGGCTTCTCCCCCGAGGCGGCGGCCTCGATCCGCGCCGCCCGGCTGCTGGCCTCGCGCTGCCGCCTGTGGGAGATGGAACCGGCACCCGCACTCCTGCGCGATCGCGGGCCGAATGAAGCCTACCTGAGCGCGAAGCCCGGCGTGGCCTGCGCCCTGTACTTCCCCGACGGCGGTGGGGTGGGTCTGGACCTGCGCGGCCAGGGCGGCCGGTTTGAGCTGCGCTGGATAGGCATCGCCGCCGGTGAGTGGGGCCCCCGCGCCGAGGTCCCCGGCGGGGATTGGGTGAACGTGCAGGCTCCCGGCCCCGGTCACTGGGCGGCGGTGTTGGTCAAGGCGCCATGAACCCTGCGCCTCCTCCCGGGCTTCGATGCCTGCGGCCCCGGCTGGGCGTGAGTCTGGCCCTGCTCGTGGCCCACCTCCTGCCGCCCTGCCCGGCCACCACCGGGCACGCTAAGGAGTCGCCCTGGTTGCGGCATCCAGAGGCCTGGTATCGCGGCCCGGAAGCCCGGCGCGTCGCCCAGAACGTCCTCAGCCATCAAACCGCCTCGGGTGACTGGCCCAAAAACACCGACACCTTTTCCCGCCCCTTCACCGGGGACCGGCATTCACTGCAGGGCACCTTTGACAACGGCGCAACCGTCCGGGAGGTCAGGTTCCTCGCCCGCATGCACCGCTTCACGGGGGAACCCTCCCTGGCGGAAGCTGTGCGGCGCGCGGTGGACCACATCCTGGCCGCGCAGTATTCCAATGGAGGCTGGCCGCAACGTCACCCCCCGGGCCGCGGCTACGCCCGGCACATCACCTTCAACGACGGGGTGATGGTGAACCTGATGGAGCTGGTGCGCATGGTGGCCGGAGACGCGGATTTTGCCTTCTTGGAAGCCGGCTACCGTCAACGCGCCGAGGCGGCGTTCTCGCGTGGCCTGGGGTGCATCTTGCGCAGTCAGGTGCGCGTGGACGGGCGGCTCACCGTCTGGGCCGCCCAGCATGACGCCGTCACCCTGGCGCCCCGCCCGGCGCGGAGCTTCGAACCCGCGGCCCTGGCGGCCGCGGAGAGCGCGGGCGTCCTGCGGCTGCTCATGAGTCTGCCGGCCCCTTCGCCGGAGGTCTGCGCAGCCATCCGCGCGGGTGCGGCCTGGTTTGAAACCGCACAGCTCACCGGCCTGCGGCTGGTCACGCGTGCGGGCGACAAAACGATCGAACCCGCGCCGGACGCGCCGCCGCTCTGGGCCCGCTTCTACGAGATCGCGAACCAGCGGCCCATCTTCACCGGCCGCGACGGCCTCGTGAAATACGCCCTGGCTGAAATTGAACCGGAGCGGCGCACTGGTTACGCGTGGTACGGGGACTGGGGGCGGGCTGTCGCCCGGGAATTCGCCCGCTGGCGCGTCCTCCACGCGGAGGGTCCATGAGCCCTGCAACACCCCCCAACGCCCGCGCCGTCGGCATTGACATCGGCGGCACCAAGATGGCCGTGGCCGTGGTGGATGGTGCCGGCGCAATCCGCGCCCGGGTCACCCTGCCCACCGAGGCCGAACTGGGCTTTGCGCGGGCGGTTGAGCGGTTGACCGGGGCGATTGAAACGGTTTGCACGCGGGCCGGCTGGCGGCCGGCGGACCTGCGCGGCGTCGGCCTCGGCTGTGCGGGGCCGGTGGACCCCGCCCGCGGCCTGATCAACAACCCCTACACGCTGGGCGGCTGGGACCGGTGCGACATCGTCACCCCGTTGCGGGCGCGTTTTGGCGCGCCGGTGCGGCTGGAAAACGACGCGGACGCCGCGGCGGTGGGCGAATGCTTTGCCGGTGCGGGCCGGGGTTTCGATCCGGTGGTCATGCTCACGCTCGGCACCGGCGTGGGCGGCGCGGCCATCGTGCGGGGCGAAATCTATCGCGGCGCCGGCGGCGAACACCCCGAGCTGGGCCACCTGCTGGTCGCGGGCGACGGCCCCGAATGCTACTGCGGGACGCGCGGCTGCCTGGAATCGCTGGTCTCGGGCACGGCCGTGGCGGCCGCCGGCCTGGGGCACGGCTATGCCGATGCGCGGGCGGTTTTTGCCGCTGCCGGAAGGGGAGAAGCAGCGGCGCGGGCGATCCTGGACCGGGTGCTGGCCGCGTCGGCGGCGGGGGCCTGGACCCTGGCCCACACCTTCCTGCCACGACGGTTGATCCTGGGCGGGAGCATGGGGGAAGCGCATTTCGACCTGTTCGCCGCAGTCATGCGGGAGCGGCTGTCGCGGGCGACGCAGTTCAGTGCCGGCGGGGTGGAAATCGTCCCGGCCGCCCTCGGCAATGACGCGGGCGTGGTGGGTGCCGCGGCGTTGATGTTCTGAGCGGGGCACCGCAGGGACGGCCGCGCCGGCCCGGCCCGCTCAGACGCCCCCAAAGCGGCGGTGGCGGCGGGCGTATTCCTCGAGCGCGGCGTAGAACTGGGGCTTGCGGAAGTCCGGCCAGAGGGTGGGGGTGACCACGAACTCGGCGTAGGAAATCTGCCAGAGCAGGAAGTTGCTGACCCGCATCTCGCCACTGGTGCGGATGAGCAGGTCGGGATCGGGCCAATGGTGGGTGTACAGGTGCTGGGCCACGGCCTGCTCGTTGATCTTCTCCGGCTCGATCTGGCCGGCCCTGACCTTGCAGGCCAGGGCGCGGACCGCGTCCACGATTTCGGCCCGGCCGCCGTAGCTCAGGGCCAGGATGAGGGTGAGGCCGTTGTTTTTGGCCAGGGCGGCCCGGGTGCGGTGCAGTTGCTCCTGCACGAATTCGGGCAGGCGGTAAATCTGGCCGATGGCCTCGAGCCGGACGTTGTGGCGCTGCAGTTCCGCCGTTTCACTCCTCAGGTAGCGCGCCAGGTACTTCATGAGCGTGTCCACCTCGTCCTTGGGGCGGTTCCAGTTCTCGACCGAGAAGGCGTAAAGGGTCAGGTACTTGATGCCCAGCTCGCCGGCGGCCCGCACCACCGCGCGGGCGGACTCGGCGCCGACGCGGTGGCCCTCGACGCGGGGCAGGTGGCGTTCCTTGGCCCAGCGGCCGTTGCCATCCATGATGATGGCCACGTGCTGGGGCAGGTGGGCCAGGGCCTGGGGGCTGAGGTGGGCGGCCGGGCTCATGGCGTGCACCGGGCGGGGCGGACGCCGCGGCTCACAGGAAGATGGTTTGCTCGCGGGCCGGCCCCACCGAGACCATGGCCAGCCGGGTGTGGCTCAGCTCGGCCAGGGCCTTGAGGTAGGCCCGACAGCGGGCGGGCAGCCGGCGCCACTCCCGGATGTGGCTGGTGGGCGTGAGCCAGCCGGGGAACTCGACGTACTCGGGCTCGCACTCGGCCAGCACGGCGGCATCCGCCGGCACGTGTTCGTAGCGGCGGTCGCCGTGCCGGTAGCCGACACAGACCTTGAGGGTCTGGACCGTGTCCAGGCCGTCCACGTTGGTGATGGCCAGCCGGTTAATGCCGTTGACCATGACGGCGTGGCGGGTAACGACGGTGTCGGCCCAGCCGCAGCGGCGGGGGCGGCCGGTGGTGGCGCCGAACTCGCGGCCCATGCCGTGAAGCAGGTCGGCGATCTCGGCGTTCTCGGTGGGCAGGGGCCCTTCGCCCACGCGGGTGGTGTAGGCCTTCATGACGCCGACCACGTGGTCCATGCGGGTGGGGGGCACGCCCGAGCCGGTGCAGGCCCCGCCGGCGGTGGTGTTCGAGGAGGTCACATACGGGTAGGTGCCGTGGTCAATGTCCAGGAACGTACCCTGGGCGCCCTCGAACAGGATGTCCGCCCCGCGCCGGGCGGCCTCGTGCAGCAGCACCACCGTCGAGGTCACGAAGGGGCGGAGATAATCGCCGGCGCGCCGGTAGGTCGCGTGCACGCGGGCAAAGGACAGGGGACGCGCTCCGAGGGCGCGGAGCACGGCGTTGTTTTCGCGCAGGCGCTGACGCAGGAGCGTCGCGAAGCGCTCCGGCTGGATGAGGTCCAGCACGCGCAGGCCCACGCGGGCGGCCTTGTCGCCGTAAGCGGGGCCGATGCCGCGCTTGGTGGTGCCGATCTTGTGGCGACCCTTGCGCAGCTCCCGTTGCTCGTCCAGCAGCCGGTGGTAGGGCATGACCAGGTGGGCGCTATCGCTCAGGAACAGGTTGCCGTCCACCTTCACGCCCAGGGCACGCAAACCTTCGATCTCCTCGACCAGACTGACGGGGTCCACGACAACGCCGTTGCCGATGACGCACAGCTTGCCGGGCCAGAGGATGCCGGAGGGGACGAGGTGGAGGACGTATTTCTGGGTGCCCATGAAGACGGTGTGGCCGGCGTTGTTGCCGCCGGCGGTGCGGACGATGTAGTCGGAGCGTTCGGCCAGGACGTCAATGATCTTGCCCTTGCCTTCGTCGCCCCATTGGGCGCCCACGAGGATGGTGTTGGCCATAATGGACCCGGGAAAACGCGGCAGTCGGTGGCGTGCAGGTTTGGAGGCAGGCCGGTGAACTGCTCCGGGAACTTAGTGGAGCGGGCGGCGGTGCGTCAACGTTGCCCGCCGGGACCGGGCGACGGTCGCCGGCTCAGGGCCGCGGGGGCGGGGCCATGATGCGGGTGCCGCCGTCGCGGCGGATTTCCACGTCCAGGTCCGGCGGTTTGATTTCGCCCTCGCGCCGCGGGCCGCGTTGGCGAAGCTCGCCGCCCTTGAGCGAGGCCGGGCCGTAGAGGTTGCGGCGGAGGGCCTCGAGGCGGCGGGTCTCGGCCAGGTCTTCGCGGATGCGGGCGATCTGTTCGCGCAGGGCGGTGATGTCGTTGAGGCGGGTTTCGAGGGTGGTTTTTTCGCGCTGGAGGCGGAGCAGTTCGTTGAGCAGGAAATCGCGGTCGCCTTCGGCAGTGGCCAGGCGCTGGCGGGTGTCGGCGATCTGGGTCTCAAGGTTTTGGATGGCCTGGCGCATGTCCGCGGCCTGCTTTTCGAGGCCGAGGTTCTGGCTTTCGAGGTTTTTGGCACGGGCTTCCAACTGCTCCAGCTCGGCGGCCCTGGCCTGGAGGGTCTGAGTGGCCTCGGCCACCTTGCGTTCGGTCTCGGCCAGGGTCTCGCGCACCTGGGCCAGTTGGGCGGTGGTGCGGTCCAGGGAGGCCGTGGCGGTGTCGCGGTCGGAGCGGAGGCTGTTGTTGACGGTCTCCAGCTCGTCCAGCCGGGCGCGGGCGGAGGCCCACTCGTTGGAGAGTTGGAGAATCCGCTGCTGGTCCGCGCGTTTTTCGCTCACGGCCTTGTTGTGCCGCACGACCAAGGCCGCCAGCAGGGCCAGGCAGAGCACCACCAGAATGACAACCGGCGCCTTCGAGTTCATTTGGACGGCAGTCTGAGTCGGCCGGGCCGGCAAGGCAAGTAGCTTCCCGGACGGAGGCTTGCGCAGGGGGTGGTCCGGACTACACTCCCTTCCATGCAGGTGCCGCCGGCCGTCCCGGTCATGACCCTGGGCAACGCCATCCTGTTCCCCCAGGCGATGTTGCCCCTGTACATCTTCGAGCCCCGCTACCGGCGGATGCTCGCCAATGTGCTGGAAGGTCCGCGGATGTTCGCCGTCGCCCTCCGGCGCAAGGACCGGGTACGGGAAACCCCCTTCAGCGTGGCCGGCCTGGGGCTGGTGCGGGCCTGCGTCACCCGCCCGGACGGCACCTCCCATCTGATCCTCCAGGGGCTGGCCCGCATCCGGCTGGGTCGCGCCGTGCAATACCGGCCCTACCGGATGCACGTGGTCGAGTCCCTCCCCCCCGCCGGCGACAGCGGGCTGGTGGTGCAGGCCCTGACCACCCGCGTGCTGGAACTGACCCGCGACCGCCTGCAGCAAAGCCTCGAAGAGACCAAGGTCATCAGCCCCGGCCAGAGCGGTCCCCACCCCCCCACCCTGCTGGCCTTCCAGGAGGCGCTGGAACAACTGGCCCGCCAGGAGGACGCCGAGCAGTTGACCGACCTGGTCTCGGCCACGCTGTTGCGGGACCCCCGTCAGCGCCAGATCATCCTCGAGACCCTGCGTCTGGAGGACCGCCTGCGCTACCTGGTGCGGTTTCTCCAAAGCGAACGGGAACCGGAAGACTCCGAGGCATGAACCCGGACCCTTCGACTCCCTCCCCCCCACCGGCCGGGCAGGCCGAACGGCACTCCGCGCTCTTCACCGGCCTGGTGCTGCAACAGGCCAACCTTGCAGCCCTGTTTCTGGGCCGGGCTCCTCATCCCGACACCGGTCGCCGCGAGGTCAACCTTGAAGCCGCCAGCCTCTTCATTGACACCCTGGAGGCGCTCGAGACCCGTACCCGCGGCAACCTCTCCCCGGACGAGGCAGCCGTCCTGGCCGATACCCTGACCGACCTGCGGCTGGCCTTTGTCCAGGCGGCCGAGGCGGCCGAGACGTCGTCCCGTACGCCCCCCGCGGCCGACGCGGCCACGCCGGCGGCCCCGCAACCCGCTTCCCCCGCCCCATCGGCGGCGCCGGCCCCGGAAACGGCCGCCCCCGCGGACCGTCGGGAGGAAGAGGGGGGCGGGGGCAAGCGCTTCGTCAAGCGCTACTGAGCAGCCGCCAGCCGGCGCAGCGCCTGCCGCGCCTTGCGCAGGTGGTTGACCCGGAGCACCAGCAACCCGGCCGGCGACTCCGGCGCGCTGGCGCAATACAGGTAGTCAATGTTGACCTGCGCCCGGGCCAGGCGCTGGCTGATCTCGGCCAGGGCACCGGGCTGGTTGGCACCGGTCAACAGCAACACCTCGCTCTCGACCACCAGCAGCCCCCGCTCCTCGAGCAGGAAGATGGCCTTGCGGGGATCGCTCACCACCATTCGCACCACCGAATGGTCCACGGTGTCGCTGGTGGCCAGGGCGAGGATGTTGATGCCGGCCTCGGCCAGGGCCGTGCAAACGCGGGCCAGGGCGCCGGGTTGATTGGCCAGGAAGATGGCCAGTTGGGTGGCAGTTTTCATGGCTGGGGGACCAGGTTTTCCGCCGTAGTGTAGGCGCTGGCGGACGCTCCGGCCAGTGCACAGGCGGGGCCGACCTTGAGCCCCGGCGGCCGCGCGACTACGCTCGCCGCACCGCATGAGGCTGCTGTTCGTTCACGCCCACTTTGACGACTTCGAGTTCACCGCGGCCGGCACCTTCGAGTTGTGGCGGCGCCGGCCGGGGCCGGCCGTCCGGCGCAAGGTGCTTGTGTGCACCGACGGCTGCGCGGGGCATCATTCCCGCCCGCGCGAGGAAACCGGCCGCCTGCGGCTGGCCGAGCAACTGGACTCGGCGCGGGTCGGCGGCTACGAGTTCGAGTTGCTGCGCCTGCCCGACGGCCGGGTGCCGCGCGAGGCCTGCCTGCGGGTGGACATCCCGCTGCTGGCCGCGCTCTGGAAGGCCATCCGGGACTTCCAGCCCGATTACCTGTTTTGTCCGCCCCTGCCGGCAGACCCCCTGGCCGGGGTGCACGTGGACCACCTGGCCATCGCGCAGGCCATCCGCGAAGTGGCCTACATGATCAACGTCCCCCACGCCTTCACCCCCGAGTACCCGGCCGACGAAACCCACTCCACGCCCTGCCCGGTCCCGGTCATCTTGAGCGTGTACGACGGCTATATGTTCGGCGCCAACAGCCATGACCTGGCGGTGGATGTTGAGCCGGCCTTCGAGGAAATCGCGCGGATGACCTGGTGCCATCAAAGCCAGATTCGCGAATGGCTGCCCTGGGTAGGCCGCCACCAGATGGCCCCCCCGGCCAGCCTCGCGGCCTGGCGCCAGACCCTGCGCGCGCGTTTCGACCGCCGCCGCCGCGAACTGGGTCTGTCCGCCGGCGGCGCGCTGGAGGTGTTCACCGTCACGGCCTGGGGGGAAATCCCCGACGCCGACCGCCTGTTGCGTGACTTCCCCAACCTGGTGCCCGATGCGGAACGCCACGCGGCCTTGCGCCGCCGGCTGGAACGCTGGCGCCCCGGCTGAACTCCCCCATGCCCTACCCCCTGCGGCTCGAGTACCCCGGCGCAGTGTACCACCTGACCGTGCGCACCAACCGCGCCGAACCGGTCTTCGCCGAGCCGGAGGCGGTGGCCCACTTCTTCGAAGAACTGGGCGCCGCCTGCACCAAGACCGGCTGGCGCGTCCATGCCTACTGCGCGTTGCCGGACCACGCCCACCTGGTGGTGGAAACCCTGCACCCCAACCTCGTCACCGGCATGAAGTGGTGGCTGGGCACCTTCACCCACCGCTACAACCGCCGCCGCGGCCTGCGCGGCCATCTCTTCGCCGGCCGTTACCGCGCCGTGCCGGTCGCGCCGGCGACCGCGTACTTCCGCGACGCCTGCCTGCACGTGCTCCTGAGCCCCGCCCGTCTCGGCCTCCTGGCCACCGATCAGCCCCTCGCCGCCTACCCGGCCGGCAGCCTGGCGACCGTGCTGGGTCTCCCCTCCGCGTGTCCGCCCTGGCTGGTGGTGGACCGCCTGCTGGCGGCGTGCGGTTGGCAAACGGACAGCGAGGCCCACCGCCGCGCCTGGGCAGAGGCGCTCGAGGCCCTTCGCCAGCAACCCGAGCCGCCTCACTGGCGGGCCCTGCGGCGGGGGTGGGCGTTTGGCGACGCCGCCTTCCGCCGGGCGCTGTTGGACCAAATGCGCGCCCAGACCGGCCGCGGCCGCGCGCGGTCGGCCGCACCCCACCCCGCCCGGGAAGAACTTGGCCGCGCGCTGCTGGCCGAGGAACTGGAACGCCGTGGCTGGACGCTGGAGGAGCTGGCCCGCCGCCGCAAAGGCGACCCGGAAAAAGTCCGCATCGCCCAACGGCTGCGCCGGGAAACCACCCTGTCGCTGCGCTGGGTGGCCGAGGTCCTCCACATGGGCAGCCCCTTCACCCTGCGCAACGCCCTGCAGGCCGCCGCCCGATCTTCACCCGTCACCGACCACCCCACCTCCCCACGGCCGGCACCCGCTGCGTTCCCGGCGGCGCGGCGCCGCCGCCACGCAAAACCCACCGCCCCGACCCCCGCCGGTCCAGAAGAGCCGCCCCCCCGCTTGGTTGCTCCCGCCGACGAGGCCTTCAACGTCACCTGGGATTGAGGCCGCGACCGCCTTTACCCTCCCCGCTGCGGCCAACGTCCGACTCACGCCTCCGGGAGTCCGTTTTACCCAGCGACCGGACCACTTCGCCACAATCGTGTCCGTGCGAGCGGCCCGACGGCGCAGAGTTTCGCCATCGCCGTCACTGCAATGACAAACCCCGGGCATCCCTCCCTGATAATTATCGCCGCCGGTTCCGGGGCGTTGTGTGCGGGCCTGTTGCTGGTGGGTTGCGGTCAGCGCCCGGCCCCCGCCTCGCACCCGGCCGGCGGCGCCCCCGGGGAGGAAGCCGGCCGGCCGATCAGCCGGGGCGCTGGCCAGGAGGAAGGGGCGTTGACCCTCACCCCGCCCCTGCCGGCACGGGAGGGGGATCGCTACGCGGACGTGACCGCGGCGGCGGGGATCACCTTTGTCCACCAGTTCTGCGCCAACCGCATCGCCAACATCGTGATGTCCAACGGCGCCGGCGTGGTGGTGCTGGACTTTGACCAGGACGGCTGGATGGACCTGTACTTCGTGAACTCCGGACCGCTGGACGGCGTCACCCAGCACGCCCCGGGCACACGGCGCGAACCCAACCGCCTTTACCGCAACCTCGGCAACGGAAAATTCGAGGACGTCACCGCGAAGGCCGGCGTGGCCGGCAGCGGTTACGGCACCGCCGCCGCCGTGGCGGATTACGACGGCGACGGCTGGCCGGACCTCTATCTGGTCAACGTCGGCGCGAACTTCCTGTACCGGAACCGCGGCGACGGCACCTTCGAGGATGTGACCCGCAAGGCCGGCGTGGGCGACCCCGGCACGGGCATCGGCGCCACGTGGGCGAACGTGGACGGCGACGGCCGGCTGGACCTTTTTGTGGCCAACTACCTGACCTACGACCCGAACTACAAGCTGTACTTCAACCCGGACGCCTACCCCGGTCCGCTCAGCTACAAGGGCGAGTTCAACGTCCTGTACCGCAACCGCGGCGACGGCACCTTCGAGAACATCAGCGAGCCAGCCGGCATCCGCCTGCCCAACCACCGGGCCATGTCCGTGTGCGCCCTCGATTACGACCTGGACGGCAACACGGATTTCTACCTCTGCAACGACGCCACGCCCAACGTGCTCCTGGTCAATGACGGCAAGGGCCGGTTCACCGAAATGGCCATGAAAGTGGGCATCGCCTTCAATGCCCTGGGCGAGGCCGCCGGATCGATGACCGCCGCCGTGGGCGACTGCAACGGCGACCTGTTGCCGGATATCCTGGTCTCGCGCCTGGGCTACGGCTCGCTCTACCTGGCCACGCCACGGGGCCTCTACAACGACCAGATGATGGCCAGCGGCCTGGGCCGGCTCACCGCCGAGTACGTCGGCTGGGGCAGCAACTTCCTGGACTTCGACAACGACGGCGACCTGGACATCTTCATCGCCAACGGGGACGCCCACCACCTGGTCGGCTGGGAAAGCCTCCTGCTCGAAAACGACGGCCAGGCCCGCTTCACCAACGCCCGCGAACAGGGCGGCGCCTTCTTCGACGCCCGCCTGCGCGCCCGCGGCAGCGCCGTGGTGGACTTCAACAACGACGGCGCGTTGGACCTGGTGGTCACCTCGCTGGGCGACCGGCCCTTCCTCCTGCAAAACCGCGGGCCGGTCGGCGCCTGGCTCGGTCTGGAATTGCAGGGCACCCGGTCCAATCCCCACGGCTGGGGCGCGCAGGTCCGCCTGAGCGCCGGCGGGCGCACGCAGTATGCCGAAGCGCGCTGCCCGTCGGGCTTCCTCGGCCAGTCCGATCCGCGCCTGCACTTCGGCCTGGGGCGCGCCTCGACGGTCGAGAAGATCGAAATCCGCTGGCCGGCCGGCGCGACCCAGGTGCTCGAGAACGTGCCGGCCACTCAGTACCTCACGGTCAAGGAACCCTAGCCGCATGAACGCGCATTGGCCCGCGATGCCCGGTCTGGTCACGGCCGCCTGGCTGCTGGGCGGTGGCTGCGCTCTCGAACCGCCCACCGGCGCGCTGGTGTTGACCCAAACCCCGCTGACGGCGACCTCCTCCCTCCCCGCCGCCACCGTGCTCGACCAACGCTACCCGCCCGGCAGTCGGGTGGTTCTGCTCCTGCCGCCCTACCGCACCCAGGACATCAGGCTGCTCTCGCAGGGCCTGCTTGCCGCAGGCGATGCCGTGGTCGCCCCGGATGGGCGCACGGTCTATTTCGCCGGCCGACGCGACGCGACCAGCGACTGGCAGATTTATCAGGCCCGGCTCGACGGCGGCACCCCGCGGCGCGTCACCGCCATGCCCGGCGGCGCGCTCAACCCCGCCGTGGCCGCCCACGACGAGCTGGTCTTCGCCTCGCCCGTGCCGCCGGCCGATCAACCGTGGGCGCCCCCGCAGCCCGCCGCCCTCCACGCCCTCAAGCCCGGCGAAACCACCCCCCGCCGGCTCACCTTCACCCCGCACAGCGCGCTCGATCCCACCGTGCTGGCCGACGGCCGGATTCTGTTCGTGACCGTCCAGCCCGGCGCCGCCAGCCCGAGCGGGCCACGGCAGGCGCTGTTCACCGTGAACACCGACGGCACGGAACTGACCGCCTTCGCCGGCCAGCATGACGGCGGCTGGCCGGTGGTGCGCCGGCCGCGGCTGTTGGACCGCCAGTGGGTGGGCTTCCTCGCAGCCGAGCACCCCGCCGCCGGGGACCTGACGCGCGCCGAGGGCGTCCGGCTGGCCCGGCCCCAGTTCAGCCGCCAACCGCTGCTGCCGGCGGTCAACGCCCGCTGCCGCGCGATCGAGCCCGGCGAGCCGGGCGAATGGCTGACCTGCCTGGAACCGCCGGACCGGGACCGCCGCGGTCCCGGCGAGAGCTTCGCCGTGTTCCGCGTCCGCGCCGACGCCCCGGACACGGTGACGCCATTGTTCGACGACCCGGCCTGGCACGAGGTCGAGGCCGCCAGGCTGGCGGCGCGGCCCCGGCCACAGGGCCACATGTCCACCCTGGACCCCCGGCGCACCACCGGCACGGTGCTGTGCCTGGACGTGAACGAAACCAGCCTCAGTGAAGGCCCGGCGACCAACCCCGCCGCACGGGTGCGGTTTGCCGCACGGTCGCAGGACACCGAGCAGGTGCTGGGTGAACTGCAGCCGCACGCCGACGGCTCGTTCCTGCTCGAGCTGCCCGCGGACGTGCCGCTGGTCATCGAGGCCTTCGACGCAGCGGGCCGGTTGGTGCGGCGGTGTCCGCCCATCTTTTGGGTGCGGCCGGGGGAAAACCGCGGCTGCGTGGGCTGCCACGAGCCGCATCACCGCGCGCCCCGCAACTCGCGGCCGCTGGCGGCCAACCGCGCCCCCGTTTCCCTGACTCCTCCCCCACCGGCCCTGGCCGGACCTGTGCCATGAACCCGCGGGGCTTTGTCGCCGTTTCGTTGGTCGGCCTGGTCGCCGTGGGCGGCCTGGGCACGGGCAGTTACTTCTGGTCCGTCGGCCACGTGCGACGCTGGACCGGCAACCCCACGCTGGGCTGGGTCTCCTGCACCCGGTGCCACGGTACCGACTTGAACAAACTGGCCTGGGCGCGGCCCCGGCCGCGGCATCCCGCCCCGGCCGGGCTGGCCGTCTCGCCGGATGGCCGGCGGCTGTACATCGCGCTGGATGAGCTGGACGAAGTGGTCGAGGCCGACGCCGAGCACCTGACCGTGCTGCGCCGCGCCGCGGTGGCCGGCGGGCCGTTTGGCCTGGCGCTGGACCGCGCCGGGCGGCGGTTGTTTGTGGCCTGCCGGCAGCAGGACCGGGTGGCGCAACTGGACCTGGAAACCTTCCGCGAGGTGGACAGCCTCTTTGTGGGGCTGGAACCGGTGTCGCTGGCGTTCACGGAAACCCCCGCCGGCGAGCGCCTGATCGTGGCCAATTCCGGCAGCGGCTATGCCTCGGTGCTCAGCCCCGCCCCCTTGAAGGAAGTGGCGCGGCCGACCACCGGACGCGAACCCTTCGGCGTGGCCGCCGCGCCGGACGGCCAACGCGCCTGGGTCGTCGCGCGCCTGGCCGAGCCCGACCTGGCCCGCGGCGGGGCCTCCGCCCAGCCGGCCGAGGCCGGCTACGCCCACCTGTTCCTGCCCGCCGCCTCGGAATTGACCTGCCTGAGCCCGGACGGGGGCCGGGTCTTGCGCCGCGTGAGCCTGGAGTCGGCCCACCTGTCCGAAGAGCTCCGCTACGTGCCCGCGCGCAACTGGGTGCTCGCGCCCCTGGTCAAGGTGCGCAACCTGGTGCCCATCACCCAGGTCGCTCACGGCTGGGTCATGTCCAGCGGCCTGGCCGTGCTCGACGGCCGCGGTCAGGTGGTCCAGGTGCCCCTGGACGAGGCCAACGATTACTTCGCCGACCCCGCCGGGCTGGCGGTGGACGCCGCGGGCCGGCGCGCCTACGTCGCCTCCGCCGGCAGCGACACCATCAGTGTGGTGGACCTGGATCGCCTGGCCGCGTGGCTGGAACAGGCCGATGAAGCCACCCGCCGCGAGGCCATCCGCGACCTGTCCCTGGCCGCGGAGTACGTCGTGGCGCGCGTGCCCACCGGCCGGAACCCGCGGCACCTGGCCCTGAGCCCGGACGGCCGGCGGTTGTACGTGTCGGTGCGGCTCGAGGACCAGGTCTGGGTGGTGGACACCGAGCGGTTGACAGTGAGCGGCCGGCTGGTGCTGGGGGACGGCGGCGGGTGGGACCCCATCCGGCGCGGCGAACGCGTCTTCACCCAGGCGGCGCACACCTTCCAGCGCCAGTTCTCCTGCCGCTCCTGCCATCCGGACGGTCACGTGGACGGCCTGTCGTATGACTTTGACGGCGACGGCATCGGGGACAACCTGCTGGACAACCGCACGCTCCGGGGCATTGACGGCACCGCGCCGTTCAAGTGGAACGGCAAGAACCCCACCCTGCCCTTCCAGTGCGGCCCGCGGTTCTCGCGGGTGCTGATGCGCACCGACCCGATCCCGGCGGACGATCTACGGGACCTGGAGACCTTCCTCAAATCCCTGCCGCCGGCACGCACACGCCACTTCACGGAACAGGGCAAGCCATTGTCCCCCGCCGCCGAGCGGGGCCGCCAGTTGTTCTTCGCCACGCAGCGGCCCGACGGCACGCCCATCCCCATCGAAAGTCAGTGCCAGACCTGCCATCGCCCGCCGTTGTTCACCAACCGGCTCAGGAGCGCGGTCGGCACCCGCGGCCCGCGCGACGCGACCGACGAGTTTGACGCGCCGCACCTGCTGGGCATCGCCGCCTCCGCCCCGTACCTGCACGACGGCCGGGCGCGCACGCTCGAGGAGCTCTGGACCATCTACCAGACCAACGACCTGCACGGCGTCAGCTCGTACTGGACCAAGCACCAGCTCAACGACCTCATCGAGTACCTCAAGACCCTGTAACTCCCCCTCCTGTCATGAACCCCTCCGTCTCCTGTCTCCTGGCCGGCCTGCTGACCGCGCCGGCCCTGCACGCGGCGGCCGACTCCCCGCCGACGCCGTTCGCGGATGTGCCCTTCCCGGTGATCGAACGGTTCGAGAACTTCGGCAGGGCCGACGGCATCCCGGACGAGAAGGTCCATGCCGTGTACAAGACCCGCGACGGCCGGCTCTGGATCGGCACTTGGAACGGCCTGTGCGTGCGCGGCGAGGACGGCCGCTTTCACCGCTACGGCCCCGAGGACGGCCTCAGCCACAAGATGGTCCTGCAGATCGTCGAGGACCCGCAGACCGGCGACCTGTGGATCGCCACCATGCGCGGGCTGACCCGCTACAGCGGCGGCCGCTTCACCGTGTACACCCAGACCAACAGCGGCCTGCCCAACAACGTAGTGTACGGCGTGGACGTCGGCGGCGGTCGCATCTGGGTGGCCACCGCCGCCGGCGCCGGTTGCCTGGACCCGCGGACCGGCGAGTGGAAAATCTACGATCACAACAACACCGTCATGCACGAGCCCTGGTGTTACGCCATCAAGGCCACCCCGGAGCTGGTCTTCATCGGCGTCTGGGGCGGCGGCATCATCGAACACGACCCCGCCCGCGGCACCTTCAAGGAGTACCGCGACCCCGACCGGGACTTCCACTTCGACCTGGTGCCGGACGACGGCCCGGTCAACGACATTACCGCCTGGATCGCCTGGGAGGATGGCCGGCTCTGGCAATGCACCTACTTCGGCTTTGCCCGCCGCGACGCCCGCGGCTGGAAGACCTGGGTCGAGGAAAAGACCCCCCTGCTGTCCAACTTCACCCAGTTCGTCTGGGCCCACCGCGGCACGGCCTGGATCGGCATGGACAAGGGCGTGTCCGTGACCGACGGCGAGACCTGGGTCAATTACGAGGTGGGCGCCAAAGGCGAGGGCCTGCGAACCCTGCACCGCCCCGGCCAGCCGCCCAAAACCCAGCCCATGTCCACCGCCCTGGCCAACGGCTTCGTCCTCGGCATCTACGTGGACGACGACGAAGCCTGGTTCGCCACCTCCCTCGGCCTGAGCCGCGGCGTCTTTGCCGGGCCGCCACGCCCGGCCGCCGTGGCCCGGGCCCAACGCTGATTGCTCATGCCCACCCACCACCCTGCCAAGCCGCACCCGTTTATGCCTGCCTCCATCCCCCCCCCGGACGTCACCTTGGACAACTACCAGGACAACGGCCTGGTCTATTCCGAGGCCGAGAAGGCCGAACGCCGCGCGCTGGGCCTGCCGGCCGCCGAGCCGGCACCGGTGGGCCTGCTCAAGAAATTGCCCGCCGGCCGGCCCGTGGTCAGCATGCGGGCCATCTCCGCACCCAAGGTGCTCAACGAGGCCGGCGAGTACGGCAGCGCCTTCACCCGCGGCCTGCGCGTGGACCTGCCCGGCGGCATCACCCACCTGCTCTTGAGCGGCACCGCCAGTGTGGGCGCCCGGGGCGAAACCCTTTACCCGGGCGACTTCCGCGCCCAGCTCTGGCGCACCTACCACAACCTCACCGAACTGCTCAAGAGCGAGGGCGCCACCTGGCACGACGTGGTCCGCACCACCTGCTACCTGCGCGACATCGAGCGCGACTACGCCGAGTTCAACCGCGTCCGCAACGAGTTCTACCGCGCCCTCGGCCTGGACCCCTTCCCCGCCAGCACCGCCGTGCAGGCCCGCATCTGCCGCAGCGACCTGCTGGTCGAGATCGAGGCCCAGGCCATCCTGATCCGCTGAGGAGATTGTCATGAAAACCGGTTTGCCCGCTCTCCTGCTGACCGCCGGTATCGCCGCCGCGGCCCCCCTGGCCGCCGCCGGCTATGGCTACGGCGAAAAACCCGAGTCCCCGCCCGCCCAGACGGAAAAGGAAGACGGTCGCGTGAGCGAGCCCGCCGCCCCCGCGCTGCCGGCAGACGCGGCGGCTATCGAGTTCGAGTACCCCTACTACGCCAACACGCCCGAGGAGCTGATCCCCTTCCGCGACGTCGAGCCCTACTTCCGCTACTGGACCCGGCGGCTGCCCTTCCGCGGACCGGGCCGGCACTACCCCGATCCCCCCAACTTGAAATCGCTCAAGGTCGGCCTGCTCAGCCCGGCGGCCTACGGCCCGGAGGC
The DNA here is from genome assembly GCA_037439785.1 of Verrucomicrobiales bacterium. Classification (GTDB taxonomy): domain Bacteria; phylum Verrucomicrobiota; class Verrucomicrobiia; order Limisphaerales; family J093; genus DSVZ01. The sequence goes on along the minus strand of JBBIVJ010000009.1, from coordinate 58,275 downwards.
CGCGCGCGGCCGGCGCAGCCGCCAGGGGGTGGTACTGGCCTTCGAGGAGGCCAACGCCGCCCGCCGGCCGGGTCAGTTGCCCTTCGAACTGATCGAGCGGGAAGACGCCCCCCAGTGGGGCAGCGCCGCCAACATCGCCGTCGAGTTCAAGGACGCCGACGTGCTCGGCTTCCTCGGCACCATTGACGGCGACGCCACCCACGTGGCCCTGCGCGTGGCCCTCAAGATCGAGACCTACATCATCAACGCCTCCGACCCGGACCCGACCCTGACCGAGACCCAGATTCCCTGGCTGACCCGCGTCTGGCCGGACGACCGCCAGCAGTGCTGGCGCCTGGCCCTGCACATCGTCCAGCAGGCCGGCTGCCGACGCATCGCCGTCCTGCGCGAAAGCAGCCGGCCCGGCCGCGTGGGCGTCATGCACTTCAACCACTACATCCGCCGCCTGGGGTACCCGCCCGTCGCACATCTGCTCTTCCAACCGGGCGACCGCGACCTCACGACCCAGATCGCCGCGATCCGGGCCACCGAGCCCGACGCCGTCCTGTTCTACGGCCAGCCCGAGGACATCGGCCGGTTCGTCAAAATGTTCCGCGAAGCCGGGATCACCGCCCGCTTCTACGGCTTCGACCGCCTCCAGGAGGAAGGATTCCGCCGCGCCGCCGGCCCCCATGCCGAGGGCATGACCATCACCTACTTCTTCAACCCCCACCGCACCGACCCGGTGTGGCTGGACTTCGTCGCCCGCTACGAAAAACGCTGGGGTGAAAAGCCGGATGTCTATGCCGCCTACAGCTACGACGGTGCCCGGCTCATGATCGAGGCCATTGACCACGCCGGCCCGAACCGCTACCGCATCCGCGACTACCTCGCCGGCCTCGAAGAGTGGAACGGTGTCACCGGCCACATGATCTTCGACGGCCGCTGGGACAACATCGCGCCCATCACCCTCGCCCACTTCCGCGACGGCGCATGGTACTACGATCCGCCGCCCGCGCCCACCTGGCGGCCCCGGCAAACCCAGCAAGCCCGGGCCGCCAGCGCCAGCCCATGACGCCCTCGCGCCCGCGCCCGCGGCACCGTTCACGGGTCTGGCGGGTGGTGTGGGCGGTGGGCGCCGCGTGGGCGGCGGCCGTCGCGGCGGGAGAACCCCAAATCCCTCCGGCCAGCCTGAAAATCGGACTGGTGCTGCCACCCGGCGAACCGGAAGCCGACAGCATCCTGCAGGGTGCCCGGGCGGGCGTGGACTGGGCCCGTGCCCGCTCCGGGGCGTCCATCGAACTGCTGGTGCGCGGTCACCCCGGCCAATGGGGCACCGAGGGCGATGACGCCGTGGCCCTGGCGCTGGACGCCGGCGTGCAGGCTCTGATCGCCCCCGCCACCGGCACCACCGTCCACCTGGTCGAGCAGGTGGCCGGGCGCACGCGCCTGCCCACCGCAAGCTTTTGCAGCGATGCCTCGGTCACCGGCGCGCGCCTGCCCTGGGTGGTGCGGGTGGTGCCCCGGACCACGGACGAAGCGCGGGCCTTGGTCACTGCCGCGGGCAACTTCAGCCCGCCGGTGCGCCGCTGGGCGGCCTTCGTGCCGGAAGGCCGCTCCGGCCGCGAAGCCGCCCGGGACCTGGACGAAGCGGTCCGCGCCGCCGGCGGCAGCCTGGCCGCGGTCTGGCCCGTGCCGGCGACAAATCCGCCACCACAAACACTGCTGAAATCGCTGCACGAAATCGCGCCCGGCGGAGTACTTGTCTGGCTCGGTCCGCGGGAGGCAGCCCGTTGGGTGCAGGCGGTGAGGCAGGCCGGTTTCACCGGGGTGCTGGCCGGGCCCGGTCGCGTGGCCGGCGCCGCTTTTTTGCAGGCCGCCGGCCCGGCGGCAGAAGGTTTTTATTCGGTCCAACTGGAACGCGGGGCGGAGTCGGAGTCCCTGGCCGCTCCGTTCCGTGGCCGGTTCCGGGACCGGTTTGGCCGGGAGCCGGACCCGCTGGCCTGGGCGGCGGCGGAGGCCGTGTGGCTGCTGGCGCGGGTCCTGGAAAGGGCGGACGGCCAGCCGGCCTTCCGGTGCTTTCCCCTTGAACATCCCCTGCCCGGCCTGACCGGCCCGCTGGCCTTCGACGCGGTGGGCAACCGGCGGGTCAACCTCGAGGTGGTGGTGGCCCGTGGCGGACGCTGGGCACGCGCACCTTGAGCGCGCCGGTGATCCCGCTCACCCGGCCTTCGGCCGGCGCCAGGCGGCGAGGAACATGCCGTTGGCGCCGCGGGCCTCGGGCGGCAGCCAGAGCCGGCCCGGCGCCGTGGCCGCCCCGGTCCAGGGGTCCCGCAGTTCGAGCGGTTCCCAGTCCGGGTGCTCGCGCGCGAAGGCGTCGGCCACGGCCCCGGTTTCGGCGGGGAACAGCGTGCAAACGGCGTAGAGGAGTCGGCCGCCGGGTTTGACCGCCGGCGCCACGGTGCGCAGCAGCCGGCTTTGCACCACGGCCAGCTCGTCCACGTCCGCGGGCAGGGTGGTCCAGCGGGCGTGCGGGTTGCGCTGCCAGGTGCCGAGGTTGGTGCAGGGCGCGTCCACCAGCACGCCGTCGAAGCGCGTGCGCGTGGGCAGGCGTGCGCCACCGTCCCACAACACCGCGCGGTAGTTGAAGACCTGCGCGCGGCGGGCGCGGCGGCGGAGGGTTTGCAGGCGCCAGGTCGCGCGGTCACTGGCCCAGACGAGCCCGCGGCGCTGCATCAGGTCGGCCAGATGCAGGGTCTTGCCGCCCTCACCCGCGCAGGCATCCCACCAGGTCTCGCCCGGTTGCGGGGCGCACAACCAACCCACGGCATGGGAGTGGAGGTCCTGGATTTCAAACGCCCCGGCGTGGAATTCCGGCCGGCGGAACAGGTCCTCGCGGCCGTGGTAGGCCAGGGCATCGGCCAGCGGGCCGGGGCCGGCGGGGGTGCAATCGCCCAGGCGCGCGGCCAGCGCCGGGCCGGTGCCGGGTCGGGCCCGCAACCAGAGGACCGGCTCGGTCTGAAGCCAGCGGGCCCGTTCCGGGGTGATTTCGACCTGGTCCCGCACCCAGGCCGGCACGGCGCGTTCGATCAACTCGGCGGGGGCGAAGGAGTCCGGCTGTTCCTGAAAACGGCGGGCCAGCCCGGCGGCGGCGCGCACCTGATCCGGCGAGGGCGTGGCGGTCTCGAACCATCCCCGCCAGCGGAACCAGCCGAAAACCAGCCGGCAGAGTGCGGCCGCGGCAGCGGGGCTCAGGCGCAGTTCACGCGGCAAGGCCGCCCGAAGGACGGCGTCGGCGGGATGTGCCCGGTCCACGCGGGCAATGAGGCGGGTCGCCAACGTCGGCAGGCCCAGCCGCTCCTGCGTGGCAAGGATCGCTGGGGCGGCCGGTGCCGGGCGCTGGCGGGCGGGACGCGGGGCGGGCACGGCTTACTCAGGGACGCGCCTGCGGGCAGGGGAGTTATCCTCGGCGGCGGGCGGGGGAGGTGTGCGGTAGCTGGCCACGACCCACTCGCTCAAGACCCGGTCCGGCGCCTCGACCAGCGGGACGTCAATCTCGAACTCCCGGCGGCCGGTGTTCTGGGCGATGAGCTTGAGGCCGAACTGGAGGTCCTTGAACCGCTCGGCGCACAGTTCGCGGACGTGGCAGCCCTGTACCTGGGCCAGTGCCACCAGCCGGTCCGCCGCCGCGGGAGTGAAACGGATGGTCAGGCCGTGCTCACGGGTGAAGCGTTCGGCGAATTCCTCGACCAGTTGCCGCATCACGGCGCGTTCCTCGACCGCGCTTTCGGCCAGCAGCCGGGTCAGGGCGGCGGCCGGCTGCTCCACCACCGCGCGGTCCACCACAAACCGCCGCACGCGGGTCGAGGGCAGCTCGAACTTGAAGTCGCGGAAGACCCGCTCGCACACCGTCATCAGCCCGCGCGCGCCGGTCTGTTCCTCGGCCGCCAGCTCGGCGATCCGCCGCAGGCCGTCATCCTGGAAGAGCACCTCGATGCCGTAGGCGGCGAAGGTCTGTTCATACTGGCGGATGATGCTGCCCTCGGCGGTGCGCAAGATGTTGAACAGGTCGTTCACGTCCAGCGGATGGCAAAACACCCGCACCGGCAGCCGGCCGATGAACTCCGGCTCGAAGCCGTACTCGATGAAGTCGCGCGTCTGGGCGTGGGTGGTGACCTCGAAGTCCCCCTCCACCTCGGTCGGGCGTGCGGCAAAGCCGATGGTGGCCTCGCGCAGCCGCCGCCGGACGATCTTCTCCAACCCCGGGAAGGCGCCGCTGACGATGAACAGGATGTGTTTGGTGTTGATGACCTCGGGGCCGCGCCGGCCGCGCTGGCTGAAATCCATCAGCGCCTGCAACTGGCCGGCAATGTCGTTGGGCGAGCGGGCCGGCACCTCGGTCTCCTCCATGAGCTTGAGCAGGTTGGTCTGCACGCCCCGGCCGCTGACGTCCCGGCCCACCAGATTGGGCGCGGCGGCGATTTTGTCGATCTCGTCAATGTAGATGATGCCGTACTGGGCGCGGCGCAGGTCCTGGTTGGCCCGCCGGTACAGCTCGCGCACGAGGTCCTCGACGTCGCCCCCCACGTAGCCGGTCTCGGAAAACTTGGTGGCGTCGGCCTTGACGAAGGGCACGCCGATGAGGTCGGCCAGGCTGCGGATGAGGTAGGTCTTGCCCACGCCGGTGGGGCCTACCAGGAGGATGTTTTGCTTGGCGTAGTTGGGCTGCTCCCGGCCCTCCAGCGCCAGCCGCACGTGGTGGTAATGGTCGCACAGCGCCACGCTGAGCACCTTCTTGGCCTCGTCCTGCCGGATCACAAACCGGTCCAGGTGGGCCTTCACGTCCCGGGGCTTCTTGTCAAACTTGAAGACCGGGTCGTCCTCCAGGCGCGACTCCTCCCCTCCCCCGCCGCCCGGCTCGGGGCGGGGTTGGAAGGGCGAGGCGCGCAGGCCGGACAGGTGCTGGCGCATCAGCTCGGAGAGCTGGCGCTGAAATTCTTCGGGCGACGGCGGGCCGCCGCCCAGGGTGTTGTGCATCATGATCGGGAACCGCTCGCGGGGCTGGTGGACCGCGCGCCGGGGCAATGTCCCCCCCACGCGGGCGGTGTCAAGAACCGGCCGTCCGGGCCATGTGGTGCTGGCCTCTGGCCTGCTGACTTCGACCTTCCCTGGTGGTGCAGGCGTCCTCGCCTGCTGGTGGTGCAGGCGTCCTCGCCTGCAAAACCTGCAGCCGGGACGGCTGCACCACCCGGATAATCGGAAACTCCGACCCCGTAGCGCCGACTGGCAGTCGGCTGTACTGCGGGCTGGAAGCCCGCGAACCAGCCGGATGCCAGGGACCGCCTGTCTAAGGCCTGTCGGCGAAACGGCGGACTGCCCATTCACCCCCCGCCCGCCGGCTGGACGCCGGCGACACAGCAGGCTGGAAGCCTGCGCTACGTCACCGGCCGGGTAGCCGCTGGCGTGAACCGGGGGACTTGTGGACCGCAGCGCGGCCGCGGCGGCTAGGGGCATCCGGCATCCGGCGACGGCCGGAAGCCTTCGCTTTCGATCCCCCCGAGCGCTGCCCCAGGCACGGCCACGCCACATCCAACCCCGGGGCGGCGCGCGGCAAAAAAAAATCACGGACCCCTTGACAAGCCGGTGGCGGGCGGCTACGAGTTTCTTAACAAGCTTAAGTTAACCCGTGTCTGGACGTTCGCTCACCCTCAACCCCGCTGGTGTCATGCACTCCATCCGATCCTTGTCCCTCGCGGCGGTGGCCGCCCTGGTCTGGCTTCCCGCCAGCCGGGCGGACCTCATCCATCGTTACAACTTCAACGAAAGCGGCGGCACCACCGTCAATGACGCGGTGGGCACGGCCCACGGCGTCCTGAAGGGCAACGGCGCGTTCTTTGACGGCGCCGGCCGGCTCTACCTGCCCGGCGGGACGCCGTCCGACGCCACAGCGGACGTGATTGCCGGCTACGTGGACCTGCCCAACGGAATGATCAGCACGTTGAGCCGCCTGACCATCGAGGCGTGGGTCACGTGGGAAGGTTCCGGCTCCTGGCAGCGCATCTTTGACTTCGGCACCTCGGCCGGTGGCGAAGACATCTCCACCGGCGAGGGCAATTACCTGTTCCTTTCTCCGCAGGGACCGGCGGCGCTCCGCTTTGCTGTGCGCGACCCCGCCACCGGCACCGAGCCGACGCAACTGACCTCGACCGCCGCGCTGATGGTGGGCGAGCCGGTCTGCATCACCGTCACCTACGACCCGGCCGCCAACACCGCCCGGCTGTACAGCAACGCGGTGCTGGTGGCTAGTGGCCCGGCCGCGGTGGCGCTCAGTGCCATCAACGACGTCAACAACTGGCTCGGCCGCTCGCAGTGGGGGCCGGACGGCATGTTCGCCGGCAGTTACGACGAGTTCCGCATCCACAACGTGGCGCTCAACCAGGTGGAAGTCGCCGCCAGCTTTGTGGCCGGTCCGGACCAGCCCTCGACCGACCCCGCGGTCCTCGGGCCGCTCCAGGCGGTGCATCTGCTGGTGCCCAATCCGGTGATGACCGAATCCGACACCCAGGCCACGGCCGCCACGGCGGACTTCGCCAACTTCACGGGCCTCCCCCTGGGGGGCGTCCCCGGCGTCAGTTACGCCTCGGACAATCCGACCGTGCTGACGGTGGATGAATCCGGCCTGCTGACCGCGCGGCAGCCCGGCGTGGCGCAAGTCACTTTGTCGTACCAGGGCCGGACAGACACCGTGGCGATCACCGTCAACGCCCGGCAAATCGGCCTGGCGGTGGCCGGCCAGTTGGTGGTGGACCTGCGGGCGGGGGACGTGGCTCAGGACACGACCATCTGGCCCAACCGGACCGTGCCGGACGGTTCGGCCGACTTCCTTGCCGTGGGCACGCCCACCTACGTGGCCAATGTGGAAGGCACCGGCATTGCCGGCGTGCGCTTCAACCCCACCACGCCGGCCACCGATGCCTACCTCGGCCCGCCCGCTCCCGCGGAGCTGACCGGCAGCAGCGATCGCTCGATCGAGGTCTGGGCCTTCAACCCCAGTATCGCGGACGAGGAAACCCTCGTCGCATGGAGCCGACGCGGCGGGCCGGCCGGCAGCAACCTGTCCTTCAACTACGGCGCCCACGCCACCTGGGGAGCGGTGGGCCACTGGGATTCCCCGGACATGGGCTGGTCCGGCACCCCGACGGCCGGCCGCTGGCATTACCTGGCGTACACCTACGACGGGCTGAACACCGTCAAGGTCTTTGCCGACGGCATCCTCAAGACCACCCGGACCCTCTCCAGCCCCCTCAGTACCCATCCCGACTTCCCCATCCGCATCGGCGCCCAGGCCAACACCAGCGGCACGGACTTTGACTTCGGCCAGGCCCTGTCCGGCTACATCGCCCTGGTCCGCGTGCATACCGGCAAGCTCTCCGACGCGGATGTGGCCAACAACTTCCTCTTCGGCCCCACCCTGAGCCCCCCGGGCGCCCTTCAGAACGTGCGGATCGAAGTGACGCGTCCCACTCTTTACGGCGCGCGGGACGTCGGCCAGGCCCGGGTGGTGGCCGACTTTGAAAACCTCCGGGGCGTGGACGTGACCGGCTTCAGCGGCCTAGAGTCCGCCAATCTGGATGTGCTCGCCATCAACGCGGCGGGCACCTACACAGCGCGGGCGCTCGGCACCGCCGAACTCCGCGGCACCTACCAGGGCCGCCCGGTCGCCTTCACCATCACCGTGGCCGAGCCGCCGCCCCTGGCGCTCAAGCACCGGTACAGCTTCAGCGAAGCCCCCGGCAGCACCACCGCCCGCGATTCGGTCGGCGGCGCCGACGGCACCCTCGGCGGCAACGGTGCCGAGTTCAGCGGCACCGGCACGCTGGTCTTGCCGGGTGGTACCGCCTCGACTGCCCCGGCCGACACCATTGCCGGCTACGTGGACCTGCCCAACGGCATCATCAGCCCGCTGGTGAACGTGTCCTTCGAGGCCTGGGTCACCTGGAATGGCTCCGGTTCCTGGCAGCGCATCTTCGACTTCGGCACCTCGGCCGGCGGTGAAGACCTGTCCAACGGCCAGGGCAACTACCTGTTCCTCTCGCCGGCGGGGCCGACCAACCTGCGTTTCGCCGCCCGCGACCCGCGGACCGGCGGCGAGCCCACCCAGTTGACCGCCTCCCAGCCGCTGGCCAACGGCACGCCGGTGTATGTGGCGGTGGTGTACGACTTCACCCAGAACCAGACCCGCCTGTACAGCAACGCCGTCCAGGTCGCCTCCGGGCCGGCCGCCGTGCCGCTGGCGCTCATCCAGGACGTCAACAACTGGCTGGGACGCTCGCAATGGCCCGACGCGATGTTTGCGGGAGTCTTTGACGAGTTCCGCGTCTGGCAGGGCGTGCTCACGCCCGAGCAGATCACCGGGAATTTCCAGGCCGGGCCGAACGTGGTGCCCGAGCCACCCGTCCAAGCCCCGCAGCTTGGCGTCCGCCTGAGCGGCAACCAGGTCACCCTGAGCTGGCCGGCCAATGCCACGGGCTTTGTCCTCGAGGCCGCGGCCAGTTTGACCCCGCCGGTCACCTGGACCCCGGTGGACACTTCCGGCGCCGTCGAGGCCGGCGGCCTCAAGCAGCTCACCGTGACCGCGACCGCCGCGGCCCAGTTCTACCGCATGAGGAAATGACCGCTTTGCCCCCCAACTCCTGCACCCCACCCACCCAGCTCCGTGCCCGGCGGGTCCGGCCGGGTCCGCCGACCCGGCGGGCCGGAGCCCTGGGATCACGCGCAACCCCCCCACGGACCCCCTCCAAGTCATTGCCATGAAACCGCGGTGTGATTACCTGAACCGACCAGCCGCCCGGCCCGGCCCACCGGCCGCCTTCACCCTCATTGAACTGCTGGTGGTTATCGCCATCATTGCCATTCTGGCCGGCATGTTGCTGCCGGCCCTTTCCAGCGCCAAGGAACGGGCCAAACGCACCAACTGCGCCAGCAACATCCGCCAGTTCGGCATCGCCACCCGCATGTATGCCGACGACAACAACGACCGGCTGCCCCACGTCACCGGCAACCCCAGCATCGCCGTGTACTGGCCGTGGGACGTCTCCTCGAATCAATTGGCCAAGGTCGAGCGCTACGGCTCGAACAAGGACATGGTGTACTGCCCCTCCTTCCTGCGACAGCGGGAGCAGCGCGACCGCCAGGGCAACACCCTCTACGACTTCACCCCAGGCTACCGGGTCATCGGCTACGCGTTGACCTGGCCGGGCGCGGGGCGTGTCCGCACCACCAACATCAACGAATCCATGACCCCCCAGGCCATCTTTGTGGGCAACACCAACTACACCCCCTCGCCCACCGAGCGCGCCCTCTACGCCGACGGCACGTTGTCCAACAACGAAAGCCGCAGCCCGGCCGGCAACAACTTCACCCGCGTCTTCGGCGGCTGGCAGGATGAACGCGGCAACCAGGTCCCGCACCGCGCCCCGCACCTCAAATCGGACACCTCCCCGCTGGGGGGCAACGTGAACATGCTCGACGGCCACGTCGAGTTCGTGCGCTTCGCGAAAATGGTTGTGCGCACCACCGGTACCCCGGCCTTCTGGTGGTAGCTGCGCCGCCCCACGCCGCCCCAACCCCTCGCGAGCCAGCCGGTGAAAAGTCGCAGCCTGCCCGCCGTCCCCTCCAGCCTGCGCCGCCTCAACGAACGGGCGGTGCTCCAGCGCCTGCGCCGGCTGGGCGCGGCCTCGCGCGCCGACCTCGCCAAGGCGGCCGGCATCAGCCAGCCCACCGCCGGCAAGATCATTGACCACCTGCTCGCCCTGGGCGTGCTCCAGGAGCTGGACGAGCCCCCCGCGGAGTCCACCGGCAACGGCCCCGAACCCCACCGCCCCGGCCGCCCGGGGCGGTTGCTGCAACTGGACGCCGTCCACCCCCGCCTCATCGCCATCGAACTGGGCGTCGAGCACACCCGCGTCTGCGGCCTCCCGCTCAAGGCCGACGCCGCCGACGCCGCGCCGGGGGGGCAGTTCTCCACCGGCACCCGTCCCGACACCTGGGACCGACGGCTCCGCGAATACGCCACCGCGTGGCCGGCCGCTTCGCTCTGGGGCGTGCTGGTCAGCGTGCCCGGCGTGGTGGACGAGGTCGCGGCGCGGGTCCTCTACTCGCCCAACCTCCACTGGACCGAAACCGTGTCGCTGGTCGAACTCATCCAGCAGACCTGGCGCCTGCCGGTGGTGCTGGTGCAGGAAATCCGGGCCCTGGCCCTGGGTCACCTGGCCGCCGAGCCCGAGGCGGAGGACTTCCTGCTGGTGGACTTTGGCGAAGGCGTGGGCGGCGCGGTCATCGAAGGGGGCCAGTTGTTCAGCCATCCCCTGCCCCTGAGCGCCGAGCTGGGCCACACGCCCGTGCCCGGCAACCCCCGCCTCTGCGGCTGTGGGGCCCACGGTTGTGTGGAAACGCTCCTTTCCCGCCGCGGCCTGGCGGAAAGCTTCGGCAGCCCGGAGCTGGCCGCCCTGGCCCGGACCCTCACCACCGGCGGCCTGCCCCCCTGGCTGCGCGACGCCCTCGAGGCCATGGGCGCCATTATTGCCGGCGCCCTGAACGTGCTGGGCCTGCGCCGCGTGGTCATCACCGGCCACCTCACCGAGCTGCCGCCGCTGGTCATGACCACCCTGCGCACGGCCGTCCAACGGGGCGCCATGTGGGCCCGGTTCGGCGAGGTGCTCTGCGAGCCCGCCCCCCGCCGCCGCCTGGACGGCCTGGTCACCGCCGGGCTCGACCGTCTCCTCTTTCCCGTGGCCGCCCGGAGTGCCCTGGCTTCTCCCAACCGCTCCCCTCGGCGACCGCGCCCGGGCCGGGCCAGGACCGGCGGTCGGTCGGACCGCGCCTTGAACTGATTTGTCCCTTGTCTCAATCCCTCAACCTTCATCCCTCCATGATGCTGAGCTCACCCCGTTACTTGCTGACCGCCCTGCTGACCGCCTTGAGCCCCCTTGTCGGCCGGGCCACCGAGACCGCTCCTGCCCCGCCCGCCACCCTGGTCGTGCAGGCCGACCAGGGCCGACACGTCATCAGCCGCCACATTTACGGCCACTTCTCCGAACACCTGGGCCGCTGCATCTACGAGGGCTACTGGGTCGGCGAGGATTCCCCCATCCCCAACGTCCGCGGCATCCGCCGGGACGTGGTCGAGGCCCTGCGGCGCATCCAGATTCCGGTCCTGCGCTGGCCGGGCGGCTGTTTCGCCGACGAGTACCACTGGAAGGACGGCATCGGCCCGCGCGACCGGCGGTCGGCCATGATCAACACCCACTGGGGCGGGGTGGTGGAAAACAACCACTTCGGCACCCACGAGTTTCTCGACCTGTGCGAGCAGATCGGTGCCGAACCCTACATCAGCGGCAACGTCGGCAGCGGCACCGTCCAGGAAATGATGGAGTGGGTCGAGTACCTCAACAGCGACGCCGACTCCCCCATGCCCAACCTCCGCCGCCAGAACGGCCGCGACCGCGCCTGGGGCGTACGCTTCTTCGGCATCGGCAACGAAAGCTGGGGCTGCGGCGGCAACATGCGGCCCGAGTACTACGCCGACCTGTACCGGCGCTACAACACCTTCGCCAAAAACTACGGCACCAACCGCCTCTACCGCATCGCCTGCGGCGCCAATGCCGAGGACTACAACTGGACCGAGGTGCTCATGCGCGAGGTCGGCCGCCGCATGGACGGCCTGTCCCTCCACTACTACACCATCCCCACCGGCAACTGGAGCCGCAAAGGCTCCGCCACCCAGTTCACCGAGGCCGAGTGGCACGCCACCTTCCGCCAGGCCTGGCGCATGGACGAGCTCATCACCCGCCACGCCCGCATCATGGACCGCTACGACCCCCAGCGCCGGATCGGCCTGATCGTGGACGAATGGGGCACCTGGTACGACGTCGAGCCCGGCACCAACCCCGGCTTCCTCTACCAGCAAAACACCCTGCGCGACGCCCTGGTGGCCGCCCTGCACCTGCACATCTTCCACGACCATTGCGAGCGCGTGTACATGGCCAATCTCGCCCAGACCGTGAACGTCCTCCAGGCCCTCATCCTCACCGACAAGGAGAAGATGATCCTCACCCCCACCTACCACGTCTTCGAGATGTACAAGGTCCACCAGGACGCCACCCGGCTGCCCACCCGCCTGGCCTGCGCCTCCTACACCGTCGAAAGCCAGACCCTCCCCCAGCTCAGCGCCAGCGCCTCCCGCGACCGGGAAGGACGCCTCCACCTCTCCGTGGCCAACTTTGACCCTCACCGCGCCGCGCCACTGGTTTGTCGCTTTGAAGGCTTCAGCCCCAAACAGACGCAGGGCCGCGTGCTCACTGCCGACCGCATGAACGCCCACAACACCTTCGACCAGCTGCGCGCCGTAGAACCCCGGCCGCTGACCGGCATCACCGTGAACGCCGGCCAGGTGGAGGTCACCCTGCCGCCCATGTCCGTCGCCGTGGTGCGGGTGGAGTAGCAGCAGGTCGCACCCCAATCGGGGCGGGGAGGAACTCGAAAGCGACGAAGCCGCTCACTCCGGCCTTTGGACTTCGCCCTTGGGATTTCGGATTTCGGCCTTCGTACTTCGCTGCGCCGGCTGGAAGCCGGCGAAACGGCAGGCGGGGAAGCCTGCCCTGCGCTGCCGGGCTTGGTGGCCCGGCAGGACGGGCAGGTTGCCCGTTCCAGCCGTGGCTGCCGGACGCCAGGCTCGGTGCCGTGAACGCGAAGGCTTTCAATCCGCGGTGGCTCCGGCTCAGCTTGTTGGTGGGCGGCATGGCCTGTCTGGTAACCGGCATCTGGGGCGGGTTGTTGCGTGTGCCGGTGCGCGGAGTACCGCTGCCGGTCGAGCACGCCAACTGGCTCAGCTTCCACGGCCCGCTGATGGTGTGCGGGTTTTTGGGGACGTTGATCAGCCTCGAACGAGCGGTGGGGCTGGGCCGCATCTGGGCGTTGGCCGCACCCGCGTTGGCCGCGGCGGGCAGCCTGAGCCTGGTGGCCGGGCAGTTGGGTCCCGGCCCGCGCCTGCTGTTGCTGGCGGCGAGCGTGGCCTACGCGGGAGTGGCCTGGCGGCTGTGGAAACTTCAGCCCGGCGTGGCGACGGTGGTGACGGGATTGGGCGCGGGGGCGTGGGGGGTGGGCAATGGGCTTTGGGCCGCGGACCGGCCGCTGCCGGAAGCGGTCTTGTGGTGGGTGAGTTTCCTGCTGCTGACCATCGTGGGCGAACGGATCGAGCTGACCCGCCTGCAGCGGCCGCAGCCGTGGTCGCGGCCGTGGTTGGGCGGGGCACTGGCCGGGCTGGGGGCGGGGTTGTTGCTGGGATGGGTGCAGCCGCGCGCCGGTGGGGTGCTGACCGGGCTGGCGGTGATCGGTCTGGCCGGCTGGCTGGGGCGCTTTGACCTGGCCTGGCGCACGGTGCGGCACCCGGGGCTGCCGCGCTTCATGGCCGTGTGCCTGCTGGGAGGCTACCTCTGGCTGCTGGTGGCGGGTCTGTTGCTCGGGTTGCACTGGCCGCAGACCAGCGGGCGGGCGTATGACGCCACACTGCACGTCTTTTTCGTGGGGTTTGTGTTCGCGATGATCTTCGGCCACGCGCCGGTGATCTTCCCGGCGGTGCTCGGCCTGCCGGTGCTGTTTCTGCCCACCGCCTACGTCCCGCTGGCGGTGCTGCACCTGTCGTTGCTGCTGCGGCTGGGGGCGGACCTGGTGGACTGGCCCGTCGGCCGGGAGTGGGGTGCCGGCGGCAATGCCCTCGCGGTGGGTCTGTTCCTGCTCAACACGCTGACCTCGGTGGGGCTGTCGCGGTGGAGGTCCCAGTCGTCCCGCCCCGCGCGGTCAACGCCGACTTGAGCGGATGCCGGAGGCGGCGCGGCGCGGGTGTTGCTACGCCGGCGGAGCGGAAGGCCCGGCCGCCGCCGCCGGTGGGTCGGGCAGGTCCTCGGGGCGGTTCCAGTTCAGAAAGGCCGCCGCCTGCGCGGCCGGGAGATCCACCCAGCCCACCAGGCCGGCCTGTGCGCAGCGGGCCGCCAGTTCACCCGCTGCCCGCCGGCCGGCGGCGAGAAGTTCCCGCACCCGCGCGGCCGCCGCCCGGGGATACACCGCGACGAGGGGTTCGACGCGGCCCGCCACGCGCGCCACCGCGCCGCGCTCGGCCGAACAGGCGGCGAGCAGGGACGCGAGCACCGTGCGGTTCATGCGCGGCAGGTCCACCGCCAGAACCAGCAGCAGCGGGGCCCGGCTGGCCTCCCACGCGGCAGCCAGGCCCGCCAACGGGCCCACGCCAGCCTCCGCGTCTCGCACCACCGGACAACCGAAAGCGTGGCAATCCCCTTCGCGGCGACCGGAAATGAAGACCTCGTCCGGCCCCAGACCCCGGACCAGGTCAATCTGCCGGGCCAGGAGCGGCCGGCCTTCCACCTCCAGTCCGGCCTTGTCGCGGCCCATGCGGGTCGAGTCGCCCCCCGCCAGGATGACCGCATCAAAGGGAGGCCAGGATGCTGTCATGGGGTCCCTTCTCAACCGCCCCGGGCGCCTCGTCCAGGCCCTGCGCTCAGCTGGCCGCGGCCGGGCCCGTGCCTGCGCAGGGGGCGCCTTGCCGCGGGCGCGGCGCCGGGTGGAAAGGCGCGGCGGGCACGCACAGCTCCGCTCACTTCCGCTTGAGCACGTCGTCCACCCGGGACAATGCGGCCATCATGGCGGGGAAGCCGAGCGTGGTGGTCGCGAGCAGGACGACGTGATGGATGGAGCCGGTTTTCATGGCGGGTCTAGAACTTCAGGTTCAGGTCGGCCTGGAAGAGCTGGTAGTTTTCCAGATACGCCGTGCCGGCCGTGCCGCCCAGGTCCCCGCCCCCCCCGGTGGGCAGGGCCTGGTTGTTCCGGTCGGCGAGGGCGTAGCTGAGCGTCAAGTTGGCGAAGTCGGTCAGCGCATACGTCCCCTGCACCAAGAAGCCCTGCAGGTTCAGGCGGGAATCGAACAGGTCTGTGTCCACCATGTTGGGGTCCAGTGCGTAGAGGTCGCTGGCCTGATAGAGCACCCTCAGACTCCAACTGCCCTTCTTCCGGGCCGAGCCGAGTTCCGCCCCCGCCTGCCAGGCGTAAACTTCGCCATCGAATTGCGAATTTCCGGCGGCGCGCGCCCGGTCGTCACCCCGCAAGTTCATCGCAAAATCGCCGAACACGCGCGCCGGCAGCGAGCCGGTCTTGAACTTCACTTCCGCCGGCACTTCCAGCACGAGCAGGTCATTGATGCCGGTGGAATTGGCCGCCGTCGTGCCCACAAACGGCCCGCGATAGGAATCGCCCTCGCCGGAGTAAACGTGGAGCACGGGCGCGATTTGCACCGAGGTGCTCTGGCTGACGTGGTACCGCACGCCCAGTTGGTTCACGAAGAGGAAGGCATCGCTCAGACCGCCCGCCCCGAAGGGATTATCCGGGTTCGCGTCGTCGTAAACAAACTGCCCGAACGTGGCGAACAGCTCGAAGCCGCCGACGCGGTGGTGGAAGGACTCGCTCAGGCCCTCCGGGGTCAGGTCAGGGTCCCAAACCATGCTGGAGATAGTGAACGGACTTTCCTGCCGACCGGCGGTGGCGCTGAACCAGCCGGTCGGCGTCCAGTTCAGGTACAGCAGCCCAAGGTAGAGGCTATCCGAACTCTTGCCCCAGGGCCCGGCGTCCTCTCCAAAGGTGACGTTGCTGGAGCGCCCGCCCGGACCGGTCTCGAGGCGGATGCCGGCCCGGAAATGATCCGTGAAATCCATGCGCCCGCCGAAGCGCAGCCGGTAGCGCCATCGGTTGCGCTCGAAGTGGTCGCCGTCGGGGTGGTCGCCCCCTTCGCCGCCGCGGGATTCGAAGCGCAGACGGGCGTCGCCATACAGGGTGAGGTTTTCGATCCAGTCGGCCAGCCTGATCCCGGGCAAGCGGGGAGCCTCCTCGCCCGCCGCGGCCGAGCGCCGCGCCAGTTCCGCCCGCGCCTTCTCCACATCCTGCGCCGAGATCAGTCCCTTTTCCTGGAAGAGGTGCAGCAGGACCTCGGCATCCGAGGGCGGGGGCGTCGGGCGCGGCTCGGCCGCAGGCAACCGGGACGGCGTGCAGGCGGCCAGAGCGGCCAGGCTCACGGCACGGAGGAGACGGGAGGTCGGTTGGGGCTTCTGGGAGTTCATGATTGGATGGGGATTGAAGGTCGAAAAATCGGCAAGCGGGACCAGGACCAATGCCCAGACATTATAGCACCCCTGGCGGCTGGGCTTCGGCGATCACAAGCGTCAACATTGCAAGGTTCACCGGCTCTTTGCCTGATTGGTCAGGGCCACGGGCCCCAAAGTACATCGGTCATCCGATGGCCGACACGAAATAATTGCCCATTTGTAACCTGGTCATTCCTGTCGGTGGTTTCTTGACGCGTCGGAGAAAAGTGGACCGATGGTTGGCACCTGGGGTAAACCGCCTCCGCAGCTCATCCGGGCTGCACGCCCTCCCGGCACGGCCGGCGCCTTCACTCGCCCCGGCGCAGCCAGCCGTCGGTAAGGATTTTGGCGCGCAGGCCGCCGCGGCCCCGCAGCCAGGTCTCGGTGCGCTCGTCGCGGAAGGCCCGGTTCATCCAGTAACAGGGCCGGCATTCCTCGGTGCCGAAAAACCGCACGCCCTGGATTGCGAATTCCACGCCGACAAGCGCGTTGAGGTCCGCCCCCTCGGTAATCACGTTGCGGCGGGTCGCGCCCGCGTCCCGCTGGGGGGCGGGGATGCCCAGCGCCTCCCACAGCGCCACCAGCGTTTCCCAGGCAAAGAAGGTGATCTGGCCCTTGAAGTCGGGCCGGTGGTCGAAGTAGCGGTCGCCGCGGATGCCCCGGCCGGCCACGCACTCGAGGGCGGCCTGTTCCAGCAGCGGATGGGTGCCGGGCGGGCCGCCGTGGTGGCCCCGGTAGTTGTGCCCCGGCGAGAGGTAGAGGTGACGGACGCGAATCATCGTAAAGCCCGGAACCTCTCCAGCTCGGACGGCGGCCGTCGCGGGGTGAAAGCCGCCGAACCGGCGGCAACAAATCGAGGTCCGCGCGGCCTCGGAAAATAGGCCGGCGGCTTCGATTCGTGAAGGGGAAATGCCCGCGGGGTCGTGGGGCACTTCTCCACACTTGGGCCGGCGCCCAAAAACTGCGTCGCATCATCCTGGCGGCAGAGCTGGCCGGGCTGGGATCCGCACCCCAAAGGCAAGGTAGCGGGGGGCACCCTTGAGCCGCAGGGGAACCGGGCGGCCAAATCGGGAAGAGCGTCCCTCCACGGTCGCCCGGCTCGAATGGTGCTCACCCCACCACCGTGGCGGGGAGCTCCAGGCCGGTGACGGTTTCGTACACCTCGGCGCACCGAGCGCACAGGGCTTCGGCGTCATTCCAGCCGGGAAATTCGCGACGAATCCGGTCCACGGCTGCGGGCTTGAGAGTCGCGGGGCTCACCCACTGGAAGGCCGGGAACCCGCACAACGGACAGGGCGCACCGGGCACCGGGGTGTGACGTTCGCGCAGGCCGCGGGGGTCGGCGGCGATTTCCAGCAGGTCCTGGTGGCGGGCGAGCGTGCCGGTCCACAAGGCCGCGAACAACTCCGCGCGGCGCGCCTCGGGCAGGAAGGCAAAGCCGCGCTCGAATTCCTGCCGCCGCTGCGACTCCCCCGCCACCGTGGCCAGGCCGCGGCGGGTCAGGCGGCCGTCCAGGCTGACCTCCCACAGCAGGCGGTACCGCTCGCGCACCAGCCGTTGGTGGGCGGCGGAGGAACCGGCCACGGCCAGGTCCGGCAAGTAGCCGAAGGCCGGGTCCACCATGTCGGCCAGGTGGGCGAGTTCGTGGTGGAGGAAGCGGCCCAGTGCGTCGGCGTCGGTCCAGCGTTCGGGCTGCAGCGCCACCACGCCCCGGCGGCCGCTCTCGAGGTTGGTGAACAGTTCGGCGCCCTCCTCTCGGCGGGTCCGGGCCTTGCGGAAGGCCAGGACCTCGAGGGCCGCCTGGAGGGGGGCAAAACGGCGGACCGCGTTGGCGAGGAGTTTTTCAGCGCCCCACTCGATGAACCACTCCAGGTGCAGGCGGGCAAAGGCCCGGGCGCGTTCCTCCGGGTCGAGCACCTGGTAACAGCGCTCGCGCCCGGCGTGATAGCGCCGGACCTGCAGCGGCGGCACACCCGGGTGCGGGCCGGTGGCGAGGAGGAAGACCACGGCTTCGACCAGGTCGTCGTCGAGAAGCAGCTTCATCCGGTCGGGGCGGCGGCGGGGGCACCGGGCAGGCTCCGGGCCAGTCCGCAGCTTTCGCACAGGGCCGCGGCTTCATCCACGGGACGCAGCAGCAGCTCCTCACTGCCGGGGGTTACCCCCAGGCGCGCGCACTCGGCCTGAAGGAAGCGGCGGGTCAGGCGGGCCAGGGCAGCAAGCGGCGTGTCGGCTGCCAGTCGTTCCAGGCGGTGGGTGAAGGCGGGGGTCCAGCGCCCGAGATGTTCGCGGAGGAACTGTCGCTGGGCGTCGCGGCCGGGGTGCAAGGTGGAGGCTTCCGCGTGGTGTTCCAGCGCCCAGGCCTCCTTGCAGACCAGCACGCACATGAACTCGAGTTCCAGACACAGATGGTCGTGGCGCTCGCCGGCGTCCTCGGCGATTTCCAGGCCGAAGGCGCGGTAAAACGCGGCCAGGTCCGCCAGGCGATGGGGCTGGAAGAGCGGGTCGGCCTTGAGGTCGCCGTACTCGATTTCATTGATCGGGCAGGGACCGCGTGCGGCGTGGCCGAAGGCCGCCACATGGGCGTCGCGGTAGGCTTCGAAGGGGCCCGTGGAAAATTCGGGCAACGGTTCCGGCCCGAGGGCGAGGGAGTCGGCACGTTCCAGGGCGCGGCGGGTGGCCTCGGCGTTGAGCCACTCCCAGCTCGCGGGGGAAGGGTCCTCGTAGGCACAGGCCAGGTAGCGGTAAAGGAAGGCCCGTGCGAGGGCCAGTTCCGGGCGCGGGTCGGGCGGGAGCGGCGCAGGTGCGGGACCGGGCGGGGGGGCGGGCGCGACCTCGGGCGCGGGCTGGTAGTTGCCGAAGACCGACCGGGGTGGGTGCGCGGGGGGCGGGGCCCAGGCCACGGGCTGCGGGGGCGGGCTTGCGCCGGCGGGTGGCGGGGCCGACTCAGATCGAGTTGGCATGGCGGTCGGGTCGGAGGTGGAGGGGTTCTTCGACGGTGGTTTCAATGATTTTCGAGCCGTCGGCGCCGTAGCCGATGATGGTGTCGTTGTAGAGTTCGAACTTGCGGTCGTGGAGGGTGGTTTCGAAGACCTTCGGGCCGGGCTTGATTTCGTAGCGGAAGCACAGGCGGTGGTCCTTGCCGAAGAGCTGGAGCACGGCCAGCAGTTCGCGATCGGGAACGGTGTAGCGCTCGATGGCCTGGTCCACGCCGGGGCCGAACATCTGGCGCAGGTAGGGGCGAGGGACCCAGCGCGGGGGGATGTAGTAGCCGTTGGGCTCGGTACCGAACTGGGGGTAGAGCGGCAGGGCAACCCTGGCGACGTGGACCAGGTAGTAGAGCGGATGCTGGCGGTCTTCTTTCCAGGTGCCGTCGGGGTTCATTTGCACCAGGCCGTGGAGGCGGATGTGACCGACGCAGGCGGCCATGCAACGGGTCTGCATGGGCAGACCGCCGACCTGAGGGTCGCGGCCTTCCACGCGCGGGAAGCAGCCGATGCACTTCTCGGTGATGCGGGTGGTGCCGCGGTAGTGGGTTTTCTTGTAAGGGCAGGCCTCCATGCATTTGCGGTAACCGCGGCAGCGGGACTGGTCAATGAGCACGATGCCGTCCTCGGGCCGTTTGTAGATGGCGTTGCGCGGGCAGGCGGCCAGGCAGGCGGGGTAGGTGCAGTGGTTGCAGAGGCGGGCGAGGTAGAAGAACCAGGTCTTGTACTGGGGCAGGAGCTGGCCGCCGCTGAACGCCATCTGGCCCGGCCGGCCCGGTTCGGCGGCGGTGGGGTTGTCCTCAAAACGGTTGGGGGCGGACCACTCTTCGTCGGTGGGGAGGTAACCCAGGGCGCGCTGGGCGCCTTCGGGGCTGATGTGGGTCTTGGCCACCTCGAAGATGGTCCGGCCCTGGAAGTGGCCGTAGGGGGCCTGGAGATCGCGGGGCTCGCCGTTCCAGGTCTGGCCGCCGGGGTTGGCGCGATTGAGGAGGTCGAGGATTTTGACGTCCCAGTGGTGGGGGTAACCGCCGTAGGGTTTGGTTTCGACGTTGTTCCACCACATCGCCTCCTGGCCCTTGCTGAAGGTCCAGGTGGACTTGCAGGCCATGGTGCAGCTTTGGCAGCCGATGCAGCGGTTGAGGTTGAAGACGAAAGCGAACTGCCGGTCCGGGTAGGCCGCGTCGTAGGGGTATTCCATGTCGCGGCCCAGTTGCCAGTTGTACACAGTGCTCATGGGAGAAGGCGGGAGAACGTTCAGGGGTCAGGCGTGCGGGGAAGGGGTGGGGGCCGGCGCCGCGGCGGTGGCGAACTCGACCGGCCGATGCCAGCGGGCGAAGACCTCGGTGATCTTCTGCCGGACAAAGGCCTCGCCATGCGTGTGCAGGACCCGGTGCAGGCCGCTGTAGAAGGGGTTGCGGAACAGCGCCAGCAGGCGCGGGGCGTCGTAGCCCAGGCGCAGGAACTCCTCGATGAAGCACTCGGTCATGGCCCCGGTGGTGTCCTCGGCGGTGACCAGTTCCACACCGTGGAGTTCGAGGGGGTCTTCGGGGTCGGATTCGTATTTGGGCATGGCTCAGAGCAGGAGGGCCGGGCGGAGTGCGCCGGCGTTGGGTTGGGGGCGATGATCCGTTGCCAAGGCACAGTTCGAAACGGCGTGGTAGTGCTGGAGCCGGGGGCCAACCTGCCCGAAGGGAAGGTGGTGCAGGTGGAAGCCGAAGCCCAGGTGACAGACCCCGATGCTGGTCTGGATCCGGCCTTCAAGATTGCGGAGTTGGCGGTGGACACCGGCATCCCGGGCCTGGCCATGAACCTTGACCCTTACCGGTACGGCCATCCCAAGGTGACAGGCCCTCGCCTCTGACCGGCCTTTGGAGCCGGCCGGCTTTACGTGCCTGCTGCCGCTGAGCTGGGGGAAGTAGGGGCGCATGGGCTCCGGTGGGCGGGGGTCGCCGGTTATTCGTAGCCGGGGGCCTGGGGCATGATCTTGCCGGTGGCGAACTCTCCGGCCAGGTAGGCCTGCATGACATCGTTCTCGGCCGCCGGAGACATGCCATCGGTGCCGCCCTTCCAGGCCCCCTGTCCGCCCGGGCCGCCGTCTTCGGCCTTGGTGATGCGGACCAGGCATTCCTTGGGCACGGTGTTCAAGGCGTGGTTGTCCGCCTCGCCGCCGAAGATGAATCCCATGAAGACCTTGGCCTTGTGGAAGAGGGTGTCGGTCTGGTGCATGGGCATGTGCCAGTTGCGGTTGACGGATTGCTGGGAGCCGAAGCGGAAGTTGGCGATGTAGCCGTTTTCGGTCAGCGACAGGCCGTCGGGCCGGGTATGCTGGGCTTTGACGGTCTTTTCGGTGGCGATGAAGGTGCCGTGCTTCATCATGACCACGTGGTAGGGGTAGGCGGCGTTGAAGGTGACCCGGAGCATGAGGCGGCTGATCTTGTAGAACGGGTCGCTGGGGGTGGCGCCCAGGTAGGGCCGGTCGGCGGGGTTGGCGTCCACGTACACGTAGTCGCCGTCCTTGAGGCCGAGGTCGCGGGCGGCCCGGGGGTTGATGTGGAGCTGGTGTTCGCTGACGTTGGGCAGGCGTTTGTCCAGCCGGTAGGGGTCGCCGAAGTTCGAGTTCCAGATCAGATGCCAGTCCACGTTGGCCCAGGAGGAGTGGACGCTGTGGCGGGACTTGGGCGTGAGGCAGTAGAAGCGGTAGCCGCGTTCCCAGAGGAAATTGCGGGTCTGCTTCACCGCCGGCCAGGGGAGCTTGACGTTGCGCACGGTCCGCTCGTCCCAGTGCTCGGCGGTCAGGGGGATGCCGTAGTCATTGGGGCGAACCCAGGGGTTGGAGCTGACGATGACGTTGGGCAGGTAAGGGGTGGCCTCGGGGCCTTCGCGGTGGACGATGAAGTTTTCGCCGCACTCGATGGCGGTGGGGTCGTCGCTGTAGGCGTGGAGCCGGCCGGTGTCGGTGTAGAAGGGCCAGCTGTCGTGGATTTGCTCGTAGAAGGGCACGCGGGGGTAGGAGCGGAAGTTCATCAGGGCGCCGCCGGGCGGGCCGTACTTGCCGGCCAGGATGTCGTCGAGCCGGTAGCCGGCGGTGGTGGTGCAGGTGTCCAGGAGCCGCTGGAGGTACACGCGCCGTTTGCCGGCCAGCTCGAAGCGGAAATAATCACGGAAGCGCCGGTCACCGGTGACGCGGGCCAGGGCCTGGGCGATGCCGGCGAGGATGCTGAGGTCGTCCTTCGACTCGTAGAGCGGTTTGATGCCGCCCTTCCAGACTTGGAGGAAGGGGTTCGAGCAACTGGCGGTGATCTCGAGGTCCTGGAATTCGCACCAGGTGTTGGCGGGCAGGGCCAGGTCCGAGTACTCCACCGTGGCGGTGGCCTGGGTGTCCACGCTGACGATCAACTCGACGCGGGGGTTGACGTTTCTGATGACGCCGTAGGCCCACTTGGCGTTGTTGATCAGGTTGACGTTGGTGGAAAAGATCGCCTTGGTCGGCGTGGGCATGTGGGTTTTGCCGGTGAATACTTTTCTGCCTTCCTTGGGGGTGTTGACGATGAGCGGCACGTCGCCGTGGCCCCAGTAGGCCGGCTCTTCGTCCTTGGCGTAGCCTTTGACCTTCACTTCCTTGCCGGGCGCGTCGGGGTCAAGGTTCGGGTTGAAGGGGTCTTCCGCCACCCAGCCCCGGAAGCCAGGGCCGGTCACCGCTGAGCCTTGGAAGACGGCGGCCTTGTAGTTGCCGGCCCAGGTGTGACCGCCGGCGCCGGGTTTGCCAATGTTGCCGGTGAGCATCAGCGGGAGGTAGGAGGCACGGTTGGCCTCGGTGGCATGAAACCAGTGGTTGATGCCTTCGCCGGTGTGAATGGCGCAAGGCTTGATGGTGGCGATGTCCCTGGCCAGTTGCACGATGAGGTCCTTGGGCGCGGCCGTGATGTCGGCCACCGTATCCAGATCGTAATCTTTCAGGTGAAGCTGGTACAGGTTCCAGGCGGTGGCCACTTCCACTTGCGTGCCGTCCACGAGCTTCACGGTCCATTTGCCGTCCAGCACCGGGTCGATGCCGGCTTGGGCCAGCTTCGCCCCCACCAGGTCGCGGTGAATGGCCTTGGGCGCGTTGGCCCGGGCGTCCCAAACCACAAAATCGCCCAGCTTGCTGTGCTGCTCATCGGTCAGACCCTGGACCCTCTTGCTGGGCCCCTCGGCGGGCAGAGCGCTCTTGTAACTGGCAAAGAGTTCGTGCGCGCGCAGCCGCTTGAGGTTGTCGGTGCGAATCAGCAATGGGAAATCGGTGAACTGTTTTACAAAGGCCTCGTCGTACCATTGGCGGTCCATCATCAGCTTGGTCACGCCCAGCATCAGCGCCGCGTCGGTGGACGGGCGTACGGGAATCCAGTAGTCGGCCTTGGTGGTCGGAGCGCCGTACTCGGGGGCGATGACGACGATTTTGGCGCCGCGCTCCATGCACTCGATGAACCAGTGCGAGTCGGTGATTTTGTTTTCGACGAGGTTCTTGCCGAACATGACGATGAGCTTGGAAAAGCGCAGGTCGTTGAGATCGCAGTCGCTGGTTTGCAGGCCGTGCACCCAGGGGTGGCCGGGGGCCTGGTCGCCGTGCCAGGTGTAATTGGACCAGTTGCGCCCCCCCCGGGCCTGGTCGGCCCCCACCCCCCGCACGTGCGCGTCCAGCAGGGCCAGGGCATTGCACAGCCGGTACATGCCGTACTTGCCCAGCACGCCCAGCAGCCCCATGCCGCCGCGGCATTTGATGGTGCGGGTGCCGGCCCCGCCCATTTCCTCGATCATTTCCGGCGGGTACCCCTGCTCGGCCAGCAGCCGCGCCCCCTCCGGACCACTGTAGCGGGCGGCAATGGCCCTGAGGCCGCGGGCGATATAGGTGAAGGCCTCGTCCCAGGAGACCCGCACAAAGCGATCGGTGCCGCGGGAATCGAACTTGTAGCGGGCCCGGAGCTCGCGGGTCAGCAGGGGGAAGCCGTCATCGGCCCAGCGCTTCCAGCCCAACCGGACGATGGGGTGCTTGAGCCGGTAAGGGCCGTAAATGATGCGGTGAAAGGTGTAGCCCTTGGCGCAATGCCGGTTGCCCCAGTTCCAGGAGGCCTTGTTGCCGTAGAGGTCGGCATAGGTTCCCACGTCGAACTGCTCGCCCATGCGGATGATGACGCCGTTGCGGACGTGGGCGGTGACCCGGCAGTTATGGGTGTCGTTGGGGGCGCAGACCCAGGAGAAGCTCGAGTCGTAGGCGTACTGGTTGCGGTAAATCTTCTCCCAATCCCGGTCGGGGTAGTGCGCCAGGGGATTGGGGATGCCTTCCTGGGCCTGGAGGTGCCGCAGGGGGGCCAGGTGCCAGGCGGCCAGGCCGGCCCCGATCAGGCCGCTGCGCTGGAGGAAATCGCGTCGGGAGAGGGACGTGGTGTTCATGGGGAGCGGAAGGGGTCTTGGTTGAGGAAGCTCGGGGCGCGGGGCGGGGTGTTCATGGACTCAGCAGCAACTGAAACCAGTGGCTGACGACCTTGCGGCCGTTGCGGTCCCGCTGGGCGCCGTTCCAGATGGCAAAGGCCACGGGGACCGTCTGGCCGGGTTTGAACTGCACGTCCTGTTTGTCCCGGGAGCGAAGTTCACGGACGAACAACACGTTCCAGAACCCACCGGCCCAGACCCCGCGCCCGCGCACGTTCTGGCCTGCCGCTGGCTGGCTGGTCACGGTGCCGAAGCCGACGGCGTTGGCGTCTTCGACCGGCGACTTCATGGTGTGGGCGGCCAGGAGGTTGCCCGCCGCCTCGGCGGTGCGGTAGGCCGCCTGCATCACCGGGTCGGTGTACACGTCCACGTGCATGGCGGGGTGGACGGTCTCGACGTCGGGGCGGGCGCCGTCCACGGCCTGCTGCCAGCCCGCCTGCCACTGCCAGAGGTTGACCGGATTGCGCACATCGCCCATGCCCAGGAAGGGGAACTGGCCCGTGAGCGAGAACTGCAGCGCGGCCGCGTCCTGGAAATCCTCCACCCGCACCGGCGCGCCGTCGAAAATCTCGTCCCGCCACTGCAGCAGGAGGGCCAGCTCACGGCCGTTGTGCAGCGCGCGCACCGCGACGGCCGGGATGGGAAACGGCTCCGGCCAGAGCGGGTTCAACGGCACCCGCACGCTTTCGATCCTTTCCCAGGCCGGGTCCATCGGGTCCAACGGCAGCCCGCCCCGAATCCGCTGGGCCGTGATCAGTCCCTCCTCCGGCGTCAGGATGTCGTTCACCTCGGCATCCTTTTGCCGCAGCGACTGGATGTAGTGCACCAGCGCCCAGCGGTCCTCCGGCTTGAGCACCTCGTCCGGGTAGGCCACCATCGGCGTGCCGGCCAGGCCCACGGCAATGCGGGTGTACAGGTCCGCCCCCGCTGCCCCACCCAGGAAGGCCCCCGAGCTGAAATCCCGCGGCGGGATGGGGATGCCGAAGCTGTCCACGAGCGTGGGCGCCGAGGGCCCGTCACCCGCGCCGGTCTCGCCATGACACGAGACACACTGGAGGCTGACGTACAGCTCCTTGCCCCGGACGATCGAGTCGAACGTCAGCGGCGGTTCGGGCGGTACGGGGATGGACCGGGGGGCGGCACCGTTGGCCTGCGCCTGCTCGAACAGGTTCACCCGCCGGCCGTCCGGGCCCACGCTCGCGGTCAGATGCTTGACGTACTGCACCACCGCGCGGCGCTCGGCCTCTGGCAGGTAGTTGAACGCCGGCATCGAGCTGCCGCCCAGCCCGCGGGTGATGCCGCGGAACAGGTCCTCGTCCGTGGGCAGCGCGCCGGCGGGGGTGGACTGGATTTTGAACAGGCCGGCGCTGAAGTTGCGGGGCTTGGGGTACAGCCAAACTGCGGCCGGTCCGTTGCCGTCGCCGTTCACCCCGTGGCAGGCGGCGCAGTGTGCCTCGTACACCTGCCGGCCCAGGGACATCTGCTCGGCGTCCGCGGCCGTCGCACCCAACCCCACCCAGTTCGCTAGGCCCACGACAATGCCGGGCCACCATGGGCTCCTGTGGAAACGCATACCCGAGGTTTAATCCCCCACCGCGAGTCGGGCATTGACTTGTGTCAACAAGTGGCGGCCCCCGCAACCCGCAGCCCTTGCCGGTCCCTGCCCCGGCGTGCAGCCGCCCCGCCTGCGGGCCACACGGCTCGGAGGCCTGCACCACAAAAAAAGGCGCGGGCCGAAGCCCGCGCCGTGAAACGATTCAGGGCGAATCGCTGCCTGAAATCAGGCCTTGCGGAAACGCCGATAGGCACCGAAGCCCAGCAGCCCCAGACCCGCCAGCGCGGCGTAGTCGGCCGGCTCGGGAATGTGGCAACCGGTCACGTTCAGCAGGTAGCCATCCGGCACCAGGCTGAACTCGGCATAGAACTCGTCGTAGTGGTCGCCCTGCCCATTGCTATCCTGGTGCGGCACTTGGGTGGGCCCGGCGCTGTCCGGCACCACCGCCGTGGTGAACGCAAAGCTCCACGCCGTGTTGGGCACCACCAGACCCGGATACGGCGCCGCGTAGTGCTGGGCGTAGCCGCTGACGGTGGCCGGGATGGACAGACTGTTGAAGTCCACCCGGATTTCCCAAGGATTCATGCCACCCGGAACGAAGTAAACCTCGAAGTTGCCCGAGGGGATGTAGCCGATCGTCAGATCGAAGCAGTATTGATCCATCGTCAACGACGGCGTGAGCGCGCTGGGGATGGGGCCAAGGGCCTGGCCCAGCGCCCGATGGCTCATCACGCCGCCCGCAAGGGCCAGCGCAATGGCGAGACTGAGTTTGTAGTTCATGGCGTTACTTTCGTTTGGTTTGTCCCTACATTTCGTTTCGGCCGAAACGAACTGGTCCACCCGGACCAATTCGTTGGAAAGCTTACATGCAACGCTCCGGTTGACAAGCACTTTTTTTTTCGGCATGGGAATCTCCCATTGCGCCGCCCCTCGCCGACCCCCCAAACCTGCCTCCCCAAGGCCGACCCTGCCACCGGCTGGCTTGTGACTTGCTGTTTCAGCGGCGGGTTGTTACAGCAGCGTCACACGCACACCATGGCATCGGCCCTGACGGCCCTGGGAACAACAGTTGATCCATGAATTGTCGCAAATTCCACCTGTGGTTTACTTTGATCGGGTTTTCCACGTCGCCAGTCCTGTTCGCCGCCGCCCCCGCCCACGGCCTGTTACGCGAGGTCTGGGAGGGCATCGGCGGCACCGACCTGGGCTCGCTGACCAACAACCCCGCCTGGCCCAACAACCCCACCAGCACCAACTACGTCACCGACTTTTTCGAGGCCCCGACCGACGTGCTGGAAAACTACGGCCAGCGCCTGCACGGGTACATTGTCCCCCCCCTGACCGGCAACTACACCTTCTGGCTGGCCAGCGACGACAACGGCGCCTTGTTCCTGAGCACGGACGAGAACCCCGCCAACATCCGCCTCATCGCCTCGGTGCCGGGCTGGACCTCCTCCCGCGAGTGGGGCCGCTACCCCCAACAGCAATCTGCCCCTCTCCCCCTGACCGCCGGCCGGCCGTACTACGTCTCCGCCCTGATGAAGGAGGGCGGTGGGGGCGACAACCTGGCCGTGCGCTGGCTCATGCCCAACGGCACCGACCAGGCGCCCATCGTGGCCACCAACCTCCTGCCCTATGGCGTCTCCTTCGGACCGCCGGTCATCGCCCGGCAACCCACCAACACCACCGCCATCGAGGGCCAAACGGCCCGTTTCCGCGTGGAAATGGCCACGGTCGGCTTCTACAGCTTCCGCTGGCTGCGCAACGGCGGCGCCCTGCTCGGCGCCGATGCCCCGGAACTGGTTTACGGCCCGGTGACTCTGGCCGACCACAACGCCCGGTTCCGCTGCGTGATCACCAATGACCAGGGCTCGGTTACCAGTGACGAGGCGGTCTTGACCGTGGTGCCGGACACCACCCCGCCGGGGCTGTTGGGCGCACGCAACCGCGGCACCAACCAGGTCGAGGTCACCTTCAGCGAACCGGTCTCCACAGGCTCCGGCCTGGACCGGGCCAACTACCAGCTCAGCGGGGGGGTGACCGTGGCCTCGGCGGCATTGGGGGAATCACCCGCGGTGGTGGTGCTGAACACCTCCCCCCTCACCCTGGGCGTCACCTACACCCTACGCGTCAGCAACGTCCGCGACCGCGCCCAGACGCCGAACGTCATCGCCCCTGACTCCACCGCCCACTTCATGGCGGTCGAGTACCTGCCCTGGGACATCGGCAACCCGCCCCTGGCCGGCGGCGCCCAACCGGTGCCGGGCGGGGTGGACGTCACCGGCAGCGGCGATGTCGGCGGCACCAGCGACCGGCTCCAGTTCGCCTGGAAGCCCCTGACCGGCGACTTCGATCAGCGGGTGCGGCTGGACGGGGTGACGGTCAGCGACCCCTTCCTCCACGCCGGCCTGATGGCGCGGGAAAGCACCGACGCCAATGCCCGCTTTGCCGGGGCCTTTGCTTCCTCGATGCAACTGGGCTGCTTCTTTGAGGCCCGGCCCACCGCCGGCGCGGCCACCACCGCGGCGGCCCCGCGGGGCGGGTTCCGCGCCAACTACCCGCAAACCTGGCTCCGGCTGCGGCGGCAGGGGCAGACCTTGACCGGCTTTGCCGGTGTGGACGGCCAGACCTGGGTCCAACTGGGCAGCCAGAACTTCACCGGCCTGGGCAGCACCCTCTACCTCGGCCTGGCCGTCGCCAGCGGCAACACCAACAGCCTGGCCACCGCCCGCTTCCGCGACCTCGGCCCGGCGGTCAATCCCGTCACCGTCAGCAGCCTGGCCTTCCCGCGCGAGCCCCTGGGGCCGTCCAGCCGCACCACCGGCATGATCTTCAGCGAAATCATGTACCACCCCGCCCCGCGCGACGACGGCCGGAACCTCGAGTTCGTCGAGCTCTACAACGCCCGCTCGGTGTTCGAGGACCTCAGCGGCTGGCGACTGTCGGGCGACATCAGCTTCACCTTCCCCGAGGGCTTCAGCCTCCAGGCCGGGGACTTCGTGGTCGTCGCCGCCGCGCCCGAGGACGTGAAGGCCGTCTATGGCCTGACCAACGTGCTGGGCCCCTACACCGGCAACCTGCCCAACGACGCCGGCCGGGTGCGGTTGCGCAACAACCTCGACGCCATCCGGCTCGAGGTGAACTACTCGGACCAGTCGCCCTGGCCCGCGGCGGCGGACGGCGCGGGGCACTCGCTGGTGCCGGCCCGCCCCAGCTACGGGGAAGACGACCCCCGCGCCTGGGCCGCCAGCGAACAGCGCGGCGGCTCGCCCGGCTCGCCCGACCCCTGGGTGCCCACGCCGCTGAGCGCGGTGGTCCTGAACGAAATCCTCGCCCACACCGACGACCCCGTGCTGGATTTCGTTGAGCTGTTCAACACCGGCCTGACCGAGCTGGACCTCTCCGGCTGCATCCTCACCGACAACCCGGCCACCAACCGCTTCCGCATCCCTGACGGCACGCGCCTGCCGGCGCGCGGCTTCCTGAGTTGGGACCAAACCCAACTGGGCTTCGCCCTGGACTCGGCCGGGGAGGCCCTTTACCTGCTCGACCCGGCCGGCACGCGGGTGCTGGACGCGCTCCGCTTCGGCGGCCAGGAAAACGGCGTCGCCCTGGGGCGCACCCCCGACGGCGCGCCGCGCTGGAGCCGGCTGGCGACTCCCACGCCCGGTACGGCCAACGCCGCCCGGCGCCTCGAGGACATCGTCATCAACGAAATCATGTACCACCCCATTTCGGAGGACGACGCCGACGAGTACGTCGAGCTGCACAACCGCAGCGCCGCGCCGGTGAACCTGTCCGGCTGGCGTTTCGTCGAGGGCATTGACTTCGAAATCCCCGCCGGAACGGTCGTGCCGGCGGGCAGCTTCCTGGTGGTGGCGGCGGACGCGGACCGGCTGCGGGCCAACTACCCCCAGCTCACCCCCGCCAACACCGCGGGCAATTTCTCCGGCCGCCTGGCCAATGGCGGCGAGCGGCTGGCCCTGGCCAAGCCCGACCTGATCGTCCGTACCAACGCCCCGGGCCAGGTGGTGACCAACACCATCTTCATCACCGTGGCCGAAGTGGCCTACAAGGACGGCGGCCGCTGGGGCCGTCGAAGCGATGGCGGCGGCTCCAGCCTCGAGCTGATTGACCCGCGCGCCGACCCCCTCCAGCCCATGAGCTGGGCCGACAGCGATGAGACCCAGAAGGCCCCCTGGACCACCGTCGAGTTCACCGGCCGGCTCGACAACGGCAACACCAGCTTCCCCGCCAACCGCCTTCGCATCTCGATGCTCGGCCCCGGCGAATGCCTGGTGGACGACGTCGAGTTCTTCCGCGTCGGCAGCACCAACGTGGTCCGCAACGGCGGTTTCGAGGAAGGAACCCCCACGCCCACCGGCTGGACCCTCACCGGCAACCACAGCCGCTCGACCGTGGTCACCTCCGGCGCCGCCAGCGGCGCCCGCTGCCTCTACGTGCGCGCCCAGGGCGACGGCGACACCGGCATCAACA
Source organism: Verrucomicrobiales bacterium (assembly GCA_037439785.1). Taxonomy (GTDB): domain Bacteria; phylum Verrucomicrobiota; class Verrucomicrobiia; order Limisphaerales; family J093; genus DSVZ01. Next base: position 27,589 of record JBBIVJ010000009.1, on the reverse strand, counting down.
GCATCCGCAACACGCTGTTCACCTCGGTGCCGCAAAACCAGAATGCCACCATCCGCGCCAAGGTCCGCTGGCTGGCCGGCTGGCCGGAAGTGCTCTTCCGCGCCCAGGGCAACTGGATCGAGTTCCCGGCCCGCATGGCAATCCCCAAAAACCTCGGCACCCCGGGCCAGCCCAACAGCCGCCGCGTGCTCAACGCCGGCCCGGCCATTGCGGACGTCACCCACACTCCGGCCGTGCCGCAGGCCAACGAAGCCGTGGTGGTCACCTGCCGCGTGGAAGACCCCGATGGCCTCGCCTCCGTCAGCCTCCAGTTCCGCCAGGACCCTACCGCCACCTATTCCACCGTGGCCATGCGCGACGACGGCCTTTCGGGCGATGCCGTGGCGGGCGATGGCGTGTGGTCCGCGCGCCTGAGCGGCCGGGGCGCCGGCACCGTGGTGGCCTTCCGTGTCCAGGCCACGGACCGCGGCGCGCTGCCGGCCAGCAGCACGTTCCCGTCCGGTACCTTCACCGAGGCGGGCACGCGGGGCCAGGAATGCCTGGTCCGCTGGGGCGACCCCGTGCCGTTCGGGACCTTCGCCCACTACCACCTCTGGAGCACGCAGGCCACCGAGGCCTCCCGCACCGCCGGTCTGGACAACACCTACCGCGACGCCACGCTGGTGTACAACGACCACCGCGTCATCTACAACGTCGGCTTCCGGGACAAGGCCAGCCCCTGGCACGGCGGCCGGGGAGACTTCGCGGTGGAAGTGCCGGCCGACGACCTTTTGCTGGGCCAGAGCGAGCGGGTCCTGGCCTCGACGGGCAACGCGGGCAACGAACCCACGGCCATCCGCAGCCAACTGGCCGCCTGGCTCCACCAGCAGCAGGGCGTGCCCTACCTCCATGCCCATTACCTGCGGCTCTACCGCAACGGCAACATGCCCTACAACGTCATGGAGGACCTCGAACAACCCGACCACGACTACGCCGAACGCTGGTTCCCCGACGGCGGCGCCGGCGACCTGTACAAAATCGCCATGTGGTTCGAGTTCCAGGACGACAACAGCCAGTTCAACGCGGTCAGCGCCACCCTCGAACGCTTCCTCTCCGGCAGCGCCCTCAAGCTGGCCCGCTACCGCTGGACCTTCCAGCGCCGCTCCAACGACGGCACCGCCACCAACTACGCCACCATCTTCAACCTGGTAAACGCCGCCAACGCCAGCGGCGCCGGCTACGTGGACGGCCTGTTGACCCTCGCCAACATGGACGAGTGGATGCGCACCTTCAGTTGCGGCTGGATCATGGGCGACTGGGACATGTGGAGCTACCGCGTCGGCCAGAACATGTACCTGTACAAACAGCCCGGCCTGGGCGCCGTGCTCATGCGCTGGGACATTGACTTCACCTTCGGCCTGGGCGACGGCCCCACCACCAGCCTCTGGGGCGGCCAGGACCCGGTGGTCAACCGCATGTACGACAACCCCGCCTTCCGCCGCATGCTCTGGCGCGCCTACCTGGACGCCGTCAACGGCCCGCTGCTCCCCGAGCGGTTCCAGCCCCAGATTGACGCCCGCCGCGACGTGCTCCTCAAAAACGGCATCACCGGCCTGTCCACCCCGGGCGCCATCACCAGCTACATCAACAGCCGCCGCAACTACATCTCCAACCAGATTCGCCTCAACGACGCCGCCAGCTTCGCCATCACCTCCAACGGCGGCAACGACTACACCTCCAGCACCGCCACCACCCTCCTGACCGGCACCGCCCCGTTTGCCGTCGCCACCCTCGAGGTCAACGGCATCCCCTACCCCGCCACCTGGACCGACCAGCGCACCTTCCGCCTGTCCCTGCCCCTGACCCAGCGCACCAACGTGCTGGTGTTGGTGGGCAAGGACCGCCGCGGCAACCCCGTGCCCGGCGCCAGCGACACCATCACCGTCACCTACACCGGCGAACTGGAGCGCCCGCAGGACTTCCTGGTCCTCAACGAAATCCAGTACAACGCCGACCAGCCCGACGGCGATTTCCTCGAGCTGTACAACCGCTCGACCACCACCCCCTTCGACCTCTCCGGCTGGCGGCTGGACGGCGTGGCCTACACCTTCCCGCCCGGCGCCATCCTCCAACCCGGCGGCTTCCTGGTCCTGGCCGAAAACCGTCAGAGCTTCGCCACCCTCTACGGCGAAACCATCCCCGTCTTCGACGAATTCCCCGGCACCCTCGACAACGGCGGCGAACTCCTGGCCCTGGTCCGCCCCGGCACCAACGGCGCCCCCGACACCGTGATCTGCGACGTCCGCTACGACGACGTCCCGCCCTGGCCGGCCGAAGCCGATGGCCGCGGACCTTCGCTCCAGTTGGTGGACCCCGCCCAGGGCACCTGGCGCGTGAGCAACTGGAGCGCCACTGCCACCAACGACGTCAACCGCGTCACCCCCGGCCTCGCCAACGCCGCCCGCCAGACACTCACTCCCTTCCCCGCCCTCTGGATCAACGAGGTCCAGCCCAACAACCTCACCGGCCCCACCGACGCCGAGGGCCGCCACGAACCCTGGATCGAGCTCTACAATGCCGGCGACACCACGCTCGACCTCTCGGGCTTTTACCTCACCGACACCTACACCAACCTCACCCGCTGGCAGTTTCCGGCCGGCACCACGCTCGGCCCGCGCCAGTTCCTGCGCGTCTGGGCCGACGGCCAGCCCGGCCAGTCCGTCCCCGGCGCCCCCCACACCAACTTCCGCCTCGACCCTGAGACCGGCTCGGTGGCCCTGGTCCGGCTCCAGGGCTCCCCCACCCGGCCGGCGGTGGTGGATTACCTCAACTATGCCCTGCTGGCGGCCGACCGCAGCTACGGCTCTCACCCGGACGGCGAACCGCGTCGCCGCCGGCCCTTCACGCGGGTGACCCCCGGCGCGCCGAACGATCCGTTCGTGCCCACCCTCCAGGTCACCCTCAACGAATTCATGGCCGGCAACACCACCCTCCCCGACCCTGCCGACGGCGATTTCGACGACTGGTTCGAGCTCTACAACGCCGGCGCTGCCCCGGCCGACCTCTCCGGCTATTATCTGACCGACGACCTGCCCAACCCCACCAAGTACCAGGTGCCCCCGGGCTCGGTCGTCCCGCCCGGGGGCTTCCTGCTGGTCTGGGCCGATGAAGAAGGCAACCAAACCCAGCCCGGCGGCCCGCTCCACGCCAACTTCCGCCTCCGCCTGGCCGGTGAAACCCTCGGCCTCTTCGCCCCCGACGGCTCGCTGGTGGACGGTTTCACCTTCGGCCCCCAGACCAACGACGTCAGCCAGGGCCGCTTCCCCGACGGCGGCCCGCTGCCACTGCTGACCCTGGACCGGCCCACCCCGGGCGCGCCCAACTACCTGGCCGGTGGCAACCGCCCGCCGGCTCTGGACCCGCAGCCGCCCCGCCCCGTGCCCGAGCTGAGCCCCGCCCGGTTCACCCTCACCGCCACCGACCCCGACGCCGGCCAGCAACTGACCTTCACCCTCGGCACCGACGCCCCTGCCGGCGCCAGCCTCGAACCCGCCACCGGCCTCTTCGCCTGGACCCCCACCGAGGCACAGGGCCCCGGCGAATACACCTTCACCGTGATCGTGACCGACAACGGCACCCCGCACCGCTCCGCCTCCGGCCTCGTCACCCTCACCGTCACCGAGGTCAACGAACCGCCCGTGCTGGCCCCGCTGGCCGATCAGGCCGTGGACGAAGGCTCGCTGCTGGCCGTGCCGCTGACGGCCACCGATCTCGACCTGCCACCGCAACCGCTCAGCTTCAGCCTCGACCCCGGCACCCCCGAAGGCGTGGCGATTGATCCGGACGGCCCCGCCCTGGTCTGGACCCCCGCCGAGGAACACGGCCCCGGCGTGTACACGCTCACCGTGCGCGTCACCGACGACGGCACGCCGCCGCTCAGCAGCACGCGCACCGTCCGCATCACGGTCAACGAGGTCAACAACCCGCCCGAGATGCCTTTCCTCTCCCCGCAAACGGTCGAGGAAGGCGACACCTACAGCCTCCAGCTCGAAGCGCGTGATCCCGACGCCGCCCAGTTGCCCATCCGCTTCGAACTGGTGCGCGGCCCCGCCGGGGCGCAGCTCGACCCCGACACCGGCCGCCTTACCTGGCCCACCACCGAGGACGACGGCCCCGGCAACGTCATCTTCGAGGTTCGGGCCGTGGAAACGCTCCCGCCCGGGCTCAGCACCACCCGCGTCTTCGGCCTCGAAGTACTCGAACGCAATCAGGCCCCCACCCTGGCCCCGCTGGCCGATCACACCGTCCGCGAAGGCGAAACCCTCACCTTCCAGGCCGAGGCCAGTGACGCCGACCGCCCGGCCCAGACCCTGACCTTCAGCCTGGACCCCGGCGCTCCGGCCGGGGCGACGATTGACCCGGTCACGGGCCGGTTCGTTTGGGCGCTCGGCGAGGATGCGGGCGGCGGGGTCTTCCCCATCACCGTCCGGGTCACGGACAACGACGCGCGCAACCCGCTCAGCGCCGCCCGGACCTTCCGCGTGACCGTCGTGGCCTGGCCGCGGGTGGTCATCAACGAGATCATGCACACCCCGCCGGCCAGCGGCGCCGAATACGTCGAGTTGTACAATGCCTCGACCAACACCGCCTGGGACCTGGGCGGCTGGCTGCTCACCGGCACCCGCTTCCTGTTCCCCACCGACACCCGCCTCGAACCGGGTGCCTACCTGGTCGTGGCCCGCAACCGGACCGTGTTCAACTCGACCTACGGCCCCCGCACCAACGTGCTCGGCAACTACGTGAACGAACTGCCCGCCGAGGGCGGCACCCTCGCCCTGTACCGCACCGCCACGCCGGAGCCGACGGCGCTGGTGGACCGGGTCACCTTCCGCAAATCCGCCCCCTGGCCCGCCGCGGCCAGCTCCGGCCGGGCCTCGCTCCAGTTGAGGGACCCGCGCCAGGACAATCGCCGCGTGGCCAACTGGGCGGCGGTTGAACACCAGACCAACACCACCTCCCGCCCGCTCGTGCCCATTGACGCCACCTGGCGTTACTGGCAGGCCGCCGAAGACCCCGCCCCCGGCTGGACCGGCCTGGGCTACAGCGAGGCCGGCTGGTCCTCCGGCCGGGCCTTGCTCTACGTCGAGGGCGCCGCCCTGCCCGCCCCGAAGAATACCGAGCTCACCCTCGGCCAGATGAGCTACTTGTTCCGCCACACCTTCACCTTCACCGGCAACCCGGCCGGCGCCGTCCTCCGGCTCAGCCCGGTGATTGACGATGGCGCGGTCTTCCACCTCAACGGCACCCCCATCTTCTGGCTGGGCATGCCCGAAGGCGTAACACCCGCACGTGAAGACGCCGCCGCCCGCACCGTGACCGAAGCCGTTTACGAGGGCCCCTTCGAGGTGCCGGTGGACAACCTTCGCCAGGGCGACAACGTCCTCGCCGTCGAGGTCCACCAGACCAACCCCACCAGTACGGACATCGTCATGGGCGTGAGCGTCGAGGTCCTTGAACAGCCGCGCGAAGGCTACACCCCCGGATACGCCAACTCCGTCCGTGCCACCCTCGAACCGTTCCCCGCCCTGTGGCTCAACGAGGTCCAGGCCGTCAACCAGACCGGCCCGCAGGACAACGCCGGCGAACGCGACCCCTGGCTCGAACTGGCCCACCTGGGGGCGTCATCGCTTCCGTTGACCGGTTGGTACCTCTCGGACAGCTTCAGCAACCTCACCCGCTGGGCCTTCCCCGCCGGCGCCGCCCTGGCTCCCGGCGAATACAAGCTCATCTGGGCTGACGGCCAGGCCGGCCAAACCACCGGCCCGCACTGGCACACCCTGTTCCGCCTCCAGCCCACCGGCGGCGTGGTGGTGCTGTCCCGCCTCCAGGGCACCGAGGCCGCCGTGGTGGACTTCCTCGAATACCCGGCCCTGGGCGCGGACGCCGCCTGGGGCTACCCCGAGCCGCGCCGCGACGACACCCTGGCGGAACGGCTGACCAGCCCGACGCCGGGCGCGGCCAACACCGCCACGCCCCCGCCCGCGCCGCAACTGCTGGGCCTGAACCTGGGCCCAGCCGGCCAGGTCACTCTGCGCTGGACCACCCAGCCCGGACGGACCTACCGCCTCGAGGCGACCGCCAGCCTGGGCAGCGGCGTCTGGCGCAACGCCGGCCAGTTCACCGCCACCGGCACGGAAGCCGTGCTGACCGACCTCGGCACCGGCGGCGCAACCACCCAGTTCTACCGGCTGGTAATGCTGCCCTGAACCAGGCTCCTCCCCGGCTGCCCGCGGCCGGAAAACTCACCGCCAGCCGCCACGTCACAAAGGCACAAGGTAGGCAGGCCAGGGGTGGCCCTTCCGCGCGCGGCAGCGCCCTCGAGTGCGGCAGTCCCCACCGCCCCCGCGGCTCACGCCGGGGCTACCTCTGCCGGCGCGCCCGCTTCCCGCCGGCCCGGCAAGTCCGGAGGTCGAGGTCCGAAGTCCGAACAGGCCGCTTCCCGTCTCCCGTTTTACTTTTCAACCCCGTTTAACCTTTCACCGCTCCCCCTTCAGGGCGCCGGCCAGCCCAGATGCCGGTGCAGGAACGCGAAGGTGCCCACGCCGTGGATGGTGTGCGGGCCGTCAAAAAACTCGATCGCCACCCGGTCGGCCAGCCCGAGCTTGACGAAGTGTCGGCGGGTCCGGGCGAATTCGTAGGCCACCCACTCATCCGGCGCCACGCCGTCATCGTGGCCCCGCTCGACCATGAACGGCCGCGGGCAGATCAACCAGCTCAGCTCGGCGTAGTTGAACGTGTTGCCGAGATTGAACTCGGGCATGTCATACTCGGCGGTCCACAGGTACGAGTACGGCGCCCGGGCCGAGACGTTCTTCCAAATCCACTCGTTGAAGTCCGCGGAGCAGATGCTCAGGCAGTAGCGGTCCACCAGCACCGGCACGCGCATGGCCGTCTTGCCGCCGTAGCTCAGGCCGTAGAAGGCGATGCGTCGCGGGTCCACAAACGCCTGCGCCGCCAGCCAGTCGGTGATCACCTCGTGCTGCCGGACGATGAACGACCAGAGCGTGAGCCCCAGCGGCTGGGCCTGGCGCAGCACCTGCCGGAAACGGGTGCCGCCGCGGTAGGGATTCTGCGGCGCAAAGGTCACGAAACCGCGCTCGGCCAGCCGGAAGGCAAAACGGTGGTACGCCGGATGGTCCACGCGCGGGTCGGCCACCTCCGCCGGCGTGCCCTCCAGGCCGTGCTGGCAGACGACCACCGGCCGGCGCTCGCCGGCTTGCAGCCCCGCCGGCAGCACCAGGATGCCCCGGGCAAACAGGTCCGGGTGCACCTCCAGCCGCACCTCGTAGCCGCGCACGCCGTTGGTTTCATACAGGAGCCGCGACCGCGGTTGGGCCGGGACCGACGCGGGCGGAATCAGACCGACAATCTCGCGCGCGAAATGGTCCCGGTACCACGCGGCGGAGTTGGTGAAGCCGGCCAGGGACCGGAAGTCCGCCCGCTTCCAAAATTCCCGCCGCGCGTACTCCGCCTCGCGCATCAGGTGCTGGGTGTCCTCGAGGAGTTGCCGGTACTGCCGCAACTGGCGCGCGGCGGGGTCGGGCAGCGGCGCGGTCGCGCGCGGGGGCTCCGGCAGTTCTTCGGGGAGCCCGTCCCCGTGCGGTTGGAGATCGCGGGTGAAGCGGACCAGTGTGGCCCGGCTTCCCACCGCCTCCGGCCCGGCGGAGATCAAGGTGGGGAACGCCTCGTCCAGCCGCGCGCGCTCGACCTCTCGGTCCACTTCCCCGTCAGCCGGGCGTGTCAGGCGGCCGGGGGCGCCGCCGTGTTCGTCGGTGTGCCGGACTTCCGGGTAGCGCCCGTGCTCGAGGTACAGGCTGCGCGGGAACACCAGCCGGGCGAGCTCGGCGTCGCCGAAGTCACGCAACAGGGACCACGCATTGCGGTAGATGGGCTCTTCGTGCAGGCGCTCGCGAGGGCCAAAGTACCCCAGCACGGCCGCGGCGCGGAACCGCGGGTCCAGGGCGGCGGCGTACAAGGCGATCATCCCGCCTTCGCCGTAGCCGATGACCCCCGCGCTTTGCAGGCCCTGCGGGGCCGTGGCCCGCAGCCGCAGCCAGGCGCCGAGGTCGCCCGGTTCGGCCAGGCCCTGGCGCGTGGCCTCGATCCAGTCCGCCGCGGCGAGGACCTTTTGGACCTCGTACCCCGCCGGCGTGCGGCCCATTTCGTAGCCGGCCCGCCAGAGGGTTTCGCGCTGGCTGTGGCGGACGGCGCGCACGCCCGGGTTGCCGGCGAAGCGGTCCGAGCGGTCAATCAACACCGGCACCAGCACGCGGCAGCCGAAGGCCGCGAGCCGGTGGGCGAAGCGGAATTCCTCGGGCAGCCCCGGCGCCAGCCCCACCAGTTGCTCGGGGGTCTGGTCGCAGTCGGGCAGCGCGATCACGTCGGCCTTCGGCGGGCCGTCCGGGGCCAGGAGCAGCCCTTCCCCTTCCACGCCGCGAAACACCGGCCAGGCAACTTGGAACACGCGGTAACCCGGCCCGCGGGCCAGTTCGAGGGCCGGAGGGAGGGCGTTCGTACCCGCCGGTGCCGGGAACCGCATCGCCGGCGGTTCCCGGCGGTCAGTCACCCCGAGAATGTAGCGGAGCCGCTCGCGCTGGGCGCCGGTCAGGGTTTCCCAGCCGGCGAGAAAAAGGTCGTGCCGGAGCGGGTCCGGGGGCGCGCCGGCGCGCTGGTGGAGCTTGTCCAGGCCGGCCTGGAAACGGGCCTGACGCCGCGCGGTGATTGTGGCCAGTTCGCGCTCCAGATACCGGCTCATACCGGCCAGCATGTCGGCGGCGGGGTCACCGGCCTCTTCCAGCGGGGCGGTCCCGGGGAGCACTACGGGGGCGGCCGCCAGCACGCCCCCCAACCCCGTCAGGCTGGCGAGCCCCAGCGCGAGCAGGCGCGGGCCGTTCATACCTCCTCCGGCAGCCGGTAGCCGTCGCGGCCGAGGGGTTGGAGCAGGGCATTGGCCTCCTCACAGCCGGGAAACCGCTCGGTGGCCGGATCAAAGTCCAATTGCCGACCGCCGGTGCGCAGGGCGACGGCGCCGAGGTGGACCAGGCAGGCGCTGAGGTGGGCCTGCTCGATGTCGGCGCTGGGCTGGCGGCGCGTGCGCACGCACTCGATGAAGTTGGCCAGGTGCCACGGATCAGGGAAACGCCCCTTGTCCCGGGCCACGACCTTGCCCTCCGCCTCCAGCACCTGCCAGCCGCAGCCGTGGCGGCCGAGGTACATGAGGTTTTTCGTGCCGTAGATTTCCACGCGGCAGGAGCTTTGCGGCCAGTAGGGCCAGCGGTCGCCGTAGCGGACTTCGTTGGGGAACTTGCGCATGTAGGGGGCGAAGTTGCCGCTTTCACAGGTCAGCACAAAGCGGCCGAAGTCATAGGTCACACAGAACAGGTCGGGCATCTCGCGCGGGTCGGGATGGGCGAGCCGACCGCCGCTGCAAAAGACCCGCCGCGGCGGGGGCGGATCCCCCAGCACCATGCGGGTCAGGTCCAGTTGGTGGCTGGCGTCGCCGGAGAAATGCCCGCCGCCGTAGTCCCACCAGTCGTTCCAGCCCAGGTGCCGGCCGCGGTTGTAGGGGCGCGCCAGCGCCGGCCCCAGCCAGAAATCCCAGTCCAGCGTGGCCGGCGGTTCGGTGTCGGGCTGGGGACGCCACGGTCCGCCGTCGAGCAGATTGAACACCTTGACGAGGGTGACCTGGCCGAGCCGGCCGCTGGCCAGGTACTCGCGGGCGGTGACGGCGCAGGGGGCGCTGCGGTTCTGAAAGCCCACCTGGACCACGCGCCGGTACTTGCGGGCGGCCTCGATCATCTTCCGCCCCTCCCCCAGGCGCAGCGAGGTGTTCTTCTCGACGTACACGTCCTTGACCGCCTGGCAGGCCCACACCGTAGCCAGGGCGTGCCAATGCTCCGGAGTGGCCACCACCACCGCGGTCACCTCCCGGTCCTCGAGCGCCTGGCGGAAGTCCCGCAGCCGACCCGGCGCCCGTCCCTGGCGGGTCGCCAGCGCCTGCAGCAGACCCGCCCCGCGCGTGGCGTCCGGATCACACACGTAACGCACCTCGACGCCCTCCAGGGCGGCGAACTTGAGGGCCAGGTCCGACCCCCGCCCGCCGGCGCCGATCACGGCCAGGATCACCCGATCCAGGGCACCGGCCGCCCGCGCGGGGGCCGGGCCGGTCAGCCAGCCCGCGGCGGCCCAGCCGGCCGTACCACAGGCGGTGCGACGCAGGAAGGTTCGACGGTTCAGCGCAGAAGCGGGCGTGGCAGGCCCGGTCGGCGGCAGCGAGGGTGAAGTCATGAGGCTAGTGAATCCCCGCGGCCGAACCTTGGCAACCGGACTTGCGCGATCGCCCGCCGGTACGGAAAGGTCCGTCTCCAGCGCGGCGTTGGCGGGAGCGCCTCGATGGCTCAGAGCAGGCGCGGTTGCCGCTCCTCGCGGGCGAGTTCTTCGCTCAGGCTGCGGACCCGCTGGCGGCGGCGCTCCATGATGAACTTGTCAAGGCGGGGATCGAACGGCACGGGGTACTGGCCGTCGTAGCAGGCCAGACAGAAGGAGTTGGCCGGCAGGCCGGTGGCCTTGATCATGCCTTCGCGGGACAGGTAGGCCAGCGAGTCCGCCTGGAGGTAGCGGCGGATTTCATCCAGCGAGTGGGTGGCGGCCATGAGCTTGGAGGGGTCAGGGAAGTCAATGCCGTACACGCAGGGATGGCGATGGGGCGGGCAACTGATGCGCACATGCACCTCCCGGGCGCCGGCCTCCTTGAGATTGTTCACGCGCTGGCGACAGGTGGTGCCGCGCACAATCGAGTCGTCCACGATCACCACCCGGCGGCCGGCGACCAGCTCGCGGATGAGGTTGAGCTTCACCCGCACGTCGAAGTCGCGAATGAGCTGGGTGGGCTGGAGGAAGCTGCGGCCCACGTAGTGGTTGCGGACAAAGCCCATCTCCAGCGGGATGCCCGACTCGAGCGAGAACCCCAGCCCCGCACAGGTGCCGCTGTCCGGCACCGGGATGACCACGTCCGCCTCGACCGGGCATTCCCGGGCCAGTTGCCGGCCCATTTCCACGCGCACCCGGTACACGTTCCGGTCGGCGATCACGCTGTCCGGCCGCGCGAAGTACACGTACTCGAACATGCAGAAGGCCCGGCGCGGCGGGGGCGGGACGATCTCCAGCGACCGGAGCCCGGCCTCGGAAATGATGACCGCCTCCCCCGGCTGCACCTCCCGCTCGAAGCGGGCGCCGATGAGGTCAAACGCGCAGGTCTCGCTGGCCACCACCCAGGCGCCGTCCAGCCGACCCAGCGACAAGGGACGAAATCCCAGCGGGTCGCGCGCGGCGATGAGCTCGCGCTCGGTCAGGATCACCAGCGAATAGGCCCCCTCGAGGCGGCGCAGCGCGTAAAGAAGCATGTTCTCCCCGCCGTCCTGGCCCGGCCGGGCCATGAGGTGGAGGATGATCTCGCTGTCCACCGTGGTTTGGAAAATCGAGCCGGCCGCCTCCAGCTCCTCGCGCAGCACCAGGGCATTGCTGAGGTTGCCGTTGTGGGCCACGGCCAACTGCCCCCGCGCGCAATCCACCGTCAGCGGCTGCGCGTTCCGCAAAAATGACTCGCCGGTGGTCGAGTAGCGGGTATGGCCAATGGCCATGTGCCCCACCAGCCGCTGCAGCACCTGGCCATTGAACACCTGCGACACCAGCCCCATGCCGCGATGCACCTGGAACTGCTTGCCGTCGGAGCTGACGATACCCGCGCTTTCCTGGCCCCGGTGCTGCAGGGCGTACAGGCCGCAGTAGGTCAGCTCGGAGGCCTGCGGATGGCCGAAAATGCCGAAGACCCCGCAATAATGCCGGGGGTGGGGTTCGGCTTCCGGGGCAGGGACAACCGGCGGACCAACGGGCGACGCAGCGTGGCGCACATGCCAATTCCAATCCGCCCCTGCCGGGGCGGCAAGCCCCAAGTCCGCCCCCTGCCCCGGGAGCCGCGGGGGCGGGGAGGGCGCGACCCATGCAGGAGTGAACGTTGCAGGGTTCAAGGATGAAAAGTTAAGTCGGTTAGTCGGGAGCTTCCCAACGCGGTGGGTGGAACCGCCGCTGAACGGCCGGAGCGGCACCCGAAGGCGGAGAGGGTCAGGCACAAGCCGCTTTCGCCGATTACCAATCGGCGATCCGGCAGGCTGACAGCCTGCGCTACCCGGCTGCCCGGCGCCCGGTAGCTCGCCAAGCCGAAAACGGCTGGGGACCGGCGCACGCCGGGGCGCCGGCGCGCGGAACGCCGCCGCCGGCGGCGCGGGCCGGCGGCGCGGCGGTCGGCTGTGTGACCGCGGCGGCCACGGGGAAACGCTCAGACCCGCAGGGCGGCGAGGCGTTCGACGTCCGGTTCAACCCCCAGGCCGGGGCCGGTGGGCACGGCCAGTTCACCGTGTTCGGGCTGGAGGGGCTGGCGCAGGAGGGTGCCGGCGAGAAATTGAGGGCCGTTGAGGGCGGCGGGGGTGGTCAGGTCGTAGGCGGCGTAAAGTTGCAGGGCGGCGGCCAGGGCGAGGTCCGGATCGGTCAGACCGCTGCCCAGCCACATCAGGCCGCGGTCCCGGAGCAGTTCGATCTGGCGGCGGGCCTCGGTGAGGCCGCCACAGCGGGCCGGTTTCATGGCCACGCCGTCCAGCAGCCCCAGTTCGATGAACTCGGCCAGCTCGACGTGCGACACCACCCCTTCGTCCATGAGGATGGGCAGGGCGCCCTGCTGCTTGAGGCGGCGGTAGCCGGTCAGGCGGTTGGCGGGCAGGGGTTGTTCGAGCACTGCGACGCCCAGGTCGGCCAGCCGCGGCGCCACGGCCAGGGCGGTGGCCTCGTCGTAGCCGCCGTTGGCATCGGCCCAGAGGAAGCCATCCGGGGCCAGGCGCTTGACCAGGCGGCAGAGCTCGAGGTCAAACCGCGGATCGGGTGCGACCTTGACGTTGAAATGGCGGTAGCCACGGGCGCGGCCCTCGGCCACGAGCGCCTCGACCTGGTCCGGAGAAACCGGATTCACCGTCCAGCTCAGGGTGACACGGTCCCGGCCGCTGAGGCCCCAGGCGCGGGCGATGGGTTCGCCGCGCAGCCGCCCGGCCAGGTCGTGCAGGGCGAGGTCCACGCCGGCCTTGGCGAGGGGTTGGCCGGTGGAAAAGGAGGGGGCGATGGCGCGGTGCATCGCAGCGTGCACGACGTCGAGGTCCAAGGGATCAAGCCCGAGCAGCGCGGGCGCGAGGTAGCGTTCGAGCGTGGTTTGGACCGTCTCGAGCGTCTCATAACTCCAGCGGGGGATGGGCACGCTCTGGCCCCAGCCGACCACGCCGATATCGGTGGTGAGTTTGACCAGCACCGCCGCGCGTCCGGGGGGCGTGCCGGGCGACCCCTCCAGGAACTTGAACCGGCCACGCACCGGGTAGCGGAGGGGGAAGGCTTCGAGCCGGGCAATTTTCATGGGGCGGGCTCAGGGAAGGGGCCGCGGCCGCTCACGGCTGGGTGGGGAGCGGAATGGCGCAAGGTCCGGTCGGGCATGGGCTGGCTTCAGCAAGCGGGCCGGTCGGCCGCGGCTCATCCTCGGCCGGGGCCGGGGACTGCGCGTGCTCGTTGTGACTCGACTTCCACAATCTATTCGGTTGGGAGCTGAAAACGAGCGGCTCATCCGCTTGGGGGGGACCGGTCGGGTCGCGCTCCAGGGGCAGTCCCGACAAGGCACGGGGGTTCACCGCCGGCTGGCATGAAGGATTTGGCCATACTTGGGGCTTTCGGTTCAACGGTTCTTCCCGGCGCGCCAAGGACGCAGTGATCAGAAAACCGTCGCTCGACCCCTCACGATACACTGCTCACCTTCGTCCATGATGCGGATCCGCACGCCACCGGGGGAGCACACCCATTCTGCCACGCGCCCTCAAAGACAACTGGCGGCCAGTTCCTCCTCGACGGCCACGATTTCCCGGATTTGCGCCAGGAACCAGCGGTCAATCTTGGTGAGCTGGTAGATTTCCTCGAGGGTGAAGCCGGCGCGCAGGGCGTGGCGAATGAAGAAGACCCGCTCGGCGTTGGGCACGCTGAGCTTGCGGGTGATCAGGTCCCGGGGCAGGAGGTCGCGGTCGCCATAGACCTCGTTGCCCACCCGCCAGGGCCGGCCGTCCCCCCCCAGGCCGCTGCGGCCGATTTCGAGCGAGCGGAGGCATTTTTGCAGGGCCTCCTTGAAGGTGCGGCCGATGGCCATCGCTTCGCCCACGCTTTTCATCTGGGTGGTGAGGGTGGGATCGGCCTGGGGGAACTTCTCGAAGGCAAAGCGCGGCACCTTTACCACCACGTAGTCAATGGTGGGCTCGAAGCTGGCGGGGGTCTCGCGGGTGATGTCGTTGGGGATTTCGTCCAGGGTGTAGCCGACGGCCAGCTTGGCGGCGATTTTGGCGATGGGAAAGCCGGTGGCCTTGCTGGCGAGGGCCGAGCTGCGGCTGACGCGCGGGTTCATCTCGATGACCACCATGCGGCCGGTATCCGGGTTGACGGCGAACTGGATGTTCGAGCCGCCGGTCTCGACCCCCACCGCCCGGATCACGGCGAAGGAGGCGTCACGCATGATCTGGTATTCCTTGTCGGTCAGGGTCTGGATGGGCGCCACGGTGATGCTGTCGCCGGTGTGGATCCCCATGGGGTCGAAGTTTTCGATCGAGCAGATGACCACGCAGTTGTCGGCGTGGTCACGCATGACCTCCATCTCGAATTCCTTCCAGCCCAGGAGCGACTCCTCGATGAGGATTTCGTTCACCGGCGAGAGGTCCAGGCCGCGCCGGGCCAGCTCCTCGAATTCCTCGCGGTTGTAGGCGATGCCGCCGCCGGTACCGCCCAGCGTGTAGGCCGGCCGGATGATGAGCGGGAAGCGGCCGATGCGCTCGGCGATGGTCCGCGCCTCCTCGGGGGAATGCGCCACGCCGCTGACCGGAACGTCCAGCCCGATGGACAGCATCAACTCCTTGAAGGCCAGGCGGTCCTCGCCCCGCTCGATGGCCTCCGGCTTGGCACCGATCAGTTCGATGCCGTACCTGGCCAGAACGCCCTGGCGATGCAGGGCCATGGCGGTGTTGAGGGCGGTCTGGCCGCCGAGGGTGGGGAGCAGGACCAGCTTGTGGGGCCCTTCGGCCTGCGGACATCCGCCTGCGGACGGCTCCACCGGCACGCCCAGCCGCCGCATCTCCTCCAGCTCGCGCGCGATGATTTTTTCGACCACCTCGGGGGTGATCGGCTCGATGTAGGTGCGGTCGGCGAACTCGGGGTCGGTCATGATGGTGGCCGGGTTCGAGTTCACCAGGATGACACGGTACCCCTCCTCCTTGAGCGCCTTGCACGCCTGCGTGCCCGAGTAGTCGAACTCGCAGGCCTGGCCGATGAGGATCGGCCCGGCGCCGATGATCAGGACACTGTGGATGTCGGTGCGCTTCGGCATGTGCGGCGGCTATTAAGCCGATCCGGCGGAGTGGAGGCGATTTTTTTTTGGCGGCGGCGTGGACGGCAAGCGTCTCCGGCGCGGCCCGGCTCCACCCCCGGGCAAAACCCCCGGCGAAACCACGCGATGGGCCGCGCACTCTCCTTGTGTCAAGGCCGCACCTGGCGGCCTGCAGCATCCCGCTGAATTGTAACTTTTTTCTGGTGGACAAGACCGTGGCGATTTGCTACCAGTGCGCGCATGAACGCTACCGGCAAACTCGCCCTTTCCAGTGTGGCAACTGCAACCCTGCTGCTGAACACCGCGATGGCCGCGCCGGTCATCTTCAGCGACGCCGGTGCAACGCCGGCGGACATCGTGGACACGGTGGATGCGTTCAAAGTCCAAATCAGTCAGACCGGGCCGGTGGCCCAGGACAACGGTCTGGGAGGCGGGCCGTTTTCCGTCGGCTTCCGCCAGATCAACTGGGACCTCGTCCCCACGGCCTCCGCCCCGCCCCACCACCTCATGCCGGGGAATTTCTTCAATTCCAGCGCGCCGGTGGGGGCGGTGTTGACGCCGTTGAGCGGGGGCCTGCAGGTCAGCGCCAAGACGGGGGAGGAATTGCCCTTGCGCTTTGGCAACATCCAGCCCTCCTACGAGACCACTTTCCAAAGTTACGACGGCGATCGGATTTTTGCCCCTTACTTGCAAACCGTCACGGACGTGACCTTCTTCGTGCCCGGCAGCCCAACCGATCCCGCCTACGTCCACGGCTTTGGCGTGGTGTTCACCGACGTGGACCGCAGCGCGTCCACCGGCCTGCAGTTTTACGACGTCTGGGGCAATTTCCTTGGCGGCGTGCAGGCGCCGGTTGCGGACAATGGTCTGAGTTTCCTGGGGGTCTGGTTTGACTCCGGGGAACAAATTGCGCGGGTGCGCATTTTCAACGGCGGGATGCCCTTGATGCCCGGCGTGGATGACGGCGCGTTCGATGGCCTGGCGGACATGGTCGCCCTGGGGCCCATTCTGTTCAGTGAACCGCTGGTGATCCCTGAACCGGGCACGGCGGCGCTCATGGCCCTGGGACTGGTCGGCCTGCTGCGGCGCCGGCGTTGAAAAACGAACCTCTCCGCCGGTCCTCAGCGAAATACCCACGCCAGCAGGGGTGCCCACACCAGAGCGGGGAGGTAGTCGGCGAGCCGCACGCGGACAACCTGCAGCATCACCAGCGCCACCGCCCAGAGCATCAGGCCGGCGGTGGCGCAGATAATTTGTCCCCCCCCAAACGCCGCCCAGGCCGGTGACGCCGCCTTCAGGCCCAACGTCAGCGTCCCCTGCAGCGCCAGCACCGGCAACGCGGCCATCACCACGCCCGGTCCGCGCGTGCGGCTCAGCGTCACCGCCGCCAGACCGTCCATCCCCGCCTTGATCGCCAGCACCCGCACATCTCCCGCCAGGGCCTCAAAGGCGGGTCCGAGGACCGCCAGGGGGCCCAGGCAGAAAACCACCGAGGCGGCGGCGAACACGTCTGCCAGGCCGGGGGTGGGAGAATCGGGACCTCTCAAGACGCGGTTCGAGAACACCCCGAGTCGATTCAGGCGGCGCTGAAGTTGGAGCAATCCCCCGGTCCAGCGTCCCAGCACAAAAGCCAGCAGTGCCTGGCCGGCTGCCTGGAAGGCACCGCCGGCCGCCTGCGTCACCGCCCGCCAAAACGCATGGAAGCCGATGACCAGGGTCAACACCCCCAACAACAGGGACAAGCGGCGTTGCCAGACCAGCGGCGGGTCCGGTACACGCCTCAGCCCGGCCATGCCACAGGCCAGAATGGCCGCCGTGTTGAGCAGGGTACCCAGCACACCTGCGAGGGCTGGCGAGGTTGGCCCTCAGGCCCCCTTGAGCCGGGTGGGCTTGGTGGGCACCCGCTTTTGGCTGGGGTAACCTTCGACCTTTTCCCCGCGCACACGCAACGAATGCGCCAAGGCGTACTTGAAGGCCTCGGGGGCCGTGGCCAGGGCCTTTTTCAGAGCGGCTGTGGCGGCGGAGCCGGGGATGCGCTCCAGTGCGCACCGGGCGTCTTCGCGCACTTCCGGGTCGGCCAGCAGCGCGGCCATGGGCTCCACGGCGGGGTCCTCGCCGATTTCCGAGAGCATCCAGAGCGCGTGCTTGCGGACGTTCGGGCTGGCGTGGTCGAGCAGTTTGACCAACTCGGCCGCCACGGCACGCCGTTCAGCGTCTGCACCCGGCCGGCCGGCGTGACGGACGATGCGCTCGATGGCGCGACGGGCGGAGCGGGCGATCTCGAAGTGGGCCTCGGTCATCACCTCCCCCAACGGCACCACGGCGGGTGCGCCCAGCGGACCGGCGTTTTGCCAGGCGGGGCCGCGGATGGCGTCGTCGGCACTTTTGATCTTCGCCAGCAGTTCCGCCACGGCGGCGGAGTCGGCAGCAGCAAGCGCGGCGGAGGTCAGCGCAGCGCTGGCGGCCGCGGTCAGGGGGGAAGCGATGCGGGGTTTCATGGCTGGAAGCAAGGCGGGCTGTGGGGCCGGGCCGGGGGTTAGAGCGTGTAGGGGTAGCGTTGGGGGCGGCTCATCAGGCGGCGGGCCTGTTCGTCGCCGACGATTTCCTGTTTGACCGGGTCCCAGTGCAGCTTGCGGCCGCAGATCAGGGACAGGTTGCCGAGCACGCACAGGAAGGCCGTGGCCACGCCGGCCTCGATGTTCATGATGGTTTTGCGGCCGGTTTTGATGCCCTCGAACCAGTCCTCGTGGTGGTCGAAGCGCGGGCTTTTGGGCACCTGCACACCGTCGGGCGGTGGCCGGTAGTCGAGGGCCTTGGGCTCGGTGTACACCTGGCCATCGCCCACCCAGACGACCAACTTGTCCTTGTCCCCGTAATAGACCGCGCCGTAGCCCTCGCGGATGCCTTCACGCTTGACGCGTTCGCGGTCGGGGTAGGGCACCATTTCGCCCGGTTGCGCCCAGATGAGGGTCCAGTCCGGCTTTTTGAACTGGTAAGTGACCTCCAATTCGATGGCCGAATCCCACAGGCCCCGGGTGGGCACGCGGCCTTTGGTCTCGACGCTCACCGGGCCGGTGTGGTCAGCGCCCAAGAAGTGCAGGGCGTTGCTCATGACGTGGGCGCCGCGGTCGCGAATCTGGCCGCCGCCGGACTCGAGCAGCCAGCGGAAGACCCCGTGGAGGTAGCGGGCGTTGTAGGGTCGCCAGGGCAGCGGGCCCAGCCAGAGGTCCCAGTCCAGCTCCGGCGGCGGCTCGCTGTCAGGCACCGGGTGGTCGTCCGACGGCGTGGCGTAGTGCCAGCATTTGACGGTGTGGACGCGGCCGAGCATGCCGTTGGCGATGTATTGGTGCGCGAAAAACGCCTCGCGCTGGGAGCGGCCCTGGGAGCCGACCTGCACCGCCACCTTCTTCTCGCGGGCGGCGCGGACCATCGCCTTGCCTTCTTCGATGGTGCAACAGGCGGGTTTTTCCACGTACACGTGCTTGCCGGCCTCGCAGGCGTGGACGGTTTGCACGGCGTGCCAGTGGTCGGGCGTGGCGATTACCACGGCATCCACGTCCGCGCGCTCAAGGATGTAGCGGTAGTCGCGGTAGGGCGTGGCCTTGCCGCCGGTGCTTTTGACCGCGGCAGCCAGGCGGTTTTCGTCCACGTCGCAGACCGCCACCACGTTGACCTCGCCGCGGGACTGGCGGGCGAGCATGTAGCCGAGGTGGCCGTTGCCCATGCCGCCCACGCCGATGTGGGCGATGTTCAACCGGTCCTTGGCGCCGGGCGTACCGGAGGCGGCGCCCAGAACGCGGGCGGGGACCAGTTGGGGCAGGCCGGCGGCGCCCAGGCCGATGAGGGTGGCGCCGGAACGTTGCAGGAAGCGGCGCCGGGGGATGTTTCGGTGTGTCATGGCAGATGTGGCGAGCCTAGTTTGAGGTCCGGGCCAGGGCCAGCGTTTTCAGTCTGTACAAGCGCACGTCCGGCGCGACCGGTCGGGCGGGGCGGCAAGCGGCCGGCTTGGGGGTTTTCAACCGGTCGGCATTCGATACGCTGGCGCCGGCGCACATGCAGCGTTACGACCTGGACCGATGGACCCTGGCCTTTCTGGGCCTGTTGCTGCTCTTCTTCGGCGCCTTTTTGTTTTACCCGGTGGGCTTCATGTTGCGCCGGGCCTTCGGGGCGGAGGGGGAATTCACCCTGGCCTACTTTGGGTACCTGCTGGCCAGTCCGGTCCTGCGCGAGGCGTTGGTGAACAGCTTTGCCATCGCCCTGCTGACCACAGCTTGCACCACGGTCCTCGCCCTGCCGCTGGCGCTGGCCATGACCCGCTACGTGTTTCCGGGGCGGGCGCTGCTGGGCGGGCTGATCCTGGTGCCGATGATCATGCCGCCGTTTGTGGGGGCCATCGGTCTGAAGCAACTGCTGGCCAAGTTCGGCGCGGTGAACCTGGCCCTGATCGAGCTGGGCCTGCTGCCGGCGGACCGGCCGGTGGACTGGCTGGGGGCGGGCGGCTTCTGGGGCATCGTGATCCTCCAGGTGCTGAGCCTGTACCCGATCATGTTCCTGAACCTCTCGGCGGCCCTGGCCAACGTGGACCCGACCTTGCGCGAGGCGGCGCAGAACCTGGGTGCCGGCGGGTGGCGGTTGTTTCGCACGGTCACGGCACCGCTGATCCTGCCGGGGTGGTTTGCGGGCGCGGCCATCGTCTTCATCTGGGCGTTCACCGACCTGGGCACGCCGTTGATCTTCGGCTACGCCCGGGTGGTGCCGGTGCAGATTTTCGATTCGATCACCGAGCTGAACACCAACCCCGCCGGCTATGCGCTGGTGGTGGGCGTGCTGGTCCTGGTGCTGGGCCTGTTTGCGGCGTCCAAGCGCCTGATGGCCGGACGGCGCTTCGACATGCTGGGGCGCGGCCACACGGCGGGCGCCGAACAGCGGGCCACGCCGCGCCAGGTGGTCGTCATCTGGCTGGGCTTCGGGGCGGTCTTGACGCTGGCCCTGCTGCCGCACCTCGCGGTGGTCCTGCAAAGCCTGGCCGAACGCTGGTTTTTCTCGGTCCTCCCGGACACGTGGACGCTGGCCCATTACGGGGAAATCTTCGGGCACGAACTGACGGCGCGGAGCATCCGCAACAGCCTGTTTTACGCCGGCCTGAGCGCCGGCCTGGACCTGGTGCTGGGGGTGATCATTGCCTGGCTGCTGACGCGCCGGCGGATTCCGTTTGCCTCGGTGCTGGACGCCCTGGCCATGTTGCCGCTGGCCCTGCCGGGGTTGGTGCTGGCCTTCGGGTACGTGGCGGGATTTGACTTCGAGGTGAGCTGGTTGAACCCGCGCGAGAACCCCACCCTGCTGCTGGTCATCAGCTACAGCGTGCGGCGACTGCCGTACATCGTGCGCTCGGCCTACGCGGGGTTTCAGCAGACCAGTGTGACCCTCGAAGAGGCCAGCGCCAACCTGGGCGCCGGCCCGCTGCGCACCCTGCGTCGCATCACCCTGCCGCTGATCATGGCCAACCTGGTGGCCGGCACCATCCTCACCTTCGCCTTCGCCATGCTCGAGGTCAGCGACAGCCTGATCCTGGCCATGCGCGAGCCGTTCTTCCCCATCACCAAGGCCATTTACGCGCTCATGGGCCGGATCGAGCCCGCCGCCCCCGCCATGGCCTGCGCGCTGGGGGTGGTGGGCATGGGCATCCTGAGTCTGAGCCTGCTGGTGGCCGGCCGCATCCTGGGACGGCGGCTGGGCCAGTTGTTCCGGGCGTGAGCGCGCGAGCCGGTGGACGCGCGGCTTCCTGCTTGCTGACAACGCCGGCACGGTCAAGGTTTGCACGTCATGCCTGCGTTCTCCTTTTTCCCGCACCGCCTCCTGTGGGTGTGGGCGCTGAGCGCCGGGGTGGGAGCAGGGGCAGCGGTTGCCGCCCAGGACCTGTCCGCCGCCTGGCTGGCGGAGCACTACACCAAATTCGAGCACCGCATCCCCATGCGCGACGGCGTACGGCTGTTCACGCGGGTGTACGTGCCCAAGGATGATTCGCAGTCCTGGCCCATCCTGCTCACCCGCACCCCCTACGCCTGCAAGCCCTCCGGGCCGGACAACTACACCGACCCTGCCGGCTCGTTTGAAACGTTGGCCCGCGACCGCTTCATCCTGGTCACGCAGGACGTGCGCGGCCGCTTTGGATCGGAGGGCGAGTTTGTCCACGTGCGCCCCTACCGGCCGGACAAGGGCCCGCGGGACACGGACGAAAGCACCGATGCCTGGGACACCATTGACTGGCTGGTGAAGCATGTGCCGGGCAACTACGGCCGGGTCGGCCTGTTCGGCATTTCCTGCCCGGGTTTCTACACGGCGATGGGCATGATTGACAGCCACCCCGCCCTGCGGGCCGCCTCGCCCCAGGCGCCCATCGCGGACTGGTTCATGGGCGACGACGTGTACCACCACGGCGCGTTTTTCCTGTCCCGGAACTTCGCGTTCTTTTACTGGTTCGCCCAGCGGCCCGAAGACCCGTTGCACCAGGAAATCCAGGGTTTCCATTTCGGCACGCCTGACGGATACGACTTTTTCCTGCGCATGGGTCCCCTCGCCAACTCGGAGGCCGTGCACCTGCGCGGCCGTTCGCCCGCCTGGACCGAGTTCCTCGAACACCCCACCTACGACGCCTCCTGGCAGGCGCGCAACCTTCGCCCCCACCTCAAAAACATCCGCTGTGCGGTGATGACCGTGGGCGGCTGGTACGATGCCGAGGACCTTTTCGGGCCGCTGGAGACCTACCGCTGGACCGAGCGGCAAAATCCCGGCATCACCAACCTCCTGGTCATGGGCCCCTGGGCACACGGAGATTGGGGCCGCGGCACGGGCGAACGGCTCGGGCCCCTTCACTTCCGCTCGAAGACCGCCGAGTATTACCGCGAACACATCGAACTGCCCTTCTTCCGACACTTCCTCAAGGGCGACACCAACTTCACGCCGGTCGAGGCCCGCGTCTTTGAAACCGGCACCTGCCGCTGGCGCCGCTTCGAGTCCTGGCCCCCCGACAACGCCGCGCCGCGCACGCTGTTTTTCCGCGCCGGCGGCGCGCTGGCCTTTGAACCGCCCACAGAGTCCGGTGAGGCGTACGACGAATTCCTGAGCGATCCCGCCAAGCCGGTGCCCTTCACCCTCGAGCCCACCACCGGTTATCCCCGCGCCTACCCTGTGGAAGACCAGCGGTTCGCCGCCGCCCGCCCCGATGTGCTGGTGTACGAGACCCCGCCGCTGGAGGCGGACCTCACACGGGTCGGCCCGTTGCGGGCCAGGTTGTACGTCTCGACTACCGGCACGGACGCGGACTGGATTGTGAAGCTGGTGGACGTGTACCCCGGCAACTTTCCCGACCCCGAGCCCAACCCCACGGGGATTCGCCTGGGCGGTTACCAGCAACTGGTGCGTGGCGAGGTCTTCCGGGGGAAATTTCGGAGCAGCTTCGAGGACCCCGAGCCGTTCGTGCCGGGCGAGGTGGCGCGGGTTGAATTCACCCTGCCGGATGTCTGCCATACTTTTCGTTCCGGGCACCGGATTATGATCCAGGTGCAAAGCACCTGGTTCCCGTTGGTGGACCGCAACCCGCAAACCTTCGTGAACATCCCCACCGCCAGGGCGGAGGACTACCGCAAAGCCTTCCACCGCGTGCACCGCAGCGCCAACCACCCCTCCCAGCTGGCCGTCCTCGTAGGCCCGTGAAAAGGCCGTTATTTCCCCCCACATTCCGCCAGAAAGGGCTGGGCGTGGCTGGGCAGGGGCCGGGCACCGAGGGAGACACCGCGGCGACTTGGAGGGTGGCAACACCGCCGGCTCCAGGCTTCGGCTCCTCCCGCGCCTCGGGGCAGCAGGTCGGCTTCGCGGGTAATTTCCCCCGGCTTCCCCCGGCCGCCAAGCGACATGACGCGACACCCCCCGCCCTGAAAAACCGGGCCCCGTACAGGTGCACGGCTTGACCTTTTCGCGCAAAATGCGCACTTTAGGGCCCGTGGAAGTCACGCTGACGGAACTTCGACGCGAAACCCGCAAAGCCCTGGCGGCCCTGGCGGCCTCCGACACGGTCAAAATTACTTCGCACGGGAGCGAGATCGGCGCGCTGGTGCCCACGGCGCCGGGAACGCTGCCGGGGCGCGAACTGGCGCAGCGTTGGCGCCGTCACCTCGCCAACCGGCGGGCTCTGGCCGCCCTGGCCAGGAACATGAAGGGGCTGCGGTGAAGGTCTGTCTGGACAGCTCCATCCTCATCGCCGCATTCCGCTCGCGTCAGGTGCTCCGCCTGCTGGACTGGCTGATGGAGCATGAGGTCATGACCTGCGACCTGGTCCGGGCGGAAGTGCGCTGCGGCATTCTGGGCACGGCCAATCCGGTCACCCGTGAAGCCCAGGAAGCCTGGTATGCCGACACCCTGGCACGGGTGCCCAGCCGGCAACTGGATCGGCCTCTCTGCGAACAAGCCGCCATCCTTTGCGGGGCCGCTCGCCGCAAAGGATACCAGGCCCGCATTGACGACGCCCTGGTCGCTGCTGCCGCCGCCGCGGAACAAGCCACGGTCCTGACGACCAACGTGCGGCATTTCGAGCACCTGGGGGTTGCGGCCAAAAACCCGCTGCCCGCTAAAACACCCGGCCGGCGGACTGGCCGCCGGTCTTGAGGTTCCGCGCCAGGTAATGCCCCGGCCGCAGCGCCCGCACCGCCGCCGGGTCAAAGCCCACCTCCGCGCACCAGTCCACCGCCCGCGGGTCCACCTGCTGAAAGGTCACCACCGCGGTCATCTGGTTGCGGATGCGGTTGTGCACCAGGTTCGGCTGCTGGGCGATCAAAGCCACGTCCAGCCCCACGCGGCGGCCGGTTTCCAGCACCAGGGCCAGCGCCGCCGGCAGGGCCGCGGTGTTCACCAGCACCTGGAGTTCGTCGCAGGCAAACAGCTTCCGGCCCGGCAGCCGCCCGCTGGACTCGAACGCCCAGCGGCAGAAAAAATCGAAGGCCTCGGCGGTGCGGCCTGGATACATCGCCGCGGGGTCGAAGTGGCACCAGCCGGCGGCGGCCCCGCGGGCCAGATCGGCCGGCCAGCGCGCGGGGGGGCGGCGCAGCCGGGCCGTGGGGTTGGCACCCCCACCCCGAATCGAACGGGGATCAACGGTTTAGGAAACCGCCGCTCTGTCCATTTGAGCTATGGGGGCAACCGGCCGCTCCGCGGGGACCTTTCCGACAAGTTCGTCCCATTGGCAAGCGGGAAAACCTTCACCGCGGCATCGCTGTATCTGCACGGCCGCCCACACCGTCCCGCTCTCAAACCGCGGGGGACATGCCGTGGACCGGCTTCCCCTGCTCCACCGCGCGGCGGATGGCTTTTTTGAAGGCCTCGATACCCTCGTCAAACGCCGCCGCCATGCGCAGCAGGGGAACCTCCGGCACGCGCCTGCGGAACCGCCGGAGGTTTCCCGCCGCGGCCGCTTCGTCCATCTTGTTGGCCACCACCAGGCGCGGCCGTTCCAGCAGCGCCGGATGGTAAAGCTCGAGCTCGGTCAGCAACTGCCGGTAGTCCTCCCAGGGGGGGCGGTTGTCCGTGCCGGCCATGTCCAGCATCAGCACCAGGACCCGACACCGCCGGATGTGGCGCAGGAAAGCGTGGCCCAGGCCCACATTGCGATGGGCGCCGGCCACCAGACCGGGCACGTCGCACAAGGTGAGCCGGTACCAGTCAGGGTACTCGACGATGCCCACCTGGGGATGCAGGGTGGTGAAGGGGTACGGCGCGATCTTGGGGCGGGCCTTGGAGACGGCCGCCAGAAGGGTGGATTTGCCGGCGTTGGGGAAGCCGACCAGACCCACATCGGCCATCAACCGCAGTTCGAGCAAAAACTCGCCTTCCTCGCCCGACTCGCCGGGTTGGGCAAAGCGCGGTGCCTGACGGCGGGCGGTGGCAAAGTTGCGGTTACCCAGCCCCCCGCGACCGCCCTTGCACAGCACCACACGCTGGCCGGGTTCGGTGAGGTCGGCGATCAACCGCCGCCCGCCTTCCGCTTCCACCTGGGGCGACGCGCGGGTGGCCCCGGCAGGTTGCTCGGCCGTGGCCACCGGCAACGCGGGGCGTCCGCGGCTGCTGGCCGGCAGCGTGGCAGGGTCCGGTCCGGCTGCGAAATCCGCGGGAGGGGGTTCCTCCGGCCCGCGCCGTCGCGCCAGTTCCCAAACCAGCGTGCCGCAGGGCACCTTGACCACCAGGTCCCGCCCCGCCGGGCCGTCCATCCCCTTGCCCAGGCCATGACCGCCGTTGGCGGCGATGAGGCGGGGCTGGTAAAACTGGTCAATCAGGTTGTTCCGATCGTGGTCCGCCTCGAGGATTACATCGCCGCCGCGGCCGCCGTTGCCACCGCAGGGGCCGCCCTTGGGCCGGAACGTTTCCCGGAGGAAGGCGACACAGCCGCGTCCGCCACGGCCGGCGCGGGCGTAGATTTTGACCTCATCCACGAACATGGTTCAGCGGGGGCAACGAGGGTCGGACCACGCGGGGCCAAAGCAAAAAGGCGAGGCCACCGCCTCGCCCTCGCAGAAAAACGCCACACGACTCACGCGGTCGCTGCTGCAGGCTCCGTAGCCGCGGCGGGCGCCGCCGGCGGCTCGGTGGACGCGGGCACGATGTTGATGCGCTTGCCGTGCCGGTCGAACAGGACCCGTCCCGTCTTCAAGGCGTACAAGGTCCAGTCCCGGCCGGTCCCGACATTGCGCCCGGCAACGAAGCGGGTGCCGCGCTGCCGCACGAGGATGCTGCCGGCGGGGACCAGTTGACCGCCAAAGGCTTTCACGCCCAGTCTTTTTCCGGCGCTGTCCCGGCCGTTGCGGGTACTGCCGCCACCTTTCTTGTGTGCCATGGCCGAATCAGAGTTTGATTTCCTTGACCTTCACCACCGTCAGGGACTGCCGGTGGCCGATCTTTTTGCGGTAGCCTTTCCGGCGTTTGATCTTGTAGATCCAGAGCTTGGGACCGCGTTTGTGCTCGACCACGTCGGCCAGCACCGTGGCCCCGGGGACGGTGGGCGTGCCCACCTTCACCTGCCCGTCCTGGTTGACCAGCAATACCTGGTCAAACACGACCGACTGTCCGGCCTCGGTGGCCAGCTTCTCCACCTCCAGCGTGTCTCCGGGGGTGACGCGGTACTGCTTTCCGCCTGTAGCTACGACTGCGTACATAATCGCCCTGTCAAAGGCGCGCAATGCAACCAGAGCCCAACGAAGGTGTCAACGGCCCTTTCGGCCTCCGGCCTCCCCCTGAATCCGGACTGGCAGCGCCGGCCGCTTCCGGCACCATCCGCCCCATGCACGCACGCCGGTTGCTCCGCCCGCGGCTCGCCGGGCCCTGCGGTGCGGGGATCGTTCTGGGGATCGGCCTGGTGGGACTCGCCTGGTCGGACGGCCCCCCGGCCTGGCCGACGCCCGATCCGGCCTGGTCCCGCAATCCCGTCTCTGCGGAGCGGGGTCTGCCTGACACTTTCGACCCGCAAACCGGCCACAACGTGAAGTGGATCGTGCCGCTGGGGACCGAGGCCCACGGCACGCCCACCGTCGGCGAGGGACGGATTCTGGTGGGCACGAACAACAACCGGCCGCGCGACGCCCGGCACCAAGGGGATCGCGGCGTTCTCTTCTGCCTGGACGTGGCCCGCGGCGACTTGCTCTGGCAGTTGGTGGTGCCCAAGCGCATCGAGGACATTTACTTCGACTGGCCCAACAGTGGCATCTGTTCCCCGCCCGTGATCGAGGGTGACCGCGCATACGTGGTGGACAACCGCGGCGTGGTACTGGCGCTGGATATGCAGGGTCTGGCCAACGGCAACGCTGGCCCCTTCCAACTCGAGGCCATCTACTACGCTCCCCAGCCCACCAACGACCTCGCCCAGGGTGTGCCGGCGGCCTTCGCCCCGGACGGCTCCCTGCGTCCTGAAGCTCCCCCACCTCGTCGCCTCCCCCTCGGCCCCCTGGACGCGGACATTGTCTGGATGTTCGACCTCTCCAGCGGGGCGGGCATCTGGTCCCACGATGCGGCCCACAGCGGCATCGTGATTTACGGCGACCACCTCAGATCGGAAGAGCACAC
>JBBIVJ010000008.1:0-129078 GCA_037439785.1 Verrucomicrobiales bacterium | reverse complement strand
CGCTGTTGGTGCGCCGTCCGCCCACCATCAAGATTCCCAAGCCCGCGGCCACCACCCCGGCGGTCGCGGCAGCGGCGGCTCCCGCAGCCGCTCCGGCGGCGGCCGCGCCTGCGACCCAGGCACCTGCCCCCGCGGCCCCGGCCGCACGCCCCGCGGCTGCTCCGGCGGCTCCCCCGGTCTCCGCGGCCAGTGCGCCGCGCCCCGCCATGGCAGCCGCCCCGCGCGCGGCGGCACCCGCGGCCCCGGCCGCGGCTCCGACTACGCTGGACACCGTGCTGGCCGTGGTGGCCATCCTGGCGGTGGTGGCCGGCCTGGTGCGCGTGGTGTTGCTCGGCTTTGGTGGTGGCGGCGGGGCGGGCCTGTAAAACCGTGTTCCCGCGACCGGCTCAATCCTCCTGGTGACCCCCTCATGGCTGCCCCCAACATTCTCACCCTGACCGAGCAGAACTTTCCGGAGCAGGTCCTGAAATCCCCCCAGCCCGTGCTGGTGGATTTCTGGGCCGAATGGTGCGGTCCCTGCCGCATGATAGCCCCGCTGTTGGATGAACTGGCCGCCGAGTACGAGGGACGGGTGCGCATCGGCAAGGTGAACGTGGACGACCATCCCAACCTGGCTGCCCAGTACCGCGTCACCGGCATCCCCACCCTGCTGATCTTCAAAAACGGCCGGGTGGAGGAAACGCTGGTGGGCATGAAGCCCAAGCGCGAACTCAAGGCCAACCTGGACCGGCTGCTCGGCGCGGCCTGAAGCCGTTGCGGTGGGCGACGGCCCGGCGCAGTCGGGCGCCCGGCGTCAAGGCCGTGAAGTTCAAGGAGTGGTTTTACCTGCTCGGACTCCGCCCCCGCCCGCGGCGGTACGGCTTTGAAATCCGCCAGTTCGACCTGCCCGGCACCGGGGCGGTTCGCTTTGCCCACTGGCTGCACCCCAAGGCGGTCGCGCGCCCTGTGACTCCCCGGATGGTCGCGGAGCTGCGGCGCTACCTGCGCCCCGGTGATTGCGCGGTGGACATCGGGGCGCACACCGGCGACACCACCCTGCCCCTGGCGCTGGCGGTCGGCCCGCAAGGGTGGGTGCTGGCGCTGGAGCCCAACCCGTACGTGTTCCCGGTGCTGGCCGAAGCGGCGCGGCTCAACCCGCACCTGACCCGCATCCTGCCCCTGCCCTTTGCCGCGACATCCCGGGACCAGGAGCTCGAGTTCGACTACTCCGACGCCGGTTTCTGCAACGGCGGCCGGCACGAGGGCATCAGCCGCTGGCGCCACGGCCACGCCTTCCGCCTCAAGGTCCATGGCCGCAACCTGGTGACCTTCCTCGAACGCGAGCATCCCGAGCTCCTGCCCCGACTGCGCTGGATCAAGACCGACACCGAAGGCTCCGACCACGCGGTGCTCGAATCGCTGGTCTCCTGGCTGACCCGCCTGCGCCCCTACCTACGCGCCGAAGTGTACGAGCACTTGCCCGAAAGCCGGCGCCGGGCCTTTTACCGCTTCCTGCGCGGGCTGGGTTACGTGGTGCACCGTTTCGGCGGGGACGAGTGCATTTGCGCCGAACGCCTCGACGAGGAGGATTTCCTGCGGCGCCGGCATTTCGACGTTTTCTGCCAGTCCGAGGCCGCGCCGGAACGCCCGGCCCCTTGAGGGGGGTGTCCCGCCCACCGGCGGGAGGGGTTCCTCCGCTGCGCTGGGGCGTGGTCAGCGGCAGGTGTTCAAAAACACCAGGGCGTTGAACAGGAGAAAGCCCCCCACCACCAGCCAGAGCAGCCGTCGGGCCCGGCGTACGGTGGGGTCCTCGCTCATGGCGTGTGGGGGACGGTTCAGTACAGGGCGGGCATGTCCACCAGCCGCGCCGCGTCGCCGGTGTGGACGGCGTATTTCATGCCGCCCCACAGCGAGGCCCCACCGTGGGCGCCGGTTTTGGTCAGGGCGTAGAAGCTTACGTTGAGTTTGGGCCGGCCCCCGGCATCGAGCAGGCGTTTCATTTTCGTCTGCGCCACGATGCGGCGGCAGGCCTGCAGGCAGGCGTCGGTGGGGGATTGGCCCTGACGCATCCACTCGACGATCATGACGCTGCTGCAGGCCAGGAGATTGGCCTCGCCCCGGCCGGTCGAGCCGGCGGCGCCCACGTCGTTGTCCACCCAGAGGCCGGCGCCGAGGATGGGGGAGTCGCCGACGCGGCCGGGGATTTTAAAGGCCAGGCCGCTGGTGGTGGTACAGCCAGAGACGCCGCCGCTTTGGTCCACCGCGTTGCAGTTGATGGTGCCGTAGTAGCGAAGGGCCTGTTTGAAGCCCTGCCCGATGTCCAGGGTGTCCAGGGTGTGGGGCGGCAGCCAGTCGTCCTGGTTGCTGAGCGTCTCCTTCCAGCGCAGCCACGCCTCGCGGGCGGCATCGGTGAGAAGGTTTTCCTCGGGAAACCCGTGGGCGCGGGCGAACTTGAGGGCGCCGGCGCCCACCAGCAGGACGTGGTCGGTGCGTTCCATCACCCGCCGGGCCACGCGCGAGGCGTACCGAATGTTTTGCAGTGCGGCGACCGCCCCCCCGCGACCGGCGGGGCCGTGCATGACGGAGGCGTCCAGTTCGACCACACCCTCCTCGTTGGGCAGGCCGCCATAGCCCACGCTCTGGTCGTTGGGGTCGTCTTCGAGCAAGTTGACGCCGGCGATGACGGCATCGAGGGCATCGGCCCCCTGCTGGAGCAGTTCCATGGCCCGGGTGACGGCCCGGAGGCCATTGCCACTGGCAATGACGGCCGGCCGGAAGGCGGGCTGGGCCCGCAGGAGCGGCGGCGTGCTCGTGGCTGCCAGGGCGGCCAGCCCCGAGGCCCCCAAAAAGCGGCGGCGGCTTATGGCGATGTTCACGGGCCGCGTCATGCCGCAACCGCCCCCCGCCTGTCAAAGCCGTTCTGGCTCCCCCCGCCCGTCCGGCGGCGTGGCGGGCGGCCTTCAACTCCGCCCTGGCACGGGGTCAACTCCACCCCTGCCGGCTCCACCAGGCCTCGAGTTCGTCCGCCCCGAAATCGGCCAGGACCCGGCCCTCCGCCTCGAGTACCGGCGCCAGGCTCTGGCCGGAGAGGCGGATCATTTCGCTGTAGTGGCGCGGATCGTGGTGCACGTCCAGACGCTCATAGGCGATGCCGCGCGCGCGCAGCCAGTCTTCGGCCTCGCGGCACCACGGACACCAGCTTTTGACGAAGAGGCGAATGCGTTGCGGTCTCATCAAGTCGCGGGCGCAAGGTGGGACCGCCGGCGCGGGCCGTCAACCGGCGGTGCCGGCCGGCCGCCGTGGGGAGGGAGGCGTTCAGGGCGCCGGCTCGGTCAGCACGGTGTCCGCGTGCTCGTAGGGCGGGGCGCAGCAGCAGAGCAGCCGCAGCGGCTCGGAGCCGGTGTTCCACAGCTTGTGCCGCCGTCCGGGAGGAATGGCAATGGCGTCACCGGGGCGCACGTTCCGTTCCTCACCCTCGATCCGCATGCGGCCCGTGCCGTGGGTGATGTAGTAAATCTCCTCGGTGCGGACATGGTAATGCTCGCGGGTGGCGCCGCCCACCGGCAGACGGGCTTCGGCCAGACTTTGGTGGCGGATCCCCGAGTTGCGGTGCGCCAGCAACTCGCGGATTACCGAGCCGTCCCTGGTGAGGAAGGCCGGGACTTCATCGAGGTTCTTCACGTCCATGCCGGGAGGCTGGCCCGGCCGGCGGCGGGATTCAAATCCCGGGATTGACCCGCCACCCGGCCGACCTAGCGTGCGGGCCATGCAACACTCGCCCGGTTTTTTGAAGCTGGTGGACGATGCCCGGACCCGCATCCGCGAAATCAGCCCCGAGGCGGCCCGCCAGCGGCTGCGGGAGAATCCCCACGCCGTGCTGCTGGACGTGCGGGAGGACCACGAATGGCAGGCCGGTCACGTGGCGGGCGCGGTGCATCTGGGCCGGGGCATTCTCGAGCGCGACCTGGAGCGTTTGTACCCGGACCCGGACACGGAAATCATCATGTACTGCGGTGGCGGTTACCGCAGTGCGCTGTGCTGCGATGCCGCCCAAAAGATGGGCTACCGTCGGGTGTGGTCGCTCATCGGCGGCTACAAGGCCCTGGTTGCCGCCGGCTGGACCCTGACGCCCTGACCGGCTCCCGGCCCGGGCCCCGCGGCGATGCCGGGGCGCGGGGAAATGACCTTTACAGGCCGGCGCACGCTTTGGCAGTGTCGCCCCGCGGTTTTGGCCCGGCGCAACCCCCGCACCTTCAAATTCAATTCCGCCGGGACGCTAGAGGATCGTTATGTCAGAACTGGTTGGAAACATGCTGATTGCCCAATCCGGCGGCCCCACCTGCGCGATCAATGCCAGCGTGGCCGGCGCCATCGAGGAAGCCGGCCGTCACCCCGAGGTGATCGAGCAGATTTACGGCGGCCGCAACGGCATCTATGGCATCTTGCGCGGCCAGCTCCTGGACCTCCAAGAGGAGCGCCGCAGCGCCATCGAGGGCCTGCGCTACACCCCCGCCGCCGCCCTGGGCACCTGCCGGTACAAGATTGATTTCAAGAAAAAGCCCGAGCAGGCCGCGCGCGACATGGACCGGCTCTTCGAGGTGTTCCGCGACTACAACATCCGGTACTTCTTCTACGCCGGGGGGAACGACTCCCAGGACACCTCCCTCAAAATCCATGAGGAAGCCCTGCGCCGCGGCTGGGCCCTGCGCGTCATCGGCATCCCCAAGACCATTGACAATGACCTGCCTCACACCGACCACTGCCCCGGCTACGGCTCGGTCATCAAATACAACGCCACCACCGTCCTGGAAGTGGGCATGGATGTGGCCAGCATGGCCACCGATGACGGCGCGGTCTGCATCATCGAGGTCATGGGCCGTTCCGCCGGCTGGATCGCCGCCGGCACCGCCCTGGCCAGGCACGGCAACCCCGCCGCCCCGCCCCACCTGATCCTGGTCCCGGAGCGGGTGTTCGAGCCCGAGCCGTTCCTGAACCTCGTTCGCGAGGTGGTCGAGGCGCAACGCTACTGCATCGTGGTGGTGGGCGAGGGCATCAGGTGGAAGGTCAAACGCACCGTCAACGGCGTCGAACAGGAAGTCCTCGAGGAGGTCGGCGCCGACCCCACCCGCCGCGACGCCTTCGGCCACGTGTACCTCTCCGGCGCCGCCCTCAAACTCAAGGACCTCGTCGAGGAGCGGCTCAAGACCAAGACCCGCATCGTCCTGCTGGGGTACGCGCAGCGGGCCGCCGCCCATGCGGCCAGCGCCACGGACATTGAAAACGCCGTCGCCTGCGGCCGTGCGGCCGTCCAGGCCGCGGTGGCCGGTCAGAGCGGCTACATGGTCAAGATCACCCGCGAATACGTGGAGGACGAGGCCGGCCAGCGCCGCATCCGCTGGGGCACCGCCCTGCACGACCTGCGCGAGGTGGCCAACGTCGAGCACTTCCTGCCGGCGGACTGGTTGACCGAGAACGGCTTCATGGTCAACGACAAGTTCCTCGAGTACGCCGCCCCCCTGATCGAAGGCGAGGTGCGGGCCCCCATCGAAAACGGCCTGCCCAAATACGTCGTCCTCGAGGGGGTACCGGCCGAAAAACCCGGCCCCGAACCGGCCGAGCCGGATACGGCCGACCTCCCGGCCGAAGGCTCCACCACCCCGGCCTGAGCCGCCCCTCTGGCGCCTTTCCCCCCTTCCCGCCCGGCCGCAAGAGCTCCTTTTGCGGCCGGGGCTTTTTCGGTGGCTGGCCCGGGCACCAGGTCGCTCCGGAACAGCGGCCCCCCGCATCCGGAACGGGCGATTGCCAGTGGAGCAAGCGCGGGTGGGATTACTTCGGGCTGCCGGCGGCGGCCGGCGTGGTGACCGGTGCCGGTTGCGGGCTCCCGCGGGTGGCCCGGCTGAACAGGCGCCCCTGTTCATCAAACCACAGCGGGTCCAGCGCGATGAAGCGGTCCCACTCGACCCGCTCGGTGCGTTTCTGGTGGTACACGTGCCACCACTGCCCGGCGGCGTCCTGGATCGCGCAGCCGTGGCCGGGACCGAAGACCCCGCCGCCGCGGTGCACGATCGGGTTGTGCGGCGCGCGGGTGAACGGCCCCAGCGGATGCTCCGCCGTGGCGTAGCCCACCGCGTAGTCCGGCGTGTCCGCCCCCGAACCGCTGTACAGCAGGTAATAGCGGTCGCGGTGCCGGATCAGCCAGGGGCCTTCGGTGACGCGGCCCGCCCGCGTTTCCCAATCGGACTCCGGCCGCAGGATTTCCCGCGGCTCGCCCTGCGGTTCGGTGGGGGACGCCATCGGTTGCACGCTGATGCGGAAGCCGGGCAGTTGGACGTAGTACAGGTAAAGCCGGCCGTCCTCGTCTCGGAACAGGTGGGCGTCAATGGCGCGGTCGAAGAACTTTCGTCGGATGGAAAACGGCCCCAGCGGCCCCTCGGCCTCCGCCACGCCCACGGTCTGGTTGACGGTGTAGTAGAGGTAAAAACGGCCGGTGGCGGGATCGCGCCAGACATCCGGCGCCCAGACGTGCGGGGGGCCGGGACGGAACACCACCGGTCCGCGCTCCCAGTCCACCAGGTTGGTCGAGGTGTACACGCGCGTGCCGTTGTCGCCGTCCACCTCGCCGGTCGCGTACAGGTAGTACACCCCCTGGTGCCGGATCACGGCCGGGTCGGCGAGGTTGCCCGGCAGGAGCGGGTTTTGGTAGGTGCGGGCGGTGTCCGCCGCCCGGGCCGGGGCGATCAGGGCGACCAGCCACGCCATCGTGACCAGCAGGGCGGGGAAGATGTGGGGGCGGTTCATGGGTGGGGAGCCAGGCCGGGGGAACACGCGCCGGCGGTTCGGGGCCTCAGGTTTATGGGTCATCTGCGGGGAGGGGAAAGGCTCATGGGCCGGGCAGCCGCTCCCGGGGCGGGGCGTGGAGCCAGCGCAGGCGGCGTCCTTCCGTGACCCAGCCGCCGACCAGCAGCCGCGCCAGGGCCTCCGGGTAGAGTCGGTGTTCCACTGCCTGGAGGCGCGCGTGAAGGCTGGCCGGAGTGTCGTCGTCCTCCACCGGCACTGCGGCCTGGGCCACGATGGGGCCGGTGTCCACGCCGTGGTCCACCAGGTGCACGGTTACGCCCGTGACCTTCACGCCGTACTCGAGCGCCTGCTTCCACGCCTCCAGGCCGGGAAACGCCGGCAGCAGGGAGGGGTGGATGTTGACGATGCATTGAGGGAAGGCGCGCAGAAACGGCGCCTTGAGGATGCGCATGAAACCGGCCAGCACCACCCAGTCTACCCGCGCCTCCTGGAGGGCGGCGATGTAGGCCGCCTCGGCCGCCTCGTCCAGCTTCGCGCGGAACGGCCCGGGCGGCAGATACCGCGCCGGGATGCCCCGCTGCCGGGCCTGTTCCAGGATGCCCGCCTGCTCGACGTCGCTGAGCACCAGCACCACCTCGGCGGGTAGCCGCCCCGCCGCGCAGGCCTCGGCCAGGGCGACACAATTGGACCCCTTGCCCGAACCGAGCACGCCCAGGCGAAAGCGCGGCGCCGCTTGCATCGCCGCCGTCCTAGCACAACTCCCCCGCCCCACAAAGCGCAAAGCCGGCCGTCTGCTGCGGGGCGGAGCGGCTGCCCACCGCGGCGGGAGAGGGCTTCCCGGCTCGGGCTCGGGCGATGAATCCGGCACTTCGATAGGGAAAAAGCGAAAGCAGCCGAGCGACTTTTGCTTCCGGGGTGAACCATTGAACTTGGCAGAGCTGAGGTCATGCCCCACACTGTGCCCGTGAAAACCCCTTTGGCTGCCCTGATCTCTCTGTTGGCTATCGTCCCGGCTGCCGAAGCCACCTCCGAACCAACCCACGCCCCGGCCCGGTTCAACGTCCGCGACTTCGGAGCGCGCGGTGACGGCCAGAGCCTCGACACCCCCGCCCTCCAGGCGGCCGTGGATGCCTGCGCGGCCGCCGGCGGCGGGCAGGTCTGGCTGCCGCCCGGCCGTTACCTTTCAGGCACCGTCCACCTGCGCAGCCGGCTCACCCTCTGGCTGGACGCCGGCGCGCGGCTCATCGGCACCACCAACCTCACTGAATATCGCCACCCCGCCCCGCCCGCCTTCATGCCCGAAGCCCGCTGGGGCAAGTGGCATCGCGGCCTGCTGGTCGGCGAAAACCTCGAGGACCTCACCCTGGCCGGGCCGGGGATGATTGACGGTAACCGGGTCTTCGACCCCACCGGCGAAGAGCGAATGCGCGGCCCGCACGCGCTGGTGCTGGTCAACTGCCGCCGCGTGCTCGTGCGCGACCTGACCTTTCAAGACGCCGCCAACTACGCCGTCTTCTTCATGGTCTGCGACGACGTGGACTTCCACGGCGTGACCTTCGTGGGCGGCTGGGACGGCGTGCACTGGCGCGGCGCCCCGGAACGCTGGTGCCGCAACGTCCGCATCACCGACTGCGCGTTCTACACCGGCGACGACGCCATCGCCGGCCGGTACTGGGACAACACCCTGATCGCGGGCTGCGTGATCAACTCCTCGTGCAATGGCGTCCGGCTGATCGGCCCGGCCACGCGGCTGACCATTGCCCGCAACCTGTTCCGGGGCCCGGGCGAGCAGCCGCACCTCACCTCCCGCGAGCGGCGGCGTACCAACATGCTCTCGGGCATCATCCTCCAACCCGGTGCCTGGGACGCCACCCGCGGCCTGCTCGACGAGGTGTTTCTGGCCGACAACACCATGGTAAACGTGGCCTCGCCGGTCACACTCTGGACCAAACCCGACAACCCCGTCGGCCGGGTGGTCATCAGCGGCCTCACCGCCACCGGCATCTACCGCGCCGCCCTCTCGGTCGAGAGCTGGGCGGAGATGCCGATCACCAACGTGGTGCTCCGCAACGCCCACCTGGCCTTCACCGGCGGCGGTACGGCCGAAGCGGCCCGCCAGCCGGTCAAAAGCCCCGGCGTGGACGCCCGACCGCTACCCGCTTGGGGCGTGTACGCCCGCCACGTCGAGCACCTCACCCTCGAAGACGTCCGCCTGAGCCTGGAACGCGAGGACGCCCGGCCGGCCGTGTGGGCCGAATCGGTCGGCCGGCTGGTGCTCGACCAGGTGCGCTACCCGGCGATGGACTCACCGGAAGGTCCGCTGGTGCTCAGCAACGTGACTCGCGTGGTCAGCCCGGACAGTCGCCTGCTCGCGCCGGACCGCGTGAACCCGGCCCGCCCTTGACCCCCCCCCCGCCCACCGCGCCTTCGCGCTGGCAGGCCGTGCTGTTTCCCGCCCTGGCCGGGGCGATGGGCTGGGGCATTCGCGGCCAGTACGGCCACGAGACCGGTGCGATGATCGCCGGCGTGCTGGTCAGCCTTACCCTGGCGCTGCTGTGGCTGCGTGCCGCGCCGTCGGGGTCCGTGAGCCGGGCCGTGGCCCTGGTCACGCTGGCGATGGGCTTCGGCGGCTCGATGACCTACGGCCAGACGATCGGGCTGACCCAAAACCCGCCGCTCATCGGCCAGTGGGCTGCGCTGGGGTGGGGGATGCTCGGCCTGGCAGTCAAAGGCGGGGTCTGGATCGGGTTCGCCGGCGCGGCGCTGGGCCTGGGGCTGGGCGGGCGGCGCCTTCGCCTGCTTGAACTGGCGTCGCTGATGGCCGGGCTGGGCCTGTTGTGCGCGCTGGGCATTCAACTGCTGAACGAGCCGTTTGACCCCGCCCGCCGCGTGCTGCCGCGCGTGTACTTCTCCGCCGATTGGCGCTGGTACCCGGAGGCGACCGACCTGCGACCGCGGCGCGAGCTCTGGGGCGGGTTGTGGCTGGCGTTGCTGGGGCTGCTGGTCTGGCTGCGCTGGGTTCGCCGTGACCCGCTGGCGGTGCGGCTGGCCGGCTGGGGCATCCTGGGTGGCGCGCTGGGCTTCCCGCTGGGGCAAAGCCTGCAAGCCCTGCACGCCTGGAATCCCGGCTGGTTCCAGGGCGGAGTCTGGACCTGGCTGGACCCGCGCCTGAACTGGTGGAACTGGATGGAAACCACCTTCGGCGGCGTGATGGGAGCGGCGCTGGGCTGGGGTGTCTGGCGGAACCGGGCCCGCCTGTGCCCGCTCGCACCTGAGACGGGCGCGGCGCTGCCGGCCGCGGCCGAGGGCGCGCTGCTGAGCGGACATGTGCTGCTGTTGACCGGCGCGGAACTGGTCGGGCTCCCGGCCCTGGAGCAGGCCTACGATTTCGGGCTGGTGATGGTGGTGTTGCCCTTGCTGGCGACCGCCGGCGGGCGGCTCAGCCCGTGGCTGGTGTGGGGGCCGGTTACCCTTTTGCCCATCGCCGGCAAGACCACGCTGCGGGCGTTGGCAGACTGGCCGGGCGCGCCAACGCCGCTGGTGTGGGGCCTGGTCTTTGTCCTGCCGCTGGCGGCCAGCGGGGCGCTGGCCGGTTGGGCGTTGCGCCGGGCCGGGCCGGGCGGCACCGCGCCTGCCTGCGGCTGGCTGCCGGGGGCCCTGGCCGGCGCGGTCTGGCTGTTTTTCGGGCTGAACTGGGTGGTGTTCCGTTTCCCCTGGCCCTGGGCGGCGTGGACGGCCCGGACACCCAACGGCCTGGCCTTTCTGGCATGTGCGGCGGGGTTGACGGCACTGGCCTGGTCGCGGCGGTCGCGCGCGCCGCTCCCCGCGGCAGCGGTCCCGCCCCCGCCCGGGGCGGAGGCTACTCGACCGAGTCCACGTCCGGGGTGACGGCGCGGGCGCGGCGGGGCGGGGCGTTGGGACGGAGCATCCGTTTCTGGCGCTCGCGTTCGCCGGCGTTGCGGACCACGGGGATGGGTCGCTCGGTGTTGATGTCCAGGCCGGTCACGTACATGGCCGCGGCGCCGGTCATGGGCAGGGGGATGAAGTCCTGGACCTGCTGGAGGTTCCAGCGCTCCTTTTTGAGGAACAGTTCGACCACGCCCATTTCCTCCTCGGTGCAGCCGGGGAAGCTCGAGATGAAGTACGGCACCAGGTACTGCTCCCTGCCGGCCTCGGCACTGAGCTCGAAAAACTTTTCCATGAAGCCCTGGAAGTCCCCGGCCGGCTTGCGCATCCGCCGCAGGACCTCCGGATGCAGGTGTTCGGGGGCGACCTTCAGGTGGCCGGAGACGTGGTGTTGCACCAGCTCCTGGAGGTAGGTGGGCGTGCGCAGGGCCACGTCCATGCGAATGCCGGACTGGACGAAGACGTGTTTGACGCCGGGCTGGGTGCGGGCGCGGCGCAGCAGCTCGAGTTGCTTTTCCTCGTCCACCTTGAACACCGGGCAGATGGTGGGCCAGAGGCAGCTCGGGCGGTGGCACTTCTGGCACTCCTCGGCGTGGCCGTTCCGGGCGGCGAAGAGGTTGGCCGTGGGCCCGCCCAGGTCGGAGACGGTGCCGCGGAAGGTCTCCAGCTCGGTGAGGCGGCGGATTTCCTTGAGCACCGAGTCCACGCTGCGGCTGGTGACAAACTTGCCCTGGTGGAAGCCCAGCCCGCAGAAGGTGCAGCCGCCGGCGCAGCCGCGGGAGACGATGATCGAGTCCTTGATGGTGGCAAAGCCGGGGATGGGCTGCCGGTAGCGGGGATGGGGCGCGCGCTGGAAGGGCAGTTCGTACAGCGCGTCCAGGTCCGGACCGTCCAGCGGGAAGGCGGGCGGTTCCTGGACCACGGCCCGGTCCCCGTGCCCTTGGACCAGGCGCTTGCCGCAGAAGGGCGTTTGCTGGGCCTCGACCACCTTGGTCAGGCGCAGCAGCAACTTCTTGTCCCGTTGAATGTCCTCCCAGCCCGGCAGGATGAGGCAGTCGGAAAAGTCCGCCGCCGCCGCGGCCCTGGCGCCGAGGAACCGCGCCGTGCCGCGGATGCCGGAGAAGTCGCGCCGGCCCGCGCGCAAGCGGCGGGCGATCTCCCGCACGGCCGTCTCGCCCATGCCGTACACCAGCACGTCGGCCTTGGCGTCGGCCAGGATCGAGGGCCGCAACTTGTCCTCCCAGTAATCGTAGTGGACCACCCGGCGCATGCTCGCCTCCATGCCGCCCAGCACCACCGGCACGCCGGGGAAGGCGCGCCGGGCCATCTGGGTGTACACGATGGCGGCGTGGTTGGGGCGGTTGCCGGGCACGCCCCCCTCGCTGTACACATCCTCCTTCCGCTTGTGGCGGGCGGCGGTGTAGTTCGAGAGCATCGAGTCAAGGTTGCCGGCGGTCACGCCCACGAACAGCCGCGGCGAGCCCATGAGGGTGATGGACTCGAGGGTCCGCCAGTCCGGCTGGGCCAAGATGCCCACCCGCAAGCCCTCGGCCTCGAGCACCCGCCCGATCATCGCCGCGCCAAACGAGGGATGGTCCACGTAGGCATCGCCCGTGATCAGGAGCACGTCCAGCTCCGCCCAGCCGCGCAGCGCCATCTCCTCGCGGGTCATGGGCAGGAACCCGCGGGCGTCGGGCAACGGGGAGGGCGCAGGCCGGTTTGGCATGGCGGCGCGGAAAGTGCCGCACGGCCCCGCGGCACGCAACCTGTCCCTCCCCCGCCCGCCGTCTCGCGGGGCCGCCCGGCGGGCCATTCCGGGGTTGAATCCCGCCCCGCGGCGGCATCCAATGCAGGGCATGGACACCTCCCTCACCCGCCGCGAATTCCTGGGCCGCACCGCCGGCGCGGTCACCGTGCTGGCCGCCGCCCCCCTGGCCCGAACCCACGCCGCCGCCCCCACCGCCGGGCTGCCCGAGCCTTCGCCGAAGAAACTGCCCCGCTGGCGCGGCTTCAACCTCCTCGAAAAATTCACCCACCGCGAGGGCGGCAACCCGCCCTTCCGCGAACGCGACTTCGAGTGGATGGCCCGCTGGGGCTTCAACTTCGCCCGCCTGCCCATGTCCTACCGCTGCTGGACCGACCCCGCGGACTGGCGGGTGCTGCGCGAGCCGGAGCTCCGGCACATAGACCAGGCCGTCGAGTTCGGCCGGCAGCACGGCGTGCATGTGAACCTCAACTTCCATCGCGCCCCCGGCTACTGCGTGAACCCGCCCCCCGAGCCGAAGGACCTCTGGCAGGACGAGGAGGCCCTCGAGGTCTGCGCGCTCCACTGGGCCGCCTTCGCCCGCCGCTACAAGGGCATCCCCAACCGCCACCTCAGCTTCGACCTGCTCAACGAGCCCAAGGACGACCCCCCCGCCAACTACGTGCGCATCGTGGACCGGCTCGCGAAGGCCATCCGCGCCGAAGACTCCGACCGGCTGATCATCGCCGACGGCCTGCGCTGGGGCAACCGCCCCGTGCCCGAGCTGATCCCCCTGGGCGTGGCCCAGAGCACCCGCGGCTACCAGCCCATGCGCGTCAGCCACCACGGCGCCAGTTGGGTCAACGGCCAGAACTGGCCCACGCCCGACTGGCCGCTGAAGCTGCGCGAAGGCGACGTCTGGGACAAGGAGCGGCTGCGCCGCGAATGCCTCGAACCCTGGCAGGCCCTCGAACGGCAGGGTGTGGGCGTCCACGTGGGCGAATGGGGCGCGTTCAACAAGACCCCCCACCGCGTGGCCCTGGCGTGGATGCGCGACTTCCTGGACCTCTGGAGGGCCGCCGGCTGGGGCTGGGCGCTCTGGAACCTCCGCGGCAGTTTCGGCGTGGTGGACAGCGGCCGCGCCGATGTCACCTACGAAGACTGGGAGGGCCACAAGCTGGACCGGGCGATGCTCGAACTGCTGCTCGCCGGCTGAAACGCCCGCCCCGCCCGGCCGGAAGCGGCTGGCCAGGGCCGGCGGCAAACCGTATCTTCACCGTGGCCCGCCGCCCTCCGCAGGGGCGGACCACCGCCTCATGGGTCGCGCTCATTCCGAATCGGCCACCGCCACCGCCCCGCTGCCGACGCCGGCGGCGGGGCGCGTCCGCCTGCCCGAGTTGCTCGCCCCCGACGGCAACTGGGACTGCGCCCGCGCGGCGGTCGAGAATGGCGCGGACGCCATCTACTTCGGTCTGGAACGCTTCAACGCCCGGATGCGCGCCCCCAACTTCGCCGAGGCCGACCTGCCGCGGCTGATGGAGTACCTGCACCGCCGGGGGGTGCGCGGCTACGTGACGTTCAACACCCTGGTCTTCACCGGGGAGCTGCCCGAGGCGGAACGCACGCTGCGGGCGATGATCACTGCGGGGGTGGACGCGGTGATCGTGCAGGACGTGGGGCTGTGCCGGCTGATCCGCCTGCTCTCGCCCGACTTCCCCATCCACGCCTCGACGCAGATGACCGTGACCAGCGCGGCGGGGGTGGCGTTTGCGCGCGAGCTGGGCTGCCAGTGGGTGGTGCTCGCCCGGGAATGCACCCTGCGCGACCTCGAGGCCATCCAACAGGCCACGGCCGCCACCGTGCCGCTGGAGGTGTTCGTGCACGGCGCGCTCTGCGTGGCCTACTCGGGCCAGTGCCTGACCAGTGAGGCGCTGGGCGGCCGCTCGGCCAACTGCGGCGAGTGCGCCCAGGCCTGCCGCCTGCCCTACGCGCTTGGTGAGCGACGG
Source organism: Verrucomicrobiales bacterium (assembly GCA_037439785.1). Classification (GTDB taxonomy): domain Bacteria; phylum Verrucomicrobiota; class Verrucomicrobiia; order Limisphaerales; family J093; genus DSVZ01. The sequence continues at coordinate 114,645 of JBBIVJ010000008.1, read as the reverse complement.
CCGGACCGTGCCGCTGGGGGACCGCCGCTACCTGCTCAGCCCGCAGGACCTGGCCACGATCGAGCTGGTCCCCCAGTTCGTCCGGCCGGGGCTGGCCTCGCTCAAGATCGAGGGCCGGCTCAAATCCCCGGCCTACGTCGCCAGCATCACCCGCCTCTACCGCGAGGCGCTGGACCGCGTGGCGGAAGGCCGGGCCGGGGCGGCGCCGGCCGTGCCCCCGTCGGCGCGCTACGAAATGGAGATGGCCTTTTCGCGCGGGCTGTTCACCGGCTGGCTGCGCGGCATCAACAACCAGGCCCTGGTCCACGCCCGTTACCCCAAGAAACGCGGCGTCTTCCTCGGCCGCGTTTGCCGCGTAGCCGGCAACCAGGTGCACGTGGCGCTGGAGGGTCCTCTGGCGCCCGGCGACGGCGTGGTCTTCGACGCCGGTCGGCCGGAGGAACCTGAGGAAGGCGGGCGGGTGTACGAAATCCGCCCCGCGCCGGCCGCGCAGCGGAAGGCAACGGAGGACGCTTCCCGCATCGCCGAAGTCATCCTGACCTTCGGCAACGGCGAGGTGGACTTCCGCCGCGTCCGGCCGGGCGACCGGCTCTGGAAGACCAGCGACCCTGCCCTGGAGCGCCGCCTGCACCGCAGCTACGCCGGCGGGGTCATCCGGTTCCGCCAGCCGCTCGATTTCGAGGTGCACGGTGCGGCGGGCACGCCGTTGCCGTTGATCGCTCGTGACCCGCAAGGCCACGTGGCGCGGGCCGATTCCGCCCTGCCCTTGCAGCCGGCCACCGATCAACCGCTCACCCCCGCCCGCCTGGCCGGGCAACTGGGTCGCCTGGGCGGCACGCCGTTCCAGCTCGGCCGGCTCGAGTGCCTTCTGGAGGGCGACCTGCTCCTGTCCTGGAGCGAGTTGAACCGCCTGCGCCGCGCGGTGGTGGCGGAGCTCGAACGCCAGCGGGCCACGCCGCCGCGCTGGACGCTGCGGGCAGACTCCCCCCTGACGGAGGCCCTCCGCACGGTGCGAAACTGCCCGCCGGAGCCGGCCGTCTCCCCCGCCCCCGAGCTGGTGGTACTGGTGCGCAGTCTGGCCCAGTTGGAGGTCGCCCTGGCCGCCGGCGTCCGCCTGTTGTACTGCGAACTGGAGGACCCCCGTCGCTACCGCGAGGCCGTGGCGCGGGTCCGGGCCGCCGGGGCGGCGGCCACGGTTTATGTGGCGCCGCCGCGCATCACCAAGCCGGGCGAAGAATGGATCCTGCGCCAGGTGCGGGCGGCGGAGGCGGACGGTTACCTGGTGCGCCACCACGATCACCTCGCGGCTTTCGCCGGCTGCCGGTGTGTGGGCGACTATTCCCTGAACGTGGCCAATCCGCTCGCCGCCGACTGGTTTCTGGAGCGGTACGGGCTGGAGCGGGTCACCGCCTCCTACGACCTGAACAACGTCCAGCTCGAGGCCCTGCTGGCTGCCGCGCCCGCGGACCGGATCGAGATCACGCTCCACCAGCACATGCCCTTGTTTCACATGGAGCATTGCGTGTTTTGCGCCTTTCTGAGTTCGGGGCGGGATTACCGCGACTGCGGTCGGCCGTGCGAGAAACACGTCGTCCAGTTGCGCGACCGGCGCGGGGCATTGCACCCGCTCAAGGCCGACGCGGGGTGCCGCAACACCGTGTACCACGCCCGCGCCCAGACCGGCGCCGAGTACGCGGCACGGTTTCGCGAGCTGGGGGCGCGCTGGTTTCGTGTCGAGTTCCTGGACGAATCCCCGGCCGAGGTGGGCCGCATCCTGGACCGGTATCGCCGGCTGCTGGCGGGCACGCTGGACGGCGCGGCCCTGTGGCGCGAGCTGCGGCTGGAGCCTCAACTGGGGGTGACCCGGGGCACCCTCGATTCGGGCGAACGACCGGTCACGGTGTTGTGAACCGGCCGGCCGGGCGCGGGCCGCTCAGTAGCGCGGCAGGTCGGGCGCGTAGGCGTCGGCCCAGGCCAGGATGCCGCCGCGGACACTTTTGACGTGGGTGAAGCCGCGATGCCTGAGCCAGGCCACCGCCTGGAGCGAGCGCACGCCGGATTTGCAGTGCAGGTAGTAGGGGCGGGCAGGGTCCAGTTCGCCCACGCGGGCGGGCAGGGAGGACAAGGGCAGCAGCCGGGCCCCTTCGAGGTGGCAGATGGCCCACTCGGCCGGCTCACGCACATCCAGGACGGTGATGCCCCGGCCGGGGTCGCGGAGCGCGCGTTGCAGGTCGTGCACGCTGACCTCGTCGTCGTTGGCGGCGTCGGCGGCGCAAGTGGGGACGAGGTCCCGGAGTTGGCGGATGGTGGGGTGGTCGCCACAGACCGGGCAGCCGGGATCGCGGCGGACGCGGATTTCCCGGAAGCGCAGGTCCAGGGCGTTGCAGAGGAGCAAGCGCCCGCGCAGCGAGGTGCCCTGGCCGAGGAGGAACTTGAGGGTTTCGACGGCCTGGATGCAGCCGATGAGGCCGGGCATGACCCCCAGGACGCCGGCCTCGACACAACTTGGGGCGGCTCCGGGGGTGGGCGGCTCCGGGTACAAACAGCGGTAGCAGGGCGCGCCCAGGTGGGGGGCAAAAAAGCTGGCCTGGCCTTCCCAGCGGAAGACCGCGCCGTACACGTTGGGCTTGCCCAGGAGCACGCAGGCATCGTTGGCCAGGTAGCGGGTGGGGAAGTTGTCGGTGCCGTCAACCACCACGTCGTAGTCGCGGATCAGGTCCAGGGCGTTGGCGGCGGTGCACCTCACCGGATGGGTGAGCACCTCGACGTGGGGGTTGAGGCGCTCGAGGGTGGCGCGGGCCGATTCGACCTTGGGCCGGCCGACGTCGGGGGTGCCGTGCAGAATCTGGCGCTGGAGGTTCGAAAGGTCCACCGCATCGAAGTCCACCAGCCCCAGGCGCCCCACCCCGGCGGCGGCCAGGTACAGCGCCACGGGCGAACCCAGCCCGCCCGCCCCCAGGCACAGCACGCGGGCGGCCCGCAGCTTGCGCTGGCCCTCCTTGCCCACCTCCGGCAGCATCAGGTGCCGGGCGTAGCGTTGCCGCTCGGCGGGACTCAGGTGCGGAACTGAAGCCATGACTCGGCCAGCGTAATGAAAGCAGGCACGGAAGCAAGGGGCGCCGGCCACCCGGCCCGTCGCGCCTGGCTGGCCCGCGCCCGTCGGGTGGCGGCGGCGGCCCGGCGCCTGGAAGCTGCCTGCGGCCCCGCGCCGGAACTGGCAGTGGTGCTGGGCAGCGGCTTCGATGGGGTGCGGGGGGCGATGCAGCTCGAACGGGAGGTCCCCTGGGCGCAGATTCCGGGGTTTCCGCGGCCGGCCGTGGCCGGTCATGCGGGCCTGGTGGGGGTGGGGTGGCTGGCGAGCCGGCGGGTGGGTTTCCTGGCCGGCCGGGCGCATTTTTACGAGGGGCATGACCTGGAGACGGTGACCTTCCCCATCCGCGTCCTGGCCCGGTGGGGCGTGCGGGGGGTGGTGTTGACCAACGCGGCGGGGGGCATTCATCCCCGACTGAGTCCCGGGGACTTTCTGTTGTTGCGCGACCACCTCAATTTCATGGGCGCACACCCGCTGCGGGGGATTGACGGCACCTGCGGGGCGGGGTTTGTGGACCTCTCGGCGGTGTACGACGCCGGCTGGCGGGCGCACTGGCGGGCGGCGGCGCGGGCCACGGGCATGCGCTTGCGCGAAGGGGTTTACCTGGCGGTGAGCGGCCCGGCCTACGAAACGCCGGCGGAAATCCGCGCCTTCGCCCAATGGGGCGCCGACGCCGTGGGCATGAGCACGGTGCCGGAAGCCATCGTGGCCCGGCAGTGCGGGTTGCGGGTGGCCGGCCTGAGCTGCATCACGAACCGGGCGGCAGGGCTGGCAAGCCGGCCCATTTCCCACGCCGAGGTCCTGGCGGTGGCGGACCAGATTCGCAGCCGGGCGGTGCGGTTGTTCGAGGCGTTTGTGCGGCGCGCCCTGCCTGCCGGAGCCGGCGGGGAACCGCCCCTGGTCGCGTGAGTCGTCCCGCCGAGCGGCTTCGGCTTCGCGGGTTCACGCCGCATTCCACGCTGTTGCTCAAAACTTCCACGCCGCCCGCCAGCGTTGCCAGAGGTGGCGCAGCCGGCGGGAAGGATGGCGCGCGGTCCAGCGCCGCAGCTCCAGGCGGGGGGTCTCCGGGTCGTTCATGCCCGGGAGGGTGGTGACCGCGGTTTGGTATCCGGCCTCGGCCACCAGATCGCGCACGCGGGCATCAAAATCTCCGTAGGGGTAGCAAAAGTCGCGCACCAGCACCCCGAAACGGTCCTCCAGTTTGCGGCGGCTGGCGGTGATTTCCTCGCGGGCCGCCGCGGGCGGGAGGCGGGTCAGCCAGGGGTGGGTGCAGGTGTGGGAGCCGATGCGATGACCGGCGGCCAGCCAGTCGCGGATTTCCGCCTCGTCCATCAACGGTTCCGCCACGCCTCCCGCCCGGGCCTGCCATTCGGTGGTTTGGCCGAGCAGATCGGCCACCAGGAAGACCACCGCCCGGAAGCCGAATTCCTCCAACATCGGCAGGGCGTGTACCCGCACGTTGCGGCAGCCGTCGTCGAATGTCAGCACCACCGCCGCCGGTCCGCCGGCCGGCCCGGGGACCTCGTCCAGCCACGCCGAGCCGAAACCGGCCGCCCGCAGCTCGTTCAACTGCCGGCGAAACCAGCGCGTGGGCAGGTACATCCCCTTGAGCCGTGCATGCCGTGGCCGGGGTCCCACGCAGTGATAGGTCAAAATGGGCCGCCCGCCGCGGAAGGTTTCCCGGAACGGAGCCAGGGTCGAAAAATACTCGGGCAGCACCGTGGCCATGAAGCGGCTTGTGCCGGGGACACGGCGGGCCTGTCAAGCGTCGGGCCGGTGCCGGAACGCCGTCCATTGTGCCAGTTGCGCAATCCGATGCGGGCCACACTGGCACAGATGCGCGGTGCCGGGGCCCATTTCAAAACGGCGAAGGATTACACAAGTGGTTGGTCTGAAGTGGGTAAAGGGAAAATTAGGTCGCCGGGCATCGGGCCTGCTAGAGAGGGGCAGCGATTTGCTTTTATGGCGAAAGTTCTTGGCATTGACTTGGGGACCACCAACTCCTGCATGGCGGTCATGGAAGGCGGCGAGCCGGTGGTCTTGGAAAACTCCGAAGGGCGGCGCACCACCCCCTCGGTGGTGGCTTTCACCAAGAGCGGCGAGCGATTGGTGGGCGAGGCCGCCAAGCGCCAGGCGGTCACCAACCCCCGCAACACCATTTACTCCATCAAGCGCTTCATGGGCCGCAAGTACTTCGAGGTCCAGGAGGAGATCAAGCGCGTGCCCTACAAGGTGGTCGAGGCCTCCAACGGCGACGCCCACGTCGAGGTCGAGGAAAACGGCCAGGTCAAGCGCTACAGCCCACCGGAAATCTCGGCCATGATCCTGGCCAAGCTGAAGGCGGATGCCGAGGTCCGGTTGGGCGAGAAGATCACCCAGGCGGTGATCACCGTGCCGGCCTATTTCAACGACTCCCAGCGCCAGGCCACCAAGGACGCCGGACGCATCGCCGGCCTGGAGGTCTTGCGCATCATCAACGAGCCCACCGCCGCCTCGCTGGCTTACGGGCTGGACAAAAAGAAGGACGAGAAAATCGCCGTCTATGACCTGGGCGGCGGCACCTTCGACATCTCCGTCCTGGAAATCGGCGACGGCGTCTTCGAGGTCAAGGCCACCAACGGCGACACCCACCTGGGCGGCGACGACTGGGACAACCGGATCATGGATGGGATCCTGGACGAGTTCAAAAAGGAGCATGGCATGGACCTGCGCAAGCAGCCCGATGCCCTCCAGCGCATCAAGGAAGAGGCTGAGAAGGCCAAGATCGCCCTCAGTTCGGCCCAGGTCTATGAGATCACCCTGCCCTTCATCACCGCCGACGCCAGCGGGCCCAAGCACATCAGCATGAAGCTGACCCGCGCCAAGATGGAGCAACTATGCGATGACCTGTTCGAGCGCACCGTCAAACCCGTCCACGCCTGCCTCAAGGACGCCGGCGTCACCCCGGATCAGATTGATGAACTGGTCCTGGTGGGGGGCATGACCCGGATGCCGCGCGTGGTCGAAACCGCCCGCGGCCTGGTCAACAAGCAACCCCACCAGGGCGTCAACCCGGACGAGGTCGTGGCCGTCGGCGCCGCCATCCAGGGCGGCGTGCTCAAGGGCGACGTCAAGGACGTCCTGCTGCTGGACGTCACCCCGCTCTCGCTGGGCATCGAAACCCTGGGCGGGGTCTTCACCAGGCTCATCGAGCGCAACACCACCATCCCCACCCGCAAGGCGGAGATTTTTTCCACCGCCACCGACAACCAGCCCGGCGTGGAAATCCACGTCCTGCAGGGCGAGCGGCCGATGGCCCGCGACAACAAGACCATCGGCAAGTTCCACCTCACCGACATCCCACCCGCCCCGCGCGGCGAGCCGCAGATCGAGGTTACCTTCGACATTGACGCCAACGGCATCCTCCACGTCAGCGCCAAGGACCTGGGGACCGGCAAGGAGCAGAAAATCACCATCACCGCCTCCAGCGGCCTGACCAAGGAGGAGGTCGAGCGCATGCGCAAGGACGCCGAACTCCACGCCGAAGAAGACCGTCGGCGGCGCGAGGAAGTGGAACTGCGCAACGAGGCGGACAACGCCGTGTACCGCTCGGAAAAACTGCTCAAGGACAGCGCCGCCAAGCTCTCCGCCGGTGCCCGCGAGCGCATCGAGCAGGCCATCGCCGCGGTCAAGGACGCCCTCAAGGGTTCCGACGCCGGCACCCTCAAGGGCGCGGTCGAACGTCTCAACGAGGCCTGGCAGACGGTGTCCGCCGAACTTTACAAGAGCGCGGCCGAACAGGCCCGCAGCGGCGCCGGCACCGCGGGCGGACCCTCCGCCGGCCGGAAGGAACCCGAAGCGGGCGGTCGCGGCGAAGGTACCGTGATTGACGCCGAAGTGGTGGACGGGAAAAAAACCTGACTTTCACCCGGTCCGGCGCCGGGGTCACGGCTCGCCGCGACTCCGGTGCCGGACCGGCCGGTGCGCCGGGCGGCCCGCTGCGGGTGCGGCGGGAAACCACCGCGCACCCCTCAACGCAAACCACGAACACAGCGAGACACACACCAACCCTATGGCACTCAAAGTCAAACCCCTCGGCGATCGGGTTCTGGTCGAACCCGTCGAGGAGAAAGAAGTCAAAAAGGGCGGGATCATCATTCCCGACTCCGCCAAGGAAAAACCCACCGAGGCCATCGTGCGGGCCCTCGGCACGGGCAAGACCGATGACGATGGCAAGAAGGTCCCCTTCGAGGTCAAGGTCGGGGACCGCGTGCTCATCAGCAAGTACGGCGGCACCGAAATCAAGATCGAGGACAAGGAATACAAGCTCCTGAATTCCGACGACATTCTCGCCATCGTCGAATAACCCCGCAACCCCTGTTCAACTCACCCCACAGAACCTATGGCAGCAAAACAACTCCTCTTCGATGAAGCCGCCCGTCAGGCCATCCTGCGCGGCGTCTCCAAACTCTCCAAGGCGGTCACCGCCACCCTCGGCCCCAAAGGCCGCAACGTCGTGCTCGACAAGAAATTCGGCTCCCCCACGGTCACCAAGGACGGCGTAACCGTCGCCAAGGAGATCGAACTCGAAGACCCCTATGAAAACATGGGCGCCCAGATGGTGCGCGAGGTCGCCAGCAAGACCAGTGATGCCGCCGGTGACGGCACCACCACCGCCGCTGTGCTGGCCGAGGCCATCTACCGCGAGGGTCTGAAGTTCGTCACCTCCGGCGCCAACCCCATCGGCATCCAGCGCGGCATCGCCAAGGCCGTCGAAGCCGCCGTCGCCTACCTGGACAAGGTCGCCAAGAAGGTCAAGGACAAGGAGGAAATCAAGCAGGTGGCCACCGTCTCCGCCAACTGGGACACCACCATCGGCGAGATCATCGCCGACGCCATGGACAAGGTCGGCAAGGACGGCACCATCACCGTCGAGGAGGCCAAGTCCATCGAGACCACCCTCGAAGTGGTGGAAGGCATGCAGTTCGACAAGGGCTACCTTTCGCCCTACTTCGTCACCAACGCCGAGAGCATGGAGTGCAAGCTGGAGGACGCCTACGTGCTGATCTACGAAAAGAAGATCAGCAGCCTCAAGGACCTCCTGCCGCTCCTGGAGAAGGTGGCCCGGGCCGGCAAGCCCCTGCTCATCGTCGCCGAAGAGGTCGAGGGCGAGGCGCTGGCCACGCTCGTGGTCAACAACCTCCGCAAGACCATCTCCTGCTGCGCCGTCAAGGCCCCCGGCTTCGGCGACCGCCGCAAGGCCATGTGCGAGGACATCGCCATCCTCACCGGTGGCAAGTTCATCAGTGAAGACCTCGGCATCAAGCTGGAGAACGTTGAAATCGCCGACCTCGGCCGCGCCAAGAGCATCGTGGTGGACAAGGAAAACACCACCATCGTCGAGGGCGCTGGCAAGGCCTCCGAAATCCAGGGCCGGATCAACCAGATCCGCCGCCAGATCGAGGAGACCACCAGCGACTATGACCGCGAGAAGCTCCAGGAACGCCTGGCCAAGCTGGCCGGCGGCGTGGCCGTCATCAACGTCGGCGCCGCCACCGAGACCGAAATGAAGGAGAAGAAGGCCCGCGTGGAGGACGCCCTGCACGCCACCCGCGCGGCGGTCGAGGAAGGCATCGTGCCCGGTGGCGGCGTGGCCCTGCTGCGCTGCATCCCGGTCATCGAGGCCGTCAAGCCGGCCAACGAGGACGAGAAGATCGGCGTGGACATCGTCAAGCGCGCCATCGAGTTCCCGACCCGCGAACTGGCGAACAACGCCGGCATCGAGGGCTCGGTCGTGGTCGAGGAGGTCAAGAAGCGCAAGGGCAACGAGGGCTTTGACGTGGCCACCGGGGAGTACACCGACCTCGTCAAGGCGGGTATTGTGGACCCGAAGAAGGTCACCCGCACCGCCCTCCAAAACGCCGCCTCGATCGCGGGGCTGCTGCTCACCACCGAGTGCCTCATCACCGAGATTCCGGAGAAGGAAAAGAAGCCGGCCGGAGGTGGTGGCCACGGCGGCATGGGCGGCGACATGGACTACTGAGTTCGTCGCGGAGGAACGACGGATCACCCAGCGGGGCCGGCCATGCGGCCCCGCCTTTTTTTGTTGGCGGCCACGGCGGCGGAGTTGGTTTTTGACCCGAACGGCCTTTGTTGGGAAGGTCCGACCGGCGCGGTGGGGCGGGCCGGCGAAGGCCGAGGCCCGCAAACCACGGGTCGGACGCACTCGTTTCGGAATGCCGCCCCCTCGGAAAGGGGAGCCTTTTCCCGCACACCATGAGAGCCGATCGCACCGGGGTCTGGCTGGCCGTGGCCGCCTACGGTCTCTGGGGCGTGCTGCCGGTTTACTGGAAGGCGCTCCACCAGGTCTCCGCCCTGGAGATTCTTGCCCATCGCATCGTCTGGTCGGCGCTGTTCCTGGCCGGGCTGCTGAGCCTGCGGGGGCAGTGGGCGCAGTTTCGGTCCGGTTGGAACCGGGCCTGCCTGCCCCGCTACGGGCTGGCGGCGGCGCTGCTCGCGGTCAACTGGCTGACCTTCATCTGGGCGGTCAACGCGGGCCGGATTGTGGAAACGAGCCTGGGCTACTTCATCAACCCGCTGCTCAGCGTGGCCCTGGGGGTGGTGGTGCTGCGGGAGCGGATGCGCCGGGTGCAGGCCGCCTGTGTGTTCCTGGTGGCGGCGGCGGTGATGGGGTTGAGCGTGCGGCAGGCGGCGTTGCCCTGGGTGGCACTGGTGCTGGCGGGGAGTTTTGCCCTGTACGGACTGCTCAAGAAGACCGCCCCGCTTCCCGCCCTGCCGGGGCTGGCGTTGGAAACCGCGCTGCTGGCCGGCCCGGCGCTGGCGGGGCTTGCGCTTTGGGAAGCCGGCGGACGCGCCGCCTTCAGTCATGCGGGGCCGGGGACCACGCTGTTGCTGCTGGGCACCGGCGTGGCCACGGCGTTGCCGCTGCTGCTGTTTGCCGCCGCGGCGCCGCGCGTCACCCTGACCACCCTGGGCCTGTTGCAATACCTGGCGCCCAGCGTGCAATTGTGGCTGGGGGTGGCGGTCTATGGCGAGTCCTTTGGCCGGGAGCGGGCCGTGGCCTTCGGGTTGATCTGGCTGGCCCTGGCGGGGTACTCGCTGGAAGGGCTCTGGCGCGCGCGCCGGGCCGGGACTTGAGGGCAGCGCCGTCCGCCTCCCGGGAGGCCGGCCCAGCCGCGGTCCCCTTTACGGCCCCTCTTCGGCCTGCCAGCGGCGGAAGGTGTCTTCGCCCAGGAGCTGGCGCAGGCTGGCGAGCTGGGCGGCGTAGAGCTCGGCCAGCTCGCGGTTGCGGTCTTCCGCGGAGAGAGCGGCGTCGCTGAGCAGGCGCTGGCGTTCGGCCGCGGCCAGTTGGTTGACCTGGTACAGGGGCACGAGTTTTTCCGGCTCCACACCCAGCCGCTCGGCGGTCTGGCGGGTCTGGCGGAACAGCGGGTCCTGGAGCAGGCGATAGTGGGCGTAGCGGGCGGGGCCGAGGGTGCGCTCCAGGGTGGCCTCGAACTCGCGGGTCAGGGTGGCCAGTTGCGGGAGGTCGGAACGGGAGGCCGGCGCGGCCGCGAGCCGTTCGAGCTGTTCGGCCATCTGTTCCCGGGCACGGAACAGGGCGCGGAATTCCTCGGGGGTGGCCTGGAAACCGCGCAATTGCTCGCGGAGCCGGTCGGCGGTGGGCGAGTAGCGCAGGAGGTATTCCTCCAACTGGGCGGGGGTCAGCACGCGGGCCAGCTCGGCCCGGGTTTCCCGCTCCAGGCGGGCCAGTTCGCTCGTGGCGTCGCGGTCGCCCGCGGCGGCGGCGGCCTCCAGCTCTTGCAAGTGCCGGCGGCGGCGCTGCTCGATGGCGCGGACCTGACGACGGGTTTCTGGGGCGAGCGCGCCCAGGATTTCGCCGTCGAGGGGAGGGAAAGATTCCTCGGCCTGAGCGGAGGGGATGCGGGTGTCCCAGTCCGGTCCCAGGAGGGTGGCCAACAGGGCCCGTCGCTCGGCCTCGAGGGCGGCCCGCCGGGCCTCGACCCGGCGCACCGCTTCGGGGTCGGGTTCCGAACGCCACCATTCGCGGCGGGGGTTGGGGACCTCCGCGGCGCGGCGGGCAGCGAACAGTTCGTTGACGTCGGCCACGATGATGTCGCGGAGGGTGGCCTCGGGGCAGCCAATGGCGCGCAGGTTGGCGATGTAGGTGGGGTAGTCTTCGGATTCCAGGTCGCGCCAGCTCAGCAGGCGGGGGGCGAAGACCAGGTTGGTACGCAGCGGGCGGAGGAGGTTGGTCACCACCGGTCGGCGGGCGGTGATCCGGGTGGGGACGGGCTGGGGTTGGATCGCCCGCCACCAGGCCAGCCAGAGGCAGACGTTCAACGCCACGGACACCGTCAGCGCGACAACGGTCCACCGGGGGCGCATGGACTACTTCTGCGGGAAGGGCGCCGGCGGCGCAAACGCAAAAACGCCCCGGCGGCCGGGGCCTCCGGGGCGGTACGGGGGGGCGCGCGATTCAAATGGACTCCTTAAGCAGCGCCAGGAACTGCTTCATGGCCGTCGAGAGCACCTTGTTCTTCTTGTAGAGGGCGGCCAGGGGCCGGGACAGGTCGGCGTCGCTGATTTCCACCGCGACCAGTGTGCCCTCCTCGACCTCTTCCTTGACGCAGGTCTTGGGCACGATGGAGATGCCGGCATCAATCTCGACAGCCCGCTTCACGGTCTCGACGTTGTCGAACTCCATGACCGGCACCACCTGCACGCCCGCCTCGCGGAAGGCCTTGTCCAGGGCCTTGCGGGTGGGGATGTCCGCCTCGAAGGCGACAAACTTCTGCCCGCTGAGGGCGCTCATCTTGACGCTCTTGTTCTTGGCCAGGGGGTGGTCGGGATGGCAGATCAGCACCATCGGCTCCTTGCGCAGCGGCACAATCTCGATCTTCGGGTCGCGGGTGGGATAGGCCACCAGGCCCAGGTCCACCACGTTGCCCAGCACGTCCTCGTACACCTGGTTGGCGCGCCGGTACTCGACGTGGACGTTCACCGTCGGGTAGTTCTTGAGGTAGCGCTTGATGTACGGCGGCAGGTCATGCAGGCCGATGCTGTAGATGGTGGCCACGCGCACGGTGCCCGAGATGATGTTCCGCAGCTCCTGAAGCTGGGTGTGCAACTGCTCGTAAAGTTGCACGATCTCCTTGCTGGCCTTGTAGAGCAGTTCGCCCTCGCGGGTGAGCCGGAATTTCTTCTTGCTCCGCTCGATCAGCAGGGCCTTGAACTGCCGCTCCAGCGAGCTGATTTGCTGGCTCACCGCCGACTGGGTGATGTGATTGATTTGGGCCGCCTTGGTGAAGCTTTCCGTCTCCGTCAGGTCGCAGAAGACTTTTAAACTCTCGATTTGCATGAGGAAATTTGAACCGCATGTCACCCCCCTGTCAACGCTTTTAATGCGCGTATAAGCGGCCGGTCGCCGGTGTCTTCCCTGGGCCTTTTTCCCCCCCGGTGCCCGGCCGTGGACAAACCCACCCTCAACCGCTTCAATGGCCCCATGCAAGGCAGCAACCGGACTGGAGGGGGCACCCGCCGGCGGGTCTTCCTCGTGGCCGCGGCCCTGATGTTGGCGGCCAGGGGGCGTCCGGCCGAGCCCGCTGACGTGCCCCGGGTGCGGGTCGAGGTCGAGGAAAAGGTGTACGATTACCGGGACCCGCAGAACGGCGCGGGTCCGCTTTGGTGCCGGGGTTCCACCTGCCTGGTGCGCCACGGCGGACGGGTCATTGCCTCCGGCCTCGAAGTGGTACCGGGGGCCAGGCCCCTCAACAACTGCCGCTGGACGCTGTTTGAACGGCGGGAGGATGGCTGGCAACAGGTCCGCGCCTCCGTGCTGAATCTGACCCGCGAGCCCTGCCCGCTGGCCCTGCTGCAGGATGGGCGCCTGATGCTCTCCGCGCACCCCACCCTGGTCCCCGATCAGCCCCAGGGGCCCGCCCGGCCGGAGCTGATGGTGTTTCGCGCGGAGGACCTGGAAGCCCCCCGCCTGACGGTCCTGCCCGAATGGCAGGGCAAACCCGAGTTCACCGAGCATTCCTATCGCAGCCTGGCCGCCGACGCCCGCCGCAACGAGCTGATCCTGTTCGTCCACACCACCTCGCCCTGGGCGGTGGCGTGGACGTTCCTGAGCGACTCCGGCCTCTGGCTGGCGCGGGGCGAATTGCGCTGGCCCTGGGGCGCCGACTACGAAAAGCCCCAGCCCATCCGCGTGGCCTACCCCAACGTCCTGCTCCGCAACCGCGCGGTGCACTTCTGCGGCGTCAGCGACATTGTCGAGCCCAACGCCGCCTGGCGCGCCTTCAAAAAACAGCTCACCGGCCGGGACTGGGACTACGACTTCCGCCGCCTCTTCTACACCTGGTCGCGCGACATCCTCACCGGCCAGTTTGCCGACTGGGTCGAGGTGGCCAGCCGCGAGGCCACCTGCGGCTGGATCACCCCCGGCGACCTCTGGCTGGACACCGACGGCCTGGTGCACCTGGTCTGGTCCGAACGGGCCATTGATGAACGGCTGCGCGAGCGGTTCTTCCCCCAGACCCGCCAAAGCCATGCCATCAACTACGCCCGCCTCCGTCAGGGCGAAATCCTCCTGCGCCGCACCCTGGCCCTCGCCGAGGAAGGGGTCTCCGAGGAAATCCCCTCCGCCCCGCGCTTCCAAATCACCCCCGCCGGCCGGCTCTACGTCATTTACTACGTGGGCGGCCGCGATCCCGCCGGCCGGGCCGTCTCCGAAAACCGCCTGCTGGAAGTCCGGCGCGACGGTTCCCCCGGTCCGGCCGTGCGCGTGCCCCTGGAGCATCCGCTGCACAACTTCTTCACCGCCACGCCGCGGGCCGGCTCGCCGCTCTCGACCACGCTGGACCTGTTGGGGGCGCCGGCCGACGCCCCCCTGACCATCCGTTACGCGCGGGTGGTCATCGAGGAATAGGCCGGCCCGCCCGCCGCCTCAGGCCGAAAAGCCGGGGCCGGCGGCCGGCACCGTCGAAGGTGGTACCCACCCGGGCAACAGCTCTGCGCGCCGCAGCCGGCCTTCCGCCTGCTCCCAGACCTGCCAGCCGGGGCAGCGTCCCTTGCGCCAGTCACGGAAAACCGCCGGCAGGTCCCGCGCGTACAGGGCGACCTCAGCCAGGCCGGAGGCATCACAGGCCAGCGCCGCGGCGTGCGCCTTGTACAGCCGCGGCCGGCCGATCAGCCGCACCGTGCCGGGCGGCAGCGGCGGCGCGGGCCGGCGGTCCAGCACCAGATAACTCACCGGCAAACTGCGCAGGTCCACGCCCAGGTCCCGGGCAAAACGCCCCCAAAACGGATCGGTGAACACTCCCGGCGGTGGCGCGGCAAAATGATGACACCAGTGCGCTTCCAGCCCCGGCGCCAGCAGCCCGCAGGCCCCGCCATGCCCGCAGGGCGCCACTACGTGGAAACGGCCCCGCAGCCGTTCCCGGACCTGAATCAGCCGCCGACTGGACTCGTGCGTGCCGGGCTCAACCCACACCACCGCCTGTGTCCCCGCCAACCCGGCCAGCAGGCTCTCCAGATCGCCGGGCTGCAGCTCGGTCAACACGTGGCTGACCAGCACCAGCGCCGGCCCGGCCGGCCAACCTTCGCTCACCTCCAGTCCGGGGTATTTCTGGCGGGCGCGCGCGACCGCGAACCGCCGCGCCAGCGCTGAGCGGTCCCAGTAATACAGCCCGGCCACGTGGTCGGTGCCGAACCAGTCCAGCAGCGCCCGCGCCGCCACCCCGCTGCCGCAGCCCCAGTCCAGCACCGGTCCCGGCGGCGGCCGCCAGCCGCGGCGCTCGAGCTCGTCCAGCACATGGTCCCACTTCCAGCCGATGCGCTGGGCGAAGGTGGCGTCGTAAGCCGCCAGGTCGGTCTCGCTCTCCCAGTAATCGCGCTCGGTGCCCGCGCCGCTCAAAAAGATGGCGCGCAACCGCTCCAGTGCCGGGCCCTCCGGCGGGTGGTTCGGTGGGGACGTGGCCGGTTGCTTTCCCTGGATGCGATCCGGGCCCTTCATGGTGGGGAAGCCTTGTCTCCGCCGCCGCGGAGCAACGCCGGGCCGGGCCGGGCCGGTGCGGTGGGGGTGCCCGCCGCGAGCATGGCGGCGCCCACCAGCAGGCCGCCGCCGAGCAGGACACGGGCCGGCAACGGCTCGCCCAGCAGCAGCGTGGCCAGGGCCACGCCATAAACCGGCTCGAGGGCCGCCGTTACCCCGGCCACGCGGACCGGCACCCGCGTCAGGGCCGCGGTGAACGCCCAGTGAGCCAGCCCGGTGAACACTCCCCCCAGCAGCACCAACACCGGCCAGTCCCGCGCGGGGATGGCGGGCGCCAGCCCCACCACCCACGGGAGGAGCAGCAGACCCGCCACGCCGGTCTCCGCCGCCACCAGCTCGATGGCCGGCCGCTCCCGCAGCAGCCGGCGGTTGAGCAGCCCCAGCAGGGCAAAGGTCAGCCCCGAGGCCAGCCCCAGCCACGCCGCCCGTCCGGCCCGGCCCGCGAAATTCCAGTCGTCCACCGCGCAGGCCAGGCCGGCCACCACCGCCACGGCCGCCACGGCATCCGCCACGCGCAGGCGCTCCCGATACACCCAGGGTTCCAGCGCCAGGGCAAAGAGCGGGTAACTGGCGAAGGTTAGCAGCCCCAGTGTGACCGAGCCCCATTGCACCGCGGCGAAGAAGGCCCACCAGTGCACGGCCAGCAGCGCTCCGGCCATCCCCACCCCCCCCCGGGACGTCGCCGTCCAGGGCCGTCGCGGAGCGGGGTGACCCCGCCACGGCCCGAGCTGCCAGGCGCCGAGCACGGCCGCAGCGATCAGCGACCGCGCCGCGGTGGTCACTTCGGGCGGGGCGGTGACCAGCCCGCCCAGGACGCCCGCGCCGCCAAACAGCATCACCGCGCCATGCAACAGGAACAGTGCCGGGGCCGGGCTCTTCACGGGTGGGGGGTTACTTGTTGAACCGGAAGTTGACCACGTCGCAGTCCTGCAGGACGTAGGTTTTGAGTTCCAGCCGCTGTTTGCCTGCGCGCTTGGCGCCGGTTTCGCCGCCGTGTTCCAGCAGGTCGGCCAGGCTGATGACCTCGGCGCGAATGAAGCCCTTTTGGATGTCCGAGTGAATGACGCCGGCGGCCTCCCAGGCGGTGGTGCCGCCCCGGATGGGCCAGGCGCGGTTCTCCTTGCCGCCCACGGTGAGGAAGCAAATCCAGCCGCTGGCCTGGTAGGCGCGCAGCAACAGGGCCTCCGGCGACAGCAGCTCGCCGTCCCCGGTCACGATCACCGGTTTGTGGGTGTGGAAGTTGTGGGCGGCAATGGCCTGCACTTCCGCGGGGGCCAGGCCGTGTGGCAGGACCGTGCGCTCGCTGACCAGTGCCTCGGCCAGTTTCTCGAGCACGGCCCGCTCTGCGGGCGGCGGGTTGCGGCCCAGGCGGGCCTCGATGAAATCGAGGTCCCTGGTCAGCAGGTCCGCCAGGGCCGCGCGGGTGGTCAGGATGGCGTCAGCGGTGAGCGTCTCGTTCTCGCCCACCACCTCCACCTGGGCATAGGTCTTTTTCCTGGCCTCGACCAGCCGGTCCACCTGGTCCAGGCGCGGGTCCTTGAGGTTGGCGCGGCCCAGGGGAATGCCGGGGATGCCGAACAGGGCAATCTTCATCCGCCTTGCTTAGGCGGCGGCGCGGAGGCGGTCAAGGCGCGGTCCGGTAAGGGTGCGTTCTGCCCGCCCGCAGCGGCGGGAGGCGAGGGGGCCAGGCGGGATGCCCGGCGGCGGCGGCGACGCCACCCCCACAGGCCGGCGGCAAGGGTCACGCACCCTGCCAGCAGCAGCCAGCCCACCACCGGCCAGAGCAAGGTGCCGAGGGAGGTGAGCGCGGCGCCCGTGGTTTCGGCGGCGGCCAGCAGGGGGTTGCCCAGGCCGGCCGTGCTCAGGCTGGTCGCGGCCCGGGTGGCGGTGGTGGTGCCCTGGACCAGGCCCGCGGCGCCGCCACCGGCGATCAAGGCCAGGGACCACTTGAGCAGCGGGTCCAGGGTCGTCAGTTGCGAGGCCGCCAGCAGAGTGCCGGCGATCACCGCCGCCGGCCCGGCCAGGGTGTCCAGCACGTGGTCCAGACCGGGCAGGTGGTAGGCGAGCACCTCGAGGGCGGCGGCCACGGCAAAGATCGTCAGCGCCGGCCAGGTGGCCAGCCATTGAAACCCCTCCCCCAAGGGTAGCCAGCCACCGAGCCCGGCCGCGCTGGCGACCAGCAGGGGCACAAACACTCGCAGGCCGCACGCGGCGCTCAGGCCCACGCCCAGCACCAGTCCGGTAAGCCAATCCAGCCCACTCATGCGCTGAAAAACACCGGGCAGGGGCCGGGGGTTTCAGTCGGGCGCCGGGCCGTCCTTCGGGGGCCGGCCCAGCGCACGGCGCAGGGCGGCGATGGTGGCGGCGCAGGCCGTGGCGTCGTCGAGCGCGTTCAACGCGGCGTTGAACGGCTCGGCGCGCACCGGCCCGTCATAGCCCAGGCGGTCCAGCGCGTGGAGGAAGGGGGCCAGGTCAATCACGCCGGTTGCCGCGGGCAGTTCCCGCCGGTTGTCCACCTGCTGCTGCTTGGGCACGCCGGCGGGGGCGTCGTTCAGGTCCACGGATACCACGTCCTCGGCACGCAGGGTCAGCAAATCGTCGCCGGTCTCGTCCGCCTGCCACCAATGCCAGGAGTCGAGGATGACGCCGACGTTGCCGGTACCGATCTCGGCAATCAGCTCGCGGGTCTCGGCCAGATTGTGGACAAACGGAAAGCGGGCGCCGGCGCGGGAGGTGAAGGTGCCCACATACTCGAGGCCCAGCCGCAGGCCGTGGTCGGCCAGGAGGCGGGCCACGGCCCGAAGCCGTTCCGCGTGGAGGCGGAAGTTTTGCAGGTAGGTCAGGGTCCGGCTGGCGGGCGACAGCCAGGTGCCCACCCGTGTCGCGCCCGCGCGTTGCAGGGCGGCGGCCTGGTCGGGGAGCGCTTCGAGGCCGGCGCGGAACGTGGCGTCATCGCGGCGGAACTCGACCGGCAGGCCGGCGGCACCCCAGACCAGACCGGCGGCCCGGAGCCGCTCAAGCAGGGCACGCATCTGTTCGAAGCTGAGGCGGGCGAGGTGGCGCGGAAACGGCTCGACGGCTTCGAAACCGAACTCCGCCGCCAGGGCCAGGGCCCGGTCCTGGTCGGCGTTCACCCCGATGCTGCCGGGCGAAAGGCAGAGCCGGGGGCGGGCGGGGGCGGGTTCGCCGGCGCGCAGCGACCAGGCGGCGGCCCCGCCGGCAAGGGCGGTCACCGCCAGAAAGCGACGCCGGGAGAGGCCGGGCGGAGGAGGCACGGAAGTCATGACGGCATTGTGGCGGAGCGGGGCCGGAACTGCCATCGCCAAATCCCCTGCCGCTGCCCGGCGAGGCCCGGTGGGCGCCGCGTCGCGTTGTCAGGAAGCGGTGGCAACCGGCCTGGCTTTGCAGCGGGCTGCGGGGGATTATCTTTTAGGGCAGTCACCGGTGCGGGGTGTCGCGCCGGGACGGAGACGGAAGGATGGTTATGGAATGGTCCGACGCTGACCTGCGGTTTGTGGTGGAAACCGTGGCCCCCGAGACGGCCGATCCGGATCGGGCGGTGGCCCTGTTGCGCGAGCGGGAAGACCTGCTGGAGCCGATGCTGGACGACGCCCGGCTGGTCGAGCGGCTGCTGCGCGAGCGGGAGGCGCTGGTGCGCGTGAGCCCGCACCTGCTGTTTTCAGTGTTGCTGCGCCGGCTGCGGCGGGACCTGGAAACGCAGGGCTTCGTCCTGAACGCGGATGCCCAGGGGCGGCGTCTGCCGGTCTTCGCCGCGGGCCAGGCGGGCGAACTGCTGGATGCCCCCACGCTGCGGACGTACCTGGTCGAGCTGCTCTGCTCGTTTGTCCGCACCCACACCGGCACCCTGTACTGGCGGGAACGGGGGGTCTGGCGCAAGCGGCGCTTCAGTGACCTGAACCTCGACGACCTGATCGCCCTGTGCCAGTTGGTGGAAGCGCCCTACCGGCCGCCGCTGTACAAGCGCGCCGCGGACCTGACGTTGTTTTTGGCGGGGGTGTACCCGGACTACGGCTCGCTGCGCCGGCCGGTGCGGCGATTCACCGAGGGAGGACGCACCCTGCCCGAGTATGAAGAAGAGGGGCGCCGCTTGTACGCCCTGGCGGCGCGGGCGCCCGCCCGGCCGTGGCCGGCCTCGGTGTTCGAGGCGATGGCGGAGCGGTTCACCCTGGCGCGGGAGGTGTTGAACACGCTGAGCGAGCGCTACCTCAGGCCGCTGCGGGAGGACTTTTTCGGCACGTCGCCGAATTGAGCCGCCGCCGCGCCTGCCCGCCCGGCCGCTCAGGCGCCCAGGAGCACGCGGGCCATCTGCTGGCGGACCGTGACCAGGCGATCGAGGTCCCCGCCGCCCACTTCGGCGGTGGCCCAGCCGGTGAAGCCGATGTCGGTCAGCGCGGCGCGCACCTCCGGCCAGGGGAGGTCATCGTCCTCGCCGCCGATTTCCACGAACTTGTCGCGGGCGCGGCTGAAGCCCTTGATGTCCAGCTTCACGCAGCGGCGGCCCAGGGCACGAATCCACGCCGGCGGTTGTCCGTATTTCCAGTGGTTGCCGACGTCGTAGTACAGCCCCACCCAGGGGCTCTGGAAGCTGTCCACGAAGCGGATGAACCGGTCGGGGCCCTGCTCGGGGCCGCGGTCGTGGTCGTACATCATCTGGTTCCAGACGTTCTCGATGAGGATCATCTGGCCCAGCGCGGCGGCCAGGGGCAGACACTGGCGGATTTCCTCGCGGCAACGGGCCTCGATCTCGGCGGCCGGGCCGTCCGCGCCGCGGCCCACCACGATCAGGACCCCGCTGCCGCCGGCGGCGTGGGAGACGCGCAGGCAGTGTTCGAGGTTGGCGCGGGCCCGCGCGCGCGTCTGGGGCGAGGGGTCGGTCAGCCGCACTTCCCAGTGGGCGTGGTTGATGGCGTTGTGCACGAAAACACCGGACTCGCGCACGGCCTCGCGGACCTGGTCGGGGGTGAAATTGCCGGCCTCGTCCAGGTCCACGCCATCGAAGCCAGCCCGGGCTGCCAGCCGGAGCCGTTCGACCAGGCTCAGTTTGCGGCCGTCCCGCTCGCGCGTGATCATGCCCAGTTTGCTGGCCAGCAGGATACGCCGACCCGGCGGGGGAAAGCCGGGGGTGGCCGCGGGGGCGGGTGTTTCTGCGGCCCGAGCAGGGAGGGCGCCGGCCAGCGCGGGGGTCACAGCCAGCGATGCCGCTCCGGCCAGGAAATCGCGACGATTCAGCGAGGACGTTTTCATGGGAATGCGATGCGGTGCAGGCCCGATCAAACCAGGTGGGGCGGGGGCTGAAAAGCCGAAACGCGCCCACGGCACGCCCGGCGGGGAGGGAGAGCAAGTTGTCAACCACGGTCCGGCGGTCGGGGATAAGAATAAGACTTGGGCTTGCCAGCGCGCCGGCTTTCCCGTCTAAACGCGGCGTGCCGGACTGGCTCGCCATCGTTGTGCTCGGGATCATTGAAGGGATCACCGAATTCCTGCCCATCTCCTCGACCGGCCATCTCCTGCTGGCGCAGCAGTGGCTGCCCCGTCAGAGCGACCTGTTCAACATCTTCATCCAGGGCGGGGCGGTCCTGGCGGTGCTGCCACTGTTTCCCGAGCGGCTGCGGCAGGTGCTCCGCTGCGGGCACGATCCGGTCGCGCGGGATTTTGTGCTCAAGGCGGGGGCGGCCTTTGCCTTGACCGGCGTGGGGGGGGTGCTGCTGGACCGGGGGGGATTCAAGCTGCCGGAAACGGCCCTGCCGGTGGCGCTGGCCCTGCTGGCCGGCGGGGTGTTGTTTCTGGTGGTGGAACGCGGGGTGCGCGGGCGGCGGGGGACCGAGACGGTGACCTGGGGCGCCGCCGTGGCGGTGGGCGTGGCGCAGTTGGCGGCCGCCGTGTTTCCGGGCCTGTCGCGCTCGGGGGCCTCCATTTTGGCCCTCCTGGCCCTGGGCATGAGCCGGCCGGCGGCGACGGAGTTTTCGTTTTTGGTGGGCATCCCCACCATGCTGGCCGCCGGTGGGCTCAAGCTGGCCCGGGCGCTCTGGCATCCCCCGGCCGGGGGGGTGGGCGAGGATTGGTTTCTGCTGGCTTTGGGGACCCTGGTCTCGGCGGGTGTTTCCTTCCTGGCGGTGAAGTGGCTGCTCGGCTTTGTGCGTTCCCACACTTTCCGGGGCTTTGGCTGGTATCGGATCGCCCTCGGCCTCGCGGTGCTGTGGTGGGTGGGGGAGCACTGATGCCATTGCGGTGTTTGGCAATGGCTGCCACGGGGGCTTGAACGGCGGTGCGTCCACTTGGGGGCGGCAGCCCATCCCTTTCCCGGTCGGGGGGCGGCCTCGGCTTTCCCGCCTGGTTCTCCATTCTTTCGTAATCTGCGCGCCTTCCTGCGCGCTTTCCGGCTTGTGACGACCGGGGTTTGAGGGCGCCCCCTGGCGGGCATCGCGGGTCTTGACGGCGGTTTGCCAGTTCGTTGAACAGGGGCTTGACAAAAGTGGGGCAAGTGCGGATGGTGCCGCCATGTTCGGCGTCAACCGGACCTGCTGCTGTGCCGCCGGCTTCGGTCGTGACCTCATTACCACGACCGCGGTCGGGACGCCGGATTGGTCACAAACCATGTTAACACTCAACTCCTCATCACATGAACCGACTGCTCGTGAGTGCGGTCTGCCTCACGGCCGCACCCGTCCTCCTCCTTAACGCCCAGACACCCCGTTCCGAAAAAGTTTCGCCGTTGCTGTGGGACCTGGTGCCCACCGCAGGGGTGGCGCCGGGACGTTCGATTGCACCCAAGGGACTGAATCAGGTGCCGATGCCGCCGGCCATCCAGCCGGCGCGGGTGCCCACCCAGGGGAATTTCGTGGTGGTCAATGCCATCGCGGAAGATTCCCCTGAAGTGCTGGCCCGGGAGCTCCAGCGCCTGGGTGCTCAGCAGGTTTCCATCGCCGGGCGGGTGGTTTCCGCCCAGCTTCCGCTCGCCGCGATCCCGCAACTGCCCGCCGTGTCGGCCCTGCGGTTCGCCCGGCCGGCCGTAGCGCTCACGCAGGCCGGGCGCACTGTCAGCCAGGGAGTGACCTCAGTCGCCTCCGATACGGCCAAGACCAGCTTCGGGGTCACCGGCGCCGGGGTGCGGGTCGGCATCCTCTCCGACTCCTTCAACAACCGCGGAGGCATGTCCTCGGGCATCGCCTCCGGTGACCTGCCCTCGGACATCCGGATTCTCAAGGACTACAGCCCGCCTTCGCTGGCCTACCGCCTGTCTGATGAAGGCCGGGCCATGACGGAGATTGTCCGCGACGTGGCTCCGGGAGCGGCCATCGCGTTTCACACCGCCTGGTACGGTGTGGCCGACTTTGCCAACGGCATCCGCCGCCTGGCCGACGCCGGGTGCAAGGTGATCGTGGATGACATCCTTTACCCGGAAGAACCGATGTTTGCGGATGGCGTCATTGCCCAGGCCGTGGACGAAGTGGCCGCGCGGGGGGTGGCGTACTTTTCCGCCGCCGCCAATGCCGGCCGCAGCGCCTACGAGTCCGAGTACCGGGACAATGCCCAGGGCTATTTCGACTTCAATCCGGGCAGCGGCGAGGACACCACCCTGAACCTGACCCTGAATTACGGCACCATCTACTTCATCCTCCAGTGGCTGGACGACTACGCCAGTGTGGCCCCGGGCAACCCTGGCGCCGCCACCGACCTGGACCTTGAACTGGTCAACCTGGACGGCTCGCCGGTGACCACGGTCAATGCCTCCGGCCAAACCGTGCCCCTGGGCGGGTTCACCCGCAACACCGGCCAGGACCCGGTTGATGGCTTTGTCATCAGCGTGGCCACGGTGAACGTCAAGCGCGGCATCCGCATCAAGCGTGTCTCCGGCCCCCTGCCGCCCCGCCTCAAGCTGGTCTGGTATCCCCTGGGCATGGGGGTGGGCCAGGACGAATGGGTAACCGCCAGCGGCACCATCTACGGCCATGCCAACGCGGCGGGGGCCATGACCGTCGGGGCCGTCCGCTATTGCCACACGCCGGCCTACGGCCAGAACCCGCCCCTGCTGGAGAGCTACTCCTCAGCGGGGGGCACGCCCATCTATCACCGGCAGGCCAACGGCGCCTTCCAGGCCGAACTCCGGCCCAAACCGGATTTCACCGCCCCTTCGGGCGTGAACACCTCCTTCTTCGGCTACGCGGGCACGGACACCTGCGGGGTGTACGACACCTTCCCGAACTTCCACGGCACCTCGGCCGCGGCCCCGCATGCCGCGGGTGTGGCTGCCCTCATGCTCGAACTGCAGCCCAACCTCGCGCCCGAGCGCATCCGCTGGGTGCTCCAGGCCACGGCGGTGGACATGGGCGAACCCGGATTCGACTTCGACTCCGGCTACGGCTTGGTGGACTCCACGGCCGCGCTGACCGTCCTGACCACCCCACCGCCCACGCTGGTGGCGGCCGCGTCCCGCAAGGCCCACGGCCCGGCCACGGCCAAGGTCAATTACGACCGGCCCTTGGTCCTGTCCGGCCGGCCCACCATCGAGGGCCGCCTGGAATCCACCCTGCGGTTGGTTTTCACCTTCGACAAACCGATCCTCAGCGCCCGCCCGGTGCTGCTCAGCGGCCGCGGCCAGTTGACCTCCCCGCCGGTCATCGAGGGCGCCACCGTCCTGGTGCAACTGAACCAGGTCGCCGACCGGCAGTGGGTCACCGTGGGCCTGGCGGACATCCTCGCCACCGACGGCTCCTGGCTGGACCAGGCCTCCGTCAGTGTCGGCGTGCTCGGCGGCGATGTGAACAACACCCTCGCCGTCAACGGCACCGATGTGTACTGGGTGCGCCTGATCGCCGGCCAGTTGACCGGCCCCGCCAACTTCACGCGTGACGTCAACCTCACCGGCACCATCAACGGCACCGACGTCTATCTCATCCAGCTCCGCACCGGCCGGATGCTCCCTGCCTGGCCGTAAGTCCAGGAGGGGGTGAACCGTCCGGTCCTGCAAACACCGCCGCCCCTTGCGGCGGTGTTATTGTCCCTGCTCAGAAACCTTCAACAATTGACCGCCCGGCGGGATTGTCACCCCCCCGCCCGTGCGTAGATTTCCCGGCATGAAGCATTGGTTTGCACCCCGCACCGCGACCCTCGGTCTCACCGCGTGGCTGGCCCTCGGCACGGGCGGCCCGTGGGGCCACGCGGCGTCCTCCCCCGCCTGGCAACCGGCCCGGGGCCCCCTGATGACCCGCTGGGCCGGGGAGGTTTCCCCTGACCGCGTCCACCCCGAATATCCGCGGCCCCAGATGGTCCGCGAGCAGTGGCTGAACCTCAACGGCCTCTGGGACTACGCCCTCGCCCCCACCAACGCCCCCCGGCCCGCGCGCTGGGACGGCCAAATCCTGGTGCCCTTCCCCATCGAGTCCGCCCTCTCGGGCGTGATGAAGCGCGTGAGCGAACGCGAGCACCTCTGGTACCGACGCACCTTCCAGGTGCCCGCTGCCTGGAAGGGCCAGCGCGTGCTCCTGCACTTCGGCGCGGTGGACTGGCGGACCACCGTCTGGGTCAACGGCCGGGAAATCGGTCAACACGCCGGCGGCTACGACGCCTTCAGCTTCGACATCACCGACGCCCTCCAGCCCGAAGGCGAACAAGAAATCGTCCTGGCCGTCTGGGACCCCACCGATGCCGGCTGGCAGCCGCGCGGCAAACAGGTCCACAAGCCCGGCGGCATCTGGTACACCCCCACCACCGGCATCTGGCAGACGGTTTGGTTGGAGCCGGTGCCGCCCACCCACCTCGCCGGCCTGCGGATCACACCGGATGTGGACGCCGCCGCGGTCACCCTCCAGGCCCGCATCCGCACCGCCGGGACCGCAGTTACCTTCAAGGCCGAAATCCTCGACGGCACCGAAGTGATTCGCGAAGGCCTGGTGGAAACCACCCTCCCGCCCGGCGCGCTGCCGGCGCAGGTCGCCTCCGCCATCACCCTTTCCGTGCCCCACCCCAAGCTATGGTCTCCGGATAACCCCCACCTTTACGGGCTGCGCCTGACCCTGCTGGAAAAAGACCGCCCCGCGGACCGGGTCGAATCCTACTTCGGCCTGCGCAAGATCGCGGTCGCAAAAGACGTCGACGGCATTAACCGCCTGTTCCTGAACAACCAGCCGCTGTTCCAGCTCGGTCTGCTGGACCAGGGCTTCTGGCCCGACGGCCTGTACACTGCCCCCACCGATGAGGCCCTCCGCTACGACATCGAGATGACCAAAAAGCTCGGGTTCAACATGGCCCGCAAGCACGTCAAGATCGAGCCCGCCCGCTGGTATTACTGGGCCGACAAGCTCGGCCTGCTGGTCTGGCAGGATATGCCCAGCGGCGATCGCTACATCGGCAGCCGCGATCCCGACATCACCCGCTCGCCCGAGTCCGCCGCCAACTTCGAGCGCGAACTTCGGGCCATGGTGGACGGCCTCTACAACCACCCCAGCATCGTCATGTGGGTCCCCTACAACGAGGGCTGGGGCCAGTGGGACACCTGCCGCATCGTGGACCTCATCAAGAGCTGGGATCCCACCCGCCTGGTCAACAACGCCAGCGGCTGGACCGACCGCCGCTGCGGTGACGTCCACGACATCCACAGCTACCCCGGCCCTGCCGTGCCGCCGCTCGAAGACCAGCGTGCGGTCGTCCTCGGCGAATTCGGCGGCCTGGGCATGCCCGTCAAGGGCCACACCTGGCAGGACGAGCGCAACTGGGGCTACGTCAGCTACGCCACCGCCGAGGAACTGACCGATGCCTACCTCGCCCTCCTGGACCGGTTGCATCCCCTGACCGGCGCCCCCGGCCTGGCTGCCGCCGTGTACACCCAGACCACCGACGTCGAGATCGAGGTCAACGGCCTCATGACCTATGACCGCGCCCGGGTGAAGATGGACGCCGACCTCATCACTGCCGCTGCCCGCAAGCTGTACACCCCCCCACCCAAGCGCGTCGCCCAGGGCGCCACCCTCGTGCCGCCCGCCACGCCGCTGGTGGCCCACGACCCTTACTTCAGCATCTGGTCCCAGGGCGACCGGTTGACCGACGTGGACACCACCCACTGGACCGGCCGGCCGCACCGGCTCACCAGCCTGGTGCGCATTGACGGCAAGACCTACCGGCTCATGGGCGCCTCGCCGCGCACCCTGCCGGCCCTCGAGCAAACCAGCCTGACCGTGCTGCCCACCCGCACGATTTACACCTTCGAAGGCGCCGGTGTGGCCCTGAGCCTGACCTTCCTCACCCCGGCCCTGCCCGAAGACCTGGACCTGCTCTCCCGGCCGGTGACGTACCTGACCTGGGAAGTGCGCGCGACCGATGGCCGGTCCCACGAGGTGGCATTGTATTTCGATGCCGCGGCTGAAATCGCCGTGAACGAACCGCGCCAGCAGGTCGAGTGGACCCGCGCGGATGTCCCCGGCCTGCGCGTGCTCAAGGTCGGCTCGACCGAACAACCGGTCCTGCTCAAGAGGGGCGACGACCTCCGCATTGACTGGGGTTACCTCTACCTGGCCGCGCCGGAGGCCGCGCGGCCGGTCAGTGACCTCGCCCCCGCCACCACCTTGCGCCGGGACTTCGCCGCGCAGGGTACCCTCAGCGCCCCCGCCGAGGCCCGGCCGCTGGCACCCGCCGAGGCCCGCTCCGCCCCCGTCGGGGCCATCGTCTTTCCGCTCGGCGCCGTCGGTGCGACACCCGTCAGCCGCTGGCTGATGCTGGCCTACGACGACCTGTTCTCGATCCAGTACATGAAGAAAAACCTCCGGCCGTACTGGCGGCGAAACGGCTGGGAAGCCGCCGACCTCCTCCAGGCCGCGGCGAAGGACTACGAGTCGCTGACCCGCCGCTGCGCCGCCTTCGACGCCGAGCTGATGGCCGACCTCACCCGCGCCGGGGGTGAGAAGTACGCCAAGCTATGCACGCTGGCCTACCGGCAGTGCTTCGCCGCGGGCAAGTTCGTGGCCGATGACCACGGCCAGCCGCTGCAGTTCTGCAAGGAAAACCACTCCAACGGCTGCATCGGTACCGCGGATGTCTTCTACCCGATGGCCCCGCAGTTCCTGCTCTTCGGGCCGTCCCTGGCCAAGTCCTTCCTCGTGCCCTTCATGAACTACGCCGCCAGCGAGCGCTGGAAGTTCCCCTTCGCCCCCCACGACCTGGGCACCTACCCGCACGCCAACGGCCAGGTCTATGGCGGGGGCGAACGCAGCGAAGAAAACCAGATGCCGGTCGAGGAAAGTGGCAACCTGCTGCTGCTCTTCGCCGCCGTGGCCCAGATGGAAGGTTACGCCGACTTCGCCGGCCTGTACTGGAAGCAGCTCGAACAGTGGGCCGAGTACCTCAAGGCCAAGGGCTACGACCCCGAAAACCAGCTTTGCACGGACGACTTCGCCGGCCACCTCGCCCGCAACGTCAACCTCAGCGCCAAGGCCATCTGCGCCCTCGGCGCCTTCGCCAAACTCTGCCAGATGCGGGGCGACCAGGCCCGAGCCGACAAGTACTTCCGGCTCGCCCGCGAGTTCGCCGGCCGCTGGGTCAAGGAGGCCGACGACGGCGACCACTTCCGCCTGGCCTTTGACCGGCCCGGCACCTGGAGCCAGAAGTACAACCTCATCTGGGACCGCATCCTGGGCCTGAACCTTTTCCCGCCCGCCGTGCTGCGGAAGGAAATGGACTTCTACCGGCGCGTCCAGAACCGCTACGGCCTGCCACTGGACAACCGCGAGACCTACACCAAGCTGGACTGGATTCTCTGGACCGCCACCCTCACCCGGGACCGCGCCGACTTCGAGGCGCTGGTGGACCCGGTGTTCCGCTTCCTGAACGAGACCCCCGATCGCTCGCCCATGACCGACTGGTACCAGACCAAGACCGCGCGCAAGGTCGGCTTCACCGCCCGGCCGGTGGTGGGCGGCGTCTTTGCCCAGATGCTCTACGACCGGACCACCTGGCAGAAATGGGCCGGCCGCGACCAGACGCGGGCGGCCAACTGGGCGCCCATGCCCAAGCCGCCCATCGTGAAAGTGGTGCTGCCCGCGGCGGACCACGAGCCGGCCGTGTGGCGCTACACCACTCAGCGACCGGCCGGGGGCTGGTTCCGGCCGGACTTCGACGCCAGCACCTGGAAGGAGGGCCGCGGCGGCTTCGGCACCCCCGGCACGCCGGGCGCCGTGGTGGGCACCCGCTGGGACAGCGGGAACATCTGGCTGCGCCGCCAGGTCGAGCTGCCCCCCACCCTGCCTGCCCGGCTCGAGCTCTGGCTGCATCATGACGAGGACGCCGAAATCTACTTCAACGGCGTGCTCGCGGCGCGGCTCAGCGGCTACACCACCAGCTATGAAACCGTGCCGCTGAGCGCCGCCGCCCGGGCCGCGCTCCGGCCCGGTCCCAACCTCATCGCCATCCATTGTCGCCAGACCGGCGGCGGCCAGTACATTGACCTGGGGCTGGTGGAGATCGTCCCCGCGCCCTGAGGGGGGCGGTCAGGTGGACCCGGTCACCGGGCAGTTGCGGCGGGTGCCTGGAGGAGCGAGGGGAGGGCAGTGTGGCGATGCCCATCCGCCCCCGGTTCGCCAGCCCTCAGCGGATCAGCAGCAGCGAGGACAAGGGCACCGCGACGATGCGGGGGTCGGCCACCGACGGGTCCTCTTCCTGCGTGATGAGCAATCCAAAGGGGGCATGGTAGGCGGCTTTCTCGAGGAACGCCCGCAACCCGTGGGTGTCCTCGAAGCCAAGGCGACGGCGATATTTCACCTCCACCGGGATGCGTTGCACGCCGACCGTGAGGACGAGGTCCACCTCCGGCTCGGTGGCGTTTCCGGGGAAATGGGCCACCTCCAGGCCGGGGATGGAGCGGAAGAAATAGCCCACCACACTTTCGGCGATCCTCCCCGCCAGATCGGCCAGCAGAGGGGTCTGCTGCAACGCCTCCGGCGTCAGCGGCACCACCTCCTGTAGCCAGGCCGCCCGGAGGGCATGGTCGCACAGGCAGAGTTTGGGGGGGCCGCGCCGGCGTTTGAGCCGGAGCTCCAGCGGCTCGATCAGGCGGATCAGCAAGGTCCCGTCGAGGAACTGGAGATATTTCATCACCCGCTGCCAGCCGATGTTGGCGCGCATCGTTTGGTGCAGCTCGTCCAGGTAGAGCGCCGGGGAGGGGGCTTGTCCGACGTACCGGCAGGCCAGGCGAAAGACTTCCCTCAGCAGCAGCTCGTCGCGTTTCTGGCCACGGGGACCCAGCCGCAAATCATGCTGGAGCGCACGGAGGATCACCGTTTCTTTCAGCAGAGCCGCCACGTCCTCCCAGGGGTTGTCCGGATGAGTCTGGGCCGCCGGGTAGGCCCCGCGCTCGGAGAACGCCTGGAAGGCGCGCTGCCGAAATTCCCGGTGCCGTTCGCCATGGCGGCGGGCTTCCTGCCAGAAGGCCGGCTCCAGGATCGGCTGCTGCCCGTTGGCCCGCCACAAAGGGGCCAGCTCTCCCATCCCCCGCAGGGCACCGATTTCCCGCAACAGCAGGGGGCCCATTTCCAAGGTGGTGATCCGCCCCGCCAGGCTGTCCCGACCGGCCCCGATACGCAGGGCCGAACTGCCCGTCACCAGCACCCGCACCGGATTCAGGTCCACCAGGTGTTTCAACTGCGGCGCCCAGTCCGGAAGATTTTGGACCTCATCGAAGAACAGGTACGCGGGTTCCCCCGCGCTCGCCGTCTGGTGGAAAGATTTACGCAGCACCTGCTCCGCAAACCAGTAGCTCAGGTCCAGCAGGGGTTGGGAAAGCCGCTTCAACTCGGGCAGCTCATCGAACTGGACACGGAAGATGCGGTGCGGCCGGACCCCTTCGTCGAGCAACTGCTGGATACATTGGACCAGCAGGGTGGTCTTGCCCACCTGGCGTGGACCCCGCAACACCGTGGCCGGCGTCAGCCCCTTCTTCAAACCGGTGAGGACGGGCTCAAAGGCCCAACGGCGTATCGGCGGCACTCCAAAAAGCCGATCCCCACTCCACCAGGGGTTGCCGTTCCGGAGGTTCTGTTCCAACCCACGGGAAAGCCAGTGCAGCAGGTCGGCCGGTCTCATGGAGGGAGGGTGCAAAATGCCCTCTTGGTTGGCCAGTCCTTCGGCGGCCTTTTCCCCTCCCCTGCGGTGAACGGGCACACGGGGCATCCGGGCGAAACCCCCGTTTCAGGCTGACCGCTCATCGCCCCGCGGCCGGGGAGGGAAATGCTTTGCCCGGTCCGGCGCCGCTCCTACCATGCCGCGCCATGCAACCCACTCCTGGCCTGTTGCTGCGGTTGGTCATGCTGTGCCTGCTGGTGTCGGGCGCGGCCGGTCTGGTGTACGAGGTGGCCTGGTCGCGCTACCTGGCGCTGTTTCTTGGCCACACCAGCTACGCGGTGGTGGCGGTGCTGGTGGCCTTCATGGGCGGCCTGGCACTGGGCAATCTGTGGCTGGGGGGCCTGGCGGACCGCACCCGCCGTCCGCTGGCGGTGTACGGCTGGCTGGAAGTGGGCATCGGGGTGTACGCGCTGGTTTTCCCGCACTGGTTCGAGGTGGCCTACCGGTTGTTTGTGGCCCTGGGCCGCGGGCTGGAGCCGGGCACGGCGGCGTCGCTGGCGCTGAAGTTCGCCTTTGGGTTGCTGACGGTGCTGCTGCCCACGGTGTTGATGGGGGGCACGTTGCCGGTGGTGACCCGTCTGCTGGCGCGGCGGCTGGGCGAGCTGCGGGAAAAGCTGGCGGCGCTGTATTTCGTGAACAGCGCCGGCGCGGTGGTGGGCACGTACCTGGCCGATTTCTGGTGGCTGCCGGCCATCGGCCTCCAGTACACGGTGTATGCGGGGGCGGCCATGAATCTGGGGGTGGGGGCGGCGGCGCTGTTCCTGAGCGGCTGGCTGCGAGAGGGGCGTCCCGGCGGGACGTGGGCCGCCGCCGCGGCCGGGGAGGCCCCGCCGGCGCTGACGGCGGCCGAGGAGGGGTGGGTGTTTACGCCGACGCAGTTGCGGCTGGCGGTGGCGGCCATCGGGGTGTCGGGTTTTGTGGCGATGCTTTACCAGATCGCCTGGACGCGGCTGCTGGCGCTGGCGCTGGGGTCGAGCACGCACGCCTTTTCAATCATGCTCATCACCTTCATCGCGGGCATCGCGGTGGGGTCCTGGTTGATTTACCGCTGGCGGCGGCCGCTGCACCCGTTGCGGGGCCTGGCGTGGATCGAGCTGGTGCTGGCGGTGACGGTGCTGGGCTCGATGTGGTTTTACGAGCTGTTGCCGTACTGGTTTGTGCGGCTGGCGCGGCTGCTGGCCCAGCGGCCGGAAGCCTACCCCCTGTACGAAACGATACAGGGGGTGCTGTGCGTGGCGGTGATGTTCGTGCCGACGATGTGCCTGGGGATGACGCTGCCGCTGGCCAGCCGGGTGGCGACGACGGAGAGCGCCCGCACGGGGCGATCGGTGGGGCGGGTGTTTGCGGTGAACACGCTGGGCACGGTGCTCGGGGCGGCGGTGACGGGGCTGGGGTTGATGCCGGCGCTGGGGCTGGCGCGGACGTTTGCGCTGGGGGTGGCGCTCAACGCCGGCATCGGCCTGGTGTTGCTGCGGGCGGGGGCGGAGGGGCGTGCGCGGCGGTGGGGCGTGGGGTTGGCGGCGGCCGTGGTGCTGCTGGCCGCCGGGGCGGGGCAGCATTTTGCGGGGGTTTGGCCGGCGGCGTTCAGCCTGGGCTTGTACCGGCAGCAGCAAAGCCCCGCCTCAGTGGCGGAGTTCCGGCAGGCGGCCCGCAGCCTGGTGACGCATTATCACCGGGACGGCGCCAGTGCCACGGTGGGAGTACACAACCCGCCGGGGGGGGAGGTGTTGTTCATGAAGGTGAACGGGAAAACCGAGGCCAGCACGGGGGGCGACATGAACACCCAGGTGTTTTCCGGGCACCTGCCGTTGTTGTTGCGGCCGGCCTCTTCGAATGTGCTGGTCATCGGCCTGGGCAGCGGAATCACCGTGGGAGCGGCCACCCGGCATCCCACCGTTCAGCGCATTGATGCGGTGGAAATCTCGCCGGAGGTCATCGCCGGGGCGCGGCTCTTTGCTGACGCCAACCACCGGGTGCTGGACGATCCCCGCGTGCGCGTGTACCGGGA
Organism: Verrucomicrobiales bacterium; assembly: GCA_037439785.1. Classification (GTDB taxonomy): domain Bacteria; phylum Verrucomicrobiota; class Verrucomicrobiia; order Limisphaerales; family J093; genus DSVZ01. The sequence continues at coordinate 82,362 of JBBIVJ010000008.1, read as the reverse complement.
GGATGCCAAGGCGTTCCTGCTCCTGACCGACCGGCGCTACGACGTGATCATCAGCGAACCTTCCAACCCCTGGATGGCCGGGGTGGCGGGCGTGTTCACCCGCGAATTCTTCGAGCAATGCCGCCAACGGCTGGCGCCGGACGGCCTCATGCTCCAGTGGATTCAACTGTACGAGTTCAGCGACGAGGGCCTGGACATCGTGCTGGCCACCTTCAGCCGGGTCTTCCCCTACGTCAGCATCTGGCAGAGCCTGCGGGCGGACCTGCTGCTGGTGGGGGCCACGCAGCCGCCCCAGGTGGACCTGGCGGCCCTGGCCGCCCGCCTGGCCGAGCCGGCCGTCCGCCAGGACCTGGCCCGGGTGGGGCTGGACAACGTCCCATTGGTGCTGGCACAGGAGATGATCGCCTTCCCCCACGGCGCGCTGGTGCCGCCGTTCGACACCCGCCTGCACAGCGACTACTACCCCGTGCTCGAATACCTGGCCCAGCGCGATTTCTTCGCCCGCGTCGCCGTCGGCCGTCTGCGCAAGTTGGACGAGACCTTCTCCCGCCGGCCCAGCACCCACCTGATCCGCTGGCTGCGTGAGCATCCCCTCGAGGCCGAGGACCTCGCCGCTTTTGCGGGCTACTACCTCACCGATGACCAGCGCCCCCTGGAGGCCTTCACCACCCTGCTCAAACGCTGGCAGCGGATTCAGCCCGAAAGCCTCCTGCCCTGGGAGGTGGCCAGCCGCATCCAGCAGGTGACCGCCCCCGGCGAACTGGACGTGCTCCGCCTGTCACCCCGCCGCGAGCAAATCCTGGCCCGCACCGCCGAGGACCCCACCCTGCTGCGCCAGTACGGCCGCGCCCTGATGCGCCAGTACTTCGAGCAGCTCTCCGTCTTCAACCTCCCACCCACCGACGAACTGGAGGCCATCCTGCCCCGGTTGATTGCCACCGACCCGGACAACCAGCGGGTCTATCAGGCCTGGCTGGCCGAGCTGGCCTGGGACCGCGGCGAGGACGAAGCCTGCGCCCACTGGGCGGAACAGGCCTTCGCCCCTGACCTCCCCCGCGGCGCCGCCCGGTTCCGGCTGGACCCCGACACCGCCCTGCGCACCGCCGCCCGCCTGGCGGATGTGTACCTGCGCCGGGGCGAGGCCGCCCGCGCCGCCGCCTTTTGCGAGGGGGTGGTCCAGGCCGGCTACCTCAATGACCAGACCCGCTACAATGGCCTGCTCTTCGAGTTCACCCAGCGCCGCGTCCTGACCGCGCTTTCCCAGCCCGGCTCCCTCCCCCCGGCGCCCTGACCCGCGCCAAGCGGTTGACGTCGCCCCGCCGGGAGGTTACCAACTCGGGCGTTGTCCACCGTATCCGCGTCCGGTTCGCCGGCGCCTCCAAGTCATGGAAACCGTCCTGCCTTCCGAATTCAAACGCGGCATGGTCCTGCTCCTGGACGGCACCCCCTACGCCCTCGAGGATTTCCACGTCAGCGGCACCGCCCAGACCAAACACAAACTGCACGCCCGGCTGCGCCACCTCAAAACCGGACGGCTCCTGGACCAGACCTTCACCGAGAGCGAACGGGTGCCCGTGGCCGAGGTCCAGCACCGCCGCGTCCAGTTCAGCTATGCCCAGGGCGAGGACTACGTGTTCGCGGACATCGAGACCTTCGAGGAAATGACCCTCACCCCGGAGCAGATCGGGGACCGCCGCTGGTTCATCAAGGACAACGAGGAATACCGCGCCGTATTCCTGGATGGGCGGCTGGTGGACATTGTCCTCCCGCCCGCGGTTACCCTCCAGATCACCGAAACCGCCCCGCCCATCCGCGGCGGCTCCGATGCCACCTGGAAACCCGCCCGCTTGGAAACCGGCCTGGAAATCATGGTCCCGCTGTTCATCGCCCCCGGCGAAAAAATCCGGGTGGACACCGCGTCGCGCAAATACCTCGGCCGCGAGAGCGACTCCCGGAAGTAGCTCGCGGGCGGCGGTGCGGCGGCCCGGCGGTTCGGAGTTTCGAAGGGAGGCGGCCACGCCCCAAGCGGAGCAGGTTGCCCCGGCCCTGGCCGGGCAGGGTGTGCGCGCGTCATGGGAGCCGGCCGGGCTCAAATTCCGAAATCCGAAGCCCGAAAGCCGAAGTGGCCGGCGCTGCTCCAAAGCGCCAGAGGACTGGCGCCTGTCTGCGTGCGCCGCACAGGCAGGCACTCCACAAGCTGGCGCTCGCTGCGGCGCGTTTCTTCCGCGCGCCAGCGTCTTGGAGTGCGGCAGTCCTCTGCCGCTTTCGGTAAGGGACCCCGCCAGGGCGTAGCCGCCGCGGTGCCGCGGCGGACAGCCCTCCGCCGGCTCACGCCGGCAGCGACCACACCTGTGCTGGCTGGCGCCAGGACCCTGAGCCGCTGGCCTGCCCGCGTTCCGGCCAGATGCCTTGCCGGCGGGACTGGCGGAAGGGTAGCCTCCCGCACCCGGACTGGCCCGGCATGCATGGACTACAAGAACACGCTGAACCTGCCGCGCACGGACTTTCCGATGAAAGCCGACCTGGTCCGCCGCGAGCCCGAGCGGCTGGCCCGCTGGGAGGCCGCCCGCCTGTACGAACGCATTCAGGCCGCCCGCGCCGGCGCCCCACCCTTTGTCCTCCACGACGGCCCGCCCTTCGCCAACGGCGAAATCCACCTGGGCCATGTGCTCAACAAGATTCTCAAGGACATCGTCATCAAGTACCAGACGCTGCGCGGCTGCCGCGCGCCGTACGTGCCGGGCTGGGACTGTCACGGCCTGCCCATCGAGTTCAAGGTCACGGAAGAGTTGCGCCGCGACGCCGGACGCACGACCGACACCTCCCCCGCTGCCATCCGCCAGGCCTGCGAGGCCTACGCGCGCAAGTTCGTCGCCATCCAGCGGGACCAGTTCAAACGGCTGGGCGTGCTGGGCGACTGGGAGCGGCCGTACCTGACGTTGGACCCCGAGTACGAGGCCGAGGAACTGCGCCTGTTTGCGGGGCTGGTCGAGCAGGGCCTGGTCTATCGCGGCAAAAAACCGGTGTACTGGAGCATCCCCTGCCGGACCGCGCTGGCCGAGGCGGAGGTCGAGTACCAGGAACACGTCAGCCCGAGCATTTACGTGAAGTTCCCGGTGCGGGGGCATCCGGGCACGTTCATCCTCATCTGGACCACCACGCCCTGGACCTTGCCGGCCAACCTGGCCGTGGCGTACCACTCGGCTTTCAGTTACTCGCTGATCCGGGTGCCGCAGGACGAGGAGGGCGCGCGCTGCGAGGATTACCTGGTTTCGACCTTCCTGCTGCCGGTGGTGGCGCAGAAGTGCGGTTGGACGAACTACCAGATCGTGCGGAGTCTGGAGGCCGCGCACCTGAGCCAGATCGAGTTTGAACATCCGTTCTGCACGCGCACCGCCCGGCTTTACGCGGGGGACGACTTCGTGACCAACGACACCGGCACGGGCTTTGTCCACATCGCCCCCGGCCACGGGCTGGAGGACTACACCCTCGGCCTGCGACACGGCCTGCCGATCTACTCGCCGGTGGACGACGACGGCCGGCTGGCCTGGACAGACGACCTGCCGCGCGAGCAGCAAATGCCGGCGGAGCTGGTGGGCCGGTCCATCCTCGAACAGCGCGGCCGCAGCGAGGCCAACGACGCCGTGCTGGCCCTGCTGGAGGCGCGCGCGGCGCTGCTGCATCGCGAGGACTACCCCCACAGCTACCCGCACTGCTGGCGCAGCAAAACGCCGGTCATCTTCCGCGCCATGGACCAGTGGTTCATCCGGCTCGACCAGGCGATGGGGGACGGCGGCCGGCCGCCGGCCGACGGGAAAACCTTCCGCCAGCTTGCGCTGGAAGAAATTGACCGGGTGCACTGGATTCCCGAATGGGGCATCAACCGCATCAAGGGCGCGGTCGAGGCGCGGCCCGACTGGTGCATCTCCCGCCAGCGCGCCTGGGGGGTGCCGTTGCCGGCATTTTACGACGACGCCGGCCGGGCCATCCTGGACGCCCGCGTCATCCGCCGCGTGGCCGACCTGGTCGAGCGCCACGGCTCGAACGTGTGGTTCGAGCAAACCGCCGCCGAATTGTGGGCGCAGGTGCGGCCCGCGGACTGGACCGGCCCGGAGGCGGCCCGCAAGTCCGCCGACACCCTCGACGTGTGGATTGACTCCGGCTCCAGCAGCGCCGCCGTCATCGCCCGCCGGCCCGAATTGCGCGGCGCGGACAATCCGGCCGACCCGCGTCGCCCCTTCCAGGCGCACCTCTACCTCGAGGGGTCCGACCAGCACCGCGGCTGGTTCCAGTCTTCCCTGCTGCTCTCCCTGGCCGGCAACGGCGCCGCCCCCTTCCGGACCGTGCTGACCCACGGCTTCGTGGTCAACGACGCCGGCGAGAAGGAGTCCAAGAGCCGCGGCTCCAAGTCCGCCACGGTCTGGGTGAACGATTTCGGCGCTGACGTGCTCCGCCTGTGGGTGGCCAGCCAGGATTACCGCGGCGACATGGTCCTGAGCGAGGCGCGGATGCTCAAGGTGGCCGAGACCTACCGGCTGCTCCGCAACACCCTCCGCTACCAGCTCGCCAACCTGTACGACTTCGATCCCGCCCGGCACGCCGTGCCCGCCGACCGCCTCACCCCGCTGGATCGGTGGATTCTGGCCGAATTCGCCCGGCTCGAGACGGAGATCGCCCGCGCCTATGTCCAGTTCGAGTTCCACCTCGTGTACCAAAAACTCGGCCAGTTCGCCGCCGTCGAACTCTCCGCCATCTACCACGACGTCATCAAGGACCGGCTGTACACCGACCCGCCCGATTCCCCGCGCCGGCGCTCGACCCAGACCGCGCTGCACCGGATGGTCACCCGTCTTTGCCAGATGCTCGCCCCGCTCCTGGCCTTCACGGCGGACGAGGCGTGGGAATTCATCCCCGGCAAAGCCCCGGACTCCGTGCACCTGGCCACCTGGGCACCGGCACCGTTTGCGCTGGACGCAGCCGAGGTGGCGGCGTGGAAAAACCTGTTTGCCCTGCGCGAGGCCGTGCTGGCCGAGCTGGAAAAGGCCCGGCAGGCCAAGCTCATCGGCAGGGCCCTCGAGGCCGCCGTGCGCCTGTCCGGTCACGACGCCGAGCTGGCTGCCCTACCGCCGGAGTACCATCCGGTGCTGGCCGAGCTGCTGAGTGTCTCGGCCCTGGAGGTGCAGACCAACCCGGACGCCGCCGAGGGCCTGAGCATCGCGGTGAGCCACGCGCCCGGTCACAAATGCGAGCGCTGCTGGCACTGGGAGACGGTCGTGGGGGCCCACGCCGCGCACCCCACTCTCTGCGGGAGGTGCGTGGCCGCGGTCGCGGCGGTGGCGGCCGCGAGTTGAATCCTGCGCCGTCGGCCTGCCCCCTTTGGCAACGGCGGGCCGCTCAGCGTATCAGTTCGCAGCGGCTGAACTCGATCGTCCCGTTGGCGTCCTGCCCGCTGCAACGGCCGGCGATGACCACCCCCTGGCCGGTCTCCAGCAGCGCCACCTCGCGGCCGCTTTCGTACCGCGCCGTCAGCACCCGCCCGTTTCGCGTGGTGAACACCGTCTTGTAGCGGTCAATGTAGTTGAACCGGCAGGCCACGGGCAGGCCGCCGTCCGGGCTGCGCAACAGCACGGTGAACTGGCGGCGGAGCAGGGCGGTGTGGAAGCGCTCCACCTCGCCGCGGACCCGGAAGGTTTTCTTCGCGTAGCGCGCGGCCGCAGCGGCCGGGTCCGTCTGGAAGTGCCCCGCCAGTTCGTCCACCTCCACGACCGTGTCGGGCGTCACGGGCGGCAGGCCGCTCATCGGCCGGACCGGTTTGGCTTCGGCGGCGGCGCCAACAGCGGGGGCGCGGGCCGCGCGCTGACGCAGGCGCGCGTTTTCCTCGCGGAGCTGGCGCAGTTCCTCGGCGGCGCGTTGCGCATCAGCGGGCTCGGCTTGGGGCGCGGCTTTTTCCTGTTGCCGTCGGAGGCGTTCGTTGTCGCGGCGGAGTTGTTCAAGCTCTTTTTCCGCCTGTTCGAGTCGGTGCCGCAGCTCCCGCACCTCGGCGTCTTTCTGCCGGAGCGCGTCGGCCGGAGCGGTCTCAGCGGCCACGGCCGGGCCGGCGGTGAGCAGGCCGAGCGCCAGGCCGGCGACGGGGGTCCAGCGCATCTTCATGGGTTGGCAGTGCATCGGGACGGCGGCACGGCGTCAAGGGACTTTACCTACCGGAAGGGGTGGTGCCGCCGTCCCGGCGGCATGCCCGGCAGGCATGCAAGGTCGAAGGTCGAAGGTCGAAGGTCGGAAGGTCCAAAGATGGCCGGAGGACCACCCTCGCCGAAATGCCGAAACTCCGGGACTCGCCCCTGACGCTGGACGCGTCCCGGCGGGGTGGTAGATTGGCTGGCATGTCAACGGCAGTCCCCACGCCGAGCGTCCCGCCGCAGAAGGTCAACCTGCGCCGGCCGGACGTGATGCAGGCGGTGCAGGCCCTGGTGGTCAGCCATTACCGGAGCGAGCTGGTGGACCGGATTCGCGCCGAGGGCGGGGTCATCCACGCCGAAGGACTGACCATCAAACTGGCCAAGGAGTTCGGCTTTTGCTACGGCGTCGAGCGGGCGATTGACCTGGCCTATGCGGCGCGCAAGTACTTCCCGCCGCCGCGCCGGATTTTCCTGCTGGGCGAGATCATCCACAACCCGGAGGTGAACGACCAGATTCGCGGCATGGGCATCGTGAGCCTGGCGCCACGTCCCACGGAGGCGGAACTGGCCGGCCTGACCGCGGAGGATGGGGTCATCATCCCCGCCTTTGGCACCGAGGTGGCCACGCGTCGGGCGCTCGAGGCGAAGGGCTGCATCCTGGTGGACACCACCTGCGGGGACGTGATGAGCGTCTGGAAGCGAGTGCGCCAGTACTCGAAGGAGGCGGTCACCAGCATCATCCACGGCAAGGCCCGCCACGAGGAAACCAAGGCCACCACCTCCCAGGCCACCGCCTACGGCCGCGGCCATTACCTGGTGGTGTACAACCTGGAGGAGACCGACTACGTCTGCGCCTACATCCGCCACGGCGGTGACAAGGCGGCGTTCCTCGAAAAGTTCAAGGGCGCCTACTCGCCGGGCTTTGACCCGGACGTGCACCTGCAGGCCGTGGGCGTGGCCAACCAGACCACCATGCTCCGCGGCGAGACCGAGGAGGTCCAGCGTCGCATTCGCGCGGCGATGGAGGACCGCTACGGCACGGAGGCGCTGCCCCGGCATTTCCGCTACTTCGACACCATCTGCGGCGCCACCCAGGACCGGCAGGATGCCTTGGAGAAACTCCTGCGCGAGCCGATGGACCTGTTGCTGGTGGTGGGCGGCTACAACTCCTCGAACACCTCGCACCTGGCCGAAATGGGCGAGAAGGTCCTGCCCACCTACTTCATCAAAAACGCCGCCAAGATGGTCTCGCCCCGCCTCATCCGGCATTGGAACCTCCATGAGGCGCTTGAGGTGGAAACCGCCGACTGGCTGCCCGCCCGGCCGGTCACCGTGGGCATCACCGCCGGCGCCTCCTGCCCGAACAACCTGATCGAGGACACCATCCGCCGGCTCTTCGAGCTGCGGGGCCTGTCGGTGCAGGCCTTCCTGGCGCGGTGAAGGCTCGGGCGCCGCATCCCTCGCCGGCGGCGGTTGGCGGGTGTCCCCGGGAAGAACTCGAGGCGCGCGAGCGCGCCTGGCTGGCGCCCTTCGCCCAGTTCAGCGCGGAAACCCGCGGCCGGGACCACCCGGAGCCCCCGCCCACCTGGCGCACCCATTACCAGCGCGACCGCGACCGCATCATCCACTCCCGCGCCTTCCGCCGCCTCGAGTACAAGACCCAGGTCTTCCTCAACGGCACCGGCGACCACCTCCGCACCCGGCTCACCCACACCATGGAAGTGGCCGCCATTGCGCGGAACCTCGCGCGGGCCCTGCGGGTCAACGAAGACCTGGCCGAGGCCATCGCCCTGGCCCACGACCTCGGCCACCCGCCCTTCGGCCACACCGGTGAGGCCGTGCTCGACCGGCTCATGCGCGGCCACGGCGGCTTTGAACACAACGACCACAGCCTGCGGCTGGTCGAACAGATCGAGCAGAAGTACCCCGGTTTCCCCGGCCTGAACCTCACCTGGGAAGTGCGCGAAGGCCTGGCCAAACACCGCACCGGTTTTGACCGCCCCGGCGGCCAGCCGGGCTTCCCCGCGGCCAGTCCCTCCTTGGAAGCCCAGATCGCCAACCTCGCCGACGAAATCGCCTACTACAGCCACGACCTGGATGACGGCCTGGACGCGGGCCTGTTGTCCGAGGCCGCCCTCGAACGGGAGGTCGCCCTCTGGCGCCAGGCCGCCGCCCACGTGCGCCGCCAGCATGGCCGCCTGCCCGACGAATGCCGTCGCTCCTACACCGTGCGCTGCCTCATTGACGCCCAGGTGCATGACGTGGTCGAGCACTCCACCCGCGCCATCACCCGGGCCGGCGTGCACTCCGCCGATGACGTCCGCCGCCTGCGCCGGCCGTTGGTCGCCTACAGCCCGGAACGCCGCCGGCTCAACCAGGCCCTCCGGCGTTACCTCTACCGCCACCTCTACCTCAACCCCGTCGTGCACGAGCCCAACGCCCGCGCCGCCGACATGCTCCGGACCTTGTTCCGACACTACCTCGAACATCCCGAACACCTGGGCGAACAATCGCGCAAACGCATCGGTACCGACGGCCTCCACCGTGTGGTGTGCGATTACCTTGCCGGCATGACCGACCGCTACGTGTTGCTGGAATGGCGCCGGCGGCTGGGCCCTGCCGCGGGCCCAACCTGAGCGGCAGGGAGCGCCCCCATTCGCTTCAGCCCGGCCCGGCGGTGCGTTGGCCCGCTTGCCGCTGTTCCCCTCCTTGGGCACCCCGGTGTCTGACAAGGGCGGCAATGCGGAGCGCGGTTCATCCCCGTCCCTCTCCCGGCCGCCGACCCGGAAAGTGAAAGACCTCCGGCACACACCACGATTGTACTGGCTTTTGGGGATCGTCGGTTTATTGTGTCTTCGTGATGAACCCCCTGGCCATGCGGCGCGGCAAAGGCCCGACTTCCCGGGGACCGGCCGGCCAACGGGCTGGTCGGAGGTTCCACCTGCCACCATGAAACGCACTTCCACATCCCAGACTCCCCGTTGCAACTGTCCCTGCTGTGTCTCGGTGCCTCGGGCGCGGCAAGAATCCGCCCTGTGGCTGCCAGCTTCCGCCGCTGGCACAGACGACGCCTGGTCCTTGAGCCGTCGGGGGTTCGTGGGTGGGTTGGGGGCGTTGGCCGCCCTTTCCGTCACCCTGCCTTCGCTGGCCGGCTCGCCGGCCACGAACTGGGACCCGGTGAAGGAACGCGCCCCCCGCGCTCGCCCCCCGTTGCGGGTCCAACCGGTGCTCACGTACGAAACGCCGCAGCGGCGTGAAGCCACCAGTTGGCGCAACTGGGGCGGCATCCAGACCGAGACGGAGGCGGGGCAGGAGCAGGCCCGCATCACCACCGAACTCCAGACCCTGGCCCGACGGGCCGAGTTCCCGCTGGAGTTCCGGCCGGTGGCACGGGTCAAGACCCTCGATCAAGCGCGCCAACTCGCCGCCGGGGATCATGAAGTGATGTTGCTGTACGCCGCCGGCGGGTGGGTGAACCTCCTGGAAACGCTCGTGCGCAAGGACCGGTTCAACCTGATGTTCCTGCGCCATGACTCCGGCCCGACCTATCTCTGGTACGAGATCGTGCATCCGCGGTTCCTGCGCAAAACGGTGGACGAGTACGGCCAGCCGGGCATGAGCGTGCAGGACGTGGTCACCGACAGCTCCGACGAGCTGCTCTGGCGGTTGCGCGCCCTCTACGGGCTCCGCCGTACTCGGGGCAAGCGGGTGGTCTGCATCGGCGGCGCGGCCGGCTGGGGCGAGGGCGGGCAAAAGGCGCCCCAAATCGCGCGCGAGGTCTGGAAACTGGACCTGGTGGACGTTCCCTACTCGGAACTCGAACCGCGCCTGGCGGCGGCCAACGCCGATGCCTCCCTCCAGGCGGCGTGTGCCCGCGCCGCCCGCGATTACCTGAGCCGCGCGGGCGTGAAGCTCGAGACCGATCTCGGCTTTGTCAGCCGGGCCTTTGTCCTGCGCGAAGTCTTCCTCGATTTGATGGAGCAGCACCAGACCGACGCCCTCACCGTCAACCACTGCATGGGCACCATCATGGGCATGGCCAAAACCACCGCCTGCCTCACCCTGAGCCTGCTCAATGACGACGGCTACCTGCTGTTCTGCGAATCGGACTTCGTCGTGATCCCCTCCGGCATCCTCTTGCACTACATCTCCGGCAAGCCGGTCTTCCTCAACAACCCCACCACGCCCCACGACGGGCAGGTGACGCTGGCGCACTGCACCGCCCCGCGGCGCATGGATGGCCGGCGGCTGGAACGGGCCCGCATCCTGACCCACTTCGAGTCGGATTACGGCGCCGCCCCCAAGGTGGAAATGAAGCGCGGCCAGCTCACCACCAACCTGGCGCCGGACTTCAACTGCCGCCGCTGGGTCGGCTGCCTCGGCACCATCGAGGCCAACCCCTTCCTGCCCATCTGCCGGTCCCAGGTGGAGGTGCGGATTCAGGGCGACTGGCAGAAACTGCTCGAGGAGATGCGGGGCTTCCACTGGATGCTCAGTTACGGCGACTACCTCAAGGAATGCGGCTACGCCCTGCGCAAGCTGGGGGTTGAGCTGCTCGACGTCAGCACCCGAACGGCCTGAGGACGCATCCGGCGCGGCTGCACGGCCCCTCCCCGGCCGCATCCCAACCGGGCGGGCCGCGGCCGCGGCCGCGGGCAGGGGGATTTCCCGTTGTGCCCCGGCGCGCGTGGCGTCAGGGTTGGGGCATGATCAAGCTTCTTTGTCGGTGGGCCGCCGGCGTGGCGGTCCTGGGCACCGCGTGGGCGGCAGACCTGCGCATCGGCCTGATTGGTTTGGACACGTCCCACGTCGTGGCCTTCACCCGCCTGCTCAACGACCCGGCGGACCCGGGCCACGTGCCGGGCGGACGGGTGGTGGTGGCTTTCAAGGGCGGCAGCCCCGACCTGGAGGCCAGCCGCACGCGGATCGAGGAGTACACGCGCCAACTGCAGGAGCGTTGGGGCGTGCGCCTGGCCGATTCGATCGAGACCCTGTGTGCCGAGGTGGACGCGGTGATGCTCGAAAGCGTGGACGGCCGCCCGCACCTGGCCCAGGCGCGGCCGGTGTTGGAGGCCCGCAAACCGCTGTTCATTGACAAGCCCATGGCCGGCTCGTTGCGCGATGTGCTCGCCATCTTCCGGCTGGCGCGGGAACGGGGGGTCCCCTGCTGGAGCTCGTCCTCGCTCCGTTTTTATCCCGGCTTGATCGAGCTCAAGGGCACGGACGTGGGGCGCATCCGCGGGGCGGTTTCCACCGGCCCCGCCCCGCTGGAGCCGCACCATCCGGACCTGTTCTGGTATGGCATCCATGCGACCGAGGCGCTGTTTGCGGTGCTGGGGACCGGCTGCCAGCGCGTGGTGCGCACCCACACCCCCGATACGGACGTGGTGACCGGCGTCTGGCAGGACGGCCGGGTGGGTACCCTCATCGGTATCCGCAACGCGGCGGCGCCTTACCGGGTCACCCTCTTCGGCACCAGGGCCGTGGTGGACCAGCGTCCCGGCGGGGACTACGCCCCCTTGATCCGCGAGGTTATCCGCTTTTTCCAGACCGGCGTGGCCCCGGTGTCGCCCGAGGAAACGGTGGAATTGTTCGCCTTCATGGAGGCGGCAGACGAAAGCAAGCGCCGCGGCGGCGTGCCGGTGAGTTTGCAGGAAGTTCTGGCCGCCGCCGAGGCCGGCCCGGCGGGCTCCCCTTGACGGCCGTGGGGCCGTGTTCGCATCCTCCCGCACAGCAACCGACGAGCGGTGTTATGCCCATCTACGAATACGCCTGCCCCCGCTGCCGGGTCATCTTCAGCTTCCTTTCCCGGAAAGTGAACCCCGCGCGCACCCCGGCCTGCCCCAAGTGCGGCCATCGTCCCCTGAGCAAACAGATCAGCCGCTTTGCCCACCTCAAGGGGGTGCCCGAACCGTCCGCCCCGGCCGATACCGACGAGACGCCGCCGGACTTCGACGAACGGCGGATGGAACGGGTCATGAGCGAACTGGAGCGGGACATGGACCATCTGGACGAAAACAACCCCCGCCACATGGCCCATGTGATGAAAAAAATGAAGGAGGCCCTGCCGCCGGGGACGATTCCCAAGGAGCTGGACGTCGCCATCAAACGCCTCGAAAAGGGTGAGGATCCCGAAAAAATCGAGGAGGACATGGGCGAGGTGCTGGGCGGGCTCCTGGGCGGCGAGGAAGACGAGGAAGCCGGCGGCTTCGGCGGGGGCGGCTACACGCGCGACAGCGGCTTGTACGACCTGGACTGACCGCCGCTCTGCCGGCCTGACGAGCCGGGACCGGCGGCTTTCCTTCGCCAAAAAGGGGATGGGGCCCGCGCGGGCGCGGACTCAACTGACCACCAGGGCACATCCGCCTTGCGGGGCGGTCTCCCGCAGGCAGTCATCAAGAAAGGACAGAATCTGCCCGCGCAGGCGCCGGCAACGCGGGCACCAGCGTTGTGCCGCGGCGAGGTGCTTCACGCACGCCCGCAGCCCCCGCAGCCGTACCACGCGGGGCGCGATGGCCAGGCAGCGGGTCAATTCGCACCGCAGACGCGTGAAAAACACCAGCTCGAGCGGCCCCCCCGCCGCGCAAGCCAGCTCCCGCAAATCAAGCACGGGCGAGGGCGGGGCGCCCGGGCTGGCCAGCGCCTCCGCCGGCACCACGTGCAGCCCGAATCCCCGCAGCACGCGGGCCAGGGCATGGGAGAACTCGTCCACCGTCACCGTGTCCCGGCCAAGTTCTTCCTGGAAATAGTGCAATACCCCGGCGGCGGCTTCCTTGAGCACCTCCGGGTCCAGCCACGAGGTGGCCTCGCCCAGCAGCTCATCAATAACGGCCGCCACGGTGCAGGGCACCCCGCCGTCGCTGGTCTCAAAAACCAGGCAATCGGTACGTAGCCGTATCATGCGGCACCTCCAGGTGTTTGACCACTTGCAGGAAATCGGTGGCCTCCTCGAACCGCCGGTACACGCTGGCAAAGCGCACATAGGCCACCGGGTCGAGCCCGCGCAGCTCGTTCATGACCCGTTCACCAATCACCGTGGCCGGCACTTCTCCTTCGAACTCGCTGTGCAGCTCCCCGCTGACGCGCTCGACCACCTCCTCGATGGCCGCCGGGCTGACCGGGCGCTTGTCGCAAGCCCGCGTGATGCCGTTGCGCAGCTTGTCACGGGAGAACGGCTCGCGCCGCCCGTCCCGTTTGACCACCAGCAACGGGCGCAGCTCGACCTGCTCATAGGTCGTGAACCGGTGACCACAGGCCAGACATTCGCGGCGTCGGCGGATGGTCGCCCCCTCCCGGGACGCCCGGGAATCAATCACCTTGTCCTCGCGACAACCGCACTTGGGGCAACGCATATCGGTCCGGACTACTGCTAAATGTGGCCAGCGCGGACGTTGCCCACCAAATGTTGAGGTGTCAAGCCCTTGACGTTTCCCAAAACAAAAAGCCCCCGCTCTCGGGGGCTGAAGACCCGGCTTGCCCGGGCCGCAAGGAGAGGGAATGACCTAGCGCTTGCTGTACTGGTAACGCTTCCGCGCGCCGGGCTGACCGTACTTCTTGCGCTCCTTGGCCCGCGCGTCACGGGTCAAAAGGCCCTCCGCCTTGAGCTGCGGGCGGCAGTTTAGATCGGTCTGGAGCAGGGCGCGGGCGAGGCCCAATCGCACGGCGCCCGCCTGACCGGTCAGCCCGCCACCGGTCACGTTAACGCGGGCGTCGAACTTGTCAGCCGACGGGGTCACGGTCAGCGGTTGGGTGGCCCACACGCGCTGCGATTCCAGGACGAAGTAATTTTCGATGGGCCGGCCGTTGATGGTGATCTTGCCGGTGCCGGGGGCAAGGCGGACACGGGCGACCGCGGATTTGCGACGACCGGTGCCGAGGAATTCGGTGAGCGGAGACATGGGCAAAGGGAACGGAAAACTAGGCGGGGATGGGGGTGGGAACCGGCTTCTGGGCCTGATGGGGGTGACTGTTGCCGCGATAGACCTTGAGCTTGGTCAGCAAGCGGGCCCCCAGCCGGTTCTTCGGAATCATGCCCTTGACGGCGTGCAGGATCAGCCGTTCAGGGTGCCTGGCCCGCACCTCGGCCACGGTCCGATATTTCTCGCCCCCCTTCCAGCCCGAGTAGCTCATGTAGCGCTTCTGCGTCTCCTTGTTGCCGGTCAGACGCACTTTTTCGGCGTTGATCACCACGACGAAATCGCCGGTGTCCAGGTGCGGGGTGAAGATCGGCTTGTCCTTTCCGCGCAACAGAGTGGCCACCCTGGCCGCCAGGCGCCCCAGGACCACGCCGTCCGCGTCCACCACCCGCCAGCCGCGCGTGTTGACATCCACTTTCGGCAAGTAAGTCTTCATCCGGATTCGGAAGCAAAGAGCCGTGAGACTACCAGAGGCCGGGGGCACGTCAATAGGCTTCTCGCCGCCAACCGGACCTTCAACGGGCCAGGGGCGTGTGCCGTTCAGGGCCGGTGCGGTCCGGCTGGGGTCGGGTGGGCGTTGCCCCTGCCCGCGCGGTGGCTGGCTTTTCCCGAGGGACCGACTCAAAGTGCGGGCTGTGAGCACACCGCTGGAGCCGTGGCGGGGTGGGGATTTACCCCGCCGGGTGCTGGTGCGGCAGCGGTTCCCCCCCTCGCCGGCCGCGGACGTGGAGGCTGTTCTCCCCGCCGGCCTTCGACCGCTGGCGCTCCGCCTCCGCCCCGGCGCCCGGGTGGCCGTGGGGGTGGGCAGCCGGGGGATGGACCGGCTGCCCGAAATCGTCCGCACCACGCTGAGGGTGCTGCAACAGGCCGGGACGGTACCGTTTCTGGTGCCGGCGATGGGCAGTCACGGCGGCGCCACGCCGGAGGGACAACGGGCGGTGCTGGCCGGCTACGGCATCACCAAAGCGAGCATGGGGGTCTCCATTCGGGCGGGGTTGGAAGTTGAGGAGGTGGGGCGCCTGAAAGAGCATTGGCCGGTGTGGTGCAGCACCGAGGTGTTGCGCGCGGACGCGCTGGTGTTGATCAATCGCGTGAAGCCCCACACGGACTTTGCCGGCCAACTGGGCAGCGGCCTGACCAAGATGCTGGTGGTGGGCCTGGGCAAGCCGGCTGGCGCCGCGGTCTTTCACCGGGCGGCAGCAGGGCAGGGCCATGAAGCCGTGCTCCGGGCCGCGGCCGAGGTACTGTTGGCGCGCGTGCCGCTGCTGGCGGGCGTGGCCACGGTGGAGGATGCCCGCCATCGGCTGGCGAAGATCGAGGTGGTCGAGCCCCGTCACTGGATCGCTCGCGACGAAGCCCTGTGCGCGGAGGCGCGCACCCGGATGCCGCGGCTGCCGGTGGCCCGGCTGGACCTGTTGATCGTGGACCGGATCGGCAAGAACCTCAGCGGCACCGGCCTGGACCCGGCCATCATCGGCCGCTCCATCCACGGCTACGTGCTGGCGCCGCAAGGGGAGGGCTCCGGCCCGAGCATCCAGCGGCTGGTGGTGCGCGAGCTGACCCCGGAAAGCCACGGCAATGCCATTGGCATCGGCCTGGCGGATTTCACCACCACGCGCCTGGTGCGTGCCCTGGATCGTAACGCCACCTGGACCAACGCCCTCACCGCCCTTTCCCTGCAAGGGGCAAAGGTGCCGATGCATTTCGACACCGACCGCGAGGTCCTCGCCGCTGCCCTGGCCTCTCTGCCGCTGCCGGCCGGCCAGGCGCCGCGGTTGGCGCGTATTCGCGACACGCTGTCCCTGGAATGGATCGAGGTCTCGGAATCGCTCCTGGCCGAACTGGAGGGGCGGGGGGATGTGGAAATCTGCGGCCCGCCGGCCCCCTGGTCCTTCGATGCCGCCGGCAATCTGGCTCCCTTGACCGCGCCGGCGGACCCTTGATATCGGCTTCACCGCCGGCACGAACTCTCTTGAGCCCCATGCACCCCGCCTTGACCTCCGCCCTCACGGTGATCGCCCTGCTGCTGTGGGTCGCCCCCGCCGCGCGTTCCGCCGAGGAACGTTTCCTCAATCTGGCCGCGCAACGCCTCCTGCCGGAAGGGCCGGGGCTGGCCAACCCATTTCCCGCCGATGCGGGGGTGTCCACCCACCCGGCGGTGGTCTTCGCCGATGACTTCGAGACCGGCGCGCTGGAGGGGCGCTGGGACGCGACGGGCGCGGCGGGCGGGCGGGCGCTGCGCTGGGCGGCGCCGGAGGCGGCGGTGTGCGGTCGGCGCTGCCTCCGCGTGGAGGGGCGGCTGGGGGAAAACACGGGGGACGGGCTGACCAGGTGGTTCGAGCCGGTGGACCCGGTGTTTGTGCGGTTCTATGTGCGCTTCGCCCCGGACTGCGACTACGTGCACCACTTCGTGACCCTGCGGGCCAACCGCGGACTACGCGGCGCCGACCGCTGGAGCGGCTTTGGGGGCGCGGGCGTCCGCCCGGCCGGTGACGAGCGATTCTCGACCGCCCTCGAGCCGTGGGGGGACTGGGGGCGCTGGCCGCCGCCGGGCAAATGGAACTTTTACAGCTACTGGCACGAGATGACCGCCGCGCCGGATGGTAAATACTGGGGCAACGCCTTCCGCCCGGAGCCGCAACCGGTCATTCCGCGGGGACGCTGGATTTGCGCCGAGTTCATGCTCCGGCACAACACCCCCGGCCGGCCGGACGGCGAGCAGGCCTTCTGGATTGACGGCCGGTTGGTGGGGCATTGGCGCGGCATCAACTGGCGCAAAACGGCCGCGCTGCAGGCCAACGCCCTCACGCTGGAGGCGTACATCACCGACCGCTGGACCCGCCAGCCGACCAACGTGGTGGATTTCGACAACGTGGTGGTCGCCCGCTCGTACATCGGCCCCGCGGCGGTACCGGAGAGCCCGCCGGAGCGGTGAGGGAGCACCGCGCGGAAGGGAGCACTCAGGCGTTGCGCGGGGGGGGGACCGGAACGTCGGGCGTTTCCTCGCGCGCGGGGGTGCGGCCGCGGCTGCCGCCCTGGTAATAGCCCTTGTAGTACCGGTTCTGGTAGTAGTAGTAGGAGTAGTAGTAGGCGTCGCGGCCCTCGAAATCTATGTCGTTGATCACCACCCCGCACAGGTTGACGCCCGCATCCAGGAGGCGTTGCACGCTTTTGCGGGCCATCTCGCGGCGCACCTTGTTGAACTTGGCCACCAGCAGCGCGCCGTCCACCTGGGCACCCACGATCAGGGGGTCGCTGACGGCGGAGACCGGCGGGCAGTCAATGACCACGCGGTCATAGCGGCGGCTGGCTTCCTGGATGAACTCGCTCATGCGGCGGGAACCGAGCAGTTCGGAGGGCTGGGAGGGGGTGCTGCCGCAGCAGGCCACGTCCAGATTGGGCACCTCGGTCCGGAGGGCAATGTCCTCGAGGGACTGGGCCTTGCCGGTGAGGTAGGCGACCAGGCCGGCGGCGCCGTTGACGCCGAAGCCGTGGTGGACGCTCGGGCGCCGCAGGTCCGCGTCCACCAGCAGGGTCCGCATGCCGGTCTGGGCAATGACGATGGCCAGGTTGGCGGCGACGGTGGATTTGCCCTCGGAGGGCATGCTGCTGGTGACGGCCAGCAGGCGGTAGCGGTCCCCGCGGCTGCCCAGGGTGATGGCGGCCCGGATGGTGCGGAAACTTTCCGCGGTGTTGGACTGGGCGTGGAGGTGGCTGGCCTGATGCCGTTCGCTCACGCTTTCGGTCTTGATGCTGGGGACGTAGCCCAGGAAGGGCAGGCGCAGGTAGGTCTCGACGTCGTCCTGGCTCTTGATCGAGTCGTCGAGGAAGTTCACGAACAAGGCGAGGCCCAGGGCAATGACCAGCCCCCCCACCGCGCCGGCGGCGAGGGTGAGGGGGATGTTGGGTTTGACGTAGGCGGCCGGGGGGACGGCGGGGTCCACCTGACGGATGTTGTTGACCCGGTCTTTCTGGGCGAGGTCCATTTCGCTCATCCGGACCAGGATGGCGTTGTACATGGCCTTTTTGGTCTCGGCCTTCCGGGCCAGGACGTCGTATTCCATCTTGGCACGGTTCCACTCCATCTGGCGGTTTTCCCAGTCGGTGACGGTGGCGGCGTAGGTGGCCTCGTTGGCCTTTTCCACGCGGGCGCTGGAGCGGAGGACCTCGGCGATGCGCTCGGCGGCGCGTTGAATGGCCTGGCGGGTTTCCTCGATACGGGCGCGGGCCTGGATGACGTTGGGGTGTTTGTCCTTGTAGCGTTGGAGCAGGCCGGCCAGCTCGTTTTCGTAGGTGGCCAGTTGGCCCTGGAGGCTGCGAACTTCCGAGTCGTTGGCGATGGTGGGGAAGGCGGCGAGGGGCTTTTGTTCGCGGATGTGGCGGTCCAGTTCCTCCACCAGGGTCTGGGCCACCTGGGCGCGGGCCCGGGCCTCGACGTAGCGGGCGTGGGCCTGGTTGAGGGCCTCGGCGATAATGCTGTCCCCCTTTTCGAGGGAGACAAACTTGGTGCGCATCCGGTAGTTGTGGAGGTCGTTTTCGGCCTGTTGGACCTCGCCTTCCAGGCCGGCGGCCTGGTTGCGGAGGAAAAAGAGCATCTTCGAGGTGCGCTCCTGGCGCTGGCCGGCCATCCAGTCAATGAACTCGGTGGTGAGGGTGTTGGCGATCGAGGCGGCCTTGGTGGGGGAGGTGTGTTCCACGCTCACGTCCACCAGGCGGGTCATGCGCAGGGGGCTGACGGTGATGTCTTCGGCCAGGGCGCGGGCGACATCCACGTGCCGGGCGTAGCGGGGGTCTTCGTTGAGCCGTTCCTTGCGGATGACCACGTTGATGAGGCTGCGGCTGACCAGATTTCGGTACTGGGTCTGGAGGTATTCCTGCTGGGCCTGGAGGTTTTGGACGCTCACCCCGCCCAGGTTCACGGCCGATTCGGACTCCGGGTCAATCTGGAGGCGGGTGGTGGCGCGGTAAACCTTGGGCGCCACGTACAGGTACAGGCCGGTCAGGGCGAGCACGACCGCGTAGGTGGTGATGACCACCCAGCGGCGCTCCAGCAGCACGTACCAGTAATGCCGCAAATTGACCTTCGGGCGTCCCCCCTCTTCGGCGTCGCCCGCCATCCCTCCCCCCGCGCCCATCCGCTCCAGCTCGTAATCCATAACTCAGAACACCGATTCTTTGACCTCGAGAATGTCCCCCGGTCGGAGCCAGATTTTCTTGGCCGGATCGCTTTCCTTTTTGAGCCGGTCCAGCGAAAGCTTCTCCCGTTTGCCGTCGCGGATGAATTCGACCTCGTTCTTGGCCAGGCGGGTCAGACCGCCGGCCCGGGCAATCGCGTCCAGGATGTCCATCCGTTGCTCCGGCGAGAGCGGCAGGTTGCCGGGGCGGTTCACCTGGCCGATGACGATGACGTAGTCCACGCGGTACTCCTTGACGGAGACCAGGACCTCGGGTTTGACGAAGTAATCCCGGGACAACTCCGCCTCGAGGTGACGGGACAGCTCGCGCGGGGTCAATCCCGCCGCCCGCACCATCCCCAGGAAGGGAAACTGAATGTCCCCGCTGGCCGAGACGCGGTAGTCACCGGGCAGGCCCGCCTCGCCCACGATGACGATGTTCAGGAGGTCCTGCGGGGCGATCGGGCGGTCTCCCCCGGCCGCGGGGGCCGGCGCGGCACCCGATTGTGCCCACGCACTGACCGCCAGAGAGGCGGCGGCCAGCCAGGGGGCGATTCGGCTCTTCATCATCACAAACCTAGGCTCAGGCCGAGCATGACCTGGTTGACTTCGTACTCGAAGCCCTGGACCCGCTCGCCGGTTTCAAAGCTGTAGTTGATAAACGCGGAAGCCCACTGGCGCAACTGGTAAGCCAGCCCCACGGTGAAGCGGAAGTTTTCCGACCGCCGGTCCCCTTCGGTGTAGTCGGTGTGCAGGTAGTAGATGCCGGCGTTCAAAAACCACGGGCGGCCGCCCCCCAGCACCTGCTGGAAGCCCAGCCCCACCGAGTCGGTCACCGTTCCCCCGCCGGTCGAGGCCGAGACGCTGCCGGAGCGGTTGTAGTTCAGGGAGACGGAGGTCTTTTCCGAAAACTGCTGCGTGAGGCCCACACCAACCAGCGGGTAGCCGTCCGAACCGCCGTCCTGCTGGAAGTCACGGAACTCGTAGCCGACGCGGACGTTGCCCGACAATTTGGGGGTGAAGCTGCCGCTGGCGGTGACCGAGCCGCCGTAGATGTCTGCATCGGATAAGTTGGAGAACCCTTCGGCTGAACTGCGCAGTTGCTGGCCGTAGTGGCCCAGGACCGCAAACCGCAGTTTCTGGCTGTAGGCGTAATCGTACCCGGCCCGCAACCGCCAGTCGGTCGAATCCACAAACCGCCGCTGCTCGATGTCGCGGCCGGGGTACTCGCGGTGGGTAAGCGAGCCCTCCAGCCGCACGCGGCCTTTGGCCGACAAGGCGTAGGTCACGGTGTGGCTGGTGCTGTAGCTGTTGCGTTCCACGTTGCCGCTGGGAGCCAGGACCCCTTCGAGGGTGGCCTCGTAGCCGCTGAGGACGCTGTTCATGAGGCTGATCGAGTTACGGGTGTCATACTCGATGCGGCCGACGGCCACGCTGCCCCCCAGGCTGAAGGAATGGTTGGAGGAATCCGAGTCGGTGTTCTCCACGAACAAGGTCTGGTCGAACCGGTAGGCGAAATCAATTTGGCGATCCCCCCCCTCGCGGCCCAGCCGTGCCCGCAGTTCGGGGCCGATCATGAAAAAGAAGTCGTCCCGACTCCGGATCAACCCCAGGTCCTCGAAAATCGTGCCGGCCGGCAGCGAGTACACGTTGTCGCTGTAGCTGGCGGCCAGGCTCAGGCGGGGCTTGACGACGACCGGTCCCACGTTGAAGGCCAGCAGGTCCCGCACTTCCAGCGCCTGTCCGGCAGGGCCGGTCAACACCCCCGCCGCGGTCAGGGCCGTCCAGGCCCCGGCGGGTCGGGCGGCCGGGAAGCGGGTGATTCCGGGTCGTTTTGCGGCTGCGTTTGTTGGGCGACGTGTCTTCATGGCAAAACTCCCCAGGGGAGCGGGACGACCAGGCACCGCCGCCGGGCACACCCCCGGCCGGCCGGGCGTTCAGCCGTCCCCTGCATGGTCCGGAACCGGGCCGCGCAAGGCAAGTTGGAAATCCACGGTGGGCGCAGGCCCCGGCGGGCTCAGCCGGCGGCGTGCTGCTCCTCCTTCAACTTCTTCGCCTCGCCAATGACCTTGGCCTCGAGTTCCCTGGGCATTTCCTCGTAGTGGTCGAACTCCTCGGTGTGGGCGGCGCGGCCGCCGGTGAGGGACCGCAGGACGGTCGAGTACTGGTACAACTCCATGGCCGGCACGAAGGCCTTGACGATCTGGAAGCTGCCGTCGGCGTCCATGTCCAGAATCTTGCCCCGCCGGCTGGAGAGATCGCCGATCACCGCGCCCATGGCGTCGGAGGGCACCTTGACCTCGATGCGGTGAATGGGCTCCAGCAGGCAGGGGCGCGAGGCCAGGAAGGCCTCGCGGAAGGCCTCCTTGCCGGCGATCTGGAACGCCACGTCCTTCGAGTCCACCGGGTGCATCTTGCCGTCGTAGAAATCAATCTTCACGTCCACGACGCGGTAGCCGGCCAGGATGCCCTCGTTGCAGGCGGCATTGACGCCCTTTTCAACGGACGGGACGAAGACGCGGTCCACGTTCTGGCCGACCAGGCTTTCGGTGAAGACCACGCCGGAGCCGCGGGGCAGCGGCTCGAGGCGCAACCAGACCTCGGCAAACTGGCCGGCGCCGCCGGTCTGCTTCTTGTGGCGGTACTTGGCCTCGCCGCGGGTCTTGATGGTTTCGCGGAAGCGGATGCGCGGCGCCACCAGGTCGAAGTCCACCTTGTAGCGGGCGCGCAGCCGTTCGGAGACGACCTGCAGGTGCAATTCGCCCTGGCCGGACAGCACGGTCTGGTGCAGCTCGGCGTCCACCGTGTAATGGAAGGTTGGGTCCTCGTTGGCCAGGGCCGCCAGGCCCTGGGCCACCTTGTCCTCCTCGCCCTTGGATTTGAGCCGGAGGGCGGCGTGGATGTTGGGCCGGGGGAAGCTGACCTGGGGCAGCCGCACGTGCAGGCCGGGGGAGCACAAGGTGTCCCCGGTGCGGGTGTTCTTGAGCTTGACGGTGACGCCGAGGTCGCCGGGGCCCAGGGCCGGCACGGCCTCGCGGGTCTTGCCGTTGAGCAGGGACAACTGGCCGATGCGCTCGGTGGTGTGGCGGTGGGGGTTGAACTGGTCCATGCCGAACCGCACGGTACCCGCATAGACGCGGAGGAAGGACACCTCGCCGATGTGGGCCTCGTTCATGGTCTTGAAGACGAAGGCCACGGTGTGCGGGTCGGTCAGGTGAACTTCCACCGGCTGGTCGTTGGTGTCCCGGCCCACCACCGTCGGCCGGTCCAGCGGCGAGGAGCCGTACTTGGCCAGGAAGTCCATCAGGCGGGCGACGCCGATGTTGTGCTCGGCCGCGGTGCAGAAGACGGGGATGATTTCGCGCTTCTGGAACGCCGCGTGGACACCGGCGCGCAACTGGTCCTCGGTCAGGCCGCCCTGCTCGAAAAACTTCTCCATCAACTGGTCGTCCGCCTCCGCGATGTGCTCGATCAACTCCTGGTGCAGGGCGCGGGCCCGTTCCGCCCACTCCCCCTCCGCCGGCGCCTCGGAGTACTTGCCCGAGCCATCGGTGGTGTAGGTGATGAACTCGGTGCGCATCACGTCCACCACGCGGTGAAAGCCGGGACCAGGGTCCACCGGCAGGGCCAGGGGGATGACCTTCGAGCCGAACCGCTCCCGCAGGTCGGCCAGCACAGCGTCAAAGTTCGCGTGCTCCTTGTCCACCATGTTGACCACAATGACCTTGGGGATGCCGAACTCCTCGGCGTGGCGCGCCACCTGGGTGGCGCCCAGCCCCACCCCGTCCACCGCGTGCACCACCAGCACGGCAAAATCACTGACCCGCAGCGCCGACAGGGCCTCGCTCTGAAAATCCTGGTAGCCGGGGGTATCGAGCAGGTTGAACTTCCGTCCCAGCCACTCGGTGTGCAGCAGTGAGGTCTGGATGGAAATCTGCCGCTTCTGCTCGCTCTCGTGGTAATCAGACACGGTGGTGCCGGCGGCCACGCTCCCCAACCGCCCCACCACCCCGCTGCAAACCAACATGCACTCGCTGAGCATGGTCTTGCCGCAGGTGGCGTGCCCCACGAGGGCGAAGTTCCGAAGATCACCCGGTGCGTACTCTTTCATGGTGTGTTGTGCTGTCTCGCTGGTGTGCCGTGAAGGCGGCGTTGTAAGCCAAAACCCCGCGCCCGCCAACAAAACTTCTCGCCCCACCCGACCCCCTGGCGCCAACGCCCCCCGCGCCGGGCCCTGCCAGGGCCCCCCCGGACTGTCTCCCACCGCCACCCCGCCCTGCACCATGTCCCCCAGCAGCGGCGGCGGGTTTGTTCAAATACTGGACACGCGCCGCTGCCCACGCCTGCAGCCCCGCCGGCCTGGAAAAAATCGCACTTCCCAGGGTGGGTTATTTTCGTTAGTCAGAATCCGGCTTTAGTTTGGCCCGGCGACCCGGTACACTCCGGCCATGGTCTCCATTCGCATGAACGACCCTCACCAGCCCACCGACCTTTCGGAGCATGAATCCTTTTCCCGGCGCACCCTCCTGATCGTGGATGACGAGGAAGGGCCACGGGAGGCCCTGCGCCACATCTTCGAGAACGACTACCGCGTGCTGCTGGCCAGCGACGGCTACACCGCCCTGGACCTGGTGGCGCGGGAGCACGTGGATGCCGCGGTGCTGGACATCAGCATGCCGGGCATGTCCGGCATCGAAACCCTCGAACGCATCAAGCTCCACGACCCGGACATCGAGATCATGCTCTTCACCGGCTATGCCGCCCTGGAATCGGCCCAGGACGCCCTGCGGCTCGGTGCGGCGGAATACCTGGCCAAGCCGTGCGACCTGGTAACCCTCCGCGCTGCCGTGGCCCGCCTCATGGAGCGCCGCATCGAGGCCGAACGCCGCAAGGCCACCCTGGCCGAGGCCCAGGCTCTCCAGCGCGAACTGGACGAACTGCGCCGCCGCGAGGAACGCCTCACCGCCCAGACCGAGATTTACAGCGGCGTGCTCCATGACATCAACAAGCCCCTGACCGTCATTGTCGGCCTGACCTCCCTGCTGACCCGCCAACTGCGCTCCCTGCCCGTGCTCGAAGGACCGGCCATGCAGTCGTTCAGCGAACGGCTCCAGGTCGTGGCCCGGCAGGCCGACAACGTCACCGAGGTGGTCCAGCGGTACCTGGGCCTGCTGCGCCAGAGCCGCGTCGAAACCTCCCGCGCCAGCGCCAACCGACTCCTGCTCGACCTGCGCGAACTGCTCCAGGCCTATCCCTCCCTCAACGACCGCCGCGTCACCTACAGCTTCCTGCCCGAGGACCAGGACCTCCGCGCCCACGGCACGGACGTGATTCAGATGCTCCTGAATCTGGCCCTCAACGCCCTCCAGGCCTCCGCCTCCGGCGCCACCGTCCACGTCGGCGCGCTCCTGCTCAACCACCTCGACGTCGCCCTCCACACCGCCCGCGTGGACACCGGCCGCCTGCTGCGTGCGGCCGATTTCGACCCTGCCGGCCCGCTCGTGGGATTCCGCGTGGCCGACGGCGGCCCCGGCCTGCCCCAGGACGTGCTGGAACGACTGCTGGAACCGCGTTCGCCCGCCGCCGAAGGCACCCGCCGCCGCGGCCTGGGCCTGAGCTTTGTGAAGCGGCTGCTCCTGCTCAACCGCGGCGCCCTGCTGGTTCACACCCAACCCGGTCAGGGGACCACCTTCTACCTCCTGCTGCCGCGCTGGACCGGCACTGCCTCCCCCTCCCACCCCCCGGGGGCTTGAACGGCCGGCCCCCCGGCTCGCCCACCTTCACCACGCCCGCTCGATGGCGCGGCGTTTCCACAGGAACTCGAAGAGGTTCCCCTCGTGGGGCTGGTCCCAGGACACCTTCAGCGTGGGCACCGGCCCGATGTTCAACCGCTCGATGTCCGGAAACTCCTCCAGTTCGGCCAGGAACTCCGGGGCCCGGGTAATGGCGGTGCAGGCCAGGGTGGGGCCGATCCGCGCCAGCATCTCCCGTTGCGGCACCTCGACCACGCTGGCGTAGGGGAACAAAAACTCCCGGTTGGCCAGCGGGTGATCGAACGAATCGCACCGCACAATGGTCGGCCGCAGGTACACCCCGCCCTCGAACTCGACCTTGCGCGGCCCCCCGCGATAGCGCGCCGTCACCTCCTCCGCGCCGGGCGTCTTCAGGCCCTCCTCGATCTGCGCGTCAATGAACTCCGCCATCCGCGGATTGGCGAAGCCGCTGAGCCGCGCCCCCGGGTCCTCCGGCCGGGTGGGGGCGACCGGTCCCAGCGCCCGCGCCAGGGCGTCGGCAATCTCCGCCCCGCACCGCGGGACCACCACCGCGCTGGCGTTGATGCAGGAACGGCCGCCGTTGTCGCTGATCGAGGCCACCAGCACATCCAGGTACTCCGGCCACTGCCCGATGCAATCCTCCCCAATGAGAATCTTGCTCCAGCCCGGCCCGTGCAACTGGATGGCCGGGTTGTTCGCGTAGGCCGCGGTGGTGGCCTGGTCCCCAAACAGCAGCGCCCGGCCGCACTGGGTGAGGATGCTGGCCGCCCCGTCATGGTCGGTGGGATAAAACCCAAAGGCCTCGGCCGGCACGCCCGCCGCCACAAACGCCTGGATCAGCCGGTACGGCGTCCACGGCTCCTCCCGCCCCGGTTTGAGGACCACCGGCGTCTTGAGGGCAATGGCCGGCAGCCAGAGCGAGTTCACCGCCGGCGAATTGCTCGGCATCACCAGCCCCAGCGCCCGCGCGGTGGGCACAAAACTCAGCCGCGTCCCGAACTGCTCGCCCCAGCCCCGGTCCAGCAGCGACAGGTCCAGCCCCCGCGACAGGCCGTTGAGCACCGTGTCCAGGTGCGTCAGCGCGTCGTGAATCTTGGCCATGTTCCGCCGCACCATCACGTGCGGCAGCCCGCTGGTGACGCTGAGTGTGGCCACGTACTCATCCGGCGTCTGGGTGTGGCCGCCGTCCCCCAGCGGCAGCGTCCCGTGCAGAAACAGCTCCCCCGCCTGGCGCGACAGCTCGATGATCTGCGCCACGCGGAACGGCTTCAGGGCCGCGCGGCAGGCGGCCAGCTTCGCCAGGTCCCGGCGCACCAGACCGCCGTTGACCTGGGAGACGCGGGCCCTGACCTCGCCGGTGCGGTGGTCCCGGACCTCGATCTGCTCCAGGCTCTGGTAAGGCCGGCCCAGCCGCAGGGCCGGCAGATGCGGAATGTCCTTCATGCGCGCAAAACGCCCCGTAGCTTAGTGCGATTCCCGCCCCCCGCCAGCCGGGAATGCCCGGTCGGCCCCGCGCCGGCTTCGCACTCGCCGCCGCCGCCCGTCTGCCCTAGGCTGCCGCCGCCTGACCATGCTGGAATTCAAGTCCAACGCCGACATCGCCCCCTGCCTGGGGGTGGTCATGCCGGTGTACAACGAGGCCGCCACCGTCGCCGAGGTCATCCGCACCGTCCTGGCCCAGCGGCCGGTGCAGGAACTGGTGGTGGTCAACGACGCCTCCACTGACGGCACCCGCGAGGTGCTCGAGCGGCTGACCGACGGCGAGCCGCGCCTGCGGGTGCTGCACCACGCCGTCAACCAGGGCAAGGGCGCCGCCCTGCGCACCGGCTTCGCCCACGTCACCGCCCCCATCGTCATTGTCCAGGACGCCGATCTCGAGTACGACCCGGCCGAATACTGCCACCTGCTGGCGCCCATCCTGGCCGGCAAGGCCGACGTGGTCTTCGGCTCCCGCTTCCTGGGCAACGGCCCGCACCGGGTGCTGTACTTCTGGCACGCCGTGGCCAACAAGTGCCTCACCCTGCTCTCCAACATGACCACCAACCTCAACCTCACCGACATGGAGACCTGCTACAAGGTCTTCCGCCGCGAGGTCCTCAGCCGCCTCGCCGTCGAGGAAAACCGCTTCGGCTTCGAGCCCGAAATCACCGCCAAGGTCGCCCGCCTGGGCGTGCGCATCTACGAGGTGCCCATCTCCTACCACGGCCGCACCTACGCCGAGGGCAAAAAAATCGGCTGGAAGGACGCCCTCCGCGCCCTCTGGTGCATTGCCAAGTACCGCCTCAAACCGCTCGCATGAGCCTCCCGCCTGCGCCCGTCCCCCTGCCCAACGCCGCCGCCCAGACCGAGGACTTCGAGTTCGCCGCGCTGGACCAGGCACGTCATTACCGCGCCCGGCTGCTGCGCGAGTTCGGCCCCGACCTCGCCGGCCGCGTGCTCGAGGTCGGCGCCGGCATCGGCCAGGTCACCGCCGAACTCCGCTCCCACCCCGGCGTGCGCGAGGTCGTGGCCGTCGAACCCGAACCCCGCTTCTGCGCCCGGCTGCGCGCCCGCCTGCCCGGCCAGCGCGTGGTCTGCGGCACCGCCGCCGGCCTGGGCGAGGACCGCCAGTGGGACGCGCTGCTGAGTGTGAACGTGCTCGAGCACATCCCCGACGACGCCGCCGAACTGCGCACCTACCACGACCTGCTGGCCCCCCGCCGCGGCGCGCTCTGCTTGTTCGTGCCCGCGCGGCCGGAACTGTACGCCCCGATTGACCGCGACTTCGGTCACTTTCGCCGCTACACCCGGCCCGGCCTGCGGGCGCGGCTCGAGGCGGCCGGCTTTCGCGTCGAACGCCTCCGCTACTACAACTGCGCCGGCTACTTCGCCTGGTGGCTGAACTTCCGCCTCCTGCGCCGGCGCCACTTCGACCTGGCCGGCGTGCGGTTCTTCGACCGGATGATCTTCCCCTGGGTCCACACCCTCGAGCACCGCCTGTGCGCCCCGCCCTTCGGCCAGAGCCTGCTGGCGGTGGCCCGGCCGGCCCTGCCATGAACCGGCGCGCCTGGGGGGTCTGGCTCCTGGCCAGCGTCGCGCTGGCCCTGGGGTTGTTCCACGGCGCGCTCTGGGGCAGTCGCCTGCTGGCGCCGCTGGACCTGGCGCCCGCGTTGCTGGCCGAGTACCGCTGGATGGACCCGGAGCATTCCGGCATCCCGGCCAACCACTACGTCATTGACCAGCTCACCTACGACCTGCCGCTCCAACACACCGTGTACCAGGCCTGGCGGCGCGGTGAGGTGCCCTGGTGGGACCCGTACACCTTCGGCGGCCGGCCGCTGCTGGCCGATGCCCACGTCAACGGCACCGACCCCGTCCGGCTGCTCTGCTATGCCCTGCTCCCTTTCGCGCCGGCCTACAACTGGACCCTCATCCTGCATTGGGCGCTGAGCGGTGCCGGGCTGCTGGTGCTGCTGCGGCGCTGGGGTTTCAGCGTGACCTCGAGCGTGGGCCTGGCGCTGGCCGGGCAGTGCGCCGGCTACCACGCCCTGTTCTTCGGCCATCCCTGGAACACCGGTGCGTTCCTCTACTACCCCTGGCTGTGGGTGGCGTGGGACGTGTGGCTGGCCGAACGCCGCCGGTGGGCCTGGCCCGCGGCCGGGCTGGCCGTGGCGGGCATTTTTTACGCCGGCAACCTCCAGTCGCATGCCTATCTGGTGGTCTTTGCGCTGGTGTTTGTGATCGGCTACGGCGGCCGGTCGGCGTCCGCCTGGCGGCGGGTGCTGCCGCTGGTGGCAGGCACGGGGGCGCTGGGCGCGCTCCTGGCCGCGCCGGTGCTGGTGGCGCAGGTCGAGTTTTACCGGCTGAGTGTCCGGCCCGTGCCGGTGCCGCTGGCGCCGGTGGCGTGGCTGAGCGGGCTGGCGTCGCTGACGGCCTTTCATCCGTGGGCCCTGGGCACCTTCCGGTCGCTGGACCTGTCGAAAGTTTTCGGCCAGACCGGGCTGGGGTTTGCGCTGTACCTCGGCTCGGCGGCGATGGCGCTGGCGTTGCCGGGGGCGGTGCGGGGACGGGCCCGGGCGCCGCGGCCCGAAATCTGGCGCACGGCCCTGGGGTTGGTGCTGGCCTACCTGCTGATCCTGTCCACGCCGTTGCAGGCGCTGTTGTACACGCGCGCGGCGGGGCTGGGGGTGCTG
Source organism: Verrucomicrobiales bacterium (assembly GCA_037439785.1). GTDB lineage: Bacteria > Verrucomicrobiota > Verrucomicrobiia > Limisphaerales > J093 > DSVZ01. The sequence goes on along the minus strand of JBBIVJ010000008.1, from coordinate 53,150 downwards.
GGGGGGCTGGTCCTGGCCGCGTTGGGGATCGAGGTCCTGCGGGCGGAGACGGCGGCGCGTCGCGGCTGGGGGCTGGGTCTGGGGGCGCTGGCCCTGGGCACGACGTTGGTGCTGAACCTGACGGCCTTCGTGGTGTACCCGCGCCTGCTGCCGCGCGTGCTGGCCAGGTTTCAGCAGGAGGCGGCCGGCCGCAGCGCCCTGAGCGCGGCGCCGGCGCTGCGGGAGTTTCAGGCCCGCAACCTGCCGCGCGAAATCTCGGTGCGAAATCCCGAGACCGTGCTGGCCACGCTGGGTCTGCTGGCGGTGGCCGGCCTTTGCCTGTGGCCGGACTGGCGGCGTCGGCCGGGCGTGTGGCCCGCGCTGCTGGTGCTGAACCTGGCCCCCGTGGCGCTCTTTTACGGGCGCTTCCTCCCCAACCATCCCCTGCGGATGTGGGAGCTGTTGCTGGCGGGCGGACCCGAGCAGCGCCGCGTGGCCGCCGAACTGGCCGGCACGCCGCACCGGCTGCGGGAAGTGGCGCCCACGGTGTACGACCAGGTCTTCCCCAACTGCCTCGGTCACCTGGCGGGGGTGCGCGTCCTGCACGGCTACTCGGCGCTGGTGCCCCGCAGCTTCCTCACGCTGCCGCCGGCCGAGCAGGAGGCGTGGGCGGCGCGCGTGGCCGACGCCACCTACACCACGCCCGAGCCGGGCCGGCCGGTGGGGCGCTTCGATCCGCCGCGCCCGGACCGTGGGCCGGCGGCTTTTCAATGGCAGGGGGCGGCGCCGCGTGCGTTCCGGGTCGAGATGGTTTCCCTGAACGAACAGCGCGTCACGCTCGAACCCGGACCGGCCGGGACGCTGCTCTGGACCGACACGGCCTACCCGGGCTGGCGCACGGAACTGGACGGCCGACCGGTGCCGCTGCGGCCGGTGATACCGTGTTTCTCCGAACTCGAAGTCCCGGCCAGCGTCACGCCGGCGGTGCTGACCTTGCGCTACCGGCCCACGGGTTGGCCCTTCACCGGCGGGCTGGCGGTCCTCGCAGCCCTGGCGTGCGCGGCCGGGGGCGTGGCCGCCACGGTCCGGGGACGCCGCCGCCCGGCGACCGCGGCGTGAGCTTTTGACTGCGCGCGCCGGGACCGACCGTTAACCTGCGGAGCGGTGACGGCCGGCGAAAGGAATCCCTTTCTGCGCTTTCCGCGCGCAACCCTGCTGGGGGTGGCGCTGGCGGCCCTGCCGTTGCTGCAGCCGCTGGCGCGCTTCGCAGTCAGCGCCGATCCGGCCACGCTGCTGGCGGGGGACCAACGCAGTGAAGAGGCGTACCGGCAGGTGCGGGCCATCGTGGGGGAAAACGAGGTGGTGGCGGTGAGCCTCGAGGCCCCGGACCTCTTCACCGCCGACGGGCTGGAACGGGTGCGCCAGCTCACCGAGGCGCTGGGCCGGCTGCCGGGAGTGCTCGAACTCAAGAGCCTCACCCATGCGGTGCGGCCGGTCCGGCGCGGCTTCCGCTTCGAGATGGTGCCGCTGCTGCCGGACCCGCCCTGGGATGGTGCGCGGCTGGCGGCCTTCCGCGACTACTGCCTGAACCACCCGCTCATCCGTCAGGTGATGGTCAGCGCCGACGGCCGGCACACGCTGGTGACGGCCACGCTGGCCGGTCGGCCGGAGTCCGCCGCCGAACGCGCCGCGTGGAACGCGCGGCTGGACGCGGCCCTGGCGCCGTTCCGGGAGGCGGGCTGGAGGTTGCAGGTGCTGGCGCTGCCGCGCATCGAGCGGGAACTCCGCGCCACGTTGCGGCGGGAGGTGAGGCGGTTTGTGCCGGCGGCGGCGGCGGTGGTGCTGGCGGTGCTGGGGGTGGCGTTGAGGTCCGCCCGCTGCGTGGGGTTCGCGCTGGCCAACCAGGCGGCGGTGCTGGCCCTGCTGCCGGGCCTTTTTCACCTGGCGGGCCGGCCGCTGACCGTGTTCACCGCGCCGGTGGTGCCGCTGGTCTCCGCCGTGCACCTGACGTTGCTCCTGCACCTGCTGACGGCGTGGCAACAGGCCGGGGCGGCGGGGGCCCGCGGGCCGGCCGCCCTGCGTGCGGCGCTGGGGGTGGTGCAACGGCCGGCGGCCTTTTCCGCATGGACCACGGTGTTGGGGTTGCTGGCCCTGGCGGCAAGCGGGGCGGGTCCCATGCGGGAGTTTGGGTTGCTGGGCGCGGCAGGGGTGGGCGCGGCATGGGCGTTCACCCTGGGGCCGACGGTGGCGCTGCTGGAGCTGGGCGCGGCGGGCCGGCCCCCCGGTCACGGTGAAGGGGGAATGCGGACGGAGTGGCCCTGGCAATGGGCCGCGTGGTGGGTGGGGACGTTGGCCCGCCGCCGCGGCGGGTTGGGGGTTGCGGCGGGGCTGGTGGCGGTGGGGACCCTGGCCGGGCTGGTGCGCCTGCGCACGGACGTGCCCCTGGCGGCGTTGTTGCCGGCGGCCAGCGAGACCCGCCAGACCCTCGAGACGTGGGAGGCCGTGTATGGCGGCTACCAGGTGGTGCGGATTGCCCTGGACAGCGGCGCGCCCAACGGGGTGAACGCGCCCGAGTTTCTGCGCTGCCTCGAGGCCGTGCACCGGCAGGCAGCGGTGCTTCCCGAGTTCACCGGGGTGTATTCGTATGCCCAGGTGCTGGCGCTGGCCCACGAGGTCTGGGAGGGCGGCCGACCGGAGGCGCGGCGACTGCCGGAGCAGCCGCTGCTGGTGGCGCTGTTTGCCGCGGCGCTGCGGGGCGGGGATTTTCCGTACCTGTCGGCGCTGGTGGATGGGGAGTTCCGCACGGCGTACCTGGTGCTGCGCGCGCGGCATTTGCCGGCGCGGACGTATCTGGAGCGGATTGCCGCGGTGGTCCGTGCGGCGGAACGGCTGTGCCCGCCGGCGGTCACGGTCTCGGCCGAGCAGGGGCTGCACGCGTGGCTGGAGGCGGACCGGCAGTTGCTGCGCCGTCAGGCCCGCAGTGCGGTGCTGGCGGCGGGGGTGATCGGTCTGACGCTGACCGTGCTGTGGCGCGCGCTGCGGCTGGCGGGGCTGGCCCTGGGGGTGAACCTCCTGGCGGTGGCGGGGGCCCTGGCCGGCGCCGGCTGGGCGGGGGTGCCGTTGAACTCGATCACGGTGATGGTGGGGGCGCTGGCCCTGGGGGTGGTGGTGGACGACGCCGTGCACCTGCTGACGCACTGGCAGGCGGGGCGGCGGGCGGGGCGGGGGGTGCGGGAGGCGTGGATCGAGGCCCTGGCGGTAAAGGGGCCTCCGGTGGTGTGGACCTCGGTGATCTTGATCGGGGTGTGTGGCGTGTTGGGGGTGTCGTCGTTCCCGCCGGTGCGGCAGTTTGGGGCGCTGCTGGCGGGGGCGTTTGCGGCGGCGTGGGCGGGCGTGACGGCGGGGGTGCCGGCCTGCCTGTTGCGGGAACGACCGGTCGCGGAGACGGCGGGGGACGCGGCCGGGCGGCGGGGAGCGGACCCCGCCGGGGCGAGGACGGGCGGCGACGGTGTCCTTTGACAGGTTGGCGTGGCTCCCTAGACTCGAACCATGCGGACGGTCAAAGTGCCTCTGGGTACGCGTTCCTACTCGATCGTGATCGGGCGCCGGCTGGCGGACCGGTTGGGGCGCGCGTGTGTGAAGCTGGGTTTCGCTCCGCGGTGTGTCGTGGTCACGGATGAGCAAGTGGGCCCGCGTCACAGCCCGCGCGTGCTCGACAGCCTGCGCAAGGCGGGGTTCGAGCCGCTGGTGGTGACCCTGCCGGCGGGCGAGGCCTCCAAGCAGCTGGCGCAGGTCGAGGCGCTGTATCATCAGCTGGCCGAGCACCGACTGGAGCGGCGTTCGTTTGTGGTGGCCCTGGGCGGCGGCGTGGTGGGGGACGTGGCGGGCTTTGTGGCCGGCACCTACCTCCGCGGCATCGGCCTGGTGCAACTGCCCACCACCCTGCTGGCGCAGGTGGACAGTTCGGTGGGCGGCAAGACCGGCGTGAACCTGCCGGCCGGCAAGAACCTGGTGGGCGTCTTCCACCAGCCCCGCCTGGTCTTCTGCGACCTGGCCACGCTCGACACCCTGCCCGAGCGCGAGTTCCGCGCCGGCGTGGCCGAGGTGATCAAGTACGGCATCATCCGCGATGCCGCCCTGTTCGAGCTGCTCGAGCGCGATCTGGACCGGCTGCTCGGCCGCGAGGAGGCCACCCTGGGGGCGATGGTGGCCCGCTCCTGCGAAATCAAGGCCGAGGTCGTGGCCCGCGACGAGACCGAGGCGGGCTTGCGGGCGGTGCTCAACTTCGGCCACACCATCGGCCACGCCCTCGAGGCCATCACCGGCTACTCCCAGTACCTCCACGGCGAGGCCATCGCCATCGGCCAGTGCGCCGCGGCGCGCCTGTCCACCCGCCTGACCGGCCTGCCCGAGGCGGACGCCGAGCGGGTCCGGGTCCTGTTCGATCGCGCCGGCCTGCCCACGGAAGTGCGGTTGTCCGCCGCCCAGCAGAAGCAGCTTCTCAAGGCCATGCAACTGGACAAAAAGGCCAGCGGCGGCCGACCGAGGTTCGTGCTGGCGGAGGCCCTGGGGCGGGTGCGCTGGGGCGTGAGCGTGCCGGACAAGATGATTCTGGAAAGCCTCACCGTCTGAACCGGCCCGCGCCATGGCGGTCAGCGAAACCCTCGTCCGGGAATGCCTCGAGCAACGGGGGTTGCTGGTCCGACAATGCCGCAAATACGTCACCCCCCACCCGGGCGCGGAACCGGACATTGATTTTCCGGTGGTCAACCCCCTGCCGCCGGCCGAACCGGTGACGTTGCCCGCGGTGCTGGAACCCGCCGACCTCTCCCGCCTGGTCCGCGCCATCGTGGCCGACCTCATTGAACAGGTCGAGACCAACCGCAATTACCAGAAGTCCTACCTGCTCCAAACCGTGCGCCTGCTCAAGCGCTACGGCTTCCTGCGCGACCCGCACCTGGACCTGTTTCAGGTGGCGGCGCGGCGGACAACGCGGCGGCGAGACGGGACGCCGTGAGGGAAGCCCGCGCGGTTTTCGGCCAATCGGCCGGAGAAATCGGCAGAGGACAGCGGTACTTCAGGACGGCGGAGCGGGGTAGGGCGGCCACCGGCCCGGCGAAAGCCGGCCCGCCGGCCGATGGCCCGCCGCCTCACGGCGGGGGCGACCGACATCTGAGATTCGATACCCGGCCTGCGAATGCGCCTACCTCGCCGGCTCTTCCAGCAGCCGCTGGCGCAGTTGTTCAAGCGCCTGCTGGGACGTGACGTGCTTGAAGGTGGTTCGGTCCAGGCCGTTGAGATGTTGCCGCACCTCCGTGCCGGTGGCCGAGGCCAGGGCGATGAACACCGTGCCCACCGGCTTGTCCGGCGTGCCCCCGGTGGGCCCGGCAATGCCGGTGATGGCCAGGGCAAAGTCCGCCCCGCTGCGGGCGCGCGCCCCTTCGGCCATCTCGCGCGCGGTCGCTTCGCTCACCGCGCCGTGCTCGGCCAGGGTGGCCGGCCGGACGCCCACCAGCCGTTCCTTGAGCGCATTGGCGTAGGTCACCCACCCGCCCAGAAAGACCTGCGACGCCCCGGGCACATCGGTGATGCGGCTGGCCAGCTGCCCGCCGGTGCAGGACTCGGCCACGGCCAGTGTCCGGCCCTGCCCGGTCAGGGTGCGCACCACCACGGCCTCGAGGGTTTCGTCTTCCTCGCCGTACACGTGCCGGCCGACCTCGCTCAGCACCACCGCCACCGCCCCGGCCACGAGGGTCGCGGCGTCCGCGGTGCGGGCGGCCAGCCGCACGTCCACCTCACCGGGACGGGCGCAGTAGCCGACTTCCAGACCACGCGCCTCCAGCGGGGCCAGCGGGCCAGCCAGGCGCGCTTCCATCGCGGACTCGGGCACACCGGTGGTGCGCAGCGTGCGGCAGACAAACGGCGCCGGGAGCGGGAACGTCCGCCGGACCCGGGGCAGTACCTGTTCGGTGAACATGGGCCGCAGCTCGCGCGGCGGGCCGGGCAACAGGACCAGCCAGGCCGGCCGACCCGCGGGGGAATGCGGGTTGGGCCGCACTTCGAGCAACAGGCCTGGGGCGGTGCCGTGGGCGTTGGGCAGCACGATGGCGCCCTCGGGCACGCGCGCCTGGACCATCACCGCCGGCGTGGGCGTGCGGCCCCGCGCCGCATACCAGGCGCGCAGGTGCGCCACCACGGCCGGGTCTTCGCACAGCGGGCGGCCCACCAACTCGGCCAGGGCGTCGCGGGTGAGGTCGTCCGCGGTCGGCCCGAGCCCGCCGGTGACCACCACCAGGTCCGCCCGGCCCAGGGCCTCGCGCACGGCTCCGGCGATTTCGCGGGCCGTGTCTGCCACGGCCGTCTGGCGGGCCACCACGTAGCCGGCGTCGGCGAACTGGCGACAGAGCCATTGCTGGTGGGTGTTGAGGACCCGGCCCAGGAGCAGTTCGGAGCCGGTGTTGAGCAGTTCGATGCAGGGCGGGAGCGGTTCGCTCATTGCCGCGAGGATAGAGGGCCGGGTGGGGCGCGACAATGACCGCGACGGTGGAGCCCGCTCACTCCGCGGCGTCGGCGAGGGTCCAGGGGTACTTGTCCGCGCGCAGTGGCGCCCAGTAGAGCCGGCCCCCGTGTCGCCAGGCGTCCAGGACCAGGCCGGATTCAACACGACCGACCAGGCAGCTTTTCCGCGATGCACGTTGGCTGGCTCCGTCGCCGGGGGGGCCGGCCAGAGGGTCAACAGGCCAATCCGCTACCTGAAAAGTTTCTAGTAGTCAACATCCAAGCCCCGGTTGCTAGTTGTGGGCAGGCGCTTGAAGGAGCGGGTCCAAAGATAATCCAAATCCCGGCTACCATAGACACCAAATCCGTTCTGAGCTTTACCCGTGACGGGGGGCATCGTGCTGGGTTCCAACCAGCGATGAAGTTCAACATGGCCGTCCACGTAACCCAGTGTTCCGGCCTTCCCATGGCGGCTGGCCGGCTGAGTGCCCCAAATTCCGAAATTTGCTGACCGGGCGAAGAAGTACCTGCAATTCTCCATGCGGTCCTCGTGAGTATCCATGAAGACGATCCAACCGGGCCGGGCCAAGTTAGCCCAATCATCCATCTTGAGGAAGCGATACAGAAAATACAGATCACGCTCATGGGGGATATACCCCATGCTTGCGTTCATGGTGTAGCTGCGCAGTCGCGGGTAGGAACGGCCGTCGGCCAGCGTGGCTTGGGAACGGTCTGCCGGACATCGGAAGAGCCGCACATTTTGCACGTAGCGACCCAACGAGCCTTCCCGATCCCCCATCAAGTAGTCCACGTTGGTGGCGTCCGGGCTGTGATAACCATGGTATCCCAGCGACCAGGAGGGAGACCATCGCTTGTATGGCCCCAGCCCCGTGCCAGGGTAGACGAGCCGATTGTATGGGGAGTTGGGGACCAGCCAGTTGTGGTTGTCATCGGCATACATGCGCCACGCCAGCAGCAGTTGACGCTGGTTGTTGATGCAGACGGCGCCGCCGGCCCTGAGTTTGGCCCGGCTCAGGGCCGGCAGGAGCAGTCCTGCCAGGATGGCCAGAATGGCCAGGACCACCAGCAGTTCGATCAGGGTAAAAGCCGTGTCAGTGTCCCGGCGGCCCGCTTCCGGGCGGCGCAAAAAGTGAACGGCGTTCATGGCTCACTCCTGGGGTAGGGGATAAATCAACCATTGCCGGCTGGCGCCGTTCTTGGTCCCGGTGCCCACGATGTGGCCGGCGTCGCTGATGGCGGCGGCGCTGGTCAGGACCCATCCCGACAATCCCACCCGGTCCGTAAGGTCCTGCAGCGAGGCCCAGCCCGGTTGCCAGAGGAAGGCGCGGTACGGGCCGCTGGCGCTCTGGGCGCTGCCCACGACCTGGGCGCAGCCGTTCACTCCGTAGGCGAAACTCCGCCACGTCCCGGTGGGGGATTGGCCGGCAAACCCCGGCAGTTCATGGGCCGGAGCGAGGGTGTACACCTCGGGTGGCACCAGAAAGGCCCGCGGATAATTCGCGCCCGCAATCCATTTGTGCGCCCACCCCACCGTGCCGCTGGCATCGTGCACGTCCCACGCCTCACTGGAGGTGCCGCCGAAGGTGCCCAAGGACTGAATTGCAGAAAAATCATTAACAAATACCAGCGAGGTAAATCCCAGCCAAGGTCCGCCCTGGGTGAAGACCGCCTTGCCGCAAATCCGCAGTCCGCCGCTGATCGCAAAGGCTTGGGCTTTTCCGTCGGTAGGCGCTCCGATCGGCCATTCCAGCCAACTCGACCCCGTCCAGTCCCAGCGGATCACCCGGGGATTATTGTACCCTAGGTCGGAAAAACCGATGATGGCGTTGTCCTCGGTGATGTCTCGGGCTTGACCGCCGTAGTAACCCTGAGGGAGGGGCAGGAGCTGCGGGGTGTAGTTGAGGGAAGTCCAGACGATGGGGCCGTAAGGGCCAACGTAAGTCGAATAGCCCACGACGATGCCGTTCAGATTGATGCCTTGTGCCCAATGCCGCGGCAGGGCGGTGGCATAGTTTCCCAGAAGGCTGGGAGAGCCACTGAGCCCCCAGTGCGCTCCATACCAGTCCTGGGGGAGGGAGTAATATGGATAGCCAGGCCGACCATGAGCGTAGCCCACCACACGGCCCAGGACATCCACATCAAATGCGGCACAAGATTCGGCCACCCCTGCCGGGAAGGGTCCAAGCTCCACCAATTGGTACGGGTAGGAGCGGGCCTTGTGATGGCGGCGGTTGCCCGACCCCATCGTGGGCCAATCCCCTGGCATGGAGGAGCTTCCAGAGACGAACTGGTAAACCGCGCCCGTTCCGGCATCCGTGTCTGCATCCGCCACATAGGCGGTGCCTGAACCATCGGCCCGGATGAGCGCGCCGCCCAGAAAGTCACCAAATTCTCCAGACGCACCTCCACTTGCGGTCCATTGCAAGGAGGCCCAGTCCGCATTCGGGTTCGGCTTGGGGAAGACCTTAAGTCCTCGGACGGAGCGGACTCCGCCAAAGCCCACACTGGTACCCAGGATCAACATGCCGCTCTGATTGAGGGCTGGCGTTTGACAGAGCTTGCCCTCGGTCAACCACAGCGCTTGCCAATCACCCGTGCAGCCGTCGTACTTGTGCAAGGTGGAATGGAACGCAGGTACATACACCGCGCCGGTTTGGTCCACCACCAGCCCCGCGATGACGCCCACAGTTTCAGGGGAGCCCCAAGTATCAAAAGTCACAGGTTGGAACCAACGGATCGTCGGGCCGGCGGGGTCCACGGCATAAACGTGGGAATAGGCAACTTCTTCGCCAAGCGTTGCATAACGAGTCGCCACATAAATCCACCCGTTTTCACCGATGGCCGGCGTGGACTCCACGGGTTCGCCCTTGGGACCGATCAGGTTGGATGCGTTGAGTTTGAGTGCCCACTCAATCTGGCCGTTCGTGGGGTTCAAGCAGTACAAGTAACCATTTGCCGAACCCACATAAACCAACCCTTCCCTTCCAATTGCCGGGGTCGAAGACCAGGTCGTATCATGCTCCCACGAAGGAGGAGGGCCGCCCACGTTGCCTGTATTTCGTAGCCAACGCAACGCGCCGGTCACCGCGTTCAAGGAATATGTGTACCCGTTATTGGCCTGGAAATAAACCGCTTCTTCCGTACCTCCACCGGCTTGGGGTGCCACGGGGTCGTAGGCGATCCCGCTGCGCACGGGGTGGGTGAGCGAACTGCTGGGGGGATACTGCCAGATCAGGCGCTGGGGCGGATTAACGGCAGTGTCCAGACAAAAAACCTTGCCTCCATCCGCAGCCACGAACAAACGCGTCCCGGTATTGTTAACCGTCGGTACCATGCGCATGTTGCCTCCCTGGCTGATGCTCCACGACCAACGAAAGCTGCCGTTACCCGTCAAAGAAATGACCTGTGAATTGTCCCCACCCGCAGCCAAAGTGGCGAAGTACAGGTTGTTACCATCACCCGCCAAGCCTCCCCATACGGGTCCAGGTGCTTGGTAGATGCGGTTTATGGCGGGCGGACCGGCGGCAAGGGTGGCTGCAGGCAATAGCAAGCTGCAGATGAGGGATTTGAGGTGTCCCCCCCCCGCGGGCAGTGTCGGGGTAGAAGGAAGTGGCCTTCATGTCGAACAAGGGTGTTGCTTTCATGGCTTCATTTCGGTTTCCACTCTTGAAATTAAGCAGGTACCCTGCCATGTCAAGGTTGCTTCGCGCAGTCACCGAGGCGGCGTCAACCTTGCTCCGCACCCTGAAGTGGTGAAGACGGAAGTTGTCCCCCGGCGGGGCCCGGTCACTCCACTTCGTCGGCGAGGGTCCAGGGGTATTTGTCCGCGCGCAGCGGCGCCCAGTAGAGCCGGCCGCCGCGGCGCCAGGCGTCCAGGACCAGGCCGGATTCGGGGGGACGGTGGATCAGGTAAACCACCAGTGCGTTGTGTTCGCGGGAGGTTCCGCGTCGGGCCACGACGGGGCGCAGGGCCAGTTGGCGGTGCGGCAGCGTGGCCAGGCAGCGGTGCAAATCTTCGGCCCACTGGTAGCAAAGGCCGCGCGGCTTGAGGCCCCAATTGACCAGGACGTTCTGAACCCAGGCCGGTCGCACCGCACGGTATTCGGTCGCGAGGCGGCGCGCGCTGAGGATGGCGGTGCGGGCAAAGCGGCTGGCCTCCTCTTCCGTCACGCCCGGCCCCAGGGCCAGCAGGTCGCGGGTCAGAGCGGCAATGGCCTGTTCGACCGGAGCGGGGGGCGGGGAGGGGAAGGTGGTGGCGGCCCCGTGCTCCCGCCCGGGGGCGCGACAAGCGGTGGCTGCCAGGAGGGCGGCCAGCAGCAACCCGGCCCGGGGGCGAAAGGTGAGGGCGGGGAGATGGGGAGGCGGAACCGGCAGCATGGGCGTGGCAAAAAAGAAGGGCCGGCGGTGGGGCCGGCCCTTCGTGAAGGGAAGCACGGGTTTAGTAGGCCGTGGTGGATTCGAGTTCCACGATGGGCGTCGGGCGCTCGCGGGTGGTCACCTCGAAGCGGACTCGGTTGTCGCCGGCCTTGAGCGCGCGGCCCTTGACGGTATAGGTGAGGGCCTGCTTGACCGGCAGGTTGGCCACGGCGGGCCACGTCACTGTCTTGCCCGAGATCTGGCCGGCACCGGAGGCGGTGCCCGGGGCCATTTCATCCGGGAAGATGGCCTTCACGACCACGTCGCGCAGGTCCAGGCCGCCGCCCTGGTTGGTCACGCGGATGGTGTAGGTGGTTTCCTCGCCGACCTGGATGGGATCGGGATCGTCCACCACCTCGACCAGGATGGCGCTGATGCCCTGGATGGTGACGCTGCAGGTGGTGGTGGCGGGGGCGGCGCAGGCGCCGCGGGTGCTGGCGTTGAAGGTGAAGCCGCCGGCGTTGGCGCTGACGAAGGTGGCGCACACCTTGCGGCTGGCGCCGGGGGCGAGGGAGCCGAGATTCCACACCACCGCGCTGCCGGAGGCGCTGCCGCCCTCGGTGGCGCTGCGGAAGGTCAGCCCCGCCGGGACGGGCACTTCCAGGACGGTGTTGGCCGACACGGCATCGCCGGTGTTCTTGACAGTCCAGCAGACCTCGAATGGCCGGCCGAAGAATTCGGTAAACCGCTGGCCGTCCATTTCCTTGAGGGCGGGCACCTGGCATTCCACGGAGAGGGCGGGCTTGACCACGGTGATGCTGGCTTCGGCGGTGGCCTCGACGCCCTGGGCACTGGTGGCGCGGGCGGGGTTGGTGAACTTGCCGGTGCGGGTGGCGCTGGTGTAGAAGGTCAGTTCCTTGGATTCGCCCGGGGCCAGGGTGCCGACCTCAAAGGTGGCGGTGTTCTGCCCGGCTTCGGTCTGGAGGCCGGCGGGCAGCAGGTCGGTCACCCGCACGCCGGTGAGGGCGCTGCTGCCGTTGTTCCGTACCACCAGGCGGACCGGAAAGGGGTCGCACTGGATGACCTGGGCCGGCATGGTCTTGGCCAGCTCGATGGCCGGCTTGACCACCCGGATGGTGTCGCAGAGCACGGGGTTGAACGTGACCGTGCCGCAACCGGTCACCGAGCCTTCCTCGAGGGCGGCGCCGCGGATGCGAATTTCGCGGGACTGCCGGGGCGGAAGGTCGCCGATGATCCACGTTGCCTCGTTGTCCGCCAGGCGGTCGGGCTCCGGGGTGGCGTTCTCGGCGCGGAAGTTCCGATCGGCCTGGCCGGTGAAGGTCACCTCCTGGACCAGCAGGTCGGTGAGGTTGCTGATTTTGTACACGATGTCGAACGGCTGACCGGCCAGGACTTCGGTGGGGACGGTTTTCTCCACCAGCAGCACGCTGGTCTGGCGGTTACCGGTGGGGAAAGCGGCCGAGACCGTGCGGAAGCCCGGCTGCGCGGCCGGCGGGGGTTGTGTTTGCCGGGCCTGTTGCTGGGCAGTGCATCCGGCGGCGAGGAACGCCAGTACTGAGGTCACCGCCCACGTACAGCTCTGCTTGACCATGCTGTTGTTCATAACGGGTTGCTGGATGATCGCACCTGGTTGAAGGCGCAGGTATTCGGGCGCGGCATCCCGTCAAACGCTATTTTGCCGCCGCTGCCGGCTTGCGCCCGGCGGCCGGCGGTTCTACTGAGACCGCCGGTGGCCATGAACTTCCGCGATGCCACATTGCTGGTGCTGGCCCACGGCTCGACGGTGAACGACGAGTCCGCGCGCCCGGCCCGGGTGCAGGCCGAACGGCTGCGGGCGCGGGGGCTGTTTGCCGCCGTCGAGGCGTGTTTTTGGAAGCAGAGTCCGGGCGTGGTCGAGGCGGTGGCGGCGGCGCGCACCCCGCGGGTGTTTGTGGTGCCCTTGATGACCGGCCCCGGCTACTTCGTGGAGGAGGTGATCCCCGCGGCGCTGGGATTCAGCCGGTCAGGGGGAACATCCTTCTCCCGCGTCCGGGGGCGGGGTCCGCAACGGCTTTTTTACACGCACCCGGTGGGAACCTCGCCGCAGGTGACGGCCCTGTTGCACGCGCGCGCGCTCGAGGTGGTGGCGGCGCATCCCTTTCCCCGGGCGCCGCGTCCGGCGGAAACCACGCTGGTGGTGGTGGGCCACGGCACCGAACGCAGCCCCGCCTCGCGTCGGGCGGTGGAGGAGCATGTGGCGCGGTTGCGGCAGGCCGGGGAGTTTGCCGAGGTCCTGCCGGCCTTTCTGGAGGTCGAGCCGGCGGTGGCGCAGGCCCCGGCACGGGCGGCGCAGCGGCAGGTGGTGATGGTGCCGCTGTTCGTCAGCGACGGCCTGCACGCGGCGGAGGACATCCCGGTGTTGCTGGGCGAGGCGGCGGAGCGGGTGCGGGCGCGGGTGCAGGCGGGCCTGCCGCCCTGGCGCAATCCGACCGAGCGCGGCGGCAAGTTGATCTGGTATGCGCCGGGTTTGGGCGAGGCGCCCGAGCTGGAGGAGGTCATCCTGGAGCGGGTCCGCGAGGCCGCGGCCTGGGCCGGGCCGGGAACGGCGGGCGGTTGAATGGACGGACTGCCGCGCTGCGGGATACGCCCGGGGCCAAGCGCGGGCAGGGGGATCAGCCGACAAAGCGCCGCGCGACGAGGGTGGCGTTGTGGCCGCCGAAGCCGAGGCTGTTGTTGACGATGGCCTCGACGCGCAGCTCGCGGGCCGCGTGCGGCACGTAGTCCAGGTCGCACTCGGGATCGGGGTCGTCCAGGTTGAGGGTGGGGGGGACGACGCCGGTCTGGATGGCTTTGGCGCAGAAGGCCATTTCCACCGCGCCGGCGGCGCCGAGCATGTGGCCGGTGGCGCCCTTGGTGGAGCTGATGGCCAGCTTGCGGGCGTGGGGGCCGAAGACGGTCTTGATGGCCTGGGTTTCGCAGATGTCGCCCTGGGGGGTGGAGGTGCCGTGGGCGTTGATGTAGGTGATGACCTCGGGGGGGAGGCCGGCGGAGCGGAGGGCCATGCGCATGCAGCGGGCGGCGCCCTCGCCGCCGGGGGAGGGGGCGGTCATGTGGTGGGCGTCGGCGGTGTTGCCGTAGCCGAGCAGCTCGCAGTAGATACGGGCGCCGCGGGCGCGGGCGTGTTCCAGTTCTTCGAGCACCACCACGCCGGCGCCCTCGCCCATGACGAAGCCGTCCCGGCCGCGGTCGAAGGGGCGGGAGGCACGGCGGGGTTCGTCGTTGCGGGTGCTCATGGCCTTCATGGCGCAGAAGCCGCCCACGCCCAGGGGGGTGATGGTGGCCTCGGAGCCGCCGGCGAACATCACCCGGGCGTCACCCATTTTGAGGGTGCGCCAGGCCTCGCCGATGGCGTGGGAGGCGGTGGCGCAGGCCGAGCAGGTGGCCAGGTTGGGGCCGCGCAGGCCGCGGTACATCGAGAACAGGCCGGAGGCCATGTTCAGGATGAGCATGGGGATCATGAAGGGCGAGAGCCGCCCCGGACCGCGGCTGAGCAGGGTTTTGTGCTGTTCCTCGGTGGTGTAGAGGCCGCCGATGCCCGAGCCCAGGAACACCCCCACCTGGTCCGGGTCCACCCGCTCCAGGTCCAGGCCCGAGTCCTGCCAGGCCAGGTGCGCGGCCAGGACGCCGAACTTTTCGTAGCGGTCGGTGCGCCGTTCGTCCTTGGGCGAGGGGAAGGCCGGGGTGGCGTCGAAGTCCCGCACCTCGGCGGCGATCCGGGTGTCGAAGGGCGTGGGTTCAAAGCGCGTGATCCGGTCCACGCCGCAGTCCCCGGCCAGCAGCCGGTACCAGACGGTCTCGAGGTCGCATCCCAGGGGGGTGACCACGCCCAGCCCGGTGATGACCACTCTGCGATCGGTCCAACCCATAAACGAACGGGGCAGCGCGCTGCTGGTTGCCAGCCGTGGCCGCCCCGGAAAACGGCGGGCGGCGGCCTACTTCTGCCGCAGGTCTTCGATGTATTTGACCACGTCGCCCACGGTGGTCAGCTTCTCGGCCTCCTCGTCGGGGATTTCGTGCCCGAACTCTTCCTCGAGAGCCATGACCAGCTCCACGACGTCCAGCGAGTCCGCCCCCAGGTCCTCGATGAACTTGGCCTCGGGCGTCACCTGGTCGGGCTTGACCCCGAGTTGATCCACCACGATCTCGCGCACCTTCTCCTCTACCGTTTTTTCTGAAGCCATGTGTTGTTCGGTTTCGTGTTGCGGGTGTGTCTATGCAACCCCCCCCGGAGCGTCAAGCCCCGAGTGGAAAAGTCCCGACGGCCCTCAAATCACCATGCCGCCGTCCACCACCAGCACCTGCCCGGTGATGTACCGCCCGCCGGGTCCGGCCAGGAAACGCGCCGCACGGGCGATGTCCTCCGGCTGGCCGAAGCGGCCCAGCGGAATCTGCTGGAGAATGGTCTGGCGCAGTTCGGCGGACAACGTGCCGGTCATGTCCGTCTCGATGAAGCCCGGGGTCAGGGCGTTGACGGTGATGCCGCGGGAGGCGAACTCGCGCGCGACCGCCTTGGTGAAGCCGATCAGGCCCGCCTTGCTGGCGGCGTAGTTGGCCTGGCCGGCGTTGCCGCGCAGGCCGATGACCGAGGCCACGTTCAGGATGCAACCGGCCCGCTGCTTCAAAAACACCCGCGCCAGGGCGCGGGTGAACAGGAAAGCCCCCTTGAGGTTGGTGGCCAGCACCGCCTCCCACTCCTCGTCGCTCATCCGCATCAACAGGCCGTCGCGGGTGATGCCCGCGTTGTTGACCAGGATGTCCACCCGGCCGGCCGCGGCGAGCAGGGCCTCGACGGCGGCCTGGACCGCCGCGGCGTCGGCCACGTCCACGCCGAAGGCCCAGGCGCGCCGGCCGCGCGCCCGCACCTCGGTGGCGACCTTCTCCGCGTTTTCCGCGGTGCGGGAGATGCAGGCCACGTCCGCGCCGGCGTCCGCCAGTTCGAGGGCGATGGCCCGGCCGATGCCGCGGCCCGCCCCGGTGACCACGGCCACTTGATTCCGCAACTCGTTCATGAGGACACGCGCTCAGCTTCCGGCCCCGCCCAGCGCCCGGCGGGTGGCCTCGAGGCTGGGCACGTCCGCCACGTTCAACACCTGGACGGACTTGTCAATGCGCTTGAGAAAACCGCTCAAGGTCGTGCCCGGCCCCAGTTCAATGAACCGGCCGAACCCCTCGGCCAGGAGCCAGCGCATCGAAGGCTCCCACAGCACCGGGGCGGTGACCTGCCGCCCCAGGGACTCGCGAATCGCCTCCGGACCCGCGTGCGGCCGGGCCGTCACGTTGGCCACCACCGGCACGCGCGGCGGGGCAACCGGCGTCGCGGCCAGGGCCTCCGCCAGCGGTCCCTGCGCCGGCGCCATCAGGCGCGAATGGTACGCCCCGGCCACCGGCAACGGCACCGCCCGCCGCGCCCCCCGCGCCCGGGCCAGGTCACAGGCCACGGCCATCCGGTCCACGGGGCCGGAAATGACCAGTTGGCCGGGGCAGTTGAAGTTGGCCAGTTCGACGCCGGCCTCGGCGCAGACCTCACGGGTGGCCGCCTCGTCCAACCCCAGGATGGCCGCCATGCCCCCGCGATGCAGGGTGCTGGCGTCCTGCATGAACTGACCCCGTGCCCGCACCAGCCGCAGGCCGTCGGCAAAACTCAGCGCCCCCGCCGCCGCCAGCGCGGTGTACTCGCCCAGGGACAACCCGGCCGTGGCGTGGAAGGCCAGCCCCGGCACCGCCGCTTGCAACAGCTCGAACGCCACCCAGCCCACCAGGTAAATGCCCGGCTGGGCATGCTCGGTCAGGGTCAATTCCTCCTCCGTTCCCTCGAAACACCGTCGTACCAGGTCATAGCCCAGCAGGGCGTTGGCCTCCTCGAAACGGGCGCGGGCGGCGGGGAACGCCTCCGCCAGGTCCCGGCCCATGCCCACCACCTGGGCCCCCTGGCCGGCAAACAACAACGCGGTCTTGACCATAAAGGGCGGCACTCAACACCAAACCCGCCCCGCGTGAAAGCCCGGAATCCGCCGCTCACGCGCACGTTCTCCCGCCCCCGCCGGCCCGGAGGCGGCGGTTGGCGGGCGGGGGGGAACCTGTTTTCATCGTCCGGTGCTGCTGCCCCGGCTCATCTGGCATTACCTCCGGCACGGACCCGACGAAGCCTTCTACCGGCTCCAGGCGCAGGACGCCATCGCCTGGATCGAACGCTGGGGCGTGTGGTTCGGGGCCGGGACGACGGTGCTCGACCTGGGTTGCGGCGGGGGGGTGTTCGGCGCGGAACTGCGGGCGCGGGGTTGCCGCGTGACCTTCGCCGATGCCACCCCCGGGCTGCCGCCCGCGCTGGCCGGCGAGGACTTCCGGCGCGTGGACCTGGACCGGGACGATCTGCGCGGCCTGGGGCGGTTCGAGGTGGTGATCTGCTCGAACGTGCTCGAACACCTGGCGCGGCCCGAGCGGTTGCTGGCGGCCGTTCCGGACTTGCTGGCGCCGCGGGGCTTTTTTTACCTGAGCTGGACCAACTGGCTTTCGCCCTGGGGCGGGCATGACTTCTCCCCGCTGCACTACCTGGGGCCGCGGTGGGGGCCCTGGCTGTGGGACCGGTGCGTGCGCCGGCCGCGCCGGCTCGAGCCCTTTGTGAACCTCTACCCCACCCACATCGGACCGGTGCTCCGCCGGCTGCGGCGCCTGCCCGGGGTGCAGGTCCGCCGCGTCGCACCGCGCTATTACCCGGAACTGGCGGGGCTGATGCGCCTGCCGGGCCTGCGGGAATTTCTCGCCTGGAATTGCTGCGTGCTGCTGAGCCGCAGCGACGCCGTGGCGGAGTCGCCTCCGGCCGGGAACTCCTGCGGCGGGCGGGCTTGAACCGCCGGCCGCGGTCCCGGCCGTGCCGCCGGCTGCGGCGGCGGAGAGCGGCGGGGCCGGGCGCCGGCGTCACGGCGCGGGCGGCGGGAGCGCTGCGGGCCGGGGCGGCGCGGCGGTGACGGGGCGGAAATGACGGCGGTTGGCGAAGGAGAGTTGGCGGAAAAAGCGCCACCGCCGCAGCGGATCAAACCCCCCGGCCAGCCGGGGCAGGGTTTCGCGGCAGAACTGCTCGCCCAGGTACCGGGTCAGCCAGGCCACCAGGCGCCCGCCGCGGGCGCTTTGTTGGAGCGGGTGGGGGGGCGTGCCCGCGGCCCAATGGCCGACGTAGTCGCTCTGTTGAGGCGGCGTTTGCAGGGGCTGGACCGCGGCAGTGCGCCGCGCCTGGATGAACAACAGGACGGGCCGGTCGTTGACCAGGAGCACCCGTTGCCCGACCTGACGCGGATCGGCCACGTCGTAGCGGCGGCCGGTGATGGGAAAGGCGTAGCGGACACCGCCGAGGCTGGAGAAGCCGGCGGTGTCCACCACCGCCTGCAGCCGCTCGATCGCGAAGCCGTGTTCGGGCGCCAGCGCGCGGTAGAACAGTTCGGGGCTGAACTGGTAAAAGCCGTGGCCGAAGTAGTTGTTGGCCGGCGTGAACAGCAGCAGCCGCCCGCCCACGCGCAGCAGCCGCATGCAATTGCGCAGGGCGGTGGGGAAATCGAAGATGTGTTCGAGCGTGCCGCCGTCCAGCACCCAGTCAAACTGCTGCTCCCACCCCGCCGGTACGGGCCGGTTGAAATCGTGGAGGTACTCCGCCCCTTCATAGTCCGAGGCATCCACCGCCAGTACCTCCGTGGCCCCCAGCCAGGTCAGGAAGGTCTCGAAGCGGCGCGCGGTGCCGGCCAGCGCCGCGGTCGCCCGCGCCCGGCTGGCGGCGTCGGGCAGGCAACCGGCCTCGGCCAGCAACCGGACCAGCCGCTCCGGACTCACCCAGAGGCTCTGCCGTCCCAGGGTCAGCACCCGGCCGGGGGCGGCTCCCGCGCGACAGGCCTCGACCAGGAAACGGCACGATTCAAGGGTCATTCCCATGACAGACCGCGGTCGAGCTTGCGGTCCCCGCCACGGGCAGCAAGCGGCTTCTTGGGCTGGCGCGCCGCCGCCGCTTGAGCGTTGCCTCCGCCGCGGCGCGGACGGCATCCTCGCCGGCGCGACGCACCGCCCATGAAAACGCTCCGCGTGGCCCTGATTGGCTGCGGCGGCATCACGCTGCAAAACCACCTGCCCGGCCTGGCCCTCTGCCCGGACAGCCGGGTGGTTGCCCTCTGCGACCCCGACCCGGCCGCGCTCGAGCGGGCGCGCCGGCAGAGCGGCGTGGCACTGACCAGCACGCGGTACGAAGAAGTGGTGGACCGGGAGGACGTGGATGCGGTGATCATTGCCACGCCCAATTTCAGCCACGCCCCCATCGCCCGGGCGGCGATCGCCGCCGGCAAACATGTGTTGTGTGAAAAGCCGCTGGCCCTGAGCGCCGCCGAGGCGCGCGCGCTGGCCGCGGCGGCCGACCGGGCGGGCGTGCGGCACATGACCGCCTTCACCTACCGCTTCGTGCCCGCCATGCGGTATCTGGCGGAGCTGGTGGCGCGCGGGGAGTTGGGGGACATCCGGCATTACCGTTGTTGCCGGCTGCAGGACTGGGGCTCCCGGAATCTGGGCTGGCGCCAGGTCCGCCGCCTGGCCGGCACCGGGGAGCTGGGGGACATGCTTTCCCACCGGTTGGACTTCGCCCACCTGCTGGTGGGGCCGGTGCGGCGGGTGGTGGCCGACCTGCGCACCTTTACCCCCGAACGGGACGGCGCCCCCAACGACACCGATGACTGGGTGGGGGTGCTGGCGGAGTTTGTGTGCGGGGCCACCGGCATGATGGAGAGCAGCAAGCTGGCCAGCGGCCGCAACGAAAGCTGGCGCAGCCTCGACTACGTCGAGCTGAACGGCACCCGCGCCAGCGCCGTGTACTGCACCGGCCGGTGGAACGAGCTGCAACTGGGCCGCGCCGGCGGGCCGGGACTTGAGACCGTGCCCGTGCCGCGCGCCTACTGGGTCTGGCCCGGTTCCCCGCGCGACCCCGGCGCGGGCGACCCGCTGGTCACATTCCGCCACGACCAGGCGTTCGAGTTCGTGGACGCCATCCGCCAGCAGCGGCCCTGTGTGCCGGACTTCCACACCGGGGCACGGGTCCAGGCCGTGATGGATGCCATCGTGGCCTCCGCCGCGCGCCGGGGCTGGGTGGAGGTGGAAGGCGCGGGCTGAGCGGGCGTGGCCACGGGACGGCGGTGCGTCCAGCGGGGCCGGTGAACAACCGGTGCACAAGGCCCGCGCCCGCGCGGCCGAAAGCTTTTGACCGGTCACCCTTCCGCCGTTAAGCATGGTGCGCGGCCCCAAGTGCCGGGGAGCGTGTATGAGCTGGATGTCCCCCATGTTGGCCCGGGCTCCGCAACCGGACCTGGTGTACGTGTGGCAGCAGGCCACGCCGGAAGGCAAGGCGATCATCATCCTGTTGGTCGTCTTCTCGATCGTGGCCTGGTCCATCATGGCCACCAAGGCCCTGGAGATGCGCCGCGCCCGCCAGCTCAACGGCTACTTCGACACCGAGTTCCGCACCCTCAAACAGGTCCTGGGCATCTACGACCGCAAGGTGCAGGTGGACGGCTGCCCCCTCTACGCCGTGTACCTGGCCGGCTGCCAGGAGCTGGATGCCCGCCTGCGCCGGGGCAGCGAGCGCCGGCGCGCCCGGGTCACTCTGACCGACCTGGAACACGTCAAACGTACCCTCGAGGGGGCGGTGGCGCGCCAGGCCCTCAAGCTCGAGTCCGGCCTCATCCTCCTGGCCATCGCCGTCAGCGGCTCCCCCTTCCTGGGCTTGCTGGGCACGGTGTGGGGGGTGATGAGCGCCTTCAGCGGCGTGGCCCAGGCCGCCGCCGCCGGCGGCCGCGCCGACCTCACCGCCATGGCCCCCGGCGTGGCGGGGGCCCTGATCACCACCGTGGCCGGCCTGCTGGTGGCCATCCCCTCGATGTTCGGCTACAACTGGCTGGTGCACACCCTGCGGGTGCTGACGGTGGAGCTGGACAACTTCGCCCAGGAGCTGGTCTCGCGGATGGAAACCGAATACCTCACCGATGAGCCGGACGCCGGCCCCTGAGCCGCTGCCATGCGCCGCTTCTCCCAACGCAACGCCCTGGTCACCCTCAGCGACATCAACATCACGCCGCTGCTGGACCTGGCCTTTGTGCTGCTGATCATCTTCGTCATCACCACCCCCCTCCTGGAAAACACCATTGACCTGCGATTGCCCGAGGGGGGCCGCGCCGTGCAACGCGTCAACCGGGACAACATCCGCACCGTGGACATCACTCCGGACGGCCAGTACCGGCTGGGCAACGTCCGCCTGAGCCTGGACCAACTGGAAGAGCAACTGGTGCGTGACTTCCGGGCCAACCCCGAACTGGTGGTGCGCATCCGCGCCGACCAGGACGCCCGCGCCCGACACTTCTACCCGCTGATTGACCGGCTGACCCGCCACAACATCACCCGCCTCTCCCTGGCCACCCAGCCCGCCCCGAACCGATGACCCCGTTGCAGCGCGAATGCCTAGCCGCCTCGGCCCTGGCCCACGCCGGGTTGATCGCATTGCTGGTGCTGGGCGCCGGCTTCAGCCGCAAACCGCCAGCCACCGAGGAGGTCGTCCTCCTGACCTTCATCCCGGACCGGCTGGTGGATGCGCCCGTGGTGGGGGGCGGCACCCCGGCCGCAGCACCGCCGCCGCGACGGGAAACACCGCCTCCCGAACCGGCAGCCCAGCCACGCCGGCAGCCCGCGCCTCAGACCACCCCCGCCCGGCCGCCGACCTCGCCGACGGGGGAAAAACCGGCGCCCCGCCCGCCCCGCCAGATCAAGGTCAACCTCAAGCCGGTGGTCCGCACTCCCCCCACCCCCCCGCCGGACGCCCGCGCCGCGCGCGCGCGCGAACAGGCCGAGGCCGCCCGCCTGGCCGAAGCGCGGCGCAGCCGCCTCTCCGCGGCGGTGAGCAATCTCACCCGCCAGTTGTCCGGCCGGCCCGAGGTCAGCGTGCCCGGCACCGGCGGGGCCACCTACGCCAGCTACACCAGTTTCGTGGACCTCGTGTACCGTCAGGCGTGGGCCCCCCTGAAGCCCCGGGAGATCAGCGAGCACGACCTCACGGTGGTGGCGCGGGTGGTCATCGCCCGCAATGGCGACGTGGTGTTGAGTGAAATCAAACGCCGGTCCGGCAACGCGGACATGGACCGCTCGGTGCGGGAAGCCCTGGACCGGGTCCGCACCATCGGGCGCCCCTTCCCCGAAGGCGCCACCGATGCCCAGCGCGAATTTGAGATCGAATTCCACCTCGAACCCGCCTCCAGAACCGGATGACCATGTCCTTGCTCCCTCCCCCCCTTTGGCGACTGGTGGCCGGTGCGGCCGGCGCCCTCCTCCTGGGCCACGCGGCCGAGACCATCAGGATCACCGAGTACGCCACGGCGACCCAGAAACCCATCCCCATCGCCCTGGTGGGCTACACCGGGGAGGTGGCGCAGGTGCTCCAGTTCGATCTCTACGTGGTGGGCTTCAGTATCGTGGACGAGGCCGCGGCGCAGTTCGTCCTCCGCGGCGGCGGGGGCGAGACGGTCGAGGGCCGGTTGGTGGACAACCTCAGCCAGGCGGTCAAGTTCGCCAAAACCTACAGCGGCGGCACCCGTCGCTCCCAGGCACATGCCCTGGCCGATGACGTGGTCGAGGCGGTGACCGGCCAGAAAGGCATCGCCCGTACCCGGATTGCCTTCAAGGTGGCCAACGGCCCGACCAGTGAAATTTACGTGGCGGACTACGACGGGCATGGCGCGCTGGCCGTGACCCGGGATGGATCGGTGGTGGCGGCCCCCGCCTGGAGCCCCGACCGGCGCCGGCTCTACTACGTGACCTACAAGTTCGGCAATCCCGACATCGTGCGGCACGACCTCTCGACCGGCGAGCGGCAGGTGGTGGCGCGCTACACCGGCTCGAACATCACCCCCGCCGTCTCGCCCGACGGCCGCCGCGTGGCCATGATCCTGAGCAAGGGCGGCAGCCCGGACCTGTACGTGGCCGATGCCGACGGCGCGAATCTGCGCCAGCTCACCCACACACGGGAGGATGAATCCTCTCCCGCCTGGTCCCCGGATGGCCGCACGATCTGCGTGGCCACACGGATCAGCGGCCGACGGGTCCTGGCCACCATCCCGGCCACGGGCGGCACGCTCAAGCCGTTGTCGGTGATCGGCGTGGCCAATCCCACCGAGCCGGACTGGTCGCCCGACGGCAAATGGATCGCCTTCACCGCCCAGATGCGGAACTTCGAAATCTGCGTGATCCCCTCGACCGGCGGGGAAGCCCGGCTGTACACCGCCGGCGAGGACCCGGTCTGGGCCCCCAACTCGCGCACCCTGATGTTCACCCGGCGCGTCAACGGCCGGCGCGTCCTGTCTTTGCTTGACGTGCCCACCAAACACCTCAAGGATGCCGGTCAAGTTTCAGGCAACAATTCACAGCCCGCTTGGGCGCGATGAGCCGCACAGTGTGGCCACCAACATGAAATCGTCCCTCTGGTTCACCTCCCTGCTGTTAACCTCGGCCTTTATGCTGGGAGGGCTGGGCTGCCGCGAGACCCCCAAAAGCCCCACGCCCCTGCCTGCCCGTACGACGAAGGCCCCCGGACCCACCGCCGGACCGGCACCCTTGACGCCCGGCGGCGCCCTCACACCCGGTGGCGTGACCACCCCCGGCGGGGTCACCAGTGAACCGTTGCGCACCCCCGAGGGCTTCGCCCAGGCCGGCATGGAAACCTTCGAGGGCATGGCGATGGACACCAACACCTTCGCCGCCTACACGGTCTATTTCGACTTCGACAGCTCGGTGGTCAAAACCGGCGAACGCCCCAAGGTGGACACCGTCGCCGACGAACTCAAACTGAAGCCCGACCACAAGCTGCTCATTGACGGCCACTGCGACGAACGCGGCACCGAGGAATACAACCGGGCCCTCGGCGAACGGCGCGCCCTCGCCCTGCGGGAATACCTCATCGGCCGCGGCATCGGCGGCGAACGCATCCGCACCCGAAGCTGGGGCGAAGACCGCCCGGTGGACCCCGGCCACAACGAGGAGTCCTGGGCCAGGAACCGCCGCGGCGAGTTCATCCTCCTGCTCCCGCCCCGCTAGACGGCCCCCCGCCGCGGCCCTTGAACGGCCGTCCCGGCCAAGTGTCTGCTTGTTTGTTGGTGCAAACGGCGTACGCTGTTCCCATGAACGGTCTGGAACCATCTCTGCTGGCCTTCCTCGGCTGGCCGGAAATCGTCGGCATTCTCCTGGTGCTCCTGCTGCTGTTCGGCGCGAAGAAACTGCCCGAACTGGCCCGCGGCCTCGGCCGGGGCATCAATGAATTCAAGCGCACCTCCCGCGACGTGCAGGATGAACTGCAACGCGCCGTCGAGGAGGAGCCGCCCCTGTCCCGCCCCGGCGCAAACCCCGCCCCGCCCCGGAACGCCACCGCTGAACCGGCCCCCGGCAACACCCCGGGCAACGCCTGACCCCCGCCCGGTCGCTCCCCATGGCGCATGAGGCTCCGTCAGGACGCCCCACCTCTGCCGAGCCGACTGCAGACGCACCCGCGTCCCTCGTGGAGGTCCCGGAGGCGCAGCCTGCGCCCCCGGCCCCGGATCTCGCCGGCACGGGAGAACCTCCTCTGAACTCGCTCGCCGCGTCCGGGACGGACGACGCACTGAGCGAAGTGCCGACGGCGACCTCTGCCGTCGCCCCAGAAGCCGACGCCACGAAAACGCCCGCGGATGACGCCGACCCTCCGACCGCGACGGTGTTGTCTCCCCCGGAACCCGCGGCCGATGGGACTCCCCGACCGCCCCGCACGGTTCGCAGCTTTGCCGATGAAGATGAAGATGAAGAAGAGGAAGAGGGGGGCGGCCCTGTGAAGCCTTTCCTGGACCACTTGGAAGACCTGCGATGGACGCTGATCAAGGTGGTCGTCTCGATCCTGATGGGCATGCTGGTCTGCCTGGTGGCGGGCAACCGGCTGGTTGCCTTTCTGACCTGGCCGCTCAATCACGCCCAGCGCATGTTGCCGGCCGCCCAGCAACGCGTTCCCCTGCTGTTTGGCACCAACGAAGTGGGCCGCCTCCAACTGGCCACCGTGCCGCTGCCGTCGGCTTACCGCTCCAACGACGTTCGCGCCCTTGAACTGGTGCCGGTTCCCGTGGGTGACCGCTGGTTGCTGGGCCTGAACGTCCAGACCAACCGTCAGCCCGAACACTCCGCCGCCAACCTGGTGGTCTTGAAAAACTACGGGCCGCTGAGCGCCTTCATGGTCGCGCTGAAGATCGCGCTCTATGGCGGACTGGTGGTCTCCGCCCCGTTCGTGATCTTCTTCATCGGCCAGTTCGTCCTGCCCGCCCTCAAGATCAAGGAGAAGAAGTTCCTGTATCGGGTGGCGGGGCTGGGCAGCGTGTTGTTCGTGGTGGGCGTGGTCTTTTGCTACCTGCTCATCATGCAGGTGGCGCTGATGGCCTCGGTGCAGTTTTCCCAGTGGATGGGCTTTGGCGCGGACGAGTGGCGCGCGGAGGAGTACGTCAGCTTCGTCTTCAAATTCATGCTCGGGATGGGGCTGAGCTTCCAACTGCCGCTGGTCATCCTCACCCTGGTCAAGGTGGGGCTGGTGGACTACGAGTCGCTGGCCGGCTTCCGCCAGTACTTCATCGTGGGCAACCTGGTCCTCTCGGCCGTGATCACCCCCTCCGGTGACCCCTTCACCATGGTCTTGATGGCCCTGCCGCTGCAGCTTCTTTACGAAGGCTCCCTGCTGGTCGCCCGCCGCTGGGCGCGCCAGGAGCGTGAACGCGAAGCCGCCGCGGCCGCCGGTCAGACCCCCTGAGGCCGGTTCCCGGCTCGTGCCCTTCGAGCGCCGGCTCCATGAAAACCCTCCACGGCTACCTCACCCGGCAGGTGGTGGCCTCGCTGGCGCTGACCGTGGCGGTGATCACCTTCGTGCTGCTGCTGGGCAACGCGCTGCGCGAAATCCTGGACCTCATCATGACCCGGGCGGTGCCCCTGGCGGACCTGGCGCGGGCGCTGGGCCTCCTCGTGCCCTTTGTGCTGGTTTTCTCCCTGCCGCTGGGGCTGCTCACCGCCACGCTACTGGTGTTGGGCCGCTTCAGTGCCGACCAGGAGCTGACCGCGGTACGTGCCGGGGGCATCAGCCTGGTCTCGCTCATCAGTCCCCTCCTGCTGCTGAGCGTGGCCCTTTGCGGGGTCAGCGCCTGGTTCAACCTCGAGCTCGGCCCCCGCTGCCGGGTCGCCTACAAGGACCTTCTGTACCAGCTCGGCGTGCAGCGCCCCACCGCCCTGCTCGAAGCCAATCAGTTCATCCGCTCTTTCCCCGGCTACATCATCTACGTGGGCAAGGTCCGCGGCTCCGAAATCCAGAACCTGGTCGTGTACCAGATGGACACCAACGCCCCTCCTCCCCAGGGACCCGCCACCTCCACTGCGCCCGTGGCCCCGTCGGACATCCCCCGCGTTGCCACCATCCTCAAGGCGGACACTGCCACGTTGATCGTGGACACCAACGCCCAGGAAATCCGCCTCGAGATGCCCGAAGTCGAGGCGATCAACGTGACCTCCTGGCAACCGGCCTACCTGGGCGCCACCACCCTGCCCCTGCCGGCCCGCTTCGCCCCCGCCCGCCAGAAGGCACCGCCGTTGTCTGATCTGACGCACGCCCAGTTGCGGGCGGCCCTCGAGGAACACCGCCGGCTCGGCCTGGATGTCACGCCCGTCAAAGTCCAGATGCACCGGCAGGTGGCGTACTCTTTCGCCTGTCTGGGCTTCACCCTGGTGGGCATTCCCCTGGGGGTGCGGGCCCACCGGCGGGAAACCACCATCGGCTTCGCCCTCGCCCTGATCCTCATGGCCCTGTACCACAGCTTCCAGGTCCTGGCCCAGGCGTGGGAAACCCGGCCGGACCGCCACCCCGAATGGTGGTTGTGGGCCCCGAACTTCCTGTTCATGGGCGTGGGGATGGTCCTGCTCTGGCGCGCCAACCGCGCCCGTTGACGCCCCGCTCACCCCGCCTGACACCGCGGACAGTAAAACGTGCTGCGCCCCGCCTGCGGGAACTTCCGCACTCGACTGCCGCATCGCCGGCACGGCCTGCCCGCCCGGCCGTACACCGCCAACCGCTCCTCGACCTGCCCCGGCGCGCCGGCCGTGTGGCCATAATAAAAAAGCCGGTCGCGGCCGGCGGTCCCCGCCCAGTCCAGCGGCACGGTGCTGCCCCAGCGGATCGCCCCGGCCAGCACCATGCGGATGGCCCGGTGCAGGCGCCGGAGCTCTGCCGGCCGCAGTTCCGACGCCCGCCGCTGCGGCGATAGGCGCGCCCGGAACAGGACCTCGCTCGCGTAGATGTTCCCCAGCCCAGCCACCACGCCCTGATCCATCAGCCGCACCTTGATCGCCTGCCGGGAGGGACGCAGTGCCGCCGCCAGGGTGGCCGGCGTGAAGCTCCCATCCAACGGCTCCGGCCCCAGCCGCTCCAGGGCCTCGCACGCGAACGTCAGCCGCCCGAAGCCGCGGGGGTCCTCGAAGATCAGCCGAGGCCGTCCCAGACCCAGGGCCACGACCCAGTGCCGCGGCCAGGCGGCGGTCACCGGCACCAGGTGCATCCGCCCGGTCATGCCCAGGTGCCCCAACAAGGTCTGTTCGCCCCCGCCGTGCGCGGCGCGGAGCGAAAAGACCAGGTACTTGCCACGCCGCTCCAGGCCGGTGAACTGCGCTCCCTGGAGCCGGTGCACGAAGTCGGCTTCCGCGTGCGGGCGGATGGTTTTGGGGCGGCGCACGCTCACCTCCTGCACGCGGCGTCCGACCAGCAACGGCGCCAGGTGACGGACCAGGACCTCGACCTCGGGCAGCTCCGGCATGACTCAACCGTACCGGTAGGGCCGGCTCAGGGTAAAGGTATTGGGCAGGTGGCGCACCT
Organism: Verrucomicrobiales bacterium; assembly: GCA_037439785.1. Taxonomy (GTDB): domain Bacteria; phylum Verrucomicrobiota; class Verrucomicrobiia; order Limisphaerales; family J093; genus DSVZ01. The sequence goes on along the minus strand of JBBIVJ010000008.1, from coordinate 25,312 downwards.
CCCGCACGCGCCCGTCCTCGAGCAACACCTCGACGATGTCGAACCGCACCCGGACTTGCGGGTGGTCCAGCCGCCGGAGGTAATCAAGCGCCGCGCGGGAAAGCCGCCGCCGCTTGTCCGCGTCCACCGCCGCCGCCGGCCGGGTCCATTCCTCCGAGGAGCGGGTCTTGACCTCGACGAACACCAGGCAGTCGTCCTCCCGGAAGATGAGGTCAATTTCCCCGCGCGGGGTGCGGAAGTTGGCGGTCAGGAACTTGAGTCCCCGCCGGCGCAGGAACCGCCGGGCCGCCCGTTCGCCCCGCCGCCCCCGACGCTGCGTGTCGGACGTCGCTTTCGCCCCGCTGCCCCACGGCGTCCGGAGTCGTTGCCACCAAGCCGACCACCACCTGCGCACCCCGACCTTCTACCGCCAACTCCACCGGGGCCGGCAATGGCAAAATGCCGGCGAGGGCGGGGCGTTCAAGACCGCGCGGCACGGTCCCCGTGCCGGCCCAGGATGCCCCAGAGCAACGCCGCCCCGATAAACAGGTGCAACGGCGCCGGCTCGGGGATGACCACCAGCGCCATCTGGTTCAGGCCCTGGTAGTGGTAGTCCAGGTAGTAGCCGTCGGGTAGATTCCACAGGGTCTTGAAGGGTTCGCCGCGGAGCAGACCGTACGAGGCAAAGACGTACGCCTCGTCATCGAGGTCGGACAGCACCGCCCACCGCAGGCTGCCCCCGCTGAGGTCCAGGGTGCCCTCGACCTGGAGCAGGTCGCTGCGGCCGGCTCCCGCGCCGTCCAGATCGATCGCCAGCGTGCCGGCCAGGGTGACATCCCCTTGAATGGTAAAGGTGCCGAGCGAACCACCTGGAGCCAGGTCGGCCCCGGGCCAGACGCGCACATTGCCCTGAAGGAACCCCGTCCCGCCCAGCACAGGTGTGACGGCGCTGATGCCGCCGCCGACCTCGTAGTCCCCACCGCCGGAATGCCACCCCTGCACCAGCAGCACACCGTCGCGGATGGATGTCAGCCCCGTGTAGTCGTTGTCCGCCGTCAACGTCAGCGAGCCCGACCCCAGTTTGATGAGGCCGCCGCTGCCGCTGATGGGCGAGGCAAAGGCCCGCGAGTCCGCGCGGTGAAAGACCAGCGTGCCTTCGTTGTGGATGGGCGTGCTGACCCAGCCGGCCGCGCCGCCGCCCCCCAGGCTCAGCGTCCCCGCCTGGATTTCCGTCCGGCCGGTGAAGGGCTGGTCGGCGGTCAAGGTCCAGGTGCCGGTGCCGGCCTTGCGCAGGAGGAGATTCTTGCCGGTCAACCGGCCCTCGCAGGTGAGCGAGGCGTGGTTCAGGCCGACGGTGAGGGTGCGCCCATCCGGCACCGCCAGGTCGCGTCCGCCGCCGAGGCCGCCCAGGCTGGCGTCCAGGCCGTTCAAGTCCAAGGTGCCGGTGTCGGCGGTGGCGAGGTTCACGGTGCTTTGCTGGAGTGCCTGCGGGTGGTTCATCCGCAGGGTGCCCTCGACGATGCGGGTTTCGCCGGAGAAGGGATTGGCGGCCTCGAGGGTCACCGTGCCGGTGGAGGTTTTTTGCAGACCGGCCGTGCCGCCCAGGGGGGCGGCGACCGTGCCCTCGCGCAGCACAAAGCCCACCGAGCTGCTCAAGGTGCCGCTGCCGATGATTCGACCGCCCAACTCCAGCGTCACCTGGCCCACCGCGTCGCTGTAGCCGCCCAGGTCCAGACGGGCGTCACTGCCGCTGATCGTCACCGGGCCGCTGCCCAGCACATGGTCCCCGCCGTAGCTCAGGGTGCCGCCCAGGACCAGGGTGGGGCCGGTGTACGTGTTGGCGCCGGCCAGGCCCAAGGTGCCGGAGCCGGTTTTCCAGAGGCCGCCACTGCCGGTGATGGTTCCCCTGAAATCGCCGCTGCCCACCATCAAGGTGGCGGTGCCCAGGGTGATCTGGCCCCCCTGACTGCCGCCGCCGGACAGGCTGGTCACGGTCTGGTCCCAGCCGTTGAGGTCGAGCCGAACCCTGGCCGAGTCGGCCAGGATCACGGTCGTGCTGGTGGGAAGCGCCCCGGCCGCGCCCAGCCGCAAGGTGCCGGCCTGGACCACCGTGCCCCCGGCGTAGGAGTTGGCGTGGTTCAGGGCCACGGTGCCGGGTCCCACCTTGGTGATGCCGCCCGTGCCGGTGATGGTCTGGTTGAAGGCCACGGCCTGGCCGTCGGTGTTGGCGGAAGTCAGCCGCACGTCCCGGTGCAGGGTGATCGTGCCGGCAAAGGCCGAGGCACCGCTGCTCTGGTTGCCCCCGAGGGTGGCGTTGACCTCGTGCCCCGCCAGGGCCCGCACCGTGATGGCCGGACTGATGGTCACACCGGCCGCATCGGTCAACAGCCGGGCCTGCGCGCCATCTGTTACCAGCGCATCGCCGCCGAGGTTCAAGCTGGAAGCGGTGCCCAACCCCTGGCTGTGGCGCACCAGGAGCGTGCCCTGCCGCAGGTAAAAGGCCCCGCTCACGGTACTGGCCGCGTCCAGCCGCACCGCGCCGGTGTCTTCGGCGGTGGGGTTTTCCGAACTGATGATCGGGCCGTACGTGCCGGTGACGCCGCGCTCCAGCACCAGCGTGTTGCCCGGGGCCGTGAAGAGGGTTTGCGCGGGGCCGGAGAACTCGACCCTGGTCTGAATCCGGTTGAGCCCGCTGCCGCGGCTGTAAAGGGCGTTCCCCCCAAAGAGCGGAGTGCTGTCGAAGTACAGGATGTAGTCCCCGCCCGGCTCGTTCTGGAGAGTCCAACCGGCGGTTTGGAAGATCAGTTGCCCCAGCCCCTCGCCGATGTTCCCCCGCACCTCGCGGTCCAGCACCGGCGAGAGACCCGCGGTCTGAAAGATCGCCCGGTCGAAGTTGTCATCCGGAAACTGGCCCGACGGGCCGGACCAGTTGGCGGCTGAATCCCACAGGGCGCCGCTGCTACCGGGATTCCAGGTGAACTCGGATATTTCCGCCGGGCGGGCTACGCTCGCGCCGCACAACCCGCCCGCCACCAGACTCCAAAGGGTGGCTTTCATACCTCACAAGGCGTGTAGGGTTCTCCGGAAACGACAGGTTAGATGGCTGGAATATAAAATTCACGCACAAATCGTCAACAATGAATGGCTTGAACTTAAATATTTCCGGTGGGAATGACCCCGCCCCCGCGGCGGGCTCGGCGGAGTCAGCTTCCCGGACTTTCCGCCACCCGCACCGGCAAGAAGCTCCGGCGGTGCAGGGGGCAGGGACCGAGGCGGCGGAGCCGGTCCAGGTGTTCGGGGGTGGGGTAGCCCTTGTGGCGCGCGAAGCCGTAGCCGGGATAAAGCCGGTCGGACTCGAGCATCTGCCGGTCGCGGGTGACCTTGGCCAGTACGCTGGCAGCGGCAATCGAGTAACTCCGGGCGTCGCCCCGCACCAGGGCGGTGTGGGGGACTGGCAGGCCCTGGGCGGGCAGGCCGTCCACCAGCAGGTGATCGGGCAGGGGGCAGAGTTGGAGCACGGCCCGCTGCATGGCCAGATGGGTGGCGCGGAGGATGTTCAGGTCATCAATTTCCCCGGGCTCGGCCCGTCCCAACCCGAACCGCACTTCCGGGTGGGTGGTGAGGCGGGCAAAGAAAAGCTCCCGCTGCGCGGGGCGGAGCTGTTTGGAATCAGTGAGCGCGCCCAGGTGCTCCGGCAGGCCGCGCAGCATCCACGCCAGGGGCAGGACCACGGCGGCTGCCACCACCGGTCCGGCCAGGGGGCCGCGGCCGGCCTCGTCCACACCGGCCAGGGTACCTGCGGCCTGCGCATGCCAGCGGCGCTCGAACTCCCAGCGATCTGCCGGGGCGGTCGCCAGGCGTTTCACCCCACCCATCCGTTCGGGGCGGGCGGAGCGGTTCAGGACCGGGCCGCGGGAGCGGTGCCGGTCTCGGCGGCGGGTGCCGCAACGGTCTCCGCGCCGGTTACGGTGGGCTTGCCGCGCCGGTTTTTGTCCTTCACGGCGAGCGCCCCCTTGCCCACGCGCTTGCGCAGGTAGGTGAGCTTGGCCCGGCGCACGTAGCCCTGGCGTTCGACCTCCACCTTTTCGATGCGGGGCGAATGCACCGGGAAGACCCGTTCCACCCCTTCGCCGAAGCTGATGCGCCGGACGGTGAAGGTCTCATTGATGCCGTGTCCCCGCCGGCCGATGACCACGCCGGTGAAAACCTGGATGCGCTCCTTGTCGCCTTCGACGACCTTGGTGTGCACGCGCACGGTGTCGCCGACGTTGAACTGGAGCGGTTCCTTGCGGAGATACGCCGCTTCGATTTTGTCGAGCAATGCCTGGTTCATAACTTTTGGGTTTCCGGTTCGGGTGGGCCGTGGCGGCCGGGGGCCAGGTCCGGCCGGCGCTGCGCGGTGCGCAGCCGGGCCTGTTCGGCGCGCCAGCGGGCGATGGCCGCGTGGTCACCGGACAGCAGCACGGCCGGGACTTTCAGGCCGCGGTATTCGGCCGGGCGCGTGTACTGGGGATATTCGAGCCCACCGTCGGCGAAGGATTCCTCCCGCCTGCTGGTGTCGTCACCCAGCGCTCCGGGCAGCAACCGCGTCACCGCGTCAATCACCACCAGCGCCGGCAAGGCGCCGTTGGTCAGGACGTAGTCGCCGATGGACAGTTCGTCGTCCACCAGGAACTCGCGCACGCGCTCATCCACGCCCTCGTAACTGCCGCAGATCAGCAGCAGGTGGGGCAGGGCCGCCAGTTCCCGGACCACGGCTTGGTCCAACCGGCGCCCGGCCGGGCCGAGCAGGATGCAGCGGGTGTCCGGTCCGCGCAGACTTTCCACGGCTTCAAAGATCGGTTCGGGCTTCAACAACATGCCCGGGCCGCCCCCGAAGGGCCGGTCGTCCACCGTGCGATGACGGTCGTGCGTCCAGTCCCTCAGGTTGTGCAGGCGCACCTCGAGCAGACCCCGCTCGCGCGCCCGCCGGATGATGCTTTCATCCAATGGCCCCGCGAACATCGCGGGAAAGAGCGTCAACACATCAATCTTCATGCCCCCCGGCCCGGTGGCGGCCGGCGTGACCGGAGCGGAGGGCTAGTCCGCCGGGGCGGCTTCCTCCAGCTCAACGGTGCAGCGACAGCCGTGGTTGAGGGCGCCCACCCCCAGCAGGGTCCGGAGCGCCTTGATCGTTGCCCCGTGCTTGCCCACCACCTTGCCCATGTCGGCGGGCGCCACGCGCAGGTGAAAATGCGTCACACCGCCCAGCTCCTCGACGGTGATGACCACCGCCTCCGGCTGGCTGACCAGCCCCTTCACCACCATTTCCAACCATTCCTTCATGGCCGGTTCCAGAGCCGGGAGCGGCGTCTCCGCCTCGGCGCGGTCACTGCTTGGCGGGCGCCGCGCAGCGGGCCTCGCGGATGAAGCTGGCCACCGTCTCGGTGGGCTGCGCACCCTTGCTCAACCAGTACTCGACCCGGTCCAGCTTCAGCGTGAAGTTGGGGGCCTGGCGGAGCGGGGAGTACGAGCCGACCTCCTCGATGAACCGGCCGTCGCGCGGGCTGCGCGCGTCCGCCACCACAATGCGATAGGCCGGGCTGTTTTTCGCCCCGAGGCGTTTCAAACGTATCTTGACCATGGTGTGCTCGCCGGCCGGGCGCGGCCCGGCCCCAGTTGTGTTGTCCCCCGCCTTTCCGGGCGGGCAAAGAGCGCAGACGGTAGCGAGGGAGACCGGCCGATGGCAAGCCTGTTTTGGGAAGCTTGCCCGGCACGGCCGCTGGCCTCACCGGGCCGCCTGCCGTGGCGGTTTGCCCTGACCTCCGCGTGCCAGCTTCCGCGATCCCCGCGGCGTGGGGCTGGCGAGGGAGGCCAGGGTGCTGGTTCCAGTGCCCCGCCCGGACCGGCACAAGGTAGCGGGCGAATAGACCCCACCCAGCCTGTGGGTGGTGCGGTGGCGGGGGACCGGAAGCCGGGTCGCCGAGCCGTGCTGCCGGCCGGCGGCAGGGCGCGGCACTTGGAGAGGCTGGCGGACCGCCTCCCTCCTGGCGGTCCCACGGCCGCGGGGTCAGTTGCGCCGGAGTCGGAAGAAACGGCTTTGGTCCTGGACGGTCACTTCAATTTCGCCGGTGCCGTCCAGCGCCTGCCAGGTGCCGCCCAGGACATTCACTGCCTCGAGGATGGCCCCTGCGGGCACGGTAAACCGCAACCGGTCAGATCCAACGCGGGTAAACAGCAGCCGGAGCGGCGAATCATCCGCGGCACCCACGTTGGCGTAGAAGGTACGGACGCCCCGGGGATCTTGGACGCCCACCACCACCCGCGTCGCGTCGGCGCCGGCGACAAACATCGTGCTGCTGATCGGGCGACCATCCAATTTGGCAGCCGTCAAAATCGGTTCGATGCCTTCCGCGCTGGCCGCAAACACCGCCTGCCGGACACCTTCAGGCAGGTTCAGGCTGCCCGCGGCATACACTCTGCCGTCCACCACCGCGCCGAGGCCACTTACCGTTTGCACGGTTCCGCCGCCCTGGACCGCCATACCCGGACCGGCGATCCGGCGCAGGGTGCCCTCGCGCCATTCGAGCAGGTTTGCGGCTTGGGCCGGGGTCCGGACATCGAGGAACACCGTGCCACCTTCTGCCGCTATCGAACCAAAGGACCCCACGGTATCACTGGTGCCGGGAATGGGATCCCCCTTGGCCAGCAGCGCTGTGATTTCGCCCCCTGCATCCCGGCGCAGGACGACGCTTTGCAGGAAGCCCGCCGTATCCGCCACGAAAACCACGTGGGTTCCGTCAAACGCCAGATTCCGGAATTGAGTGGCACCCGCGCCCACCACGGGCAGGTTCTGCGTGCTGTTCACGATCTGGACCAGCTCCCCCGCCCCGGAGCGGTAAAGGGCGGACTGGGTGCACAATCTTTGTGCCGAAAACAATCTGGCCGCCGGCCTGGAAGCCGGTGAAGAAGGATGAGGACGAAAACAAGGTGCCCTCGAAGCCGGGGACGGGCGTGGTCACATCCACGATCACCTCGAGAGTGGCCCCGTTCACGCGGTAAAAGCCCGCCGGCTGCGAAACGCCGTTGACCAACCGGTAAGCCACGACTGCCAGCGGCTCCCCGGGTGCCGAGGACAACAACGTGAATCCCGAGGCTTCGCCCAGCCCGTTCGGCAGGGCAGCCCCGGCTCCCAACAACCGGGTCAACGTGCCGTTTTCCCAGGCGAAAACGCCTTCGCTGCGGTTGGTCGCCGGGCCCCTGACAAAGATCAACCGTCCGTCCAGCACCCTGAACACGACCCAGCCACCGGAAAGATCAAAGGTTTCGGTGCTGTCCGGCACCAGGTTTGTCGGAGCAAGCACTGCCGCGAACCGGCCGCCGTTGTACACCGGATTGGGGGGGGGCCGGAGTCACCGTGACCACCGCTTCCGCACTGGTCACCTGGCCCCACGCGTTGCTCACGGTGACCCGGTAGCGGCCCGAGTCAGCCACAGTCGGTATGGAGCGGGCGAAGACATATCCGAGCTGTGAGTCATTGGTCACTGGCACTCCGTCCTTCGTCCAATAATAGCTGAGAGGAAAACCGCCAATGGCCGTAACATCGAGGCGCAATTCGTCGCCCGCCTCAAGGGTCTTGTCCACCGGATTAACCAGAATCTGCGGCGGCGCCACTACCTTGAGTAAGAAGCTGGGAGCCTGCGCTGCGCCCAAGGTATTTGTCACCAAAACCGTGTAGTAACCGATATCGGCCACCGTGACCGGGTCCAGGACCAGCGTGTCGCTGGTCGAGCGCACCGCTGCCCCGGTGGGGCTGCTCCATTCCCAAAAGTACGCCAGCGGCGCATCGCCAAGAGCGACCACCCGCCATTCGACCCGCGCGCCGGCGGCCACCGTGATGTTGGTCGGGGAAGACACCACCACCGGAATGGCAGGGCGGGCCAGGTTGGCCACGAGCCGGTGGTTGTTGAGCCGGTCCGCCACGTACAACACGAGCGTGTCGCCCGCCACATCCTGCAAGACGATGGCCGCCGGGCGAATACCACCGAGGTTGTTGATACCCGGCGAAAGGACGGTCCGCAGGCCGGTGTCATCGAGCTCGTAAATACCTGGCCCGCGCGCGGTGAGGGCCGGGAAAAACACCTTGCCCCCCTCCACCACCAGGCCGAACTGGCCGAGGTTCTGCAGCGCATCGCCCTCGGGGGTCAGGTCTCCGTCCTTCACCAGCACCGTGAGTGTGTCGTTCTCGAACTTCAACAGACGCGTCACGTTGGCAGCGTCGTAGGCAAAGAAATACACCGCCCCGCCCGCCACGAACGGGGGACTGTAAAAACCGTTTATCGTGCCGCCCCCGGAAAGGCATCGCCATTCCGCGCAATGAGCCGTACCGGACCGCCCTCGGCCTGGACGAACATGCCCTGCTCTTGGCCCGACGTCCCCCGGGCCGCCCCAAAGGCCACCCTCTGTCCGTCGAACCCCACCTGACTGCTGAAGGTGCTGGGCACCCCCAGACCGGGCAGTTCGGTGGCGGTGTCCGCAACCGCCTCCAGTGCTCCCGCTTTCACCCGGTAAACGCCGCGGAAAACCCCGCTGCCAGGGGTGATCTCGCGTGCCGCGATGACGGCGAGCGCTTCCCCGACCAGGAACGGCTCGAGCACCACATTGGCCGCCTTCCCGCCGGAGTTGGGCAACAAGCTGCCGCTGGGCAGCAGGGTGACCCAGTTCGTTCCATCGGTCCGCAGCAATGCATCGGCACGGGTGGGGCCGGCAGCGATGACCACTTCGTTTCCAGCGGTGGTGTTGCGCACGAATCCCTGGTGGAAAAACTGCAACGTGCCAGCGGGCGTCACCGTGCCGCCGGCGGCCAGTTTGGTGAGCGGTCCACCGCGGCCGCTGAAAACCCCGCTGGGGTTGTAACTCGCGTTCTGTGGCACAAACACCACCGCGTCGCCCACCACCTGCGCCCGGCTGAAGTCCTGGATAAAGCCTGCCACCGGGTCATTGGCGTTGGCCCGACTGATCAAGATGAAAGGGCGACCCGCGTAGGTGGGAGACGATTGGGCCGCCGATTGGAAAAGGGGAGGTGACGCGGCGGTGGTGAGCAGAAGGGGGAGCAGGAAGCGGGACGAGCCGGCCGGGTTCAGGGGCGTTGAATTCATCGCGCGCGGCGCGAGCTTGTTGACCAAACGTTCCCTGTCAAGCAGACCCTGATGCAGACACTTAGAAGACTGCAAGCCTCCGGCGAGACGGACAGGCTGCCCGCCGCGTCATCGCGACGGCTACAACCGGGCTGGTAGCCACCGGCAGCCACCGGCGTGAGCCGGCGGAAGGGAGCTCTGCCGCCTGCCCGCGGCGGCTGCGGGGAAGGGGTCTCGCGGCAGGGCTTGGGGAGAGCAGGCAGGGTCCGCGGGAATGCCGACCCTCCCCCCGACCGGTAGGGCCGCGCGGGGAGTGAGAACGTGTTCTCGCGGTCCCGGCTGAAGCGGTCAGCTGCCCGGTTCACCCACTGCCGGCGGGAAGCCGGCGCTCCCCGCCCGTTCTTCCCGGCTTTCCCCGGGTCGTAAGCGGCGGCGAGACGCCGTCGCCACGCCGGCAATTCAGCGCCCCTTGGGGTCCAGATTGGCCCGGAGTTGTTCGGGAGTGACGGTGGAGGCGACGCCGTTTTCCGGCACCTCGGCATGGGCCATCCAGACGATGGCGTTGAGCACCACCTTGCGGAAGTCGTCATGGCCCCAGTTCTTGTGAAAGTGGCCGCCGGTGAAGCCGAAGCCGCGGCCGCCGTCCGGCCGCTCGAAGACCCACATCACGTGCTGCGGTTCCTTGCGCTCCCTGACCGCGGCGCGGACGTGCGGGTTGCCGCTGTGCGGGCCGTCGGGGCGGTTCAACGTGCTCTCGGGCGGCAGGGCGGTCAGGATGGGGGTCACGCCGCGCATCCCCTCGACAAAGCGCATGTGGTAGTACCACTCGTCCTGGATGCCGAAGGGCTTGACGCCGCGGGTAACCGGGTGCGCGGGCAGGGTCTTGAACTCGGCGAACCAGTGCGGGTTCACCGACCAGTGGGTCTCGAAGTAGCCGCCGATCCACTGGAGAAATTCCGCCCCGCCGCGCTCCCTGGGCACCTCGACCGCGTAGTGCAGGCAGCCCAGCCCCGTGCCCTGCCGCACTTTCTCACCGATGATCTGCAGGTGGTCGCCCTGGATGAACGGATGGCCGCCGCCGCCGTCGCAGTAGATGAGGATGGCGTCGGCGTTGTCGTAGGCGGTGGGGTCCCGGGGCCAGCCGTTGAGGTAGGGGACGGTGAGCAGGCCGGGGTGGCCCTGCAGGCATTGGTGCAGCAGGAGGATACCGGCGTTGTGCTCATGCTCGCCGGGGCCGTGGCTGGGGGTGCCGGCGGTGAGGACGACCTTCTTCTTGTCCGCCAGTTTGAGGCGCTTGAGCTCGATGTCCTTGAACTGAACGGTCATGGGCGGGCCCACGTGGAGTTGCAGGGCCAGCACGCCGGTGCGGGCGGCCTTGCCGGCGTGCTCGTCCCGCACGTCCACGGTCTGGTGGCCGTTGATGAAGTGCTGCAGGTGGTGGCCGCGGGCGACGATGCGGTACTCGTTCCAGTCCCCGGCCTTGATGTGGGCCTGGAGGTCCTCCGAGCGGTCCAGCGAGCCGGTCACTTCGATCTTGGACTTGTTGGGATCGGCCGGGTCGGCGCTCAGGCGCACCTGTTGTCCGCGCAAGGCCAGGATGCCGCGGCCGCGTTCCTCATAGAGGATGCCCGAGTAGTTCCGGCCGGCCTCGAGGTCGGCCTGGTAGCCGCCGACGATGGGACCGAAGCGGCCCTGTTCGTGCACGGCGCTGCGGTACTGGATGCCCGAGTTGCCGCCGACGATGCGGTACTTGAGCCGCAACTCGAAGTCGTCGAGCAGGCCGTTGGTCCAGACCAGGAAGGTGTTGTGGGTGAGTTTGACGTCCTCGCGGGTGACGCCGGTGATGGCGCCGTCGCGCACGGACCACAGCTCGGGATTGCCCTGCCAGCCGGAGAGGTCGCGGCCGTTGAAGATCGGCTTGAACCCCTCCTCGGCCAGGGCGGGGGCGCAGAGCCACGCGGCGACGGCTAGGCACCGCCAGCGGTGGGTCCACGCCGGCAAGGGGGAACAAGGAGGTACTTGGGGGCCACGCATGGGGTGAAGGTAACGGGCGGACCCCGGGAAGGCAATGGCGCTCCCGGCACGGTCCGGCCGGAGGCTCAGGACAACGCCGCGGGAGCGGTCGCCAGGGCTGGAGACGGCGCGGTCCGGCCGGCCAGGAAATCGCGGATCATCCGCTCGAGGGTGGCAATCCAGCGGGGGTGTTCGTTCAGGCAGGGAATCTGCACGAATTCCTCACCGCCGGCCGCGCGGAAGGTCTCCGCCCCCCGCAGGCGGATTTCCTCGAGGGTCTCGAGGCAATCGGACACGAAGGCCGGGCAGATCACGCGCAGTCGCCGCACGCCGGCCCGCGCCAGGCGGGTCAACTCCTCGTCCGTGTACGGGCGCAACCAGGGGTCGCGGCCCAGGCGGGACTGGAAGGCCACCGACCAGCGCTCGGCCGGCAGGTCCAGGGAGCGGGCCACCGCCCGCGCCGTGCGGAGGCATTGGGCGCGGTAGCAGGTGGGCCGGGCCGGCCCGGGGTGCTCGCAGCAGTCCGGCACCCGCAGGCAGTGGGCCCGCGTGGGGTCCGACTTGTGCAGATGCCGTTCGGGCACGCCGTGGAAGCTGAACAGCAGGTGGTCCCAGTTCCCGGCCAGATGCGGCCGGGCCGACTCGACCAGCGCCGCGAGGTAATCCGGGTCTTCGTAGTACGGCGGCTGGACGGTCAGGCGCAGGGTCGGCGCCCGCCGGGCGACGACGGCGCGCACACGCTCAACCGCCGTTTCGTAGCTGGACATGGCGTAGTGCGGGAACAGCGGGATCAGCAGGCAGTCGTCCACCCCGGCGGCCGCCAGGCGCGTGACGGCGTGGGGGATGGACGGGTTCTGGTACCGCATGGCCAGTTCGATGGGCAGGTCCAGGCGCGCCTGGAGCGCCTGTTGCACGCGGCGGCTGATGACGGTCAAGGGGGAGCCTTCCGGGGTCCAGATCTGGTGATACGCCTCCGCCGACTGCCGCGGCCGCCGCGGCAGGATGGCCGCGTGCACCACGAGGAAGCGGATGGGCCAGGGCGCGTCCAACACGCGGCCATCCATCAAAAACTCGCGCAGGTAGCGGCGGACATCACGCACCGACGGCGAGTCGGGCGAACCGAGGTTGACCAGCAGGACTCCGGGACGGCTCATGCAGCGCGCCCAAGGTAGTGGAACCGCCGCCGCGCGCCAACCGCTTCCCCCGCTGCTCTGCGCGGGACAAAAGGCGCCGCGGAGGGCGGGCGAGGGGCGGCCTCACGCCGGCGCGGTCAGCGGCGGTGGCAAGGGGGGCGGGTGCTCAGAAGTTGAACACGAGCTGGGCATAGACCCAGTCGGCGTCGGCCGCGCCGTAACCGGGCGCTGCCAGCGAGTCCTTCACGTAATCGCCCGCGAAGAAATGGCCGTAGCCGGCCTGGGCGTTGAGCCAGGGCCGCGGCGCGTAGGTCACCACCACATCCAGCTCCGAGCCCACAAAGTTGTCGTAGACGGGGTTGCGGTCGTAGCCGGTGCCCGAGCCGGGGGCGGCACCGCGACGCGGAGCGCCGGCCGCGGTGTAGAAGTAGTCGGCCGTGTCGGCCAGCCAGTACAGGTGGTAATCCAGTGTGACGCTGAGGCCTCTGGCCGGTTTGAACGAGAGCGACACGCGCGGGTTGTGGAGGTTCTGCCAGGAGGCAAAATCCATGTAGCCGTAAAACTTGTGGTTGGTGGGGAAGAGGTTTTCAAAGGTGCCGTGCTCGTCGTCGGCCGGGTCGGCATCCCCGCTGGCGAAGTTGTACTCGATGCCCAGGCGGGTGCCCAGTGGACAGGTGGGCGGGGAGTAGCCGGCGGCGGCGGTCACGGCCCAGGCCAGGTGATCCAGGGAGGGCGAGGTCGCGGCTTCCTTGAAACGCCCGAACTGTCCGGCCGCCTCCAGCGTGTAATCCCAGCCCGCCAGTTCGCCGGGCAGGGACTTGAACCGTGCGCCCACGGTGTAGAGGTCCCGCGGGGTGGCCAGGCCGATCAAGGGCCGATCCACCGCCTGCGGCGAGCCGGTGCCGGTGTTGCGGGCCAGGACATAGACCTGGGTCTCCTGCTTCGGGCACAGGGCGCGGGTCGAGGCATACACGCCGCTGAACCAGTCGTAGTCGTTGGCGACATTGAATACGCCTTCCACCGGCACCACCACGCGCCCGACGAAGGCGTCCACCCAGAACGCTTCCTGCTGGTAGCGGACCTTGGCGGCATCGAACACCCGCCCGATGTTGTTCCAGTCAAAGGCGCCCACCAGCCGCTCCTCGCCATAGCTCAGCTCCTGGCGTCCCACCCGGGCGGTGAGGGGAAACGAGGCGGCGTGGCCCAGCTCCAACCAGGCCTGGTGCAGGTCGGCGCGGTCGGTCTCGGGATCCGGCGCGCGCCGGTCGTTCAGGGCGAAGCTGTCGCGTCCCTCGACGTACCCCCGCAGCCAGTCGGCGGGCTGGTAGCCCAGGTGCACTTTCAGGCGGGACAGGCCGTAGGTGTTGCCGGTGGGCACGCCCTCCTCGCGGAAGTCCACCGCGCCCGGGGTGCCGGGGCGGGCGAAGTGTTCCCTGTGCTCGAAGCGGAACCGGTACTGGCCGCCGAGGTCGAGGGCGCTCCAGCCCGCGTCCTGCCGCCGCAGCCAGTCATTGACCAGCCCCGCCGTGGATGGCGTCGGGGCGGTGGGAGGTTGGGCCGGGAGCGGGGCACACACCGAAAGGGCGGTGGTGCCGGCGAGGAGGTGGAGGCAGTTTTTCATGGGGCTCAACATCGGGTCGTGTACCGCAAGCTGGTTCTCGCAGAAGCGATGGTTTCAACGCGGCGCCAGTCTGGGGTCCCGGCGCCGGCCCGTCCCTTGACGGCCGTCAAGGGACGGGCCGGTCCGGGCGCGGGCCCTTACCTCGGCCCGGACTCGCCCAGGTGCTGGCGCAGCAGGGCGCTCAGCCGCGCGGGTGAGAGCACGGTGATGGTTCGCCCGCAGGTGGTCAACAGCAGCCCCTGCGCGCGGAACTTGGCCAGGGTGCGGGAAAAGGTTTCACTCACGGTGCCCAGCTCCGCCGCCAGCACCCGCTTGGTCATGCCCAGCTCGATGGGGACGGGCTGGAAGCCGGCGGGGTCCGGGCAGCGCTTGAGCAGCCAGTTGGCCAGGCGGGTTTCCACGTCCTTGAGGGTGAGGTCGTCCAGGCGTGCAACCAGCACGCGCAGGTGCAGGCTCATCGAACCCAGCATCCGCAACGCCAGCTCCGGCCGCCGCCGCACCAGGGCCAGGAAGTCCGGCTTCTGGACCAGCAGGACCTGGCTGGGCTCGACCGCCCGCGCATCAGCCGGATAGCCCGACTCGGTGGCCAGGGTGACCTCGGCAAAAGATTCCCCTGCCCGGAAGACATGGATGACCTGCTCCTTGCCGCCGGCCCCCACGCGGTGGACGTTGATAGCCCCCTGCTGCACCACATAGAAGCCGCGCGCGGGGTCGCCTTCCCGGAAGAGGTACTCGTCCTTCTTGAGCGGGCGCGGCACCGTGATGGCGGCGACGCTTTTGAGGTCTTCGGGCGACAGGCCAGCGAAGAGCCGGCAGGCGCGCAGGGCGCCGATCAACGCCGCCTGTTTGAGTTCCTGGAATTGGGCAGGGGTCATGGGGGGCCAGGAGGTCGCGGGCTCAGCGGGTGGGGAAGCCTCGGCCTGACGGCAGGCGGCCCTCCACCGGGGCAAACGCCCCCGTCCGGGTTGGGCGGCAGCAGCGCATGGCGCCTTGGTATCAGAAACGGTCGAGGCTTGGCAATCTCACCCGACCGTTTCCGCCCGCCGGTTTCCGGGCCCGCGCGGTTGCCCACCGCCTGAATCGCGGCGACTGGCGTGTGCCGGGACTCAGGGCCGGGCCAGCCGGAAAAACCGCGCCTGGTCGGTGGGTGCGATGAGCACCACGGACTGGTCGCCCTCGGTGGTGACCGTGGCGTTGCTGTCCGCCCAGCCACCGGGGAGGGCGGGGGTGCTTTGCAGGACAAAGCCGGCGGCGCTGGCGGGCCAGCTCAGGCGCACGTTGCCATTGGCCAGGCGGCTCACGGCCAGGCTGATCGTGGCCGGCGCACCTTCCACGGTCAGGTCAGCCGGTTCGCTGCCCACCACCCCCAGGCCGTCGGAGACCAGCACCGTGTACGTGCCGGCATCCTCGGCGGTGACTCCGGTGAGTGTCAGCCGCGCGGTGGTGGCGCCGCTGATACGGCCGCCGTTGCGCAGAGCCTGGTCGCCGCGCCGCCAGAGGTAGCGCAGGTTGGCGCCGCTGGCGGCCACTTCAAAGGAGGCGGTGGTGCCGGCGTGGGCCGTCTGGCTGTCAGGCTGATCGGTGATCACGGGGGGTGTGCGGTTGCCGGGCACCAGGTGGACGTCATCGAACAGGAGCGAGACATCGCTGCCGGCCGGCTCGGCCCCGCTGATCTCGATGCGCAGCAGCCCATCGCTGACCGCGGCCGTGAACGGCAGATACAGCGAGGGGTAGGGGTTGAGCCCGCCCGCCGGAGTGACCACTTGCTCGAAGAGCACCTCGTCCGCGAAGGAGACGCGGGCAATGGGGACGCCGCCGCAGCAGTTGCGGGCGTTGAGGCTCACCACCAGGGTGTAGCGGGTGCCGGGGGTAAGGCCGGTCAGGTATTGGGCAAGGCCCGTGCCGCCCCCCTGCACAAAGCCGGCGCGGTCCTGGTCCGGTACCCAGCCGTTGTCGGTGAAGGGGCCTTCGCCGTTGACGTTGATGCCGTAGTTGCCGCCCGGTCCACCGGTCCAGCCGGACAGGTTGAAGGGGTTGAGGTAGCCCACGCCCGGCGGCGAGCCGCTGGCCTCGAAGCTGGGGTTGTGGATCACGATTTCGTCCGCCGCGCGGGGCACGATCTGGACGGCGTCGAGCACCACCGTGGCGTCACCGGACTCGACCTCGTGCACGAACTCGAGCCGGCCGGTGGCGGCGGCGGGCGTGAAGGGCACGTGTGCGAAGGCGTAGGCGGTTTCACCCTGATCGGCAACCGGCGCCAGGTTGCGGAACTCCGCCAGTGGCGTGCCGGCAAACAGGACCCGCAGGTGGTGCACCCGCTCGCCGCAGCAGGCGCGGGCGTTGTAGCGGAACTGGAGCCAGTAGGAGCGGCCGGGGACCAGATCGTGGATTTCCTGGGCCAGCGTGCCGTTGCCCTGGATGAAGGCGACCTGCTGGCGGTCGGGCACGAAGCCGTTGTCCCCGAACGGCCCGGCCGGCGTGTTGGGTGCGTCGGTGGCATTGAGGCCGGTCTGGCCCGTGCCTTCCCAGGCCAGGATGGGGCCGTAACCGGGGAAGCCCGGCGCGGCGTTGGCCTCGAAGGAGGGGTTTTTCACCAGCGAGGAGGAGACATTGATCAGCGGGGTGAACTGGACGGGGATGCCGGCGGCCTCGACCACATTTATGACCGCCGTGCCGCCCCGCAGGGTGCGCACGGTGAACTCGCGGGTGGTGGCGCCGCCCGGGCTGAAGGTCAGGGCGAGGGTGTTGTCCGGGTCGGCGCCTTCGAGGCGGGCAACGTTGGGATTCGAGCTGGCCAGGCGGACGGTGACCGGTCCTTCGTCCAGCGCGGCGGCCGGAAGGGTCAGGGTGTGAGGGAGCAACTGGTCGGGGCCGGTCTCACTGGCCAAGGGGGCGAAGGTCATGGGCGGCAGGGGCGGTTTGACCGTGCCCAGCAGGCGCACGTTGTCCAGCAGCAGCGTGTCCGAACCGGCACGGGTTTGGGCCAGGACCAGTTCCGCCGAGGTGGCAGTGGCCTTGAATGTTTTGCTCACCAGCCGGTAGTCACCGGGGGTGACCGCCTCGTCGGTGACGACGGTGTCGCCGACGCGGATTTGGAGCCGGGGCGCGGTGCCGGCGCTGGCGTTGACGTGGACCTGGATTTCGTAGTCGTTGCCCACGATCAGGCCCTCGACGGTCTGAGCCAGCGAGCCCTCACCCGTGATGAAGGCCACCAGCTCCTGCTCGGGGATGGTGCCGGTGTTGGCGTAGCCGGCCGAGCCGTTGTCCACGCCCACCGTGCCGGTCTGCGCCCAGCCGGCCAGGTTGTCCAGGAGGCCCACGTCGGGCAGGGTACCGCTGGCCTCGAAGCCGGGGTTGCGCAGGACCACGTCGTTGGGGCCACGCTCGACGATGGTCACGGCGTCCAGCAGCAACGTGCGGTCGCCGTTGACCGTGTGGCTGAAGGTCAGCGTGCCGAAGTCGTTGGCCGGCGTGAACGCCGCGCTGTGGAAGTAGTACGGCCCGTCCGAGGGGCGGATGGTGGGGATGTCCGCAATTTCCGCGTCGTCGAACTTCACCTTCAACGCCTGCGAGACCCCGCCGCCCCGGCGGCCGTCGTAGAAAAACTGCACCCAGTATGTGGTGCCGGGGGTGAGACCGGAGATGACCTGCGACACGTCGCCGTTGCCCTGCTTGAAGCCGACCCGCACCCGGTCCGGGACCGGCGTGCCGGCGTTGTGGAACGGCCCACCGGGGTCGAGTGACAGGTCGTTGACCCCGCTGGCGCCGGGCCATTCGTCCACCGCGCCGTAGTGCGGCCAGGTCTCGTTCCAGTTGCTTTCGAAGCTGGGGTTGCGCACGAAGGCCTGCGCCTGAGCGGTGGGCAGGGCCACGAAACCGGCGACCGCCAGAGCGGCCGCCCCGATTAGGAGGGAGGAGGTGTGGTTCATGGGAGTTTGAGGTTCGGGTTGGCTGGGGAAGAAAGCGGAGCGCCGGCCGGCCGCGATTCCGGGGCACGGCGCCGTTCAGCGTTTGAAGTCCAGGATGATGTCGTTGGTCTGGCGGGCGCTGAACGAGCCGACGTGGCCGTCAAAGAAGACCACATTGGCCCGGCCGGCCGGGTGGGTCTGGCCGTGTTTGTAGCCCACATCGTAGTAGCCCTCACCGGTGCGGCCCAGGGTGATGATGGCGGGGTGGTTCAATTCGTACGAGACATCCACCGTGCCCAGGGTCTGCGCCGGGGCGGGTACGGAGGTAAGTTTGGCCGTCTTGGGGCTGGTGACCGAGGGCGGGTAGCCGGCCAGGGTGTACTGGCTCATGGCGTAGCTGATCTTCCACGGGTTGGCGTAACCGGGATAATTCCGGAAGGCTCGCCAGTGGTTTTCCAGCATCCGCGTGGGGCAGCGGAAGACGTTTTTGGCGAAGTCGCTCGTGGCGGTGTTGGTGCTCGACTCGAATTTGAGCTTGGCCACGTAGGGGATGAGCAGGGTCTGGAAATTGTTCGAGTCGGCGCTGTCGTACGGTGCGTAGTACCACCAGGCAAAGGGCAACTGGTCCTGGTGGTCGTCCACGTACATGAACGTGGCCAGGCCGATTTGCTTGAGGTTGTTCAGGCAGACGGTGGCGTGGCCCTGCGCCCTGGCCCGGGACAGTGCGGGCAGGAGCATCCCGGCCAGGATCGCGATGATGGCAATCACCACCAACAGCTCGATCAGCGTGAAGGCTGTTCGCCGCCGAAACCGTCGCCGGCCCACGCCCCGCGCCCGGGAACAGACATGCCCACGACCGCGGGCCGCCAGAAACTCCGGGGCCATGCTGCCCAAGGTAGCGCACCTCGCCGCGACGTCA
The DNA here is from genome assembly GCA_037439785.1 of Verrucomicrobiales bacterium. GTDB lineage: Bacteria > Verrucomicrobiota > Verrucomicrobiia > Limisphaerales > J093 > DSVZ01. Next base: position 6,623 of record JBBIVJ010000008.1, on the reverse strand, counting down.
ACAGCCTGACCTTCCCCTGGTGTGGTCGCCGCGGCGGAGGCCGGGGACTGGTACCGCTCCGGCGGCCATTCCAACGCGTGCGCCGGCCACGGTGAATTTCCGGGGCCGGCCTGCCCCGGCTCTTTCCTCTCAGGGCGTGGCGTTCGGGGATGGAGACGGGGTCGGGGCTTCCGACTCCGGCGGCCACGGGCCTTCGACGAGCCGTCGCAGCAGCGCGAACTGGTAGTCATACACCTGCCGCAAGGCCGCGTCCGGCTCCACGTCGCCCGTCACGCCCATCCGCGCATCGGTGAACCGCGCGCCAAGGCCCAGCACGGTCACCGTGCCGCGTCCATGCCGGACCGCCGCGGCCACGGGGCGGCCGTGAAGGTGGCTGAAAGCCGTGCCGCCCGCGACCTGGAGTGCGGCCTGCACCGGGATGGCGGGCAGACCGGCGAGGTTGGTCAAGGTGCCCTCGGGTTGCGGGTGAGGCTGGAGTCGCAGCCCGAACGGGGCCAGCAGGGCCGCAGCGGTCGAGCGGGTGTTCTCCGCCGAATCGAGCACCAGCACTCGGCCGCCGCCGGCCACGTGGCGCTCCAAAGCCGCCTGGAACAGAGCCTCGACCGGCCGGCTGGGATGCAGGAACACCACCAGGTCGCCACTCAGGGCCCGCGGCCCCTGCTCGCGGCGGGTGAAGTAGCCCAGCCGCAGAATCCAGCGCTCGAAGATGCCGAAGCCGTCGGGCTTGCCCTCGATGAAGCCGTTCTTGGACAGCGGCCCCTCGCCCAGCGTCCGGTCAATGGTGACCTGGACGAACGGCCGCTGCGGTGCGGGCGGGGGACATCCGAGACGTTGGGAGGTGCGCACCGCGACGAGGACCAGCGCGGCCAGGGCGGCTCCCCCTGCCAGGGCCGCGCCGGCCAGCTCCGGGCGCCGTCGCAGCCGCCGCACCCCCAGGCCGAGCAACACCAGACCCACCCCCAGCAACGGCGGCCGCACATTGCCCCACCGGTCCCGCCGGTTGAGCCACTCGAGCATCCCCAGCATCAACTCCGCCTTGCCCGGCTCGAAGGTGCAGAAGTTCGAAAAGATGGTCGAGTCGGTGAACCCCAGCACCCGCCCCCGGCCGGCGCGAGCCGCCCACAACTGGACAAAGGCGCCGTAGCGCATGTCCGCCCGGTCCACCGCCTGGGGGTAGAAATTGCTCACGTGGTAGTCCGCCGGCGCGTTCTTGAGGCCGGTCGAGGTGATCACGCTGCGGCCCCGCCAGGGCTGGAAGGGCCGGATCGAACAGGAGGTCGCAAAGTCCATCCCCCGGACGTGCTGGACCACCGGGTGCGGCACCAAGGGCGGGACGTAAAACTGCTCGAAGACCGAATCAATCCCGAACAGGCAGTCGGGTCGGAACTCGAAGCCGAACCGCCGGGCGACCGCGTTCAGGTGATGGCTGGTGTGAAAGACGTCGGTGTGCTCGCCGATCAGCAACAGCCCGCCGCCGCGCCGGACAAACCGGACCACCGCCTCGATTTCCGCCGGCGTGTACGGCGAGGTGGGCACCTTCAGCACCAGCACGTCCAGGCCGGCCAGCGTCTGTTCATCCAGCGGCGCGGTCAGGCGCGACATCTGGAAAAACCGCGAGGCGTAGTCGTAGATGCAGGCGTAGTTGTAGCCCGAGAGATGCCCGTACCACTCGGTGTCGAAAGGCCGGTCGGTGGGCTCCCACTTCGAGTGGTACTCGTCCACCGCCACCCGGCCGGCCTGGCGGGTGCCGACCGGGTCCCACACCACCCCCAGCGTCACCAACCCCACCCCCGCCCAGGCGGGCGCGAGGGTCCGGACCGTGGCCCGGCCGGGTGAGGACGGCGGGGCCACCGCGGCGGGCGGCGGCGGCGGACCCTCTACCCGTCCCGTCGCGGCGCAAAGCCGTTCCAGGATGCGGCCCAGCCGGCGTGCCTGCCCCAGGACCAGGGGCAGCCCCAGCGCCAGCAACACCCCTGTGTTCCAGAACGGCCGCATCAGGTCGAGCGGCTCCTCATACGCGGTGAGCAGCGCCCGGTGGATCATGACCGCCGCCAGCAGGGTGACCCGCAGCGGCAACCAGAGCAGCGCCGCGCCGGCCCACGCCCAGCCCAACTGCCAGGAGGGGGACCCGGTCAGCCGCCGCCAGGGAGAAGGTCGCGCCGGTGGGAGCTGGCGCTGGCGTTTGGCCGCCCTGCGATTGGCGGGCGGCGGTGGGAAAGCCGCGGCCGGCGCCGCAGCCCGCAGCCGGCCCGCCCCCGGCACCGTCAAGACCAGGCCGCTGACCAGGAAGCACCAGGTGGCCGGGTCCACCAGCAGTTCCCAGGTGGCGCCCAGGGCGTGCACCTGGCGCATGGTGGGGAGCATCAGCGCGCTGGCTTCCACCCCGGCCTCGATGCCCGCCCAGCGGAGGCAGCCGCCCAGCAACGCCGGCAGGGGCGGCAGCAGTTCATGCGAGTAGGAGGTAAAGGTCCGGTAAGCCAGCAGCGCCACGGCCTGCAAACCCAGCACGACGGCGCTCACGCCCAACCCGCCGGCCAGAAGCTCCGTGGTGGGCTGCGGTCGTCCGACCTGCCCGCAACTGGTGGAGTGCAGGCCCCCGCCCGGCCCCTCCGGCCGGTCACTTGAACCCTTGCCGCCCACCGGAGCCGGCGACGTTGCAACTTCGGCTGGCCCTTTCCGGTTTCGGCCCGTCCACCCTGCCAGCGCCGTGGCGGCTGCCATCAACAGGGGTGCCAGCCGATACGGCCAGGGAAACACCCAGACCGCCGGGGCCAGCAAAGCCAGCAAAGCGAACCGCTGACCCCACCCCCCCTGCTGCCCCACCAGAAAGTCGGCCCAATCCCCCAACGGTGCGGCGGGACGCCCGCGCCACGGCAGGCGGGAAAGGCCGATCAACCCCACCCCGGCCGCGGTGAGCAGCCCCCACATGGTCCAATCCGTGGCGCGGTAATAGCCCGTGCCCGGCAACCACGCCGTGGCGACCAAAAACAGGCCCAGCCAGAGTCGTTTCATGGCCCGGCACCTCCCGGAGAATCAGGTTCGGCGTGGGGCGGCGCGGGCGGGGGAGTGGCGGCCGGCTCGGCGGCAGGGGGTGTGCCGGGGGTTTCCGGTACCGGCCGGGGAGGCGTCCAGAGCGGCTGGTCGTTGAGGTAGGTCAGCAGCCAGCGCCAGAAGTGGGCGTTTTCGCGCAAACCCTCGAACGGCTGGCCGCCTTCGTTTTCGAGGTTCTGGTTGGTGGCAAACTCGCTGTCGGCCACCACCACCACCTTGCCCCGGCCCAGCCGCCGCATCAGGATCACGGTGGGGTCACGGCCGGTCAGCGGGTCGCGGGGGCCGTAGGCCAGGGGCTGGGCGTTGGGGTCGGAGGACTCGACCGCCCACGCGGCGTGGAAGCGCACGTAGGCCATGTAGTCGCCGCCGTTGAAGTACGGCGCCTTGAAGTGGCCGAAGGCCCTGGGTTCCGCCCGGCCTTCGGCGGCGTCGCGTCCGCCCACAAAGAAGCCCAGCTCGGCGAGCAGGCGCCGGCTGGCCGCGGCCTCGGGCCAGCCCACGGTGAAGAGGAGGATGCCCCCCTGTTCGACAAAGCGGCGCGCCACCGCCCGCTCTCGCGCGGTGAAGGGGCGGCCCGGCGCGGCGCAGACCAGCAGGCCGGCCCCTTCGAGCCGGCGCCAGGTGAACTCGGGCAGGTTCAGCACCAGGTAGCCGTTGCGCATGAGGGTGAGCTGCAGCCCGCCCAGGCCGTCGGGACGCCAGGACTCGCCGCTGACCCGCTCCGCATGGGTGGTGTCGAGGTAGGCCAGGAGGTTGGGGCGCGGGCCGCGGCCGTCCGGCACCAGGTTGGCGCGGGCGGCCGAGACGGTGGTGTTCGCCCAGAGGCTGACACCCCACACCAGCCCCACCGCGAGCACCTCGCCCGGCCGCCGCCCCCGCAGGACCCCGCCCAGGAGCAGCGCCGCGCCCAGCGTGGCCAGGACCATGCGGGCGTCGCCGAACTCGACCTTCTGGCAGAGCGAGGCCAGCAGGGCCGCCACGTACGGATGCGAGCCCACCAGGATGCCGTTGGTGAAGCCGGAGGTGTCACCGAAGACCACCACCCGGCCGCGCCCCCAGCGCTTTTCGGCCGCCAGCAACAGGTCGCCCAGCCGCTCGCCGGCGTCGTACTTCTGGTTGCCCATCATCGAGCCGCCGCGGCTTTCGTCGTTGGTCACGTCGCCGGGGTCGGCCCAGCCCCAGCGGCCCACCAGCAGCGGCCGCGCGGGCCAGCCCGCCTCGACCGAGGCGCCGATGACCACGCCGAACTGGTTGCGGTCATCGCCCTGGCCGACGGCCGCCGGATGGGCCAGTGCCTGGTAGGAATGGAGCCAGCCGCCGACGGCGAACATGGCCGAATCAAAGGCCACCTGCATGGTGGTGGGCCCGAGCACCTCGTTGAAGCGGTTGCCGCCGTCTTTTTCCCGGACCGTGTGCTCCCCCAGCACCAGCAGCGCCCCGCCGCGAGTGACGAACCGCTGGAGGCGCTCCAGTTGCCCCGGTTCCCAGGGTCGGTTGGGGAAAATCAGCACCAGCAGGTCCGCTCCGGTCAGGTCGGCTTCCGAAAGCTCCGGCGAGACCACGCACTGGGCGCCGTAGCGGGCGCAGAACTCGGGCCACATACCGTACATGCCCACGCTCAACCGCCCGTAGTCGCCGTGCCGCGGCTTGAGCCAGTTCAGGAAACCCTTTTCGTACACGACGATCTTCCGGCCCTTGAGGCTGAGGGGGCGGGGATTCCACAACATCACTGCCGGCACGGCCACCGCCAGCACCAGCGCCGCCCAGGTCCGAAGGCGACGGGAGGGCGATTGGGCCCCCGGCCCAAAGGAGGCCACCGGCCCGGAGGGGGAAGGGCTTGCCGGCCGGCCCCGGCGCCAGGTCCAGAAGGCCACCCACGGCAGGTGGACCAGCAACCCCAGCCAGGGCAGTTGCCAGAGCGCAAGCTCGGCGAGGGAGTGGGTGGTGGGCGGCAGCCCGGGCAGGCGCGGTGGCACGGTAAGCACGGGCAACCACTCCCGCCACAGAGGAAACGCGGCCACGCCGAACAGATAGACCAGATGCACCAGGGCCAGGCTCGCCACCCCTCCCGCCCACGCGCGCCGGCTCAGCGGCGCTCCCTCCCGGCCCGGCAGGGCCAGAACCAGCACCGAGAGCACCAGATAATCCAGCCCTGCATAGGTGCGTCCCACCGCCAGCGGCCAGGGACCGAGCCCGCTCACCGCCCGGCTCAGGCCCTGAGCCAACACCTCCGCCGCCAGCCATCCCCACGGCACCAGCGTGACCCAGAACAGGTACAGGGCAAAGCCCAGCACCGCCGCCGCGACCGCCCGCCAGGCCCCTTGCCGGGCCGGTGAGGGGAGGGTCGCCAGCGCGCCCGCCACCAGCGCCGCCGCGAGGACCTGGACCGCCGGCAGGGGTGCCGCCAGCAGCACCGCTGCTGCGAGGAACCATCCCCCGGCCCGGCGCAGCCACCCGGCCGGCAGCGCACCTCGGGCCGGCAGGGCGATCACCCCTGCCCCCAGCAACAGCAGCCCGGCCAGGATGCGCCGTAACGGGTGAGCCAACAGGCCGACCGACCCGGCGGCGATCCACGCCGCACTCAGCGTCAGCAACAGGGGAAGGACAAAGCCTCCTGCGGGGGGCGCCGCCGGGGCGCTCCGGCCCGCAGGAGGTTCAAGCCTGGACTGGCCGGAATCTCCCACGCCTGGCTGGCCTCAATTCGAGGAACGACTCAGACTCTAAGGGGAGGATCAGCCGCGACGCCACGGTTTATGTGCCCCCGTACCGGCCCGGCCCGTGCGGCCGGGGTGGTCGGGCTGGCGGCGGCATCCGGCGGGCCGTTGGTGAAGGCGATTTGAACCGCCGGCCACTGAGCGGCGGAGACGCCTCCGTCCGCCGAGGAGCTTTCCCTGCGACGTGAGGCCGGGTCCGATCCGCCCGGTCTTGTGTCCCTGCCGGTCACCCTTGCCCGGGCTGCCGCCATGAGCATGGGGCCGGCGGTGGCCTGCGGTTTCGGCGGACTTTGGCCAAGGTGGTTGGCCGGTTCGCGAGCCACTCGAGCCCATAGCGAAGACACCGGCGCTGGGAGTTCCTCTGAACACGGGCAACGGGACACCGGTTGGCGGAAGTTCAAGGCCGACGCCACGTTCGGCACCGGGGCGGGCACTTGTACCACCTGCGTGAGTTGAACGGGCGTCTCGCTGGGGACCGGTGTCGGCAGGGCGTGGACCAGGTTGACCGGTACGCAGTTGATCGGGTCTGGCGGGCAACGCGTCTCGAGGACCGGGCATTGCGTCTCCACCGGCGGGCAGAAGGTCGCCCCCACCACGCATTGGGTGGGCAGGGCGGGACAAGTGGTCGGCAGCACCGGGCACTGCGTCTCCAAGGGCGGGCAGCGGGTCGCGATGGGCGGGCATTGGGTCTCACCCGTCACGCAAGCGGTGAGCAGCGGCGGGCAGCGGGTTTTGGCAATCGGACACTGCGTCTCCAGGGGCGGACACCGCGTTTCTGCGATCGGGCACTCGGTCTCCAGCGGCGGACAACGGGTCTCGATGACCGGGCATCGTGTTTCTGCGACCGGGCACCTGGTC